>NZ_JBIRZM010000015.1:0-204235 GCF_044390825.1 Streptomyces sp. NPDC018833 | reverse complement strand
TGGACCGTCTCGAAGTCCGACAGCCCCTGCAGACTCTGCAACACCACCGTCGCGGCCAGCACCTGCGGCGGCAGACTCGGACGGCCGTTGGACGAGGGATACATGTCCGCGAACATCCCCGGCGGGAACAGCACCTCCCGGTGCTCGGCCAGGAACGCGAACACACTGCCCGCCGGGATCAACTCCCGGCACGTCTCCCACACATCCGGCCCGACCATCTCCCCGGCCCATTCCCCCTGCATGCCTACAAGACTGGCCCCAACTCCACCGAGCCGGGGCCAAAACCGAGATTTTCAGCAGCCTTCTAGACCCGGTCCCGCACCCGGCGCAGCCGCGCCAGGTCGCTCAGCCTCGCCCCCGCCGCTACTCGGGCGGGCCGTACGTCATCTCCAGCGAATGCTCCTCCAGGCTGCGGAGCGTCAGCTGGTCGTCCCGGGCCTCATTGAGCAGGAAGAGCTCCCGGGTCCGACACTCCTCGCACAGGCTGACGACAGCGAACGGCCAGAGATCGACCGGAGCCCCGTACGGGGCACTGTCCACGTAGATGCGGTCGGGCCGAAGTGGCTGGGTGCTCGACCGCTCGAACGGCTCCCAGCTCGGATGGCTGCCCCTCAGCCGGAGCCCGACTATCCGGTACGAGCCCTCGTCGAGGTACTCGCACCGCTCTACCCAGTCCCAGTGGGTCCCGGAGAGCCAGCTGACGGCACTGATTGCCCGCACGATGTGCGGTTCCAGCCGCTCGACGTCTTCCGCCAGTTGGTGGCTGGCGCGGACGCCGTGCGCGTGGTGTGAGGTGTTCCTGAAGTCCTTGATGTGGCCCAGTAGGGCGCGTGCGTTGCCCCGGTCGCGCACGGTGGCGAGCTGTTGGATGCGGGGCGCGATTCCCTCGACCTCCAGCCGGTCGAGGATCCAGAGCCAGGTGCCGAAGGTGGCGCCGGTCCGGAACTGCTTGCGCAGGTTCCGGGAGAAGCCGTTTGACGCGGCCAGCTCGGTGAGCGCCAGCACGCCCAGCACCCGGGCCAGGCCCTCGCCCAGCTTGAGCAGTCCGTCCTTCCGCTCCGCCGGGTGCGTGCTGACCCGGTACCGACGGGATAGCGCGGCGGCGTGGTGCGGAAAGCTCCACTCGGCGCGCGAGATCGGGTCGTCCAGCGGGCGTACGAGTTCGCCGATCAGGCCGGCCTCGTGGGCGGCGGCCCTGATCTCGTTCCGAACCCCCTGGACGTCACGTTCGCCGCTGCTGAAGACGTTGGGCAGGATTCCCGACATCGTGGTCCGCAGTGCGCGCCGTCCCTCCTGCACGGTCTCCAGGAGGCTTTCCACCTCGCTGTCGGTCACCAGGTCGACAGGGACGTGCGTGTCCAGCAGATCGCGAGCGCTGGGGTACTGACCGTTGTCCTTGCGGGAGTTCAACCACTCGCAGAGCGTCTGGCCGCTGCCGCGGAGCGGCTGCAGCACGAAGAGCGAGGTCGCCGCCTCGCCGAAGCCCTGCGGCAGCAGACGCCAGTTCCCTGGCCGTCCGACGAGCATGCCGCCCGAGCACAGGGTCAGCGGTACCCCATTTTTTGGCGCGTCGGGGAGCTCAACGGCCGAGTCCGCCTCGTGGAGGTCTTGTGCGCGCAGGTGCTTGGGCCGGTCGGCGCCGTCCTCCTGCTCCTGGCCGCTTTGCGGCGGGTGGACTCGGGTGGTCTCCAACCTGGCCAGGTTACGTAGCAGTTCGAATTGACCGTCGAGTTCCGGTCGGTAGAAGAGCGCGGATGGGATCTCGCAGCCCACCCGCGTCCTGCTGTCGTCGATCCAGGCGTCCGGAGCGGTCGGGTGCACTTCGCGTCGGAGGTGGTCTGTCGGATCCACCTGCAGCGGCAGGTGGACGAACTCGCGCAGCTCGGGATCCGGCTCGTACGCCTCGCCGATCCGCTGTGGCTCTCCGTCGCCATCGCGTACGCCGACGGCCTTGCGGACCGCCGCCTCGAAGACCTTCCCGCGCGGCCAGCTCACGCCGGCCGAGGCGACCGCCCGGCGTAGCGCCGTGACGGCCTCTTGGCCCCTCGTCCATGTCGAGCCGACCAGCGGACGCAGGGCGGCCACCAGGGCAGCGGGATCAGGGGTCTTCTGGATCACGCGCGATTCGGCGAGCCGAGTCAGGACCTCCTCGGACAGTTCGTACCTGAGCCGCAGCGGTTGATCGATCGTGACGCGCTGGTACATCAGTTCGTGGGTGGAGACCACGCGGACCCGGTCGTCCGGCTGCTGGGCGGGGTCGGCGGACAGGGCGTCCAGGTAGAGCCCGGTGATCTCGGCGATCTGGTCCGACGTGATGTATTTGCGCTTAGAGCCGATGGAGCGACGCATCCGCTGCCACTGGTCTTGAGCGTTCAGCAGCAGCACCTGGCTCCTGCGCTGTGCCGGCTTGCGGTTGCTGAGGACCCACAGGTAGGTGCTGATGCCGGTATTGGGGAAGAGGAGGTCGGGCAGCGCGACCACGGCCTCGAGCCAGTCGTTCTCCACGATCCACCGCCGGATGTCCGATTCGCCGGACCCCGCGCCCCCGACGTACATCGGGGAGCCGTTGAAGATGACCGCTATTCGGCTGCCGCCCTCGCCCGAGGCGTTCACCGGCTTCATCTTTGCCAGCATGTGCTGAAGGAAGAGCAGTGAGCCGTCGTTAATCCGGGGAAGGCCGGCCCCGAAGCGGCCTGCGAGACCGAGCTGTTCGTGCTCCGACCGGACCGCGTACTCGCTCTTCTTCCAGTCGACGCCGAACGGCGGATTGGCGAGGAGGTAGTCGAAAGCGGTTCCCTGGTGCCCGTCCTCGGTGAAGACGTTCCCGAAGGCGATCGTCGAGTCCCGGCGGCCACTGGTCATCATGGTGGCACGGGAGATCGCCCATGACTCCCGGTTGATCTCCTGGCCGTACAGCGTGACGTCTGCCTGGGGGTTCATCAACGCGATGTACGAGGCAGCCTCGGTCAGCAGGCCGGCCGTCCCGCAGGCCGGATCCAGGATGGTGCGGACGGCATGCGGCGACGTCAGGAGGTCCGAGTCGGCGGAGACGAGGAAGCTGGCCATCAGGTGAGCGACGTCCCGGGGGGTGTAGTGCTCCCCGCTCGCCTCGTTGCCGCTCTCCGCGAACCGCCGGACGAGCTCCTCGAAGAGGCTCTCCATGTGGTCGTCGGTGATCATCTGCCCCAGGTCGATGGAGACGAACTGCGCGACGACGCGGTAGAGGAGTCGGGCCTGGTGCAGGCGGGTGACGGTCCGCTCAAACTCAAAGCCGTCCAGCAGTTCCCTGACGTTCCGGGAGTACCCGTCGACATGGGCCAGGAGCAACCGGTCGGCGTTCTCCGGATCGCTGAGCACGCTCTCCATGGAGAACCGGCTGGAGTTATAGAAGGGCCAACCCGAGGCGGCCGTCAAGCGCTCCTCACGCTCCTGCTCGCCGTCGGTACGCTCGGCCTCGTCGAGCACCGCCTTCCGGCTCCGGGCCAGCAGGCAGTCCAGTCGGCGCAGCACCGTGAACGGCAGGATCACCCGCCCGTACTCGGATGACTTGAAGTCGCCGCGCAGCAGGTCGGCCACCGACCAGACGAGCTTGGACAGATGCCCGGTGCCGTCACTCATACTGCCCTCCGCAGGCCGGTGCCCTCTATGGGACTGATCATCCCATGGCGGTGGCCGGGCCGGCCCACGAGGAGCACGGGACGCCGACATGCCGGTGACGGTACCTGGGGACCTGGGCGTCGCTACCGTCGTCGGTCGTCCCTCGTCAACCGTCGATCAGCCGACCGGACGTCAGCAGTCGTTCTCTTTTGGCGAAGCTGCTACACCTGCCCAGACTTCATATCTGCAATGTGCTCCACACCAGACATGAACGCCAGACCTGACGAAGCACTGCTCGGTTCACTCCAGCCAGTCCGTCTCGTCCCTCGCATCTGGCGCGTCGTCGGTTCGGGCGCGGGCGGCCTGTCGCGAAGCGCGAGGAGGGATTGTTTGGCGTGACGCTCGTTTGACGCTCCGAGTTCCCGTACGCGGGACAACGGGCGGATAGACCGCCTCTGACCTGGGCTTTTTTCGTGGCCCGTCCAGGTCGATCCCTTTCCGATGACCTCGCTTGTGGAGTGCGTGGCGATTCTGGAGCCTGCGCAAAAGGGTGCCTGACCTGCGGTTTCTTGTCGGGGTGGGGGATGGCTCGACTTGTTTCCATGGGTGCATGGTGTGGAGTCTTGCCATACGTCCGGGACGGCTTCTTCTCAGCCGCGAGCTCGCTGTCCGAGAGGGCGCCCACCGTTCGAACGCGGTGGTGCGGACCAGGAAGTAGTCGTTGAGTACGCCGCCACGGTCACGCGCATACGCAGAACCAATGAGCCTTTGTTGCCACGCATGCCGCAGGGGGCCGTCGAAGACGAGTCCGAGTCCGACTTCCTCGTACAGCTCGCCTTTCAGCGCCGGTGCATCGACTCGCCCTCCTCGACGCCACCTCCAGGAGCCACGCAGACAACCTCGCCCGGAAGTGCGCACCGGCAGAGTAGAACGCGATCCTCCTCGTCCAGGACGACCGCGCGGGTACCGAGTGACGTAGTTTCAGCGGGGCGACGTCTGAACTCCATTCATCGGCCGCCTTGGAATGAAAAGGGTCGCGGGCGTCGGACAGCGGTCAACCGCTGTGCTTGAAGCCCTTGCCAGTGCGGTCAAGCGGGTCGGCAGGCAGGGAGAGGAAGCGGGCCCGCAACGCGTCCCACGCGTTGAGCCGGGTGAAGTCGGGGGTGTCGAGAAGTTCCTGGCGGTCGGTGAGGAAGGGGTTGGGCAGCAGGACGGTCATCATCTGTTCGTCGCGGCCGTTGAACAGGCGGGCTCCCCAGCTGACGGGGCTGCCGTCGGAGCTGATGGTGCGGTAGAGCTCGGCGCGGGAGCAGCGGCGGATGCGGCCCAGTTCGGGGCCGGAGGCAGTGTGCTCGCCGATGCACAGGTGGAAGTGCCAGGCGCCGAAGTCGACGGTGATGTAGCCGTCGTTCATGGTGATAGCGGTGGGGGCGCCCGGGGCGCCGACCTCCCAGGCGGCGCCTTCGACGATGGGCCCGAAGTGGATGTGCTGCCAGTGGTCGGTGAAGACGGTGGTGATGAGGTCGAGGAGGGTGGCCTCGTCGACCGGGAGGGGCCAGACATGCTGGGTACCGCCGCCGGGGGTGTCGACGACGGTCGGCTCGGTGGTCATGAGGTCTTCTCCTTGGTGTTGAGGACGCAGTCGCCGCAGGTGCCCGCGCCCGGCACGCGGTAGTACAGGCAGCAGCTGCGGCGTCGGAAGGCGAGCGGCTCGGCAGGGGTGGTGCGGTGCGTGCCGGCCCCTGCAAGTGGAGGCTGGTCCAGCAGGGCGTGGACGAGTGGTACGACGGGGAAGAGGGAGTTCGGAGCCCTGGCGAGCAGGACGCGATGGGCCCCGATCAGCGCCGAGGCGGCGTTGCCGCGCAGGGTGTGCGGGGACACGCCGGACGCGCGCCGTACAGCGTCGGCCCAGGGGACCAGGTTCTGGACGATGACGGCGTGGTGCAGGGCCGGGTGTGGTTCCCGGTCCACTTCTCGCGGGTCCGGAAGCCACAGGTCGAGGGGGCCGGAGGCGGGCATGCGCCACCACAGCCGTTCGGGACCCAGATTGGGGACACGGCCGGTGAGCGTGGCGCAGGCCAGGGCGATCGACCAGAGCCGGGAGGCGGTGCCCAGGTGCAGGGTGGACGCGGCCACCCTGAGCTGGTCGGTGCCCAGCCGCCCGGCAACGACTCGTACGCTTGCTTCCAGTGCGACGGGGTCGGCGTACAGGTCGGTCATCGGCCGGAAGCCGTGCGCCTGGGGGCGGGGGCCGGTGGTCACCGCGAAGTAGGGGCCGATCGCGGAGACCCGCGCCAGGACGTCGGAGGTGATGCCCGCGTTCACCATGTCCGTACCGTCCGCGTCAGTTCTTGGAAGCCGAGGACGCGGGCGACCTGTCCGTCCGGTCCGGTGAGGGTGAGCCGGTCCGCTCCTCCCCAGCTCACCCGTGTGGTGGCGGCCGGGTCGCCCGGGGCCGCGACGGCCAGTCCTTCGCGGGCGAGGGCGCGTTCGAGGAGCGGAAGCACATCGGCCGGCGCGTCCACCGCCACGTGAGCGCGTGCGGTGCGGCGCAGGCCGAACGTGCCGGACACCGCGTCGAAGGCGAGATGGTCGGCGTCGAAGGCGGCGGCGACGGCGCCACTGCGGATCAGGTCCTCGGGTGCCCCGGCGTGGACCCCGGATTCGCGGTCGACGAGCCACACCGCGTCGGCCACCCGCAGTGCCAGCTCCAGGTCGTGGGTGCTGACCACGACGGTCAGGCCCTTGTCCCGGGCGAGGTCGCGCAACAGAACGGTGAGTGCCACCCGTGAGGGCACGTCGAGGAAGGCGGTCGGCTCGTCGAGGAGGAGGACATCGGGCTCCTGGGCGAGGGCGCGGGCCGTCAGGACGCGCTGGCGTTCGCCGTCGGAGAGTTCGGCGGCCGGCCGGTCCGCCAGATGCCCCGCGCCCACCGCCTGCAGCGACCAAGCGACGGCCGCGTGGTCCGCGGCTGTGAGGCGGCCGGTGAATCCGGTGTGCGGGTGTCGGCCGAGCCCGGCCAGTTCCCGTACGGACAGCAGCCCGGCGTCCACCCGGTCGGTCAGGACAACTGCCAGCCGGCGGGCGAGAGTGGTCGGCGGCTGGTGTGCCAGGTCCGCCCCGCCGATGTGTATCCGGCCGTCGAGTGGTGGCAGGAGACCGCACAGGGTGCGCAGCAGCGTGGATTTGCCCGCGCCGTTGGGCCCGAGGAGCACGGTCAGTTCGCCGACTCGCGCTTCCAGGTTGAGGCCCGACAGCACGGCCCGGTTCGCTCCGCGCCCGCGCGGCGACCGGGTCCTGTAGCCGACGGCGAGCCCTTCGGTGGCGAGACCCTCGGGGCGGTCCTGTCGGTCGGCCGTGTCCGTTACGGGTTCGGTCATGGTGTCGGTCACGAGGCCACCCCTTGTACGCCGCGACGGCTGCGGATCAGGAACGTGATGACGACGGGGGCGCCGAACAGCGAGGTGATGGCGTTGAGCGGCAGTACGGAGTCCGTGCCGGGCGGCTGGCTCAACAGCGCGCAGGCCAGCGCGAGGAACGCCCCGGCGAGCATGGACGCCGGGATGAGCGCCCGGTGGTCCGAGGTCCCCAGCGCCACGCGCGTCAGGTGCGGGACGGCCAGGCCCACGAAGGCGATCGGGCCGCAGAACGCCGTGGCCGCGCCCGCGAGCAGCGCCGTGCCGAACAGTGCCAGATCGCGGCTGCGCCCCACGTTCAGCCCCATGGTGCGGGCGTAGTCCTCGCCCAGCAGCAGGGCGTTGAGACGTTTGGCGGTCAGCAGCGCCGTGAGCAGGCCCGCGCCGATGACGGGCAGCATCACCTGGAGGTCGGGCCAGGTGGTGGCGCTGAAACTGCCCAGGCCCCACATGACGAACTGCTGGGCGCGCTCGGGCCGGGCGTAGACGAGCATCACGCCGACCACCGCGGTGGCCGCCGAGCCGATCATGACGCCGATGACGAGCAACGTGACGGCCGACCGCACCCACCTGGAGATCAGCAGGACGAGGGCCAGCACGGCGGCGGCGCCGAGAGAGGCGGCGATGACGACGCCTACGCGCCCCAGGCCGGCCAGGTCTCCGGTGAAGCTGCCGGCGACGCCGCCGGTGCCGACCACCACGGCGGCGACGCCCATGCTGGCACCCGAGCTCACCCCTAGGGAGAACGGATCGGCCAGCGCGTTGCGGAACAGGGTCTGCATCTGCAGGCCCGCCACCGCGAGGGCGGCCCCGACGCCGGCGGCGGTCAGCGCGCGCGGCAGTCTGACCTCTTCGACGATCACGGTCCAGCGCGGGTCGTCGGCGGTGGCACCGAACAGGATCCGCACCACGTCCGCCACCGGCACCGGATGGGAGCCTGTCGCGAGGGTGAGCACAAACAGCACGGCGGTACCGACCGCGAGAGCGAGGACGACGGAGAGGCGCCGCCGTCCCGGCCGCGCGGCGCGCGGGGCGTCCGGGGCGGCGGCCGACGCCAGGGTCATGTGCGTCGTCACGCCTTGGGCACCTGCTGGTAGAAGGTGAACGTGTGGTCCTTCGCCTGGTCCGGGTGCATCAGCGCGAAGAGGTCGGCAAGGACGAGGTCCGGGCGCAGCACACCGCGCTCGAAGTAGTCGTTGCCGCCGCCGGGGCCGAGCGCCTTGGTGTTCGTCCAGACCCCACCGTCGGACACGGCCTTCAGCTGCCCGTACCGGCTGTCGGCCTTCACCGCGTCGGCAGTGGACTTCCACTGCTGGTCGGCGATCCAGACCGGGGCTTGGCCGCCTTTTGCGTACACGGCCTCGAAGTTGAGCTGGAGGCCGCCGGTGCCCGGATCGCCGGCCCACGGGTAGGTGCCGCCCGCGTCCTTGATCAGTTGGGCCGCGTAGCTGCTGCCGGCGGGCATGGACCAGGTGCCCTGGTACATCGTGCCGGGCAGGACCTCCACGGGCTTGCCCGCCTTGACCGCTTGCGCGCCCTTTTCGGCGACCTTCCGGTAGTCGCCCTCGATGGTGCTGAACACCTCGCCGGCGCGCTGCTCCGCCCCGGTGAGCGCGGCCATGGCCTTGACCCACTCGGCGCGGCCGAGCGGACTCGGCTCCAGCCACTCGGCGTTGGCGACGACAGCGATGCCGGCCTGACGCAGCTTGGGGTACTGCGGGTCGTCGGTGCCCTGGGTCATCAGGACGTCGGGCTTGGCGCCGATGACGGTCTCGGCGTTGAGTGTGCGGTCCTTGGCGTACTCGGTGACCTTGCCTGCCTTCACCCCCTCGATCACCTCGGCGGAGGAGATGGCCGTGGCGCTCGCGACACCGGTCAGCACGCCCAGGGTTCCGGTCTCGGTCAGCAGCGGAAGGTGGGTGGTGGAGGCGGAGTACAGGCTCTTGACGGGAACGGAGACCTGCTGTGCGGACGCCAGGTCACCGGTCAGCTTTGGCTTCGGCGCACCGCACTTGACCAGTACGTATGACTCGGGCTTGCCCTTGGGGAAGGGCTCCTTGACGGTGAGGACCTGGTAGCTCTTCTCATACCGGAGGGAGAAGTTCTTGGCGTGCTTCACCGTCGACTTGACCGGGAAGTAGTCCTTGGCCGGGTCGAAGTCCTTGATGCAGCCCTTCCCGGCGGTCTTTGCCTTGGCGTCGGCGGGTGGGCCGGAGTCACCGCCGCATGCGGTGAGTGTGAGGGCGGCGGTCAGGCAGGCTGCCGCGGCGACCAGACGGCGGCCGGGCATGAGGGACCGTACGGACAAGGTGACTCCTGGTGGCGTGCGTGGGCAGCGCGTACCGGCATTCCGATGCGCGTGATGCGGTGTACGGGAAGGAATCCGCTGGGGGCGGTTCTTCAGTCCCTTGGGGAACGGGCCCGTGCGTTAAGCCAGGCAGGCCGACTCCGCAGAACCACGGGCAGCACCTGGCTGCCACCGCACATATGCAGGCACACGAGTGCCACCGCCTCTCCTGGGGAAATCCGCCCCGTACATCGAGGTGCGACGGCGTGAGTCTCCTGACTCGGGATCACAGCTTCTCCGGCCTTCCCACTCCCGGATGGGGTGGTGGCCATGGGTGGAGTCGCTCCCCTTACACAGTGGCGGTACCGTGCCGGAATCTCACCGGCTTCCTCGTTCCGCCGTCGCTTGTCGGACGGAAGCATCGCAGAACCGGCCCCGGCCCGCCAGACGCACCTCTGTGCGATCAGCCACAGCCGTAAGTGCAGCCATCACGACAAGGAGTGCTCTGCCCCGGTCGGCGCGGCCGGGTGAGGCTCGCCGGGGAGGAAGGTCACCTGGGGCGCGCCCGTGCGCGGATGGGCGGTGACCTCGCTCGTCACGCCGTAGACCTGGGCCAGGAGTTGGGGTGAAGCTTCCCCTTGATCGTGGACACCTGGAGACTGGGACTTGAGGTTCCAGAGGAAGTAGCACCAGGTGGGAAGCAAGTACACGAAGCGGTACTCCGAGGAGTTCAAGGGGGACGCTGTCGCGCTCGTCGACTCCTCGGGCAAGACGGTCACTGCGGTCGCGGGGGAGTTCGGCATCAGCTCCGAATCCTTGCGCGGCTGGTACCGCGAGGCCAAGACGGACCGGGGCGAGGGCACCCCCGGCGAGTTGACCAGTGCCGAGCGCGAGGAGCTCAAGCGGCTGCGCAAGGAGAACCGCGAACAGCAGCAGACGATCGAGATCCTGAAAAAAGGCGACCGCCTTCTTCGTGAAGGAGAACGACCGGTGAGCGAGTTGTACCGGTTCATCCATGCGGAGAAGGCGAACTACCCGATCGTTCTGCTGTGCCGGGTGCTGCATGTGGCCCGCTCCTCCTGCTACGCCCGGCGCGAGGCGAGGCCGCCCCTCGCGCCCGGCAGTCCGCCGACGACGCGCTCGCGCACGAGATCACGGTGCCGCACCTCGCTTCCCGTCGCGCCTACGGCGTTCCGCGCATCCACGCCGAGCTGCGGCGTCGGGGGCGCGGGGTGAACCGCAAGCGCGTCGCCCGCGTGATGCGCGAGCGCGGCATCCGCGGCGTCACCCGCCGCAAGCGGTGCTCGCTGACCCGGCCGGATATGAAGGCGAAGCCGGCCCCGGACCTGATCGGCCGCGACTTCCACGCCGAGCGCCCCGGCACCGAGCTGGTCGGCGACATCACCTACCTGCCCACCGCGGAGGGGTGGCTCTACCTCGCCTGCCGGCTGGACCCGGCCACCCGCGAGGTTGTCGGCCATGCCATGGCCGGCCACCACCGCGCCGAACTCGTCGTGGACGCCCTCGACATGGCTCAACGACGCGGCGGACCGGCGCCCGGCCGCGTGGTCCACAGTGATCGCGGCAGCGAACACACCTCGGCCCAATTCCGCGATCACGTATGGAGGTTGGGGCTACGGCAAAGTTGCGGGCGCACCGGGGCATGCTTCGACAACGCCGCCGCGGAAAGTTTCTGGGCTCTCCTCGAAGAAGAGATCGGCACCCGCACCTGGCCCGACCGGGCCACCGCCCGCGCCGAGGTCTTCAACTTCATCGAGACCTTCTACAACCGCCGCCGTCTGCGCAAACACAAGACCTTCGGCTACCTCACCCCGGCCGAGACCCGGCAGCGGCATCAGCACACCCTCGCGGCATAACGAACGAGTGTCCAACGTCACGGCGAAACTTCACGGCACCCGCTTCCCTGGGGCCGGAACAGGCCCGGCGGGAAACCCGGGTGGTAAGTCGCCGGGCAAGGCCGCCGCAGGTGTCGCCGCCGCCATCGCGGGAGTGATGCTGGTGTTCGCGCTCGCGGAGGGCCACAGCACGTCGGGCGACGACTCCGACTCCTCCGCGATTCCCGCTGTTTCTGCCGATCCGTACGTGCCCGACGATCCAACGTATGGCGACTCCGCCGTCGATCCGGACGACACGGTGACCGAGGACCCGTCGACGGAGGAACCCGACCCCGATCCGCTGACCGACGATCCCGCCCCCGAAACGACGGAAGCCCCGGCCCCGCCACCTGCCCCGACCTCGCCACCTGCGCCGGCTCCACGGCCGAACTATTACGGCGCCATAGCCGTGGCGAGCAACGGCGCCTACGGCCGAGCTTGGGACTACAAATCCGCGAGTGCTGCGCAGCAAGCCGCACTGAACAGCTGCCCAGGCAGCTGCAAGGTCCTCGTGTCGTTCGCCAACAGCTGTGGCGCTGTGGCCTACAACCCCAACGCCCATCGCTACTGGGGTGGTCACGGCGCCAGTCAGACCGAAGCCAAGAACAACGCGATAAGCCATGCAGGCGGCGGGGATTGGATCACCGTGGTACGCACCACGCGGTATAACTCCTGAGCAGTCAGCTGATGCCATCCTGGAAGTCGCTGGTCAGGTCGGCTGGCTGGCGGGCCAGATAGCTCCTGACCAGGCCAAGGCGGTGAACCATCATGCGGGCGCTCAGCAGCCAGCCGCCCGCGGAGCGCGGGCCGGGCAGGGCCAGCAGGGTGTTTGCCGCATTCAACGCTCTCCGCCCTCCGGAGCTGGTTGGGCCCGGGCCCGTCGAAGCGCTCAAGCCTCTTGGTCGTCGTGCGGCTCGGCGAGACGGTCGTCGACCGCTTCCAGAAGCAGCTCGACCAGCTCCCGAGCTTCGGACGGCTCGGCGGCCGGCGTCGCGCCCTGGGCGTCGTTGCTGGGGAAGAGGTCGCCCAAGGTGCCGGAGGAGTACTGTCGGCGAACTCCCTCCCGGTCGAGGTGAATTGGGGCCGTTCTGTGTGAGGCTGGCAGTGATGTGTATCGGATGTCTGTTTGGGGAAGAGTAGGTGATTCATGTGGTTCTTTTCCTCGGCTACACGGTAGGTCCCCAGAACCTGTAAGCTCCGCGCCCATGCATTGGCACCCTGAGCGCGACGATGGTGCGTACGGCGTAGGCGGCGCGAATGGCGCACATGGCGCCAACCACACGAGCCACACGAGCCACACGAACCACGCGAACGGCGCTCTTGGCGTGTACGCCGGGAACGGCGCCTACCAGGAGGGTGGCCAGACCCGGGGCCTGCCGGTCGTGTACCACCCGTACGGCGACGGTGCCCAGGCCCATGACGGATACGCGGATCCGGCGGCGGCGTACGGGTGGCAGGAGCCGGCGGCGACCGGTCACGGCATCGCGCCCGGCGACGCTTACGGCCAGCCGCAAGGCACGTACGTGGACGGTCACGCTTCTTACGGGGACGGTCGCGACACCTATGAGGGGGGCCACGGCCGCCAAGGAGCCGACCGGGAGCACGAGCACCTGCACGGAGACCGGGGAAACGCTTACGGCGCCGCCGACGACGACCGCGACGCCGGACACGACGACGGCTCGGTCTTCGTCGACCCATCGGGGCGCCGCGGACGGCTGGTCCGCCCTGTGGGCCTTGCTTTCGCGGCGGTCTGCGTGGTCTTCATCGCCGTCGTGATCGCGGGATTCTTCGGTTCGGCGCCCTCCGGCGGCCCCTTCTCGCTGCCCTGGGGCCAGGAGAAGAACGAGGAACAGAAGCAGAGTCAGGACCAGAAGCAGGAGGGGGAGCAGGACGGATCGGCGAAGGCCACGGAGGAGCCCGGCTCCACCGCCGGACCCGCCGCCGACCGGTCCGCCACGCCAGGGGAGTCAGCGGCCCCGAGCCCCTCGCTGAGCAGCTCCAAGACCGAGACCGAGGAAACCGGCACCGAGGCGCCCGCGACCACGGCGCCCTCCACCAC
Organism: Streptomyces sp. NPDC018833; assembly: GCF_044390825.1. NCBI lineage: Bacteria > Bacillati > Actinomycetota > Actinomycetes > Kitasatosporales > Streptomycetaceae > Streptomyces > Streptomyces sp. NPDC018833. The sequence continues at coordinate 190,981 of NZ_JBIRZM010000015.1, read as the reverse complement.
GACCACGCCGGGCCAGGGGAACTCCGGCGACCGTCCTGGCCAGGGCCGGACGCCGACCAAGGGACCCAGGTGAGCCCCGTACCACGCAAGACCGGAACAAACCGTTCCACCGGCCGCAGCCGTTCCCCCCGCACCAAGCGCTCGCCCCGATCGTCCGCGAGGACCCGCTCGACGCGGACGGCACCGCCTGCGAGGACCAACCGGCATGCCCGGCAGCGCGATCCCCGCGCCCACTGGCTGCTGCTTCCGCTCGCTCTCGCGGTCGCTGCCACCGCGCTGCTGTTCAGCGGTTACGGGCGGCACGAGATAGCGCCTACCGCCGCCCCCGCACGCCACTGCACCGCTGCCGCCCCCGCAGCGGTACGCGAGGGTGGCCCCGTTCTCAGCGAGGTCGACGGAAAGCTGCGCAGCGCGCACCTCCCCGCCCGGACGGTCGCCCTCACCTACGACGGCGGCCCGGACCCCTCCTGGACCCCGCGTCTGCTCGACGTCCTGAGGAAGCATGGCGCCAAGGCCACGTTCTTCCTCACCGGCACCCAGGTCGCGGCCCACCCCGATCTGGTCCGCAGAATCCACCACGAGGGCCATCAGATCGGCTCGCACACCTACACCGACGCCGACCTCGCGCAGGTCTCTGCGGTGCGTGCGCGTCTCGAACTCGCCCTCACCCAGAACACCCTCGCGGGCACGGCGGGCACCGGCACCCGTCTGCTACGGCTGCCGCACACCGGGGAGACCGGTTCCCTGTGCGCCGACCAGTGGGATGCGGGCCGCCGCGCGATCGACGACGGCTATGTCCTGGTCACCGCGGATGCCGCCGACCGGAGTCCCAGGCAGGGGGTGATCCGCCAGTTCACCGGCTCCCGGGAGGCCGCCGACGCCACCGAGGAGATCTTGGCGTCCCCGGCCGACGGCCTGCGGTACACGACCGTCGGCGCCTCGCTGCGGACAGACGGCCTCGGCTACCCGGTGACGGCGGCCGCCGCGGCGAAGGGCACCGCCGTCGTCTGGGCGCAGAAGCTGTCCAGGGGTTTCACCGAAGCCATGGGCTGGCTGCTGGTGGCTGCGGGAGCGGTCACCGTGGCCCGCCTCGTGCTGCTGTTCACGGTCGCCCGTGTCCACGTACGCCGCACCAGGGCCGGACGGCGTCGCGGCAACCGGCTGCCGCGGGTCAACGATCCGGTCACCGTGATCGTGCCCGCGTACAACGAGGAGGCGGGCATCGAGGCGACGCTGCACTCGCTACTGGCGTCGACGCACCCGTACATCCAGATCATCGTCGTCGACGACGGATCGAGTGACCGCACCTTCGAGCTCGCCGAGTCGGTGAGAGCCCAGGACCCGCGGGTGATGGTCGTGCGCCAGGCCAACGCGGGCAAGGCGGCGGCTCTCAACACCGGACTGTCGTGGGCGCAGTTCGACATCCTGGTGATGATCGACGGCGACACGGTCTTCGAGCCGGACGCGATCCGCAACCTGATCCAGCCGCTCGCCGACCCGCGCGTGGGCGCCGTCAGCGGCAACACCAAAGTGGGCAACCGGCAGGGGGTGCTGGGCCGTTGGCAGCACCTCGAATACGTCATCGGGTTCAACCTCGACCGCCGCATGTTCGACGTACTCGAATGCATGCCGACCGTGCCGGGCGCGATCGGCGCCTTCCGCCGCCAGGCGCTCGCGGGCGTCGGCGGGGTCAGCGAGGACACCCTCGCCGAGGACACCGATCTGACCATGGCGCTGTGCCGCGCGGGCTGGCGGGTCGTGTACGAGGAGTCGGCAATCGCGTGGACGGAGGCACCGTCCACCGTCCGGCAGCTCTGGAAGCAGCGCTACCGCTGGTGCTACGGCACTCTCCAGGCGATGTGGAAGCACCGCAAGTCGCTGTTCGAGACCGGGGCGGCGGGCAAGTTCGGCCGCCGCGGACTGACCTATCTCGCCTTGTTCCAGACTCTGTTGCCGTTGCTCGCTCCGCTCGTCGATGTGTTCGCCGTGTACGGGCTGCTGTTCCAGAGCGCCGGCCAGGCCGGGGCCGTGTGGCTCGGCTTCACGGCCGTGCAGGTGATCAGCGCCGTCTACGCGCTCCGCCTCGACAAGGAGAAGTTCGAACCGCTGTGGACGCTGCCGCTGCAGATCTTCGTCTACCGGCAGCTGATGTACCTGGTGGTGGTGCAGTCCGTCGTTACCGCGCTACTGGGCAGCAGGCTGCGCTGGCACCGGATGCAGCGCACCGGTTCGGCGATGGACACCCTGCAGCGGCAGCCGGCATGAGGTCGCACGGCCGAGCCGCGGCTCGGCCGGTCGATGAGGGGGCGTACGTCACTGACCGGTGCGCGCTTCCGGCGCGGCCCGGCACGGCAACGCGGAGCACGGCACTCCGAAGTACGCCGACAACCAAGGGCGACGTCATCCCACTGGACGCCCGCATGCGGCCGGCGAACCGGCGCACTCCCTCGACCGCAGACCAGCGGATCCTGTGCTGAGCTCACCACTCCGATCGCGGCACGCATGCCCATGACGACCTCGGCATGGCCCGCTCTTCTATTGCGCGGTCCGTCCCCTGCGGGGGCTTCGGCGGCGCCTGTCACCCGACTCCAGCGCGCCCCGCGGTGATCGCCGGTGAGGCTGTAGCCGTGCTGGAAGCGGAGTCGCTCACAGCGCAGCTGGTCGTTGTCGGCAACCGTGGCGCGGGCGGCTTGGCCCAGCTGCTGCTCGGATCGACGGCGGTCCAGTTGGCCGCCCACGGACATGCACCGGTCATCGTGGTGCGCGGCCGGACTACCCGGCCGGCGGTGACGTGCCGTACCTCGTGGCACCAGTCGGCGAGCCGCAGCGCCGCGTCGAAGATTCGGAAGCCTGTCGAGAAGGGCCTCTGACGCGTAAGGGTCATGCACGGTCGCGACGTGGGGGTGGTCGACCCCGGCGAGGGCGGCGGCCTCACGTCGGAAGCGCCGGATGAGCGCTGTCGTTCGTCATCGGAATCGAGGAGATACGGGCGGATGAACTTGAGGGCGACCGGTCGCTTGAGACGCAGGTCGGTGCACTCCCATACCTCGCCCGTCGCCCCGTGGCCGATCGGCGACACAACTAATAGCGATCGGCGATGCGCTCGCCCTGAGACACCCAGGAGCCTCCCCAAGCTTGTATGTCAACGTGACATGACAGCGCGTAAGCGACTGCTAACGATCCTAGGACAGGCGAACGAGACATCTATCGCAGAGTCGGAGGAGGCTCTGCCGTCAGGTCGCGGCCTGGGCCGAGTACGGCATAGCCAGAGGGTGCCCTTGACCAGGTTCATGAGGGCAGCTCCGCTCGGTGAGTCAGGGTGTGGGACGCGAGGGTTATCTTCGTGGCCAGGTTGGTTCCAGATGCGCTGGTTCGGATCGATGGCTGCGGAGGTGATGCGGCTGGTGAGCGGCACCGGGCCGGAGCAAGTGTGCGGGCGCGTCGGGCAGCCGAATATCGGACACCAGGCACAGGAGCAGCCACCGGTCCGGAAGAATGGATCGACGATGACGTCTCAGACCTTCCCGGTGTCCCGGACCGACCGGCCTTCCGGCCCCGGCCCCGCCGACTACGCCCCCTTCGCCCACCTCACCGTCCCCAACGCCGCCCTCTACCGGCAGGTGATGCGCGCTTCCTTGTCGCCAAGGAGCGGTTCGCGGTGCATCTGCGGCCGGAGGACGTGTACGCCGCTCTGGACGCGGAGAGCCGGCCTGCCGGCGTCGAGGCAGTGGTGCAGGCGCTGGACAAGCTCGTCGAATGGGGCAATCTGCGGGCCGATCCCGACCACGCACGGGTGACGGCGGTCGAGGACTTCTACCGCAGGCGGTTCATCTACCAGCTCACCCGGGCCGGTGAGGCTACCGAGGCGGCGCTCGGGACGTACGACGAGGTGCTGGGCCGGCGCGGCGAGCTCCAGGCGGTCGCGCTGCACGACATCGTCACGCAGCTGCGGGCGCTGCTGGTGATCGCCGCGGAGGACGAGCCCGACCCGGCGAAGGCGTACGTCGCCCTGTCCGTGCTGACGGCGCGGTTCGGCGATCTCGCGGACAACGCCCGTGCGTTCATGGGGTCGCTCCAGCGCACCATCGATCTGCACGACATCGAGGTCGAGGCGTTCCTCGCGTACAAGGACCGGCTGATCCAGTACCTGGAGCGGTTCATCCAGGACCTCATCACCCTCGGCGCCCGGATCGCCCTGCTGATCGGGGAGCTGGAGGAGCAGGGCCGGGTCGGGCCGCTGCTGCGGCTCGCCGCCGCTCGTGAGGCCGCCGACGCCTCTCCCGAGGAAGCCGAGCATGCGGAGGCGGCGGCGTACGAGAAGTGGGCGGGCCGGTGGTCCGGGCTCGCGCAGTGGTTCGTGTCGGGGGAGGGGCGGGAGTCGCAGGCCAGGCTGCTGCGGGGGCGGGCGCTCGGATCCATTCCGCAGCTGCTTGCCGTGGTACGGCAGTTGAACGAGCGGCGGGCCGGGCGGTCCGACCGCTCCGCCGACTTCCGCACGCTGGCACGCTGGTTCGCCCAGGCGCCGGACGACGCGGCGCGGCACCGGCTGTGGCGGGTGGCGTTCGGGCTGCACTCCTCCCGGCACCTCACCGTCGACGCCGACACCCTCGCCGAGCGCGCGGCCTCGCCGGAGCCCGCTTCGACCCCTTGGGGCGAGGCGCGACCGCTGCGGATCAGCCCTCAGCTGCGCCGTACGGGCAGCTACGAGCGGCGCGGCAAGCCGCGCAAGGTCGCCGACCGGGGCGAGGCGAAGCGCAGGCTAGCCGAGATCGCCGCACGGCAGGCGGGGGAGGCCAGAGCGGCGCGGGAGCGTCTCGTCACGGGCGGGCCGGTGCGGCTGTCCCGGCTCGGTGAACTCGACCCGCTCGCCTTCCAGTTGTTCCTGCGCCTGCTCGGCGACGCACTCGCCACCTGGCGGCCGGGCATGACCACCACCGTGGCCACCAGTTCGGACGGCTCCATGGAGATCCGGCTCACTGCCCTCGACGACGGTTCGACCGCCGAAGTGCGCACCCCTGAAGGGGTGTTCAGCGGGCCCGACCAAGTGATCGACATCGTCGATCTCGTGGCGGGGGATGTGGGCGGTGGCGGAGGCCATGCGCCCGCCGGGAACCGCCCTGGCCCGGTCGAGCCGGGGGCGCCGACGACCGGGGCCGTGTCCACGTCCGGGTCCGTGTCCGGGGCCGTGTCCACGTCCGGGTCCGTGCCTGGGTCCGCGTCTGCCCCCGCGTCATGGCCTGCCCCCGGGTCCGTGCCCGCGTCGGCACCCGGTCCCGCATCCGTGCCCACACCCGCGTCCGTCCCTCGCCAGGGCCGCCCCCTCCAGCCCTCCCGTCCCGCCCAGCCTCTCCCGGAGACCCGATGACCGGCCCCCTCGCCGAGGTCCTCGACGGTCAGCACCAGGCCGACCTGCAACGGGCCGCGCGAGCGCTGCTGAAGGAGCCGCTGCTCACCCCCGACGGGCCGTACTCCGACGCGTTCCGGCTGGTGCGCCGGCACACCGCCGAGCTGCGGGAGTGGTTCGAGCGCAACGCAGGCTGGTCGCTGCGCACGGACCCCGACGCCGCACGCCTGCGCAAGACACCGGGCACCCTCACCGACGCCACACACCCGGCCCGCGAGGCGACCCGGACCGCCCTGCCCTTCACCCGCCGCCGCTACGTCCTGCTCTGCCTGACGCTGGCCGCGCTGGAGCGGGGCGAGTCGCAGGTGGCGCTCGGACGCCTCGCCGAACAGGTGGTGCTGGCCGCAGCCGATCCCGAACTCCTCTCCGCCGGAGTCATGTTCACCCTTGAGCGGCGCGACGAGCGTCTCGACCTGGCGGCCGTCGTCCGCGTGTTGCTGCGGCTCGGGGTGCTGCGGCGGGTGGCCGGCGACCACTACGACGTCGAGGAGTTCTGGTTCCGCGACGGTCGGCTGCTGCTGCGCGGCAACAACGGCACCGGCAAGTCGAAGGTGCTCGCCCTCACCCTGCCGTTCCTACTGGACGGTGACCTCTCCGCCCGCCGCGTCGAGCCCGACGGCGACCCGGGCAAGCGGATGGAGTGGAACCTGCTCCTGGGCGGCGAACACCCGCACCCGGAAAGGCTCGGCTACACCTGGATCGAGTTCGGACGGCTCGACGAGGCCACCGGCGAGCCGCACTTCCGCACGCTGCTCTGCGGGTTGAAGGCGGTCGCCGGACGCGGCATCGCCCGCCACTGGTTCGCGGTGACGGACCAGCGCATCGGCGTCGGCCTCGACCTGCTGGACGCCACCGGAACGGCTCTGTCCCGGGACCGGCTCGCCGAGGCGATCGGCGGTCGCGGCATGGTGTACGACACGGCCAAGACGTACCGCAGAGCGGTCGACGAAGCCCTCTTCGGGCTCGGGGAGCGGCGCTACGGCGCCCTCGTCGATCTGCTGATCCAGCTGCGCCAGCCCCAGTTGTCCAAGCGCCCCAGTGAAGCCGCCCTGTCCCGGGCGCTGACCGAGGCGCTGTCGCCGATGGACCAGGCGGTCGTCGCCGACGCGGCGGAGGCGTTCAGATCGCTGGACGAGGAGAAGGAGGAACTGCGGGCGGCCCGCGAGGCCGAGCAGGCATCTTCGGCGTTCCTCGACCACTACCGGCGCTACGCCCGCCTCGCCTCCCGGCGCCGTGCCCGCCTGCCCCGCCGCGAGCACGCCCGCTACGAGAACCTCCAGCGGGAACTCGCCAAGGCACAGGCGGACAGGGACCAGGCGCTGACGGACCGCGAGGAGGCCCGTGCGAGGGCCGCCGCACTCGGTGAACGGGCCGCGCGGCTGGCCGCCCAGGACGCCGCGCTGCGGTCCGGGCCGGAGATGCGCGACGCCCAGGCACTCGACCGGGCGGCGGCCGACGCCTCCCGTACGGCCGGAGAGCTGACCCGGGCCGAGGCCGACCGGCGGACGGCGGCAGAGGCACACACCCGGGCCCTGGGCCGGCTCGCCACCGCGGGCAACCGGCTCACGGCGGCCCAGGAGGCGCTGGACGACATCCAGGACCGCGTGACCCAGAGTGCCGCGGCGGCCCGGCTCGACGTCCCCCGGACCGAGGGAGCCCCCGAAGCGGTCCTGCGCCGGGAGGCGGACGAGGCGACGTCCGCCAGGCGGCGGGCCCTCGACCATGTGACGGAACTCGCCACACGTACCGAGCGCGCCGAGGAACAGCGCAGGGCCGCCCGACGGCGCGCCGACGAGGCCGACGAGGAGGTCGTGCACAGCGGGGAGCGGCTGGCCGAGGCGGAGGAGAAGGCCGCCGGGGAGGGACGGGCGCTGGTCACGGCCGTGCGGGAGCACCTCGCCGGGTGCGTGGAGCTGCGGGTGGACGGGCTGCCGGGGGTCCTGGACGCGGTGCAGGACTGGGTGAGCTCTCTGGACGGCCCCCTCCCGGCCCGTACGGCGGCGGACGAGGCCCATCGCACCGCAGCCTCCCGCCTGGCCGACCAGGCTGCCGGACTGGCCCACCGCGAGGCGGCGCGAACGGAACGGCAGCGGCTGGCGGCCCAGGAGCTGACCGCCCTCGAAGCGGGCGGCGAGCGCGGCCCGTCGGCGCCGTACACGCGTACGCCCGACGTGCGCGACCGGGCCCTCGGCGCCCCGCTGTGGCGGCTCGTCGACTTCCGCCCGCATGTCACCGACGCCGAACGGGCAGGGTTGGAGGCCGCGCTGGAAGCGTCGGGGCTCCTCGACGCCTGGGTACGGCCTGACGGCTCCGCGGTCGCGGCGGACGGTCACGACGTGTTGCTCGCCCCGGTCGGGCTGCCCAGTGGGGCCGGCCTCGACCGTGCGCTGTGCCCGGCGGTCGACCCCGCGGACGTGAGGGCCGCCGCCGTGGGCGAGGAGACGGTGGCGCGCCTGCTCGCCTCGATCGGGCTGGCCGCTGAGAGCGGGGACCGGCCCTTGGGTGAGCCCTCCGGGGAGGCCGACGGCCACGACACCTGGGTCTGCGCGGACGGGCGCTTCCGGTCGGCGCGCTCACCGGAAGCTGGGCCAAGAACAGTGCCCAGTACGTGGGAGAAGGAGCGCGGGAACAGGCACGCCGCGCCCGGATCGGGGAACTGCACACCGAGATTGACGCCTTGATGGCGGAACGGGAGCAACTGGCCGAGGAGTCCCGCGTCGTGGCCGAGCGCCGCGCCGTGCTCGATGCCGAACTCGCCGCGGTACCGGGTGACGATCACCTGCGCCACGCACACGCACGCGTCACCGCCGCCGCCGAGGCGGCCCACCGGGCCCGTGTCCGGCAGGCCGAGCGGGCCGCGGACCTGGCTCTGGCGTCGGAACAGGCCGACCGTGCGGCGGCCGAACTCGCGGAGAAGGCGGCCGCCCTGCACCTTCCCGCCGACCTGGCGGGACTGGGCTCCGTACGCCAGCAACTCGCCGATCACACCGTGCTCCTGGCGGCGCTGTGGCCCGCGCTGCGCGAACACGCCGACGCCGAGCGTGCGGTGGCCGGTGAGCAGGCGGAGACAGACCGGGCCGAACTCCGCCTGTCCGAACTCGCGGAGCGGGCGACCAAGGCCGCCCGGGGCGCCGCTGCCGCGGACGAACACCTCACCACCCTCCGCTCCACCGTCGGAGCGGCCGTCGCCGAACTCCAGCGGAGGCTGGAGGAGACTGCGGAGGCAGCTCGCGTCTGCGAGAGCGAACAGCAGCAGGTCCAGGCCGGCTTCGGTGACGCGGACCGGCGGGCCAGCCGCGCCGAGGGACGCATCGAGCGGCTCGCCGAGGACGTCACCGACGCGACCGCCGCGCGTGAGGAAGCCGTCGCGGCGCTCCAGCGGTTCGCCGCGACGGGGCTGCTCGCCGTGGCCCTTCCCGACATCGACGTACCGGACGACGACGGCGCACCATGGGCGGCGACCCCCGCCGTCGCTCTCGCGCGCGCCGTCGAGTCCCGGCTCTCTTCGGTCGACGACTCGGACGCGGCCTGGGAGCGCGTGCAGAAACGCCTGAGCGAGGAGTTCGGCAGGCTCCAGGACGCGCTGTCCCGGCACGGCCACACCGCCACCGCCCGTTCGAGCGAGGACGGTATGCGGGTCGTCATCGTCTACCAGGGCCGCGAACGGGCCGTACCCGAACTCGCCGAGGCACTGGCCGTCGAGGTCGCCGAACTGACCCGCATCCTGTCCGCACACGAGCGCGAGATCCTTCAGACCCACCTGATCACCGAGGTCGCCGGAACTCTTCAGGAACTGATCGGTGCCGCCGAACGACAGGTGGCCGCCATGAACAAGGAATTGGAGGAGCGCCCGACCTCGACCGGCATGAAGCTGCGGCTGGTGTGGCGGGCCTCTCGCCGTGCCCCGCAGGGGCTGGCCCAGGCCCGCGAACGGCTGCGCCAGTCCGCCGACGCCTGGTCACTCGAGGACCGGGCAGCGGTCGGCGCGTTCCTGCAGGAGCAGATCGCCCGCCGGCAGGCCGACGACAGCGCCGGCAGCTGGCTGGAGGACCTCACCGCCGCACTCGACTACCGGGCCTGGCACGAGTTCGGCGTCGAACGCCACCAGCACGGCAAGTGGGTGCCGGCCACCGGGCCCGCTTCGGGAGGCGAACGGGTACTGGCCGCGTCGGTGCCCCTGTTCGCCGCCGCGTCCTCCCACTACGCGAGCGCGGGCGGCCCCCATGCCCCGCGCTTGGTCACCCTGGACGAGGCGTTCGCCGGCGTCGACGACGACTCGCGCGCCAAGTGCCTGGGCCTGCTGCGCGCCTTCGACCTCGATGTCGTCATGACCAGCGAGCGGGAATGGGCCTGCTATCCGCAGGTGCCGGGCATCGCCATCGCCCAGCTCTCGCGCGTCGACGACATCGCCGCCGTGCTGGTGACCAGGTGGGAGTGGGACGGCAGGGAACGACGGCGCGGCATGGGCCCCGGCACTCCCGTGGGCGCTGTGCCGGTGCCCTCCCAGGCCGGCGGCCTTCACGAGGCGCCGGGCCCAACGGAGGCACCACCTGCCGGGCCGACGCGGGGCGCCGTCGGCGACGGCACCGGAGAACCGGAGTTTCTGTGGACGTGAATCCCACTCAGGCTCCGGCCTCGTGGTCCGGACGAGTGCCCGGCGACCAGGAACCGGTGGGATGTGAGAGGCCGGCGGACGCGGCGGAAACGCAGCCGCCCGCGACATCGCCGGTCGGCGAACCGATCGACACCGAACGCCTCGGTCGGCTGCTCGGTGATCCCGGTCTTGCCTGGCTGGTGGAGCGCGTTCGGCAGCGCATCGCGCGCGCCCAGCCGCTCACCGGCCTGGTCAGTCTGTCCAACCCGGACGAATCCCAACGTCGGTGGACGGAACGCTTGTTGGGGCGCGCACCGAGCGCCGGCCGCTCCCTGAGCGTACGCCTCGACACGGTGGACGCGATCCTGCGCCGCTCCGGTGTCAGCCCTGACGGACTGGCCCCTGCCGTCGTGGCACTCACCGGCCCCGTCACCCTTCATGCAGAGGCGCGGGACAGAGCAGAGCGGGCCTGGGAGAGGGCGTATGCCCCTTTCAGCGTCCTGGATGACGCGCTGGCCGAGTGGGCGGAGCGGATCCGCAGGGAAGGTCTCGTACGGCGACTGGCGCACACTCCGGAGGCCGCCGGACCTTTGGTGGACGCCGCTGTGCGGGCGTTGAGTGCTCTGCCCGTCGTACCTCCGACGTCACGCGCGACGTTCGCGGCACGCAATCTCGGGGGCGCCCACGCTCTGGACGACGGGACACCTCTCGCGACTCTCGTCCTGTCAGGAATCCGTGCCCTCACGGGTTTCCCCGACGGCGCCGGTGCCGAATGGCGACGGGAAGCATGGGCGTCAGCCGGTCTGCTCAAGGACGACGTCTCGTCGACCGTCCTCTCCCTCAACCTGCGCGGCACCCCGGCCCTCGACTGGATGGCCGACGCCGGTGAGCCCGCCGTTCTGACGCTCCGCTGTCTCGCCCGTCACACGCCGGTTCCTGCCGTCCCGGCGACGGGAACCGTCCACGTCTGTGAGAACCCGGCCGTGCTGTCCGCCGCCGCCGACACCTTCGGGCCGGCGTGCCCGCCCATGGTGTGCCTCCAGGGACAGCCTTCAGCCGCCGCACTCACCCTGTTGCGCGCCCTGTCCGCGGAGGGAGCCGTCCTTCTCTACCACGGCGACTTCGACTGGGGTGGTGTGCGCATCGCCACGGCGCTGCGGCGGAGCGTCCCCTGGCGGCCGTGGCGCTACACGGCCCCCCACTACCGGACAGCGGCGGCCAAGGCGGCCGAGGCACCGGAAATGACGGGCTCTCCCGCCGCGACACCGTGGGACCCGGAACTGGCCGTCGCTCTCGCCGAGCACCGTGTTCGTGTGGAAGAAGAAATGGTGCTCGACGATCTGTTGTCGGACTTGGACACACCGGCTCGTTGAGGCGCCTCCCAGAGCGCCGAATGCCGGGTACCGCTGTCGTGGCGCAGGACGACGGGGTGAGCGCGCCGTGCCGGAACCTCTCGCCCGAGCTCACGGACGGGGCGGAGTCGCCCCGGTTGGCGCAGTGCCGTCGTCGATGTCATGACGCTCGTTTGAAGCCCACCGCGCTCCTGGCACCTACCAGGCGGCCGCGAGACCCTCCTGACCTGCTGTGCAACGCCATGGCGCTGAAGCCGACAGCCTTCCGATGACGCATCATGTTGGAGTGCGTGGCGATCTCGGAGCCGGTCGGCAAGGGCATCTGGCCTGTTGGTTTCGCCGGAGCCTGGTGGCGTGTCGTGCCTCGACTCCGCCGGCGTGGGTCGGCAGGCGATCCAGGCGTTCGTTCGGTTGGTACTGACTGCGTATCAGGTGCGGGGCGGGCATCCTGACGCGACGCCGGAACTCTTCCACCCTACGCGCCGGTGGACCCGCACGCGGTCCGGTTGCCGGTGCCCGGCCGGGGTGGGTCCATGGAACCGGGCACCGGGCCGGACCGGGAAACGGGGCAAGAGATGGGAATCGACGTGACCGTGGAGCGGGTGATCCCGTTGCCATGCGAGCGGGTGGCGGCGTACGCGATGGACTGGCACCATGACGCGGAATGGACCCAGGGCATCCGTACGGCGGAGCTGACGCGCCAGGCCGACACGGGCGGTTTCGGGGTCGGGGCCGAGGTGACACGGACCGCGTACTTCCTGGGCAAGCGGATCGACTACGTGCTGCGCGTCGCCGCCTACGAGCCACTGCGGCTGCTCGACATGGTGTCGGTCGCGGGCCCGATGCCCATGCGGGTGACCTACGCCTTCGCCCCGCACCCGGACGGCGGCACGCTCGCCCGGATCCGCGTGCGGGGTGACGCGTCCGGCCGCTACGGGCTGGCCGCGCCCCTGATGGGGCGCAAGGTGCGCTCCTCGCTGGTCAAGGACCTGCGGGACCTGGAGCGGCGGCTGAGCACGCCACAGGATTGATCACGAGGAGGGGCATGACTTTCGACGAGGGACTGGCGGAACGGATCCGGGCGCACCTGGGCGCGGATCCGGCCATCGTGGAGAAGCGGATGTTCGGCGGCCTGGCGTTCCTGCACGCCGGGAACATGGCCGTGGGCGTGATCGGGGACGAGTTGATGGTCCGGGTCGGTCCCGAAGCCACCGACGCCGCTCTCGCGCGGCCCGGGACGAGGCCCTTCGACTTCACCGGCCGCCCGATGCGCGGCTGGGTGGTCGTCGGCGCGTCCGCCGTGTCCGAGGACGAGGCCCTGGCCGACTGGATCGACCGAGGTCGTGCCTTCGCGGCCGGCCTGCCACCCAAGTGACGAGCAGAGGTGGCAGCGGCGGGGGAACGAAGGCGTACTTCTCAGGCTACGTACGAGCTGCTGCCGCCTCGGTGACCGCGCTCACGTTGCGGGGCCCGCTGCCTGGCGTTGACGGCGAGGCACGCCACTCTCCGGAGGAGAGGCAATGGAGCTGACCGGGATCGCCGTCCCCGACCGCCCGGACGTCGCCTTATCGCGACCAAACCGCGCATGCTCTGAGCGTATTGGTGCCAGCCTCCGCCGGGAGGTGGGCACCGGCCCCGCCGAGACGTAAGGATTTCGTCATCGGGTGAGGCTTCCCGCCGGGAGCAAGGTTGCGTTGGATGGAGGCGGAAGGCCGACAACGATCGAAAGGGGAGTGCCCGTGGAACGCCGCACAAGGAGGATCCTGTGGGCAGGCGTCGCCGTCGCCGCGGTGGTGGTGGCGGCCGGGCTGGTGTGGTTCAAGCCCTGGGCGCTGTGGGTGGACGAGACCGTGAACGAGGCGCTGCCCTCGGCGGCCGCACCGACGGCGACGGGGACGCCGCCGTCCTCCCCGTCCGTGTCGGCGAGTCCGTCACCGGCCGGTCCCACCACCGTGGCGCAGGGCACCTTCGTGACCCACGAGCACGCGACGACCGGCACGGTGAAGGTGGTCCGCCTCGCGGACGGCACCCACACACTGCGCTTCGAAGGGCTGGACACGAGCAATGGTCCCGACCTGCGTGTCTGGTTGAGCGACGCGCCGGTGAAGGAGGGCAAAGCCGGCTGGGACGTCTTCGACGACGGGAAGTACGTCAACCTCGCCAAGCTGAAGGGCAACAAGGGCGACCAGAACTACCCGCTGCCCGCGGACGTCGACTGGTCGAAGTACCCGAGCGTCAGCATCTGGTGTGACCGGTTCGACGTGTCCTTCGGCGCCGCTGCCCTCGCCCGCACCTGAAATGCCACGGGCCGCCCTGAATCCGCCGGCGGCCGGTAACCCACGCCGCCCCACAGCCGGCGCCGCCGCTCGCTCGTCGGCGTCCAGTGGATCCGTCACCCGGTGCCCCGCCCACCGTGGCGGGCCTTCGAGGTGACTACCGTGCACCGGTTCTTCCGGAGCCGCCGGGGCGGGGCGGCGCTCCGCGCTTGTGATCGCGGAGCAGGTCCCCGACGGACTCTTCCGGTACGAGGAAGCCGGCTGTACGTCTGGGCGCATCGAGGGGTGCCTGGTCGAACCGGGCACCCCTCGACGTGTCTCACTCCCTCACGCGGTGAGCGCGGTGAGGGCGGCGAGCGCCGCGCGGACCGGCCAAACGTGCCAACGGCGGCCACGCCCGCACCCTGCCCATCCGGGCGACCTGCGTCATCGACCGGGACGGCACAATCCGCTGGGCCTTCGTCGACGCCGACCACACCACCCGCGCCGAATCCCGCCGACATCCTGACCGCGCTCGACGCCCTCGACCGCTGACCAGGCGGTGCGGCCCTGCCTGGGGAGGGGCTCGTCCCGCGCCGGCAGGGCCGCCGCCCGGTGCCCAGGGCCGGCTCACCCCGTTCGGCAGGGATCGCGGGGGCGTTCGTACGGTTGGCCTGGTCCAGGAGGCGCGTCGGGCGCATCCCGGGCAGGGGCCGCGTCGTGCCGAGTGCGGCCGGGGCCGCGTCGGCTGGAACCCGCCTGCCCCGGTCAGGGCCGTCGTAGCGTCGTGCCATGACCACTGTCGACGAAACGGTTTACGCGTTCCGCACCGCCCGTCCCGAGGACACCGAGGCCATCGAGGCCCTCGACGGCTCCTTCACCACCAGCACCGTGTTCCACGTAGCGGCCTCGGACGAGGGGTTCGCGTTCCGGGAGGTCCCTGTGGACCCGCCCCTGACCAAGGTCTTCCCCGAGGACGAGTCCGACGACGGCGAGGACGGCGATGAGGACGGCGATGAGGACGGCGATGAGGACGGCGAGGACGGCGAGGAGTCCGGCAGCCGTACCTTCGTCGCAGTCGGCGCCGACGGTGAGTTGGCGGGCTTCGCCGCCGTCTCCTACTCCCCGTGGAACCGCCGACTCACCATCGAGGACATCGAGGTCGCCCCTGACCACCGGGGCCGTGGCGTCGGCCGCGCGCTGATGGGACACGCCGTCGAATTCGCCCGCGACCGCGGCGCCGGGCACATCTGGCTGGAGGTCACCAACGTCAACGCCCCGGCCATCCACGCCTACCGGCGGATGGGTTTCTCCTTCTGCGGACTGGACACGGCCCTCTACCACGGCACCGAATCCGAGGGCGAGCAGGCGATCTACATGAGCATGCCCTGCCCCTGAGCCGACAGCAGGCGGCGGAAGGTGGGGGCGGACCCGTCGCCCGGCGCGACTGTCACGGTCAGCAGCCAGGCCGGGGCCCCGTCCGGCCCTGCCGCCGGCGCGTACCACTCCACGCGCGCGTCCAGCAGCCGGTCGCCGGCCGCCCGGCGGTCGGCGTACCAGCGTCGGAACGGCTCGCTCCGCCACACGGCGAGCGGTACCGCCCGCTCACCGCCGTGACGGCGGGACCCCTGTCCCACCGTGCGCAGGGCCGCACCCGCCGTCGCCGGGACGGTGTGCTCCACCGGCACTCCGAGGGCGTCGGCGAAGTGCAGCAGATACGCCATCCGCTCGGCCTCCGGTGGCGCCCCGAGCACGGCGCGGCCCGAGTCGCACCAGGCCCCCCACTTGATGTTGGAGACCAGCCCGGGCAGCCGGGACATGTCCCGGGGGATCCAGAAGAGGATCACGTCGGAGCGCCGCATGGCATCCTCCTCCCAGGCGATCTGCTCCGCGTACGCCGGGTAGGTGCCGCCGGGCACCGGCTCGGGCAGGAACACCACCAGGCGTCCCGTTCCCGACCACGCAGCCCGCAGGGCGGCGACGGCGTCCGGGCGCCAGGAGGGCTCCGCGGGATCGGTGGCGGTGGGCCCGCACAGGTAGACGGCCGCCGCCCAGGCCTCGGGCGGCTCCTGGCCGACGTACACGACGTGGACGGCGGCCGCCTCGGAGGTCGGGGAAGTCTCGGAGACGGCGGGGGTGGTGGCGGACTCAGCGGCCACGGCGGGGGTGGTGGCGGACTCAGCGGGCACGGGACGCTCCGGGGTCGGTCGTGGGAAGAGTGGCGAGGAAGTCCAGCAGGAGGATGTTGAAGGGCTCGGGCCGTTCGAGGAACCCGAGGTGGCCGGTGTCCGGCAGTTGCGCGTAGCGGGCGCCTGGGATCGCCTCGGCCACCTCGCGGCCCAGCGGGGCCGGCGCCAGCATGTCGTCGGCGAAGCCCACGACCAGGACGGGCACGGAGATCCGGGCACAGTCGGCCAGCCGGTCCCGGCCCGGCGGCCCGGGGCGGTGCACCGCCGTGGCGGACGTGCCGGTGAGCGCGGCGAGTTCGAACAAGTCGAGCCATTCTGCCGCCGCAGCCTCGTCGGCCAGGGTTCTGGGGGACAGGTTCTGTGTCAGGCGCACGAACGCCTCGTACTCCGGGGGGAGCCGGGTGCCGGCCTCCGCGTACGCGGCCTCGGCACGGGCCAGCGCCTCGCCGACCGGATCGGGCCGGCCCCGGGTCGCGGCCAGCACCGCGCCGCTGGCCAGGTGTGAATCGGTGCCCAGCAACTCCTGTACCGCCAGCGCTCCGAGGGAGTGGCCGACCAGTGGACAGGGTGGCAGGCCCAGGTCTGTGACGAGTTCCCGCACAGTGCCGGCGAGTTCCACGGCACTGAGCCCGGCGGGGCTGTGGTCGAAAGTGATCACCTGACGGCCTGCCGCGGTCAGCGCGGGCACCTGGTGGTGCTCCCAGATCCGTCCGGCGCCGCCCGTGCCCGCGACCAGCACCACCGGCAGGCCCCCGGACCCGTGCACGGAGTACGCCTGCCCGCCCGTCGTCCGCGCCACGTCCGCCGTGCCCGTCGCGCCCGTCATCTGTGCTGCGTCAGCCGCGTCCGCCGCGCCCGTCATCCGCGCTGCGTCAGCCGCGTCCGCCGCGCCCGTCACGACGCCATCCTGCGCAGTGCCGTCTCCACCCAGGCCGGGCGGCCGGTGTCCATGCCGCGCAGCGCCACGTGGACCCAGAGGAAGGACGCTCGGGCCAGGATGTGCGAGCGCATGCGGGCACGGACCTCGCCGCCCGCCGACCGGTAGGCGTCCAGGAGCCGGTCGAGCACGTCCCGGCCGCCGGCGTAGAACATGTCGACGAAGTCGGCGGCGGGGTCGCCGACGCCCGCGTTCGCCCAGTCCAGCAGCCCCGACAGGGCCGGCGGTCCGGACGGCCGCCGCATGACCAAGGTGTGCCCGGGGTGCACGTCGCCGTGGACGAGTACCAGGCGGCCGGGCCACATGCGGTCGTCGTCCAGCCATTCCCGCCAGCGCCGCAGCCGGGAGGCGGGCAGCCGGAGTTCGGTCCGGGCGCGGGCCAGTTTCTCGGCGATCCCGGCGCGCACCGCCTCCGGGGCCGTCGGTTCCCCGATGCCGAACAGCGGCGTGGAGTGCACCGCGACCAGGGACCGGGCGAGCGGCTCCAGGTAGCGGTCCGGACGGGCCAGGGGGTCCATCGACCAGCGGTAGACCAGGGTGTCCGGGTCCTCGATTCCCGCCGCCTCGCCGGGGAGGCGGGGATAGGCGACCAGGTCCGGGGTGTACAGCCGCCATTCGGGCACCGGCACCGGGACCCGGTCGCGTACGGCGGCCAGCACGGTGCCCTCCACAGCCAGTTGCTCCGAGACCTCGGGCCGCCGCGGCTGCCGCAGGATCCAGCGTGTGCCGTCGGCGGCACGGATATGGGTGACATGGAAGTCCCAGCCGCTGTCGTCGATCCGTGCCGACGCCGGATCGAGTGCCACGCCCAGCCTCCGCGAGGCATACGCGGCCAGCTCCGCGGGTTCGGCGCCGGGCGTACCGGCGGGCGTTCTGCCGGATGCCGCGGCCCTCATCGGGTCCCCGCCGTGGCGCCGAGGTGACGGTCCCGGGTCGCGTTCCGGTCGACCTTGCCGGTGTGGGTCTGCTCCAGCGCCTCGACCGGCACGAGCAGGTTCGGCACCAGGTGCGGCGGCGCGGTCCGCGCCAGCCGTTCCCGGATCCCCGCGGCGACCTCACCGGGCTCGCGGTCCGGCAGGGGCACGAAGAACGCGGCCAGCGCGGTGTGCTCGGTCCGGTCCACCCTGGCGGCCGCTACGGCCGCCACCCCCTCGCACCGCCCGATCAACGCCTCCACGTCGAGCAGGTCCACCCGGAAGCCGCGGACCTTGACCTGGTGGTCGGCTCGGCCCCGGAACACCAGGACACCGCCGGGCGCCTCGCCGACCAGGTCCCCGGTGCGATACCAGCGGGTGCCGTCCCGTTCCAGGAAACGGGCGGCCGTCGCCTCGGGGTCGAGGTGGTAGCCGAGGGCCAGCCCAGGCCCACAGACGTACAACTCGCCGCTGTCGTCCACCCGTTGTCCGACATGCGGCAGGGGGCGCCCGATGGGCAGGTCCAAGCCGGTGTCCGGCAGCGCGGGCCCGCCCGGACCGGCCAGCTGCCCGGCGTGGGTGACCAGCGCGGTCTCCGTCGAACCGTAGGTGTTGAGCAGCCGCACGCCGTCCGTGCCGGGCAGTCGGCGCCACCGCTCCAGCATGTCGGCGCGCACCGCCTCCCCGCCGATCACCACGGTGCGCAGGGACGCGGGGAGCCGGGCGCCCTGGTGCAGCAGGTCCCCCGTGAGGCTGTTCCAGAACCCGGTCGGCAACACCGCGATCGAGACCTGCTGTTCCTCCGCCACCCGCGCGAACCCCTCCCGTGCCGCGTCGTCCACGACGAGGGTGGCGCCGCCGGTCAGAGTCGGGAGGATCTCCTCCAGGCTGGTGTCGCCGCCCGCGCTGTGGAAGTGCAGCACGGACTCCTCCGGGCCGATGCCGTACAGGTCTCGCAGCCGCGGCACCACGGCGGCCGGCGCCCGGTGCGGGACCACGACCCCCTTGGGCTCCCCGGTGGAGCCGGAGGTGAACAGCACGTACGCCGGGTCCTGCGGCCGCACGCCGGATTCCGGGAGAGCGGCGGCCGTCGCCGGTGTCACCGGGGTCTGCGCCCAGCGCGGCCGGATCACCGTCTCGACGGGCGGCTGCCAGCCGGTTTCGGCGGTGGCGACCGCCTCCCGGCAGCCGACCCGCGCCAGGATCGCCTCCAGCCGGGCCTCGGGATGGTCGGCCTCCAGCGGCACGTATGCCCGTCCGGCCGTCAGCACCCCGAGGATCGCCGCCACGTCACGGGCCGAGTGGTGCACGACGACGCCGACGGGCGGCTGGGCGTCTGCCGTGCGCGGCGCGACGGCGCCGGCCACCGCCAACACCCATGCGGCCAGGGTGCCGTAGCCGACGACGAGCCCGTTGTCGACCACGGCCGGCCGCCCCGGATCGTCGCGCGCCGTCTCGAAGAACGGTTTGAGGAAATGGAGTTCGGCGGACTGCATTGTGAATTTCCTTGCCACAGTGGATTATTGGCGGATGCGTATGGTTGTGGAACACGATCTGAAAATACCCGTGCGGGACGGCTGTTTATTGAGTGCCGACCTCTATCGCCCGGAAACCGCCGAAGCAGTGCCGGTGCTCATTCGCCGGACGCCCTACGGGAAATCGGGGAGCCCGGGCGGGGCGTCCGTCGACGGCCTGCGGCTGGTGCGTTCCGGATACGCGCTGCTGGTGCAGGACGTGCGCGGCCGGTTCGCCTCCGGCGGTGCCTTCGAGCCGTACTGGAACGAGGCGGCGGACGGCGCGGACACCGTCGCCTGGGCGGTGGCGCAGCCGTGGTGCGACGGCTCGGCGGGGCTGTTCGGCCGCTCCTACGAGGCCATGGCCGCACTTCTCGCGGCGGCCGAGCGGCCGCCCGGTCTTGCCGCCGTCGCCCCTCACGTCGCCTGTTCCGGGTTCGACGAGGGTTGGACCCGCCAGGGCGGCGCCTTCCAGCTGGGCTTCGTCCTGTACTGGGTGCTGTACGACCTGCTGCTCAGCGGTGCCGGGCTGGCCGGGCCCGAACTCGCCGAAGTGGCGGGCGCGGTCGACCGGATCGACGACCTCTACCGGAACCCAGACGCCGCCGCGGACCTCCTGGACCGGCTCGCCCCGTACTACCGGCAATGGCGTGAGCACCCCGGCGGCGACCCGTACTGGCGGCGTGCCGCACCCCGTGAGTCGTATCCGGCGATAAACGTCCCCGCGCTCAATCTGACGGGTTGGTACGACATATTTCTCGCCGGTGCACTGGAGAATTACCGGGGAATCCGGGAACAGGGCGTGGAGACGACTCTGGTGGTCGGCCCCTGGTCCCATTGCGTCACCGGCGGAATTTTCCCCCAGCGCCGCTACGGACTGGCCGCCGACGAAGACCACCTCGATGTCACCGGTCTGCACCTGGACCACTTCGACCGCCATGTGCGCCGTCGGGGGAGTGGTGCGGCCCCCGATCCGGTACGGCTCTTCCTCACCGGCGCCGACGAGTGGCGCACCTTCCCCGACTGGCCGGTCCCCGGCACCGAGGAGTACGTCCTCCACCTCGACGGGCGCGGCCTGACGCACGGCCCGGCTCCGGCGGCCTCCGACAGCGACCGGATCCGCCACCACCCCGCTGACCCGGTGCCCACCACCGGCGGGGCCACCGCTCTGCCCGGCCAGTTCACCGGCGGCGACTGCGGCCCGCTCGACCAGCGCGAGGTGGAGCGGCGTGCCGATGTGCTGTGCTTCACCGGCGCTCCGCTCACCGCCCCGCTGACCATCGTCGGCGACACCGCCTTGACGGTGTTCATCACCCCGGACGCCGCGGGCGCCGACGTGACCGGCAAACTCGTCGACGTCTACCCGGACGGCCGGGCGGAGCTGCTGTGCGACGGCATCGTCCGGCTGGAGTCCGCGGCGGCCGCGGCGGCTGCGGCGGCTGCGGCGGCTGCGGCAGCCGTGGGTGCCGTGGGGAGACGGGGGGACCCAGGGTCGGGTGCGGCACCGGCTCCCGGCGAGCCGGTCGAGGTCACCGTCCGTCTGGGCGCGATCGGCCATGTGTTCCGCGCAGGCCACCGGATCCGCCTGGAGATCGCGGCCAGCAACGCGCCGCGCTTCGACGTCCATCCCCCGGTGGTCGCGCACCACACGGTCCACCATGGCGGTGACCATCCCTCACGCCTGCTGCTGCCGCGCCTCGTCGGCGGCTGACGCGGCGGCTGCGCCCGCGGCGCCGGCGGCGACCGGGTGGAAGACCGACAGGTCGGCCACCTTCTCGATCCGCCGGCCCGCCTCCCAGTGCGCCCGCCCCAGCCGCCGCATCTGGGCCTTGGACAGGCGGGTGCTGTGCTGCGGAATCGACCGCACCATCCGGGCCCGCTTGGCCGAGACCGGGTAGCGGTCGCGCACCTGGTACGGGTCGTTCAGCAAGTGGTGGACGGTGCCCGTGTGGAAGGCGCCCTTCAGCAGCGCGTAGTAGGCCGCCGCGCCCACACCCTTGTCGCGGGCGCAGTGCACCAGCGTCCGCGACGCCTCGAACAGCCGCCACAGCACCGGCACCGCCGGGGTGGTGAACACGCCGGTCTCCTGGGCGATGCCCTCACCGACGCCATAGCGGAAGTAGCTGCGCATGTTCGCGAAGCCGTGCTGGGCGTCATGGAAGATGCGGGCCTCGGGCAGGTACACCACCGGGATGCCGGCCAGCTGGAGCCGGAAGTCGAACTCCCGGTCCTCGCACCAGTGGATGAGTTCGTCGAAGTGGTAACCGCCGATGTGGTCGACGATGTCGCGGTTGTAGATCAGCGGCGGGGACAGGGCGCTGATGTAGTCGCCCTCGTCGAACTCCCGCACGCGAGCGGTCAGCTTGCTGAGCAGGCCGTCCGACTCCCCGTACACCACCTGCCCCTTGACCACCGGGGCGGTGAGGACCGCACGGACCATGGCCCGGACCACGCCTGGGGCGAAGGTGCAGTCGGAGTCCATCAGCAGCAGGTACTGCCGGTCGGTGGCGGCGGCCCCCGCGTTGTAGGCCGCGCCCAGGTTGCCGACGTCGTCGATCTCGGTGACCGTCAGCGGCCGCGGGTGGTCCGCGATCAGCTTCAGCACCGCGTCACTCGGGCCGTTGAGCGCCAGGACGATTTCGACGTCCTCGTCGATCGACGCGATGCAGTCGGCGATCCGCAGATCGTCGCGCAGGGCGATGACCACGGCGGTCCGGGCGATGCCCTGGTCGACCGCGGCCTCGTCCACCGGGTCGGTGGCCATCTTGTTCTCCCTTGTTTCCGGCGTGTCGGTGCGGTGTGCGGGCTCCGCGCGGGCTGTGCGGCCCGCGCGGAGGGAGCGGTGTGTCCGGTGCGCCTCGTGCGGCGGTGGTGTCCGGCGCGGCGGGGGGAGCGCCGTCATCCGGCCGGGTCCTTGAACCGCAGCGGCAGCGCGCGCAGTGTGCGCTCGGCGATCGCCTCCGCCTCGGCCGGCTCGGCGGCGTACGCGATCACCCCCGCCAGGACGTCGGCCCCGCCGCGGTAGGGCGGCACCACGGTGCCGGGCGCCAGCTCGGTGCCCCAGAACACGTCGTGCACCCCGGCCCGGCGGGTGACGTCCCGCGGGTCGCCGACCCACTCCACCACCCCCCCGTCCGCCGGCAGGAACCGCTGGACCGCAGCCTTGCTGTGCGTCGGTGCCAGCTCGGCCGGCTCCAGGGGTCGGCCCAGGGCCAGCCGCACCACGTTGGGCAACGGGTCCACTCCTGTCGCCAGCCTCATCACCTCGGTGGCGATCCGGGCGCCGGTGAGCCGGCAGGTGATCTCCAGAAGCACCACCCGGCCGTCGTTGGTGCGCAGGATGTCGGTGTTGATCACTGCCGGGTCCAGGCGCAGGGCCCGTGCCCCGCGCCGTACCGTGTCGGTGATCTCGTCGATCTGGTCGGCGGTGAGCCGGCTGGGAAGTGTGTCGCCGCCCTCGAAGAAGTACGGGGCGAACTCCTCCTTGCGCCCGTACTCCCGGTCGGCGAAACCGAACGGGTGCAGCTCGCCGTCGACCATGAAAGCCGCCAGCGTGTGCTCGGTGCCTTCCAGGAACTCCTCGATCACGATCCGTCCGCCGGGGCTGAGCCGCAGCGCCTCCGCGGCCAGCTCGCGCACCCGGTCGGCCGACTCCACCTTCATCACGCCCAGCGACCCCGTCCGGTCACTGGGTTTGATCACCGCCGGCAGGCCGATCCCGGCAACCGCCTGGACCGCCTCGCCCACGCTCTCCGCGGTCGCGAACCGGGGCAGGTCCAGCCCCGCCTCGCGCAGGATCGCCAGCCGCCGGTCCTTGAGGGTGCAGTTGAGCGCTGTCTCCAGGGGCAGCCCGGGGCAGCCGAAACGGTGCGCGAGCGCGCTGATCACCGGCGGGTTGTCGGCACCCAGCGAGAACACCCCGTCGATGCGGTCGATGCCGGCCGCCGACAACTCGCCGATGACCGCCACGGCGTCGTCCGGGTCGCACACCAGCAGCACGTCCGCGGCCGCCCGGGCCGGGTCGGTGGGCGTGTCCGTGACCACCACCAACTCCAGGCGCGGCGAGCACAGTTCGGCGAGCGAGTGGTCCATCCCGGTACCGATCCCGCAGACCAGGAGCCGGTCAGTCACGGCGGCCTCCCGCCGGGCCGGCGGCGGGCGGGGTGCACAGGCTCAGCACCTGGAAGACCTCCGCGTGCCCCGATCCGGCCGACACAGCGCCCCGGTAGCGGGCCAGCCCCCGGATGCCCTCGTCCCAGGCGGCGTGCCGCAGCTGGGAGACGTACGCGCGCATCGCCTCGACCTTGGTCTCGATCTGCCCGCCGATGTCCTCGGCGTACTGGAACCGGGCCATCGGCGCCCACACCTCGTACCCGAGCACCAGCCGGGGCGCCGGCATCGGCTGTTCGCCCACCTCCTGGAAGAACTCCGACTGCGCCATCCACAGCGCCTCGGTGGTCAGCTGGTGCACCATGCGGTGCTCGACGTCGTCGTCGTTGTCGTGCGGCAGGTAGACCACCTGTGGCCGCACCTCGCGCAGTACCCGTACGAGGTCCAGGTGGACCCGGCGGGAGAGGACGAAGTCCCGGGAGGGCTCGTCGAAGCGGACGCAGCGGTGCACGCCCAGGGTCTTGGCGGCGGCCTCGGTCTCGGCGGCGAACTGGGCGTCGGTGACGGTGTCGTCGAGGGCGCTGCGTTCGCGTCCGATGACGATGACCACCGTCACTCGGGCGCCGTCGCGGACGTGCTTGGCGATGGACCCGCCGCAGCCGATGACGTCGTCATCGGGGTGCGGCGCGACCACCAGCACGTCGGTGGTCCCGGTCATGCCCGCGCCTCCGGCAGTTCCCCGGCCCAGCCGGCCCACTGCCCCGTCAGCGCGATGCCCTCGGCGAACGGCGTGCGGGCGGTGAAGCCGAGCAGGCGCCGGGCCTTGTCGTAGCGGGCATGGGCGGTCGAGCGGTACAGCTCCAGCTCCCAGTCCGGCACCGGCTCCCCGGGGGTCTGCGTCGCCGGCCCGTCGAGGCCCCGCAGGGCGCGGACGGCGTCGAAGAACATGCCCCAACCCAGCTCCTCGCCGTTGCCGACGAGGAAGCGCCGGCCCGCGGCCGCCTCGGCGTCCACGGCCAGGAGCACCGCGTCCGCCAGGTCGTCGACGTACACGGCGTTGCACACACCGCCGTCCTCCCCTGCCGGGAGCGCGGCGAAGTCGCTCTCCGCGCGCCGCAGCTGGGCGGTGGTCCACTGGCCGCCCCACGGTCCGTAGACCACGCCCGGCTGGAGAACGACGGTTTCGAGATCGGGCCCGTGGGCGTCGAGGACCAGCCGCTCCGCGGCGAGCTTCTGCTGCTCGTACTCGCGGTCGGCGGGGTCGGCCGGGCGGGCCGGCGACTGCTCGGTCAGCGCGCCGGTGACGGCGGGGTCGTAGACGTCGATGGTGCTCAGGTGCACCACACGGCGGACCCCGGCGGCGCGGGCGGCGGCGAGGACGTTGGCGGTGCCCTCGACGGATGCGGCCCAGCGGTCCGCCTCGTCGCCGGAACTGCCGAACGCGCAGTGGACGACGGTGTCGCAGCCCTCGAAGGCCGCCCGTAGGCCGTCGGTGTCCATCAGGTCGCCCTGGCGGAACTCCAGCCGGTCCTGCGGCAGTACGGACAGCCGTGCGGCCCGGCCGAAGCCGCGGACCACCGGCCGGACGCGGGCCTGGGTGCCGAGGACCAGCCGCTCGACGAGCCGGCCGCCGATGAAGCCGCTCGCGCCGGTGACGGCCACGGTGCGGCCGAGGAGCGCGGGACCGCCCTGCCCGCCGTCGCCGCGCGTGGTCCACGGCTGCGACGCGGACCGCTCGTCAGCGGGAGCGCCGTAGCAGTCCTGGATCAGTTCCACGACGCGTACGCCGTCCTCGGGGCCGGAGTGGACGGGGGCGGTGCCGCGGACGGCGGCGGCGAAGTTGGCGAGCTGCTCGGTGAACAGCAGCTCCCACTCGGCCTGGGCAGGGGCCACCGCGTCCACGTCGCCGCGGTGCAGCTCCACGCCGTCCGCGGTGACCAGGGTGCACTCACCGGCCGGGAAGTCGGTGCCGATGGTGACGGTCGCCTTGGTGCCGGTGACCTTGCAGGAGATACCGAGATCGCGCAGCCGGCTGAAGTCGCAGTGCACGTCGGCGGAGCCGAAGCGCAGGTGCGCGGTGGCGTCGGTCTCCACACCGCCGAGGGAGTTGTCCTCGTAGCGGACGACCTGCACGTCGGGGCCGAGCCACCACAGCAGTGTGTCGAAGACGTGCGACGCGGTGTCGGTGAGCACGCCGCCGCCCGCGAGCCGCCGGTCGAACATCGACCAGGAGACCGGCTCATGGGCATACGGGTGGCCCTCCGCCCAGTCGACCCGCACCACGTCTCCCAGGTCGCCTGCGTCGATGAGCCGCTTGACCCAGGCGTAGGCGGGGAAGAGCCGCCGCGGGTGGGCCATCGCCAGCACGGGCGCGCCGGCACCGGCGGCGGTGGCGGCCAGACGCCGGGCGTCCTCGACCGAGGTGGTCATCGGCTTCTCCAGCAGCACGTGCTTGCCGGCCGCCAGCAGCCCCTCCACGATCCGCGCGTGCAGGGTGTGCGGGGCGACCACCACGGCCGCGTCGAAGGCGTCGGCGACCTCGGCCGGGTCGGTGGCCGTCATCACCTGGTCGGCGTCGGCGCCGCCGAGTTCACCGTAGAGGGCGAGGGCGGCCTCGGCCTGGCGCGGGTCGCGGTCGATGAGCGCGGTCAGTCGCACGAGCCCCTTCAGTGCGGGCAGGGCGGGCACATGGCAGCCGTGGGCGGCTGCGCCGCATCCGACGATCGCGAGGCGTACGGGAGTCATGCTTGTCTCCAGGGGTTCGAAGAAGGGATGGCTCGGGTGGGACGTGCGCCGCGGAGGCCGCTGCCGTTCACGGTCACGGTCACGGTCACGGGACCGTGACCGTGACCGGGGTGGGGCCGGCCGGGTGGTGGACCCAGACGTTGGGCTCGGTGTACGTGCCGTACCCGTCCTCGGTGACGCGCAGTGGTACCAGGGCGCCGGGCAGCGGGTAGTCGCCCGGCCCCGGCAGCGGATGGTCGAGGACCTCTTCCCAGCGGCGGATCGGCTGACGGATCACCAGGGACCGTTCGGCAATGGCCAGTTGCCGGGCGCCAAGCTCCAGATGGGTGCGCAGCCACGGGTCGAAGCAGCGGCCGTCGGGGCGGCGCCAGGCGGCGTACTCATCGATGGGGATCAGCGGGTAGCGCGGCTTGTGGGTGGGCCGGACCGGGATGATCACACCGCGCGGGCCGTGCTCCGCGGCCCGTCGCCGGACCTCGGTCAGCAGCCGTTCGGCGTGGCCGGCCGCCCGGTGCGCGGGATCGACGGAAACCGACAGCATGCAGACGGCGTCCGGGTGGTCCGGCGAGCCGTGGTCGACGCCCTCCACCAGGACCTCGTCACTGCCGGACGGCAGCGACGAGGCGGTGCCGTCCCACGGGACTGGCAGTCCGTTGGCCGCCGCCACCAGCCGTCCGTCCCCGTCCACCAGGCAGAGCTGGTGGTCGGGGTACCGCTCGTACATGCCGTGCCAGCGCCAGTTGCCAGGGGACTCCCAGCTCATGAAGGCGGGCATGTTGGCGCCGATCAGGGCGTCCACCTCGGGCAGCAGCCAGGGGTCACGGGACAGATCGGTGAGGGTGAGGGCCACGGCGCGCTCAGCCCAGCAGCCGGGTCTCGGCGGTGGCCCGCATCTCGCGGGAGCGCCGCAGATCGGCCGTCACACACACCCGCTTGAGCCAGCGGTCGGTGCCGTCGTAACGTGCCTGGAACGGCAGCCGCCCGTGCACCGCGCGGTGGTTGTCGATGAACAGCACGTCGCCCTGGTCGGCGACGACTTCCCGCATCCCGGCGTCCACGACCTTGAACAGCGCGTCGTAGGCACGCCGGGCCTCGGTGTCGTGCTCCGGCACCGAGGTGAAGTACGGGTCGAGCCGCATGTACGGGTCCAGTCGCGAGCCGTAGAGCAACGGGCAGAGCGGCCGCTCGTCGATCATCCGCTGGATGGTGGCGAACCGGGCCGCCTCCTCATCGGAGGTGATCGTGTTGTTCTTCGGCAGATGGGACTCGTCGGGCGCGATGTGGTAGCGCGGCTCGAAGAGGATGTCGATGTCCTCGGGGGACAACGAGGACAGGTCCAGCTCGCCGACCGTGGTGGGCACGTGGTCGGGGTTGCGCAGCGCCCCGAGGATCAGGTAGTCGCTGCGGTACGGGTGGAAGGCGTCTTCGGTGTGCCAGGTCAGCAGCTCCTTGCTGCCCATCCCGAGCTGGTCGTTCTCGTGCCGGCGGATCGGGAAGATGTCGTGCACGAGGTGGCCGTCCTGCTGGGTGGCCCAGCCGAAGGGCTCGCCGAGCAGTGCCGAGTAGAGCATCAGCAGCAGTTCCTCGGGGAACTCCGGGCCGGGCCGGCCGCGACCGCGCCAGTGGGCGGGGGTGGGGCCGATGCGCTGCTGGTCGAACTCGTGCCCGCGGATCACCGCGTGGCCGTGGCGGTCGGCCAGTTTGAACTCGCGCAGGAAGTGCTGCACGCCCAGCGGCAGCCGAGCCGCGAGTCCCGGCAGGTCGCGCAGCAGGACCGGGTGGCCGAAGGACGGGTAGTCGGTGGCCAGTTCGAGGCTGAGCTCCGCGGTCATGGCGGCCTCGTCGGGCGTCAGGGTGTAGCTGGGCGTGGACTGGTCGGTGAGGTTCGACATGCCAACTCTCGCTGAGTGGTCGGGGATGGTTGCTGCCCGCGGGCGGCCGGAGCCGGGGCCGTGGGCCCTCGGGTCGTGCTGGGTGACGTGGTGGTCCGGGTCGTGCGTTGTGACGTGGTGGTCCGGGTCGTGCGTTGTGACGTGGTGGCCCGGGTCGTCGTTGTGACGTGGTGGTCCGGGTCGTGCGGGGTGACGTGGTGGTCCGGGATGTGCTGGGTGACAGCCCTTCAGAGGCGGTCGGCCTCGCGAGCGCCGAGCGACTCGGCCAGCAGCTGGGGGGTCGGACACGTGAACAGGGCGCTCACCCGCAGTCCGGCGGCGGCGGGGAAGGAATCGCGCAGCCGCGCGAGCAGACGCATGGCGAGCAGGGACTGCCCGCCGTGGTCGAAGAAGTCGTCGTCGGGGCCGAGCCCCGGCGTGCGCAGGACCTCGCGGAACACGCCCAGTACGGTGCGCAGCGGCTCGTCCGGGTGCGGCTCCGCGGCGTGGGCGGGGATGACAGGCGCCGTCTGCGCCGCGGCCGCCGCCCAGGTGGCCAGCCGGCGCTTGTCGATCTTGCCGTGTGGGTTCTTCGGCAGTACGGACACCCGGTACAGCACCCTGGGCACCGCCCAGTCGGGCAGTTGCGCCTCCAGCGGCACCACCAGCGCGTCCCGTTCGGTGCCTGTCATGCGGACGGCCTCACCGGGAAGCGGGGCGGCCCCGGGGTCGGCCGGGACCGTGAAGGCCCACAGCACGGTGCCGGTCTCCGGGTCGGGGAAGACCACGGCCTGGTCCACGCCCGGGACTTCGCACAGGGCGCGCTCCACCCGGGCGGGTTCGAGCCGGTGGCCGCGGAGCTTCACCTGGTCGTCGACCCGTCCGAGGAAGACCAACTGCCCGTCGGCGTCGATCCGCCCGAGGTCGCCCGTCACGTACAGGCGCGCTCCGGGTACGGCGGCCGACGGGTCGGGCACGAACCGACGTGTGGTTTCGGCCTCGTCGTCGAGGAAGCCCCGGGCCAGCAGGGGCCCGCCGATGTGGATCTCCCCGGTCTCCCCGTCCGGCACCGGCTGCCCGTCGCGCCGGACGCTGATCTCGACATCCCGCAGCGGTGTGCCGAGCGGAACCTCCTCGGCGTCGGCCGGGAGCAGTCCGGTGTAGAAGGTCGAGCTGACGGTGCATTCGGTCAGCCCGTACACATGGGCGAGGGCGGCCGGTTGGCGTGCCTGCCACTCCCGGTAGGGCCGTGGGTCCATCCGCTCGCCGCCGACCACAACCGTGCGCAGGCCGGCCGGCGTGGTCAGTCCGCTGGTGTCGAGCCAGCGGGCGTACTCCAGCCAGTACTGGGTGGACAGCTCCACCACGGTGGTCCGGGTCCGCGCCATCGTGGTGTGCAGTTCCTCGGCGTCCAGGGCCCGGGTGTCGGCCCGGCACACCACGGCGGCGCCGGCGGCGAAGGCCGGGAACACCTCCTCGATGAGGACGTCGAAGCCGAGCGAGGCGACCTGGAGCCAGCGGTCCCTCGCCGTCAGACCCAGCCGCCCGGCGACCCCGGCCGCGAACCGGCGCAGTGCGTCCCGCTCGACGACCGTGCCCTTGGGCCGGCCGGTGGATCCGGAGGTGAACAGCACGTACGCCATGTCGGAGCCGGCGGCCCGTACGGCGGGGCGCGACGTTCCGTCGCCGTCGTCCTCGTCGGCCGGCACATACGCCCCCTCGGGCGCGTGGCCGCCGTCGCCGAGCCACACCGCCGCCCCGGTACGGCGTACCAGCGCGGCGCGGGCGGCGGCCGGCAGCCGGTCGTCCAGCACGGTGAAGCCCGCCCCGGCCTTCAGCGCCGCGAGCATCCCCAGCACCGTGCGGGCCGGGTCGGCGAAGGCCAGACCCACCAGTCGTCCGGGGCCTGCGCCGTGCCCGGCCAGGGAGGCCGACCAGGCGTCGCTCAGCCGGTCCAGGGCCTGATACGTCAGCACCCGGTGCGGGGTCACCAGCGCCGGCGCGTCGGCGTGTTCGTGGACGGAACGGTCCCACAGGCCGAGCACATCGGGCCCGGTCACCGCGGTCACCGGGCAGCCCCGCGGGTACGCAGGAACTCCGACAGCCCCGTGAGCCCGGCGCGGAAGCTCACCTCGGGGCCGCCGAAGCCGAGCCGCGCGCCGTGCGGCACGCCGAAGGCGGTGCCCGGCACCAGCAGGGTGCGGTGGCGGGAGAGCAGCTCCAGGCAGAACCGTTCCACCGCTGCCGGCCCGGCCGCCGCCCGCTCCAGCTCCCGGAAGACGGGCAGCGCGCACACCCCGCCCTCCGGCGGGGTCCAGCGCACCAGGTCCTGGTGCTCGGCCATCCAGTCCGTGAGGTACGCGAGGTTGCGCCGCGCCTCGGCCGCCCGCGCGCCGATCAGTACGTCGGCGTTGCGCATCGCCCGCTCGGCCACCAGCTCCACCAGTGGGGACAGGAAGAGGGTGGTCCGGTCGCGCAGCGGGAAGGTCGCCGTGAGCAGTTCCGGCGGTGCAACGGCCCAGCCCACCCGCAGCCCGGGCAGGCCGAAGGTCTTGGAGAAGGTGCCGTACGACACGGTGCCGCCGCCGACGGCGCCGGGGTCCGGGAGCGCCTCCCAGCGGTGGGCGATCTCCGCGGTGGCGGCGTCCCACACCAGGACGGCACCGGTGGCGGCGGTCCGTTCGGTCAGCGCCGTGAGGCCTTGCGGCGAGAGCGTGAGCCCGGAGGGGTTGTGCGGGAAGTTGACGATCACTGCTGCGGTGCCGGGCGTGATCAGGCGCTCCAGCACGTCGGGGTCGATCTCGCCGTCGCGGACGGCGGCGGCCGGGAGTTCGGCGACCTCACAGCCCGCCGCCCGGGGGTAGTGGCCCAGCGAGTGGTAGATGCCCTCCTGGACGACCACGCGGTCGCCGGGATGGAGCAGCGTGGTCAGCGTGAGTGCGATGGCCTCGCTGGAGCCGTGGGTGACCATCACCCGTCGGGCGTCACCCCTCGCGTAGCGGTCGGCTATCGCCTGGCGGATGCCCGCCCCGCCCTGGGAGACGCTGTCGTCCATGACGATCTCGTCGAGGTCAGCGGCCGGGATGCTGCACAGGTCGCGTATTTCGGCGAAGGAGTACGGGTGGACGCCGCTGGAGCTGATGTCGTGGATGTCGGGGCCGAGATGCCGGCGGTACCACTCCTCCAGGACCGGAGGATCTTCACGCCGCAGACGGAGACTGCTCATGGCTGTTGGCAACTGTCCCTTCCCTACCCCTGACGGGTTTCACGCCACCACCGCTGCCCGGCGACCGGGAGCGTGTCGATGGGGTCGTAGTAGTGGTACGAGCCGCTGTGGGCGTCGGGGTCCGCAGCTTCCAGCGGTGTGAGATAGCTCTTGCTCCAGTGCGATACGCCGAGCTCGCGGTCGTAGGAGTCGACCTGGTCCACCCACCGCTTTCCTGCCATCGGTACGTCGCACACGATGCGCGGGGTTGCGAAGCCGGGGAGGTAGCCCATGATCTGACGCTGGATCAACTGGGCCCGGTGCAGCGGCACCCGCCAGTGCTCGGCGTTCGGGATCATGTCGCACATGTAGAAGTAGTACGGAGTGACGCCCGCGTGGTCGGCGAGCGCGAAGCACAGGTCGAGCAGGTCGTGCGCGCTGTCGTTGACCCCGCGCATCAGCACGCCCTGGTTGCGCACGTCGTGCAGGCCGGCGTCCAGCAGCGCCCACGCCGCCCGCGCCACGCCGGGCGTCACCTGCTGGGCCGCGTTGGCATGGGTGTGCAGCGCGATCCGTACCCCCCGGGACCGGGCCTTCTCCGTGATCCGTCCGACGCCCTCCAGCACCGGACCGGAGTTCCAGTGCTGGGGCAGCCCGATCAGCCCCTTGCTGGCCAGCCGGACGTCCCGGATCGAGTCGATCTCCAGTAGCCCGTCGACGAAGCGCTCCAGCCGCGGCCAGGGCATGTTGGCCAGGTCGCCGCCGGAGACCACCACGTCCCGGATGCCGGGCGAGGTGCGCAGGTGCGCAAGGATGCGGTCGGCCCGGTCGACCGGCTTGAGCTGGAGCCTGTTTTTGGCGACCTGGGGCGTTGAGTTGCCCACCAGGTCCATCCGCGTGCAGTGTCCGCAGTACTGGGGGCACGTCGACAGCAGCTCCGCCAGCACCTTCGTGGGGTAGCGGTGCGTCAGCCCCTCGACCACCCACATGTCCTGCTCGTGCAGGGAGTCCCGGCTGGCCATCGGGTGCGACGGCCAGTGCGGGTGCCGGTCGGAGAACACCGGCAGCATGTAGCGGCGTACCGGGTCGTCGTAGAAGGCCTTGGTCAGCTCGCCCGGGCGGGCGGCTGCCACCTCGGGGGCCATGGTGTTGATCATCTGGGGCGGCAGCAGCACCGACATCGTGGCGCGGTGCAACCGGTCCCGCTCCCAGTCCTCGTAGAAGCTCTCGTCGAGTAAGTCGCCCACGACGGCGCGCAGCCCCTTGGCGTCCTTCACGCAGTGCGCGCGCTGCCACTGGGGGTCCGCCCACTGGGCTTCGGTGATGTCGCGCCATCCGGGGAAGCGCCGCCAGTCCGGCTCCACGAGCGGACGGCTGCGGTACTCGTAGACGCCTTCCAGTGCTGCCGGCTCCGTATGGCTGCCTGCTGTATCCACCAACCCGCCATCCATTCCCGTTGGTTCCGGCTGTATCGCCTGACGGCAACCGATCTTGCAGAGCGTCGGAGTTGTACACGAGGGGAGTAAGTTGTACGGGGCACGGGGCCGGAGTGCCCCTGTACAAGTCGAGGCGGCCCATCGGGAAGAGCCAGCGGTGGGCCGGGCGTTGAAGGGGGTGCGCCGACAGCGAGTTCGGATTCGGTCGACCGCCTTCGGAGGTGGCCGGAATCATGAGATGACGACTTGATCGGTATGTCAGCGGCATGTACCAATTGTCGAGAACTTCGGTGCGGAGGCCCGGCAGCCACCGGCTGTTCGCACCGCCGGACCGTACGCCGCTGACCACGGTTGTACGGCAGACAAAGACGTGCGATTCATCGGGACAATCGATTACCCAGGGGGATAAGTGCCCAGGCCAGAGCGGTTATTGGACCCCACAGCCGGACCGCTGGAGGAATTCGCCCACGACCTGCGCAGGCTGCGGAGACAGGCCGGCAACCCCGCCTACCGCACCATGGCGAAAAAGGCCCACTACTCAGTGGCCACGCTCTCGGAGGCCGCCCGCGGGCTGCACAAACCCTCTCTGAAGGTGACGCTCGCCTATGTGGCCGCGTGCGGGGGCGATCTGGAGCTGTGGACGCGCCGCTGGTACCGCGTCAGCAGCGAACTGGAAGCACGCGACGCGCCGGCGCGCGGCCAGCCGGGTCGCGCCGTCCAGACGCCTGCCCAGTCGCCCCCCGGCCGCCGCCGGACACCGCAGGGCGCCCCGGGCTCCCGCACCTCCCGCGCCGCCGCGAACGCCCCCGGCGCGGACGCCCTGACCGGCGACGAGCGGGCGGAACTGCACCGGCTGCGCGGCGAGGTGGAGGAGCTGCGGCAGGCGAACGAGGTGCTCAAGGCCGCGTCGGCGATCT
Organism: Streptomyces sp. NPDC018833; assembly: GCF_044390825.1. Taxonomy (NCBI): domain Bacteria; kingdom Bacillati; phylum Actinomycetota; class Actinomycetes; order Kitasatosporales; family Streptomycetaceae; genus Streptomyces; species Streptomyces sp. NPDC018833. The sequence continues at coordinate 157,538 of NZ_JBIRZM010000015.1, read as the reverse complement.
TCGCCGCGGATCTCCGCACAACGGCGCAGGTCGTGTACAACGCGGGGGGCCGACAGGATCGGTCGGCGTGACCGGACGCCGAGCGCCCATGGGGCGGGAGGCGGAACCGGACGATCCTGACCGACCTTTGGGGACTGACCATGCGTGTGCTCGGAGTCAACGGCTGGCCCGGGGCCAGCCACGACGGTGCTGCCTGCCTCGTCGTGGACGGCGAAGTCATCGCCTTGGCCGAGGAGGAACGCTTCACCCGTAACAAGCACGCCTACGGGGAGGCGCCCCTCCACGCCGCTGCCTACTGCCTCGCGGAAGGCGGTCTCACCCTGGACGACATCGATGTCGTCGCCCACGGGTGGGACCTGCCCACGCTCTTCCGGGATCGCGGCCTGGACTGGTTCGACAGCGACGCCGACGCCCTGGAGCACCTGCTGCCGAAGGCGCTGTTCCCGCGCGCCCACGATCCCCGGCTGACCTTCGTCAACCACCACCTGGCTCACGCCGCCAGCGCCTACCACCTCTCGGGGCGGGACCGGGGTGCGATCCTCGTCCTGGACGGCCAGGGCGAGAACGAGAGCACCACGCTCGCCGTCGGCATCGACGGCGAGATCAAGACCCTTCGCGCGCACACCCCCGGCTGGTCGCTGGGTTATTTCTACGCCGCGGTCTGCGAGTACGCGGGCCTCGGCTCCGACGCCGCGGGCAAGATGATGGGCCTGGCCTCGTACGGAACCCCTCAGGACCTCACCTTCGGCGACGCCTTCGGCTTCACGGACGAGGACTTCACCATCGGCGTCGTCCCCCCCGGCCTGCGCTCCACCGGCAGCACCGACGAGGAGTCCGCGACCATCCGGCACTGGCTGGAGCACCTGGAGCAGGCCCTCCCGGACGCCCCCAACCGCTCCGTCCGCCGCTTCGACCCCCGCCTCGGCCGCTACACCAAGGTCACGGACCGGGACCCCTTCGAGTACCGCGACATCGCGGCCACTGCCCAGGCCGCCCTGGAGCGCGCGGTGATGGGCCTGGTCCGCGGGCTGCTCCGGGAGACCGGCGAGACCACGCTGCTGATCGCGGGCGGCGTCGGCTTCAACGCCACCCTCAACGGCAAGATCATGCGCATGCCCGAGGTCGGGGACCTCTTCGTCCAACCCCTCGCGGGCGACCAGGGCGTCTCGCTCGGCGCGGCGGTCTGGGCCGCGGCCCGGGAAGGCGACCGGATCCAGCCCATGAAGGGCTCGGTCGCCTGGGGCCCGCAGTGGACCCCCGACGAGATCCGCCGCGTCCTGGACGCCTCGGGCACCGCCTACTCCGAGCCTGCCGACATCGCCGCTGCGACCGCCGAGGTCCTGGCCGCCGGCGGGGTCTCCGGCTGGTTCCAGGGTCGCGCCGAAGGCGGACCCCGCGCTCTGGGCAACCGCAGTATGGTCGCCGTGCCGGATCCCGAGTCCACCCGCGACCGGGTCAACGTCCGCATCAAGGACCGTGAGGCGTGGCGCCCGTTCGCCCCCAGCATGCAGGAGGAGGCGGCCGAGGCCCTCATCGGCACCGCCACCCCGCTGCCCTACATGATCGTCACCACCCCGGTCACCGAGGCCGGCGCCCAGGCCATGCCCGCCGTGGTCCACAGCGACCGCACCACCCGGCCGCAGACCGTCTCCGCCGGCGTCGACCCGCTCTACCACCGCCTCATCGGCGAGGTCGGCGAGCACACCGGCACTGCCGTCATCATGAACACCTCCTTCAACGGCCGTGACGAACCGGTCGTGTGCAGCCCGCACGACGCCCTCGCCACCTTCCGTCGGCTGCCCATGGACGCCCTCGCCCTCGGGCCGTTCCTGATACGCCGCGCCGACTCCCCCGGGGAGGGCGGCGCATGACCGCCCCGGCCCGGCCGGACACCCCCACGAACCCGGCTCCCGCTCCGAACACCCCGGCCGTCGAGGAGATCCACACCCGGCTCGCCGGCTGGCTCGCCGAGGCGGTCCTCACCCCGGCGGCCGACGCGTCGGCCCCGCTGCGCGACCTCGGCGTGGACTCCCTCGACCTGATCCGCACCGCCCGTCGTATCGAGGCCGCCTTCGGCGTCCGGGTGCAACTGCGCGAACTGTTCGCACCAGGGCTGACCACGGCCCGCCTGGCCGAACTCGTCGCCGAGCGGGCCGCCCGACGCGGCTCCGCCGACGCCGCCCCGCCCGGCGCGGCCCACGGTCCGGTCGTCCTCACCCCGTCCCAGGAACAGGCCTGGGAGGAGCAGACCGGCGACCGCGGCCACTGGAACCAGGCGATGCTCTTCACCACCCGGCCGGACCTCGACGCCGAGCTGTTCGGCGAGGCCGTCCGGCGCCTGGTCGCCGGCCACGCCTCCCTGCGTCTGGCCGTCGAGGCCCGCCCCGCCCGCCGGCCCCGGCAACTGGTCGCGGCCATGGCCCCCGACGGCCTGACCGGCACGGCCGTGGACGGCCCGACGGGCGCGGCCTCTGACGGCCCGACGGGCACGGCCCTGGACGGTTCCACAGGCGCGGGCTTCGTCGGCTCGACCGGCACGGCCGTGGACGGCCCGACGGGCGCGGTCTTCGGCGGCCCGACGGGCTCGACCGGCGCGGCCTCTGACGGCCCGACGGGCACGGCCCTGGACGGTTCCACAGGCGCGGGCTTCGTCGGCACGACGGGCGCGGTCTTCGGCGGCTCGACCAGCGCGGTCGTGGACGGTCCCACGGGCACGGCCCTGGACGGCCCGACCGGCGCGGTCGTGGACGGTCCCACGGGCGCGGCCTTCGGCGGCTCGACCGGCGCGGCCTCTGACGGCCCGACGGGCACGGCCCCCGACGGCCCGACCGGCACGACCCTCGACACGGTGCTCGACACCGTGGACATCTCCGAACTCGCCGACGCCGAACTGTCGGCCGCCGTCACCCTGCGCTGCGCAGTCGAACAGCGCTCCCTCGATCCGCAGGCGGGACGCGTGGCCCGGTTCGTCCGGTTCGACGCGGGCCCGTCCCGCCCGGGCCGACTGCTCATCGTGGTCCATCAGCTCGCGTTCGACATGGTCTCGTGGTCCGTCCTCCTCGCGGATCTTCAGGAGTTGTACACGGCCCTGGAAGCCGGCCGCCGCGACGTGTGGGCCGCCGAGGGCACCTCGTACCCTCAGTGGGCTCAGGCGCTCGCCGCTCACGCCCGCACGCCCGAGGCGGAGGCCGAGGCCGAATGGTGGACGGAGGTGGCCCGTACCCCCGCCACCGTCCCCCTGGACCACGCCGTCGCCGACCCTCGCGCCGCGAACACCGCCGCCACCGCCGCCACCCACCGCGAGGAGTTCCCGGCGGACCTCACCGCCCGCCTCCACACGGCGGCCCGCGCCCACCGCGCCCACCCCGGGGACCTGGTCCTGCACGCCCTGGGCGAGGCGCTGGCCGACTGGCTCGACGAGCCGGCGGTCCGGGTGGACATCCTGCGGCACGGCCGCGAGGAAACCGTCGGCGGCACCCATCTCGCCCGCACCACGGGCTGGTTCACCACCACCGTCCCGGTCCGCCTGGACCTCGCTCCCGGCACCCCGGCCGAACGGCTGGCCCGGACGGTGGGCCACCTCGCGGCCCTGCCCGGCGGCGGAGTGGGCCACGGCGCGCTCGCCCGCCACGGCCGGCCGCGGATCTCCGCCGCGCTGCGGGCCGCCCCGCCCAGCGACGTCTCCTTCGACTTCGAGGGCGACGACGCGGACGCCCTGCCCCTGGGCACCCTCCTGCCGGACGTGGCACCGGAGGCGGTCGGCGACATCACCGCCCCGCACTGGGTGCGTCCGCACCTCATCGAGGTGATCGCCACCACCGACGACGAGACGCTGCGCGTCGAGTGGTGGTACTCCGCGCTCCTGCACGACCAGGCGACCGTACGCGGACTCGCCGCCCGCCACCGGGCCGCCCTCACCGCGCTCGTCGCCGCGGCGGCCGAGTCCGCCGCTCCCGAGGCCCGCACCCGCTGAACACCCCACGGACGAACAAGAGAAGACGCCTGCCATGACCCTGCCCAGCGTGCTCGACCCCTTCTTCGCCGTCGCCCGCTCGGATCCCGACCGGCCCGCGGTCATCGACCACGGAGTCACCGTCGGATACGGCCAACTGGCCCGCTGGGCGGGGGCGGTGGCCGAACTCCTCGCCACCCGGTCCCCCGGGCCGTACCCGCCCGTGGGCATCGTCGTCCACCACAGCGTCCGCGACATCGCCGCGATCCTCGGCGCCCTCGCCGCCGGCCGCGGCTACGTCCCGGTCGCCGACGGACCCGCCGGGCACACCGACGAGGCCCTGCGCGCCCTCGGCTGCCGGGAGTTGATCGCCACCGCCGAGACCGGCCGGCTGCCCGCCGTGGACCGCGTCCTGCGCCCCAACTGGGGCCACTCCCGCACCCCGGTCCGATACGGCGGCGAGCCCGTGCGCGCCCAGGACCCCGCGTACGTGCTCTTCACCTCGGGCTCGACCGGCGCCCCCAAGGCCGCCGCGATCCCGCACGGCGCGCTGCACGCCGTCCTGCCCCACCTGCGCGAACTGTACGGGGTCGGCCCGGACACGGTGGCCCTCAACTTCCATCGCGCGGACGGCGACACCAGCCTGGAGGAGATCCTGCCCACCCTCCTGGCCGGCGGACTCGTCGTCCTCGACGAGGACAGCGAGGCGGACCTCGACCGCGTTCTCACCGACCACGAGGTCACTCATCTCAACCTGCCCGTCGACTACTGGCACATCTACACCGGCGACCTGCTGGAGAGCGGCCGGAAACTCCCCGGCACCGTCGAGACCGTCGTCATCGGCGGGGAGGCCGTCCGCCCGGACATGCTGGAGCGCTGGCAGCGGCTCGGTGCCGAGGACGTCCGGCTGCTCAACACCTACGGAGCCACCGAGACCGCCCTCGTCACCCACAGCGCCGTCCTCGCCGGCCCGGGGGCCGTCGGCCCCTTCCCCGACGGCGTTCCGATCGGCCGCCCGCTGCCGTCCGTACGACAAGCCGTGGTGCCCCGCCCTGACGCGCCCGACGGCCCCGGCGAACTGGTCGTGGCCGGTCCCCAGCTCGCCACCGGCTATCTCGACGACCCCGCGCGCACCGCGGCCCGCTTCGTCGAGGCCGACTTCGGCGACGGAACCGCCCGCTGGTACCGCACCGGGGACCTCGTCCACGAGGCCGCCGACGGCACCCTCGTCTTCCACGGCCGCATCGACCACCAGGTCAAGATCCGCGGCCACCGGGTGGACCTGCTGGACGTCGAGGAGGCACTCGGCCGCCTCCCGGGCGTGACGGCGGTCGCCGCCGCCGCGCACGTCAAGGGGGAGCACATCGCCCTGGTCGCCTTCGTGGTGCTCGCTCCCGGCGGCGCGGGCGAGGGCTCGGGCGACGGCGCAGGCGCGGGCGAGGGCGCAGGCGGGGGCGACGGCGCAGGCTCGGGCGACGGCGCCGCGGAGGACGGCGGCGGCGCCCCCGCCGACCCCGCCGCGCTGCGTGCGCAACTGCGGGCTACTCTCCCCGACCATCTGGTCCCCGACCGGATCATCGCGGTCCCCGAGCTGGTGCACACCCGTACCGGCAAGGTCGACCGCGCCGCCACCCGGGACCGGTACCTGTGACCAACCGGCTCTTCGACGCATCGGTAGCCGCCGCCGTACCGGAGGTGGACGCCCGGGGCCCCTGGTCCTACCTGTGGTGGCTGGCGCGGATCCGGCCCTGGCCACTGGTCCTCAGCGCCCTGCTCGGCACCCTCTGGATGGTCCCCCTCGCCCTGATCCCGCTCGTCGTCGGGCGGGCCATCGACGAGGCCGGGCAGGGCGCCGGCCAAGCCGGCCTCTACCTGTGGTCACTGCTCGCGCTCGGCCTCGGCGTTCTCCAGGCGCTCGCCGGCGCCGGCCTGATCCAGGCCGCCGTCGGCGCCGAGGCGCACGCGCTGTCGTACAGCCACCGGGTGCTGTTGCGTCAGGTCGTCCGCCTCGGCGCCACCTTGCGCGCCAAGGCCCGATCCGGCGACGTGGCCGCCTCGGCCGCCGCCGATGTCGAGAGCATCGGCAACGCCTTCGAGGTCGTCGGCCGCGCGGTCGGCGCGTTGATCGCCGCCGTCCTCGTGGCCGTGGCCCTCACCGCCACCTCGCCCGTGCTCGGGCTCGCCGTGCTCATCGGCGTCCCCGCCGCGGTTCTCGTCATCGGCCCCCTGCTGCGGCCGCTCCAGGAACGCGACGAGGCCCAGCGCGAGCAGATGGGCATCGCCACCGCACAGGCCGGCGACATCGTCGCCGGCCTGCGCATCCTGCGCGGCATCGGCGGCGAGGCCGGCTTCGCCGAACGCTTTCGCCGCACCAGTCAGCAGGTGCGCCGCGCCGGCGAGTCCGCCGGCCGGATGGAGGCATGGCTCGAGGCGGCGGGTGTCTTCCTGCCCGGCCTCGTCACCGTCGGCATCGTCTGGTTCGGCGCCCGCCTGGCCCTGAACGGCACCGTCACCGTCGGCGAACTGGTCGCGTTCTACGGTGCCTCGGCCTTCCTCACCCTGCCGGTGAGCACCGCCACCGAGGCCGCGGAGACGCTGAGCCTGGCCAAGGTCGCCGCCGGCCGGCTCTGCACCCTCCTGCGCCTCACTCCCGAGACCACCCAGCCCGCACACCCCGAACCGCTGCCCCGCGGCGCCCTCTCCCTCGCCGACGAGCACACCGGCATCACCGCCGAGGCCGGCCGGCTCACCGTGATCATGGCCACCGCCGACCGCGCCGGGGAACTCGCCGGCCGGCTCACCCGCCCCGGCGGATTCGGCGACACCCCGCCCGTGCTGCTGGGCGACGTCCGGCTGGACCGGGTGGACGTCACCGAACTGCGCGCCCGGGTGGTGCGGTCCGGGCCCGCCGACACCCTGTTCAGCGGCACGGTACGGGAGGAACTGACCGCGGGGGCCGCCCGGTCCCGCGAAGCGCTGGACAACGCGCTGTTCGCCGCCGACGCCACCGACGTGATCGACGCACTGCCCGACGGCCTGGACTCGTACCTGGACGAGGGCGGCCGGGCCCTCTCCGGTGGCCAGCGCCAGCGCCTGGTCCTCGCCCGGGCCCTGCTCGCGGCCCCCGACGTCCTGGTGCTGGAGGACCCGACCGCCGCCGTCGACGCGCACACCGAGGCCCGGATCGTCGAACGGGTGGCCGAGCTGCGCGCCGGCCGGACCACCGTGGTGTTCAGCGACAGCCCGCTGTGGCGCGGCGTCGCCGACCACGAGGTCCGGCTCGACGGGGACCCCGTCCCCGGCAGCCCCGACCGCTCCGCAGGAGTGCCCTCATGACGACGACCCCCACCCAGGCCGCCGCGGACACGGGCGCAGCCCCGGTGCACGCGCCGGCCGACCCGCCCGGCACCCCCGGGCGGCTGCCGCTCGCCGACCGGGCCGAAGTCCGCGCCTGGACCGACGCCTTCGTCCGTGGTGAGGCCGGCCGACTGGTCCTGATCTTCGCGCTGTTCGCCGCCGCGCTGGTGGCGGGGCTCATCGGCCCCCGGTTGCTGGGCCACCTGGTCGAGTCGGTCAAGGTCGGCACCACAGCGGGCCGGGTCGACGTGCTCGCCCTGCTCTTCGTTTGCGTCCTCGCCGGCCACACGCTGCTCGCCCGGGCGGCCCGCACCCAGGCCACCCTGCTCGGGGAACGCGTCCTGGCACGGACCCGTGAGAACTTCGTCCGCCGGGTCCTCGGGCTGCCGCTGTCCGAGGTGGAGAGCGTCGGCACCGGCGACCTCCTCAGCCGCGCGACCACCGACGCCGACCGGCTCAACGAGAGCATCCGGCAGGCCGTCCCGCGCATCGCGCTGGCCGCCGTCACCCTGGTGTTCACCGTGGCGGCGATCCTGCTGACCTCGCCGCTGCTCGCCCTCGGCCTGCTCGCCGGCGTGCCGTTCGCGGTGCTGTCCACCTGGTGGTACCGGCCGCGCGCGACCCGCGCGTACGAACGGCTGCTCGCCGAGGAGGCAGACGTCCTGGCCGTCACGCACGAGACGGCCCGGGGGTCCGCCACCGTGGAGGCCCTCGGCCTCGGCCCGCGTCAGACGGTGCGGCACGGCGGGGCCGTCGACCGAGTGGTCCGCACCCGGCAGCGCACCACCTGGCTGCAGACCATCTGGTTCCCGAGCCTGGACCTCGCCACCATGGTCCCGACGGCGCTCACCCTGCTGGTCGGCGGACTCGCCTACCAGCGTGGCGCGGTGGGGCTGGCGGAGCTGACCGCGGTGGTGCTGTACGTGCAGGCCCTCGGCGAGCCCCTGAACGACCTGCTGACCTGGACCGACGAACTCCAGATCGGCAACGCGGCGCTGCGCCGGATCCTGGGTGTGGAGCGGCTGCCGCGCGAGGAGCCGCGGCTGACCGCTCCCACCGAGGGCCACGCCATCCGGCTCGAAGGCGTCGGCTTCGGCTACGGACCCGGCCGCGAGGTCCTTTCCGGTGTCGACCTCGACATCACCCCTGGTGAACGGCTGGTCGTGGTCGGCGCCTCCGGCGCGGGCAAGTCCACCCTCGGCAAGCTGCTGGCGGGCGTTCACCACCCGACCCGGGGGACCGTACGCATCGGCGGCGCGGATGTCACCACCCTGCCAGTGGGCCAACTCCGGCGCGAGATCGTGCTCGTGACCCAGGAGCAGCACGTCTTCACCGGCACCGTCCGGGACAACCTCTCGCTGGCACGCGGCGGCGACGGCGAGGAAGCCCTGCCGGACGAGCGGCTGGCAGGCGCGCTCGAAACCGTACTCCTGGCAGACTGGGTACGGTCCCTGCCCGACGGACTCGACAGCGAGATCGGTCCCGGCGCCGCTCCGGTGTCCCCCTCCGCCGCCCAGCAACTGGCGCTCGCCCGGCTGCTGCTGTCCGACCCGCACGCGCTGGTCCTCGACGAGGCCACCGCGCTGCTGGACTCCACCGCGTCACGCCGCGTCGAGCGGTCCCTCGCGGCGTTGATCGAGGGCCGTACGGTGATCTCGATCGTCCACCGCCTGGACTCCGTCCGGGACGCCGACCGCATCGCGGTCATGGATCGCGGCCGGATCGTCGAACTCGGGAGCCATGAGGAGCTCCTGGCGGCCGACGGCGCCTACGCGGCCCTGTGGTACTCCTGGGACTCGGCCCACCGCTCAGGCGCCACCCGGAACACCGGCCTGCCGGAATGACGGGTGATGTCCACCCGGAAAGGGATCGGAGCGTCACCGAGGCCGTCGGCGGCAGCCGCCGCCGACGGTCCGGGATCCCTCTCAGCCGGGGGCTCGGCCGGCAACCGAAGGCCCGTCGCGATCCGGCGTCGCGGGCTTCGTGTCCAAGTGCGTTGCGGGCATGCGTCGTTCGGGCAGGGGCTACTCGCGGAAGCGTCCGTCAGACCGGGAGGGTGGGTGCGGCCGCGGCTGCGGGTGGCGGCGTTTGCGCGCCGTCCGTCCGCCAGGCGTCGGCGAGCTCGGCAGGGAAGCGGCGGCCACTGCGGGTGAGGATCACCCCGGCTGCCAGTTCGGCCTCGTCGCCGGGGCGGAACGGGCGCTCCGTCCCGGGCGGCAGGGTCCCCCAGGGGCCGAGCCGGCCTCGGCTGCCCATCTGGCGAATCCTTGTCCCGTAACTGCTCGTGTCGCGGATCAGCAGCGTCCCGGAGCGAGCGGAGACCATCACGTGCCGGCGGCTGACCCGCGCGGACGTCGTCGGGGACAGCAGGTCGTGCAGAGCGATGCCGTCCGGGCCGGGATGCCGCCCGACGTGCGCCTCGGACCCCTCGTCCAGGGTGTAGCGGGCCGCGCAGGCACCGTCGACGACCACCTTCAGTTGGGCGGAGCCGCGGCGTGGGCCCTCGTCGGCCAGCCGAGTGCCGTGCACTTCGCAGGTGGGCAGACCGTGGCGCATTCGGGGCAGCAGGATCCGGCCGCCCCGACTGATGTCGTACAGCGTGCAGCGCGGCTCGGAGCAGCGCCACGCCCGCATGATCACCTCGGTGAGAGGGGTACGGGCCGAGCCGAGGAGGCCCTGCTTCTTCAGCATGGCGAGTTCCATGCGACGGGAGATCTCCGCCGCCGACCGGACACCCATGTCCATGGCGACGAGTCGCACGGAACCGTCGGGGCGGGGCTCCGGGCGGAGGAACTGCCAGGTGTTGCCCTGGATCCACGGGTGCTCGACGCGATGGTCCACGTACTGGTCGCCGGTGACGACGCGAGTGCCGGTCATGCGGGCCAGGTCCAGGATGCGCTCGTCGGCGTCGGGGACCTCCTCGACCAGACCGTCGGCGACCCACCGGCGCAGCCGCAGCACCTCCTGCGGATCGGCGAACTCCCGGTGACCGCCCAGCAGACTGGTGTCGGCGACGAGGTGGACGGAGACGTCGGGGTCACGGGACAGTTCCCTCAGTGCGCGCAGCACCAGGTCGAGGCGGCGTAGCGACCGGGACGCCCGAGGGCCGATGGACCTCTGACGGACGATGTTGGAGAGCTCCACGAGGTAGTCGGCGCGTTCCGCCGAGCCGATCAGATGCTGTTCCATGACTCCCCCCGGAGACGGATCCCGCGCCCCGCGGTCTCCGGACAGCAGGACCGTCAGGCGCGGCGTACCCACTGTACGGGCGCCAGGACACCGGCACGTCTTTTTCGTCAGGCCGCCCTCGTTCAGTGATGCGCCGCTAACATCGCCGCGGGGGACGGTGTCGTCAAAAGCGTTGCGGGGGAGTTGACTTGAGACCATTGGAGCCCGAGGACCCGAGGGGCGTCGCCGGGTACCGGCTGCTCGCCAGGGTCGGCGAGGGGGGCATGGGGGCGGTGTACCTCTCGACGACGCGCGGCAACCAGCCCATTGCCCTGAAAGTCATCCGCCGGGAGTATGCGGAGGACGACGCGTTCCGCCGGCGCTTCGAGCAGGAGGCGCGCGCCGCCCGTTCCGTACACGGCTACCACATCGTGCCGGTCGTCGATCACGACACGACCGGCCCCCGACCCTGGCTGGCCACCACGTATGTTCCCGGCCTGCCGCTCGACGTGGTCATCGCCGACCACGGCCCGCTGCCGCTGCCGGCCGTCCTGCAACTCATGGGCTGCGCGGCGGAAGCGCTGCGGTCCGTGCACGCGGCCGGTGTGATCCACCGCGACCTGAAGCCCAGCAACGTCCTGCTGGGCTCGGACGGGCCGTGGATCATCGACTTCGGCATCGCGAAGGCGGCCGACGCCACCCAGCTCACCCGCAGCGGCGGACTCATCGGAACACCGCAGTTCATGTCGCCGGAACACGCCAACGGGCTGTCCCTGACCCCGGCAACCGACATCTTCTCGCTCGGCCTGATAGCCGCGGTGACCGCGACCGGGCGGCACCCGTACGGCGATTCGGGGGCGATCACGCTGGCGACACAGATCGCCAACACGCAGCTGCGCCCGCCGGATCTGTCGGGTTATCCGCAGCCGCTGCGGACGTTGCTCGAACGCTGCCTGGCCGCCGAGCCTGCGGCACGTCCCGCACCCGCCGAACTCACCGCGCTGTGCGAGGAGATGGGAGATCGGGCACTGCGGGACTTCACCGGATGGCTCCCGGCGGCGGTGGCAGCCGGAATCGCCGAGCGGGAAAAGCAGTTGTCGGCGGCGCTGATCGGCACGACGGAGCCCGGGCCGGAGCGGAATGGCGCGGGGATCGGGGCCGCGGCGAGCGCACCGCCCGGCGTGGCAGACGACACCGTGCCGCCGGCGCCCGGGTACGCACCAGCGTTCACGGGCGGCCACGACACCGTGCCGCCGGCGCCGGGGCACAACCCGCACCGTCCACCGAGCCGGCCGGCCGGACCGCCGATCCCCTCCGCTCCTGCCGTCGCTCCCACACCGAAAACCGACCCACCGTCCGGAGGATCCCCCGCGGCCGCCACCGGCCGGCGCACTCGCAAACCGCTGCTGATCGGGGCGGCTCTGGCGGCTGCCGCCGCCGTGGTCGCTGCCGTCTGGGCGTTCCTGCCCAACGACGAGTCGGGAACCGAGGGCAAGGAAGGCGGCAGGGCACCGGACAACTCCGCGCAGCGGACCCCCTCCGCCGGCGAGAGCTCGCAGGACGGCGCCGAGCGCACCGGGACCTCCGGTCCTGAGGAGCCCACATACGAGGTCGTCTTCGCGAAGAAGCCGTTCGCCATGCGCTACCCGGCCACGGGCTACACGGACCTCGACCTGGACCTCCCCAAGGCCGTCCCCTCCCGGACCGATTCCTCGGGAAGCGAGTGGATCTTCAAGCAGCCGGGCCTTCTTGCGACCCCGTACGGGATGGTCATCCGCAGCCCCACCGGCATCAGCGCGGGCCGGACACCGGAGGAATGCAGGACCGCGGTCGACGCCAATGCGCTGCCGGGAGAGTTGAACGACAAGCAGATGAACGACGCCTTCGCCAAGGGATCGGTGCTGTGCACCGTCACCGAAAAGGGCAGTCTCGCGATGATGGAGATCACCGACGTGCAGGAGAACGACGGGGCGCCCGATCTGTTCGGAGAGGTGACCCTCTGGAAGATGTCCTGACCCGAACGCCGGCGATGCGCGCGTGGCTGCCTGAGCCGGAGCCGAGCGCCGAGGTGCTGCGAGCCCTCATCGGCCTCGACCCGGCGACGGTCGCGGCGGCGGGGAGCTGAGCGAGGGTTCCGCAGAGGTCCCCGCAGAGGTCCCCGCCGAGGTCCCCGCAACCACCCGGCCGTGGCGGACCAGCACGGTGACGGTGGCCGCGAGGAAGACGGACTGCATGGCCGTCCGTGGGCCGAGCCGGTCCCACCAGGGCACGTCGCCGCCGGCGGCGTACACGTTGGCGGGGAACATCACGACCAGCATCGCGCTGAGCACGGCGGCCGAGCCCCGGGCGGTCCGCGACCACAGCAGCCCGAGCGCGCAGGCGAGTTCGGCGATGCCGGTCAGCGTGACGAGCAGGCCCGGGGCCGGCAGGGCCGGCGGCACCATGGCGACCATCTCCTCGCGCATCCCGACGAAGTGCGCGCCCGCGGTGAGCGTGAACATGGCCGCCAGGCCGCCCCGCAGGGCGGCGGTCGGCCGACGGAGCCGTACGGCCCCGAGCCTCCCGGCGAGCAGCAGCAGGCCGGTGACGGCGACGAGTGTGACGAGCGGTTCCATGGTCTGCCCTTTCTGCGGTGGTCGCCGCCAGCGTCCTGCCCGGTGCTCCCTTGCGCGCTGTAAAGTCGCCGGGATGGACGCGACCGGACTTCGGAGGGGGATCTGGTGACGCAATCCGTCACGCTCGACGCGCTGGACCGTCGTCTGATCCATGCCCTCCAGATCGACGGGCGCGCCTCGTTCAGCAGGATCGCCACCGTGCTCGGGGCCCCGGAGCGCACCGTCGCGCGCCGCTACCACCGGCTGCGGTCGGCCCTGGTGGTCCGGGTGGTCGGGCTCGTCGACAGCCGGCGGATCGGCATGCTCGACTGGTTCGTCCGCATCGACTGCACGCCGGACGCCGCCGACGCGCTGACCGCCGCCCTCGCGCAGCGGGACGACACCTCGTGGATCGCCCCGCTCGCCGGCGGGACGCGGCTGACCTGCATGGTCCGCACCGCGGCCGCGGGGCCGGTCACGGGATCGGACGGCGGACGCCCGCTCTTCGACCACCTGCTCCGGACCGCGGGGATACGAGACGTCGAGGCGAGCTGCGTGCTGCGCCCGGTCGCCGGGGTCGGCGGCTGGGCAGGCCGGACCAGCGCGCTGGACGCGTCCGAACAGGCTGCCCTTCTCGGCCCCGTGCCGCAGTCACCGGACGGCCCGGAAGTCCTGGCGGAGGCGTCCGGCTGGGGCGAGGCAGAGGCGCGACTGGCGGGCGAACTGGCCGTGGACGGCCGGGCGGACGTGGCACGGCTGGCCGCCGTCACCGGGTGGTCGGCCTCGACCGTGCGCCGCCGCGTCGCCGGGCTGCGGGCCGCCGGGGTGCTGCATTTCGAGGTGGACGTGAGCCCGTCCCACTTCGGCTTCCCGGTGGAGGCGCTGCTGTGGCTGGAGGTGGCGCCTGCCCGGCTGGGCGAGGTGACGAGGGCGCTGTCACGGCACGCCGCAGTCGCCTTCGCCGCCGTCATGACGGGCCGGGCGTCGGTCTTCGCCATGGTCCAGTGCCGTGACACCGGTGCCCTGTACGACTACCTGTCCGGCGAGTTGGCCGCGCTGCCGGGCATCGGTCGGATGGAGACCGCCCTTGTCCAGCGCCGCGCCAAGCGGGCCGGCCCGCTCCTCCTGCCGGCGTTTGCGGAACGCGCTCGACGATTCCCCCCACGACCGGCAGCCCACCGAGTCGGCCACATGAGATGACGGCGCGCTTCTGCTGCTGCTGACCCATCAGGCCAACTGGCAGGCCCCGCCGGACGGGTGGCGCCGGATCCCCTGCCACGCCCGCACCGGCATCGAGATCGACGGCGTCCTTCTCCGTGCCGGGGTCTCGTCGTCCCGGACAACGGCGCCGCAGGACGGCCGTGCCGGTCGAGCAACGAGCAGGACGGCCGTGCCGGTCGAGCAACGACAGGTCCGCAGCCATGTGCTGACAGGTGCCCACCTCGCTCTTCCGGTCACCTGGTCACCGGAGGCGGGGATGCCGGCCGGGGATGGGTCTCGTACATGCGTACCGCGACGAGCAGACCGGAGGCTGCGGTGAGGGCGGCGACGGCCCAGATGGCGGTGGTGAGGCCATAGGCGTCGGCGAGGACGCCGGCGAGCAGGGCGCCGACGGCGAAGCCGCCGTCGCGCCACAGCCGGTAGACACCGACAGCGCGGGCGCGCCAGGCGGGGTGCGCGACGTCGCCGATGACGGCGAGCAGGGTGGGGTAGACGAGGGCGGTGCCGATGCCGAGCAGCGCCTGGGCGGCGGCCCAGACGCCGAAGGTGGTGCCGAGGGCGACGAGGGCGATGGCGGCGGCCTGGAGCAGCATGCCCGCGGTGATGAGGTGTTTGCGGCCGATCCGGTCGGACCACCAGCCGGTGAGCAACTGGCCCGCGCCCCAGACGGCCGGATAGATGGCGGCCAGGGCGCCGATCCGGCCGATGGACAGGCCGTGGGTGGCGAAGAGCAGGGGAAAGAGGCCCCAGGCGAGGGCGTCGTTGAGGTTGTTGACCATGCCGGCCTGGCTGGCGGCGGACAGGGCCTTGTCGGTGAGGCTCGTCCGCTTGGCGATCTGCCCGGTGGTCAACCCGGTCACGGCCACGTCCTGTACGGGGTGGAGTGCGGCCTCTGCGCGGGCGTGCTCGCGGGTTTCGCGTACCACGAGGACCGACAGCCCCAGACCGAGCGCGGCGTAGGCGGCGCCGAGCAGGAAGGGCTCGGGGCGCAGGCCCGCGTGGGCGGCGATGGCGCCGGTCGCCATGGCGGTGGCGGCGACCGCGACGTATCCGGCGGCTTCGTTGAGGCCCATGGCCAGCCCGCGGCGTGCGGGCCCGGCGAGGTCGATTTTCATGATGACGGTGGTGGACCAGGTCAGGCCCTGGGAGGTGCCGAGCAGGATGTTCGCGGCGATGATCCAGCCCCAGGTGGGTCCCCAGGCGAGCATGGCCGGGACCGGGAGGGCGAGCAGCCAGCCGCCGATCAGGACGGGTTTGCGGCCGTAGCGGTCGGAGAGGGTGCCGGCGAAGAAGTTGGTGACGGCCTTGGTGGCGCCGAAGGCCAGGATGTACGTCAGGGCGGCGGTGTAGGCATCGAGGCCGAAGACCTGATCGGCCAGTGGGGACAGGACGGTGCGCTCCTGGCCGAGCATGCCGCCGACCAGGGCGTTGACGGCGACGAGCAGCGTGAACTGGGCGAGGTTGGCGCGCAGTCCGAGCCGGATGCCTCCTCGGGAGGCGGATGGGGGTCCGCCCTGTTCGAGCGGAGCCGAGAACTTGGGGGAGGTCACGCGCCCGCCTGAAGGGGGCGGCCGGTGGCTTCGGCCCAGTTCGCGGGGCCGCCGACCAGGACCGCGAGGCCGCGGTGTCCGGCGCGCTGCAGCAGGCTGGCGGCGGTCATGGCGCGCTCGCCGTGAGCGCAGTGCACGACCGCGCCGGCGGGTGCCTCGTCGGCACGAGCAGTCAGCTCGCCGAGCTCGATGCCGATCGCTCCGGGGATGTGACCCGCGGTGTGCTCGATGCGTTGCCGGACGTCGAGGACCGGGCGGTCGGCCATGCGGCCGGCGGTGATGAGCTCGATCGACTCCTGGTCCCCGCCGTCGGCGGCCCACGCACTCATGGGCACGTGCCCTGCGAGTCGTTCGTAACCGATCTTCAGGGCCTGCCAGGTGAGTTCGGCCAGATCCTGACCGGGCGCGGTGACGAAGACCAGCGGGTTGTCGTCGGGCAGCAGCCAACCCAGCCAGGTGGCGAACTGGTTGCGCAGCGGGACGGAGACGGCGCCGGGGATGTGCCCGGCAGCGAAGTCCGCGACCGGACGCACATCGACCACCTGCGCACCCTGGCCGAGCAGTCGACGCACCTCGGCCGTGGTGAGCGGGGTGAGCCCCGGGGCGGAGCCGAGAACGGCGGGGCCCCGCCGGTTGGCTTCCGCGAGGCGGTCGAAATAGGCGGGGTAGGAGCCGAGGCTGCCCATCAGCTGCCGTACGAAGGAGTCCTCGTCCGGCGCGGCGAGCAGCGGGTTGGCCTGCTTCTCGGCGCCGATGCTGGTGGTGCGCTCGGCACCGGGCGGGGCCGAGCAGAAGGAGCCCGCCCCGTGGGTCGGCCACACGGCCACCTGGCCGGGCAGTTCGGCCAGGCGTCGCAGGGACCGGTACTGGGCGCGGGCGAGCTCCTCGGCGCGGTCGGCGCCGAGCAGGTCGGTGCGGGCGGCGGAGCCGACGATCAGCGAGCCGCCGGTGAAAACGCCCAGCTCGCGGGCGCCGTCCAGGAGCAGGAAGGACAGGTGCTCGTCGGTGTGGCCGGGGGTGGCCAGCGCCCGCAGGGTCAGCCCACCCAGGTCGACCTCGTCGCCGTCGCCCAGGCCGCGGTGGCGGAAACTCCGGTGCCCGGCGGCGGAGGCCAGCACTTCGGCTCCGTCGTCGTGTGCGAGCTGCACCGCTCCGGAGAGGAAGTCGGCATGAAGGTGGGTGTCGGCGGCGAAGGCCACCGTGAGTCCGTGCCGTTGGGCGGCGGAACGCAGGGCGCGCAGGTCCCGGCTCGCGTCCACGGCCAGCGCCCGGCCGTCGCCCAGGTCGATCAGATAGGCGCTGTTGCCAAGCCCCTCGTCGACGAGCGGTGTCAGGTGATCGTCCGCGAAGTCCATCAGGTCCTCCAGGTGCCACGGTAGGGGACGGATCGCTTTCGCACCCGTTCCAAGATACAATATTCCATGGATTTATGGAGGATAGGGGTTCGGTCATGGGAGACGCCGCGCGCAAGGCCGCGCTGTACGACGCCTTCGCCCGCACGGGCAAGGCCCTGAGCAGCGGAAAGCGCCTGGAACTGCTTGACCTGCTGGCGCAGGGCGAGCGCACCGTCGACGCCCTCGCCAAGGCCGCCGGGCTGAACCTGACCACCGCCTCCGCACACCTGCAGAGCCTCAAGCAGGCCGGGCTGGTGGCCACCCGCCGTGACGGCGTACGTATCCACTACCGGCTGGCCGGAGACGACGTCGCCGCCCTGTACGCCCTGCTGCGTCAGGTCGCCCGGCTCCATCAGCCCGCCGTCGAGCCGGCCCGCGCCGCCTATCTCGGTACCGACGAGGCGGGAGAGGTGGACCGCGAGGACCTGCTCGCCCGCGCGGCGGCGGGCGAGGTCGTCGTCCTGGATGTGCGTCCCGCCGAGGAGTACGCCGCCGGGCACATCCCTGGCGCCCTCTCCATCCCGGTCGGGGAACTCGCCGACCGTGTCGCGGAGTTGCCGGACGACGCGGAGGTGGTGGCCTACTGCCGGGGCGCCTACTGCGTCCTCGCGTACGACGCGGTGCGCCTGCTGCACGAGCGCGGCCGCAAGGCCGTCCGGTTGACCGACGGAATGCTGGAGTGGCGGCTGGCCGACCTGCCCGTGGAGACGGAGCGGGCCGCATGATCCCCGCCGCACCGGCTCCTGCTCCGCCTGCGTGCGCGTATCGCCGAGGCAGCCCCGGCTCGGCCGTTCACGTCATCACGACCGGCCCCGCCGCTCCACTCGACGTGTCGGCCTGGTGCCACATGACCGGCCACACCCGCCTTGGTCCCGTTCCCGGACCGGGCCGGCCGGCGTACGCGCGCTGCGGCTGACAGCGACGCTGCCGATCAGCGCCGCGGCCCTTGGCACGGGGGCCGCCGGGTCTGTCGCCCCGGGGCGGAAAGCGATGTAGAAAGTGGCCATGAAGGGAATGCGGCTTTTCCGCCGCCCGGATCGGCCGTCGCGGCGTCGTTCGGGGCCGGGACAACGTTCCCTGTTGAGCTTGCGCAGCGCCGCCGGGCAGGTGTTCGTGCTCCAGGTCGTGATCGTCCTGATACTGGTCTCGGCCGCGGTGGTCGCCCTGGTCATCCAGGCGGACCGGGCCAGTGCACGGGAGGCCGAGCGCCTGTCGGTGACAGCGGCCGAGGCCTTCGCGAACGCCCCGGGCACGGCAGAGGCACTGAACAGTGCGAACCCGACGGCCGCACTGCAGCCACGCGCCGAAGCGGCCCGGAAGAAGGCGGACGTGGACTTCGTCGTCGTCCTGGA
The DNA here is from genome assembly GCF_044390825.1 of Streptomyces sp. NPDC018833. Lineage (NCBI taxonomy): Bacteria > Bacillati > Actinomycetota > Actinomycetes > Kitasatosporales > Streptomycetaceae > Streptomyces > Streptomyces sp. NPDC018833. The sequence continues at coordinate 138,950 of NZ_JBIRZM010000015.1, read as the reverse complement.
CACCGACGGGATCCGCCTTACGTACCCCGACCCGAAGCAGATCGGGAAGAAGTTCGTCGGCACCATCGAACCGGCGCTGGAAGGCCGCACGACCGTTGAGCGCGCAGGCGGTCCGCCACTGCCCTCGGGCCGGGGAGCGGCCGTCCAGGCGGTGGTCCCGGTGACCGCCGCCGACGGCTCGGTGGTCGGCCTGGTGTCCGCCGGGATCACGGTGGAGAACGTGTCCGACCTGGTCGAACGGCAGCTGCCGATCATCCTGGGCGCCGGCGCCGCGACGCTCGCGCTCTCGACCACCGGGACCGCGCTGGTGACCCGGCGGCTGCGGCGGCAGACGCACGGCCTGGGCCCGGCGGAGATGACGCGGATGTACGAGCACCACGACGCGGTGCTGCACGCGGTGCGGGAAGGCGTGCTGATCATCGACGTGGACGGGCGGCTGGTGCTGGCCAACGACGAGGCGCGGCGACTGCTGGACCTGCCGGCTGACGCGGAACGGCAGCGGGTGGGGGAGCTGGGCCTCGACACGGACACGGCGCGGCTGCTGGCGTCGGGCGAGCCGGTCACGGATGCGGTGCATCCGGCCGGGGACCGGCTGCTGGCGGTGAACAAACGGCCCACGGCCCCGTACGGGGTCCAGGCGGGCAACGTGGTCACGCTGCGGGACACCACGGAGCTTGCGGCGGTCACCGGACGTGCGGAAGTGGCGCGGGAGCGGCTGAAGCTGCTCTACGACGCGGGGATGCGGATCGGGACCACGCTGGACGTGACGGGCACCGCCGAGGAGCTGGCGCAGGTGTCGGTCCCCCACTTCGCCGACATCGTCACCGTGGAACTGCTGGACCCGGTCCTGCGGGGGGAGGAGCCGGCCGAGGAGCGCACCGAGATGCGCCGCGCCGCGGCCGCCGGCCTGGGAGACGACCATGCGCTCTTCCCCGTGGGCGAGCTGATCCGGTTCGGTCCCACCAGCCCCGTCTCCGCCGGGGTGGCCGGCGGCCGGGCGGTTCTGGAGGCGAACCTGCGCACCTCGGAAGGCTGGCGGGACCAGGAGCCCGAGCGCGGCCGGCGAGCCCTGGAGCGCGGCATCCACTCGCTGATCACGGTCCCTGTGCGGGCGCGGGGCACGCTGCTGGGCGTGGCGAACTTCTGGCGGGCGAATGCCTCCCCACCGTTCGAAGAGGAGGACACGTCCCTCGCCGAGGAGCTGGCGGCCCGGGCGGCCGTCGCGATCGACAACTCCCGCCGCTACACCCGCGAGCACACCATGGCCGTCACGCTCCAGCGCAGTCTCCTGCCGCGGGGTCTGCCCGAGCAGAACGCCCTGGAGGTGGCCTACCGCTACCTGCCGGCCCAGGCCGGGGCGGGCGGCGACTGGTTCGACGTCATCCCGTTGTCCGGCGCCCGCGTGGCCCTGGTGGTCGGCGACGTCGTCGGCCACGGTCTGCACGCCGCGGCCACCATGGGCCGGCTGCGTACCGCCGTACACAACTTCTCCACCCTGGATCTGCCGCCCGAGGAGCTGCTGAGCCATCTGGACGAGCTGGTGGCCCACCTCGACGCCGACGAGGCCGCCGCCGAGGAACGGGGCGGGCAGGAGATCAGCGGGGCCACCTGCCTGTACGCCGTCTACGATCCCGTCTCCGGGCGGGTGGCCGCCGCCACCGCCGGCCACCTGGGGCCCGCGGTGGCCCACCCCGACGGGACCGTGACCTTCCCTGCCGTGCCGGTCTCACCCCCGCTGGGCCTGGGAGCCGGCCTGCCCGTCGAGAGCGCTGAGCTGACCCTGCCCGAGGGCTCCCGGCTGGTGCTCTACACCGACGGGCTGGTCGAGGACCGCGGCCGCGACCTGGACACCGGCCGGGAGGCGTTGCGCGGGGCCCTGGCCGGGCCCGACCGCACCCCGGAAGCCACCTGCGCCGCGGTGATCGACACCATGCTGCCCGCCCATCCCAGCGACGACATCGTGCTTCTGGTGGCCCGCACGCGTCGGCTCGACCCCGCGAAGTTCGCCCAGTGGGACGTGCCCCGCGACCCCGCGGCGGTGGCCCGGGTCCGCAGGGCCTGCGCCCGCCGCCTGGCGGACTGGGGGCTGGAGGAGATGGGCTTCGCCACCGAACTCGTCCTCAGCGAGCTGGTCACCAACGCCATCCGCTACGGCGCCGAACCCATCACCGTCCGTCTGCTCAACGACCGCACCCTGATCTGCGAGGTCTCCGACAGCAGCAGCACCTCACCCCATCTGCGCCGGGCCAAGACCACCGACGAGGGCGGCCGCGGTCTGTTCCTCGTCGCCCGGTACACCGAACGCTGGGGCACGCGGTACACCTCCGCCGGCAAGGTGATCTGGACGGAACAGTTCCTTGACGGCGCGGCAGCGGAACCCGGCGGGCCGGGCGACGCGCTGCTCGACCAATGGCCTGACGAAGCCCTTTGACGGCTGACGGCTGACGACTGCCGACGCCGACGCGGTGCCGCGATGCGCGGCCCGTCCGGGGCCGCCTCGGGGAGCCCCGGACGGCTCAGTGGTCAGCCCTGAGGATCCTGCGGCCGGGCCTCGACCTCGCGCAGCCTGTGGTCTTTGAGTTCGGTGCGCTCCTCGGTGCGATGGCCGCGGGCGATGTAGTCGCGCACCACCAACTCGACGGCGTCCTGGGGTGATCCGACCCCGGCCAGGACCATCACTTCCACCACCAGCTCAGCGTCCAGACTGATGTCGACCTTGGCCACGGGATCCCCCTCGTCGTGTTGCGTCCGAACTCTACTGAGGTTGACCTCGTGATGTCGCTGCCCCGGCCACGGCGTGCTCGCCCTCGACCCGAGAATCCAGTCACCGGCCCGGTCACCAAGCGGGAACGAGCGGGCCCACCGCCGCCAGGCGCAGCGTCTACTCGTGCGATCCTGCGCGTATGAATCCCGACGACGAACACTTGCGGACCTGGACGCACTCCGGTACCTGGCCCTCCTCGTGGGCGGCCGGCCGTCAGGTCATTGTGCAGTTGTGTGCCGTCGCTTCCCTCACCTCAGATGTTTCCTCCTCGGTTGAGCCAGCAGCGGACGGATCCGCCGTCGTAGACGACGACGTAGTCGGCTTTCCCGTCGCCGCTGATGTCGCGGAATGTGGACTTGTCGCCGGGGTAGCCGGTGTCGTTCACGAAGTATGTGCGCTCGGTGAACCCACCGGCGCCTCCACCGCCGTTGTTGAGGTAGGCGTGGACGGCTCCGTTGTTGCCGACCATCAGGTAGTCGGCCCTGCGGTCGCCGTTGACGTCGGCGAGGCGGAGCTTGTCCCTCGAGCCGTAGGACACCCCCGGAGCCCAGTTGAGCCGCTCCACCCAGTGGATGAGACCGTGGTCCGTGACGGTGTTGAGGTAGGCATGGACGGCACCGGTATCACCGGTGCGCAGGTAGTCGTCACGGCCGTCGCCGTTGACGTCGGCGAAGCGGATGGCTTCGCGCGTCGCCCCGGATACCCCGGGGGCGATGGGTTCGCCCAAGGACCAGTCGAACCGGCCGTTGGCGATGCCTCGGTTTTGGAAGGCGAGGACTGAACCGTTGGGCCCGAGTTGCAGCCAGTCGTCGCGTCCGTCCCCGTTGACGTCGGCGAACCGCAGCCCGGCACCGTCTTCGGGGGTGCCGGCGGGTATGCCGGAGTCCACATCGACCCAGTTCGGTTTGCCGGGTTCGCCGGGAGTGTTCAGCGCGGCCCGTACGGCGCCGTTGGGAGTGATGCGCACATAGTCGGCGCGGTCGTCGCCGTTGAGTTCGACGAGGTCGGTGCGGCCTTCCGGATGCGTCATACCGGAAGCGATGACGCCCAGGGGGTTCCAGCCCGGGCCCGCGGCGGTGTCCGGATCGCACTGTTGTCCCGTGCCCGCAACAGGCGGTGTGAGCCAGCCTTCGTTCTCCACCAGATGGGTGACGTCGAGAAAAGCCTTCGCCATCTTGTGGTAGCCGTCGTCGTTGGGGTGCGAGCCGTCGACATCGGCGGTGGTCACCTCGCCCATGTTGACCAGCATGACGTGCTTGCCCTGCTCCCTGCGCCGGTCGACGATGCGGGGCAGTTCGGCGTTGTACCGGTCGATCTTGGCCTGCATGCCCTCCTTGGTGGAGGGGATCAAGGTGGCAACCAGCACCGTGGCCTCCGGCGCGTCCCGCAGGATCTGGTCGATCAAAGCGCCGAGCCGCTGTGGCGCGGTGTCCAACTGGTGGTCCTGGTTCATGTCGTTGGTGCCGGCGTGCAAGGTGACCAGGTTGGGCCGATGCGCCGGCACCGAGCAAGCCGTCATGCGGGCGATCTCGTCGATCCGGAAGCCGGAATGACCCTCATGGTGGGGGTCGGCCATGTCACCGGACCGCTGTGAGCCGACAAAGTCCACTGATCTCTTCGTGATCCCCGAGATCCCGGTCAGACTGTCGTAGTACCAGTAGCGGTAGCCGTTACCGGTGGAACTGTTGACCCCATCGGTGATCGAGTCCCCCGTGGCCATCACGGTGGTGGGCACCGGCGGTGAGGGTGGCTGGTGAACGGGTTGGTCCAGGCCCACCTGCACCGGCCAGTGGTCAGAGCCTTCACGCAAGAGCCGATGCACCGGAATACCGGGATCCAAGCGGTCGGCAACCACGTAGTCCAGCTCCCGAAAAGCGGTTGCCTGAGTGGGCAGGCCGGAGTTGTAGAACGCTGCGGGCGGCATTCCGGCACGGTTCTGCAAAGTTGCCGGAGTGACGTTGAAATCGCCGCCCACCACCCAGTCGTAGGAGGTCAGGTCCGCCGATTCCCAGGCTGTTACCGCTCTGTCGATCGTATCCAGCATGGCTGCGGAGTCGCCGCCACCCTCACCGCCGTTGCGGGCGCTGGACAGGCCGTGGAAGGTGAAATACCAGGTCGTGCCGAACCGTACGCCCAGCGCACTACGGCCGGCCTGGACACGGTTGTTGACCACGCGCACCTGGTCCGGCACACCGCGGCTGACGACAGAGATGTTGACCCTGCCGCCCGTATTCGTGCCGCCGGTGGTGTCCGTCTGCAGGAACGTCACCGAATAGGGCCCTCCTCCGGTTCTCTCGGTCTCCGGGTTCCACACGCTGCTTTGGTACATATGCCCATCGACCGTCCAGTGAACGGTCGATGGGATACGTCGGTTTTGCTCGTTGAGCAGGCTGGACACCGGACCGGGGCCCGACTCCTGAAGCAGCACAATTGAGGCCTGCCGCAGATATCTGCGAACTCTTTGCCAGTTGTCGCCGGTAATCCCCCCTGCGCTCTCACCCTGCATGTTCCAGGTGACGACCGTCATGCGGTCCAGCCAGTCCGCGCGCGCCGCACTCGGCGTGAGCACGACCACCGTCAGCGATGACGCCACGGTCGTCAACGCCAAGACCACCGTCAGCAGTGCCCTGTGCCGCAGTGCACCCTTCCGCCGACGCATCCACCGGACTCTCGGCCATAAGTGACGCACACCTGCAGTACAACGCGAAGATCTCACTCGGACTCCCCTCCAATTACTGTTCCGGCATCAGTGCAAAACATGCGCATGCCAACTCGTGTCGGCTCGGGCGCTACCACGTAGGCGGGGCATCTCGTTCGCTTCGCCCGCCTTGCCCTCCACGTCCGGTCCCCGGCAGCGGTGCCCGATGGGCCGGCGCGCGGCGCCAAGTGGCAGCTGCGGGGCTGATGAGCCCGCTGGGCTCCACCTGCGCGGGGTGGTGCTCTTGCTCCGCGGCCTCCGCCCCACATGATCACGGCCGGCAAGGATGGACGGGGGGCCCGCCGCAGGCCGATGCTGCGGCGGGCCCTGCCTCGGCGCTGGGCCCGGGGCATGCGGGGCGGTCACCGGGTTCCTGTGGTCCCCTCCGGGACGAGGCGCTCTTGGCTGTCACCAAGGTTGCTCCCCGCCTCGAAGTGGTCGGCGCTCCCGTCGGGCCGGCGACCTGAGATTGGAAAGGCTATCTGTTTACCATTCCTGGTCGAGAGGAACGCCCAGACGAGCTAGCCACTCGGTGTTTTCAGGGTCGAAGCGGGCGATTTTTGCGTAGGGCGAGCTCGGATCGACCGGTGCGTCCGATTTTGACATCACCCCCACTTGAACCGTTTGGCCGTCGGGCAGAGTTTTCATCATGGGGCCACCGGAATCCCCCTTGTGAATCCTCGCATCGTCTCTGGTGAAGACCCGGTATGCCGGCCCCCCATAAGTATCTTCCGCATCATCTGTGATGCGTACATCGGCATTCTTGAGCACGCGGGAAAGGTCACCCCATTGGCTGGTCTTCCCCCAGCCGTAGACGGTTGCACGTTGACCGGCTCTGATGTCACCGTCGGCACCGGCGGAGATGTTGACGTGCTTCACACCCGGATAAGCGGATATGTCAGTTCTGAGGAATGCGAGGGCCAGGTCGAATCGAGTGGCGAGAGCGCCGACCCGGATACTGTAACCAGAGGCGCGGCTGGTGTCACCCAATCGCACAAGGTACTTGGAGCTGTCCATGCCGGCTTCGAGGCAGTGTGCAGCGGTCAGCACTATCCTGGGTCCTACTACGGTGCCACTGCACGTGAATACCCAGTCGCCGTTCCTCCATACGTAGAATTGAGCGGCTCCGGTGGGCATTGCGGCAATCATTGTGCGGCCATTCTCAATGGCTGAAGCCGGGCTCTGTACCGTCAGCGTGAGTGAGAAGAAGGCCAGAAGGATAACTGCGGCTCTGCGTAATGCTGCGATCATGTGGCGGCCTTTCTGTGTCTGGCTTGCGTTGTCTGTGTCTCCGGCCCGGCGCGGCCGCGTCTGAAGCGGGTTGCACACGGCGCGACCGGGCGTCTTCCGGGTGTGGTCGGGGGTGCTGCTGACCGCGACCTACTGGCGCACGAACCTGAAGGGGCAGTCTGCGCAGTGACCCACGGTGCGCGGCGAGGACGCAGCTGATCCGGTTGTCACCGGCAGTCCTGCGGGACCTTCGGATGTGCGGTCCACTTGGTCTTGATGTTCCTTTCGAACGACGCACTGACGGTCTTGTCGTTCCACCAGGTAACTTTTGAGGTCGGCCCCATCGCCGTGATCTGCCCATCGTCGCAGGAGTACCGCAGTACCTGACCGCCGTCATTGTGGTTACAGCGCGACATGTACACCTCGGTCAGATTCATGTCGAGGCAATAGTTGGTCACGCTGTTCCTCAACTGGAATAGGCCCTGGTTGTTCCACGGCTCCATGGTCCAGTTTGTCGTGCTGGACGGATCTGCCTTGCATTCAGCCACTCCCACCTTCCCGATACTGTTGCCGGCGAGGCATTCGCTTCGGTCGTTGGCCGCTCTGAACCGAACAGGCCCGGAATTCCAGACCGGGTCCCACTCGGCAGCCTGTGCCATTGCGGCGGAGCCAGATAAAGCTGCCACTGCGAGGAGACATCCGGCCGCCGCGGAGGCAAAGACGCGACCTGCTTTTGGCATTTCGGTTTCCTTCTGTTGCGGTGAGGGGTGTTCAGGCTGCGCGGGCTATGCAGATACGTGCGCCGAGCCGGGGCCCGGCTTCGTAGAACATGTACTCGACTCCGTCCTCGGTGCCGAAGGACGGCGCGGCGACACGGCCGTTGTCCGAGGGGGCGGGCGCGTGGAAGACGCCGAGGTGGTTCTCCTTGTCGAAGGCGTTGCCGACCTCGGTGAGCCGCATCCGGCCGTCGTTGCCGTGGTAGGCGACATAGACGGTGCCGTTGCGTTTGACCAGGGCAGGTCCGGCGATGCCGGTGACTCCGTCGGGCTCGGGGTTGACCAGCGGCGTGCGGCTGAACTGCCAGTTGTCCCAGCCGTTGGGGGACCAGCCGTAAAAGATCCGCCGGCCGCCTCGCACCCCCATGAACACCATGACGTACCGGTTGCCTCGGCCCGGTAGCCGGTGTTCGAAGACTCGGGCATAGGAGGTCTCCGATGCGCCGGGTATCAGTCGGGTGCTCAGGATCGGGGTCTCGTCGGTGAAGGTGATGCCGTCCTTCGAACGCGCCACCCGGGTCACGGTGTTCTCGCCATGGAAGTAGCAGAAGAACTGCCGTGTGGCAGCATCCCAGACCACATGCGGGGAGGAGACGTGGCTGACCGTGGTGCTCGGCAGCCGGTTGTCGATCACCGGGTTGGCCGGGTGCTCGGTGAAGGGACCGGCGAGCGTGTCACCAAAGGCCACACAGATCCCGCCGGGATTCTCATGCGGCGCGTAGTACAGGTAGTACCTGGCCCGGGCCCCACTGATCTTGTCGTACACCCCACGGATGGTGGGGAAGATGAACTCACCGGTCGGGTCATAGCGCAGCGGCCCGGCCAGCGCGTTGCGTAAGTATCGGTAGGTGGGCATCCCCGCCGGACCGGCGGCCCGCGCCGGCCCTGCGCCGGCGAGTGCGGCACCCGCGCCCAAGGTGATCCCAGCCGCAGCGGCCGCCGCGCCTCGCAGCACAGCACGCCGAGGTGTCACCCGGCGGATTCGGTCTACAGGTTCCATGTCTCCAGTCCCTGATGGCAGCGGATCACGCAGACCTGGGCGCCATGACGCCATCGGCCGGTCCGCGCCACACCGACGTTAGAGCCGGTGCCAGGCGCCACTTGCTCACAAGCGCACCGACACTTGTCCGAGAGTGCACTGATCTTCACCCGCTGCGGCGGCTACATTCGCAAACGGGACATTGAGCAACGGGAGCGACTTGGGATGAGACACGTGCTGTCCACGGCGTCGGTGCCCGCCGGCGAACGGCTGGACTACTGGCATGAGGTGATCGAGCGAACATGCGTGCCGTTGCACATCACCCCCGACACCGACACGCCCTTCCGCGGGAGACTGACCACCGACCGGCTCGGCTGTCTACAGATCTCCACCGTCGAGGCCGACGCGAACAGGGTGCGCCGCACGAGGGGGCTGATCGCCAAGGCCGACCGGGCGCAGCTCAGCGTCGGCCTACAGGGCCGCAGTCCCGGCCTGGTCGCCCAGGACGGCAAGGAAGCGTTTCTCAACCCGGGCGACCTCGCCTTCTACGACACCACGCGGCCCTACTCCCTGGGCTTCGCCGAACACTTCCGGATGCAGGTCTTCTCCATCCCGCGGCAGGCACTGGGTCTGCGTGAGGCCGACCTGCACCGCCTCACCGCGCTGCCCCTGCGGCCAGGCACGGGGACGGCCGCGCTGGTGGCCTCGTTCCTGGCCCGGCTCGCCGCCGAGGCCACCACCTATCCGCCACACATCGGCGACCTGCTCGCCCGCAATGCCGTGGACCTGCTGGGCACGCTGGTCGCCGAGCGACTGGGCCGTGCCACCGCCGGCACCGCCGATTCCGCCGGTGCCGCACTGCGGCTGCGCATCCAGTCCTTCATCGACCGCCACCTCGCCGACCCGGACCTGTCCCCGCAGACCATCGCAGAAGCCCACCACCTGTCCGTGCGCTACGTGCACCGTCTCTTCCAAGACGAGGGCACCACGGTCAGCCGGTGGATCCAGCACCGCCGACTGGAGGCGTGCCGACGCGAACTGGGCCGCGGCGGGCCGGCGGTGGCGGCCGTCGCCCACCGCTTCGGCTTCACCAGCCCCTCCCACTTCAGCCGGGTGTTCCGGGCCGCCTACGGCATGTCCCCCCGCGAATGGCGCGCTATGGCCGACCCAACCGAGTGAATCACCGATTGCCGTAGTGCGCAGGTTCCTCCACATCGCCTGTTCGGCGTTCGCGTCAATGCGGCTGTGTCGTGCCCCGGCTGCGGCTGGTCGTGGTCGAGACGACGCCATGGGGCCGCCGCTGTGGGTGCGGCCCACCAAGTACCACCCGTCGGACGCTCGTTGACGACACCACGTCTAACAAGCTCAGCGGCCGCTCACCAGCGCAGAGCGCGGCTGTTCGTACCGCGGTGGTGCCGACCCTGGGGGACGGAACGTACGAGCCGCCGGCGCCGCGATCGCGGCCGGTGAAGCCCCCGTGCGAAGTCGCCGGCATGCCTGCCCACCGTGACGCCGCCATGGTTGACTCGTTGATGCCGAGCGCTCAGCGATGCACGAGCGCCCCGGAGCCGGACCCAACCGGCACGGGGCGCTCACCTGTGAGGTCAGGCCTGGGCGGCGTACGAGACGAAGCTCGTCCACGAGGCGGGCGAGACCGCGAGCCGGGGGCTCTGCTCGACCTTGGAGTCCCGGACGTGGACCGTCTTCGGCGTCGTCGCCACCTCGATGCAGCTGTCGCCCTGGGTGCCGCTGTAGCTGCTCTTGAACCAGGCCAGATCGGCGGTGCTGCTCATAGCGCTCCTCGCGTTCGCTCCAGCAGGCTCACGGAGTCCGAGGGGGTGAGAGCCTGTGAGCGCAGTTTTGCATACCGCTGCAACAGGACGCTGACCTGTTTCCGGTCGGCGATGAGCTGTCCCGACTGCTGTCCTTCGGCGTAGCCGAGCCACCTGTGGTCGGGCGTTTCCAGCAGTTGCATCGGTCCGTCCAGCCCCGCGTGATGCTGCTGGTTCGCAGGCATGATCTGGATCTCGACGTTCCGCAGTGCCACGCTGTCCAGGACATGGTCCAGTAAGCCCCGCATGACCGCCTCGCCTCCGAGGCACCGCGTGAACATCGCCTCCTCGACGATGAAGCTGAAAGGCACGTTCGGCCGCTCCCGGAACAGCCGTTGACGGTCCAGCCGCGCCGTCACCTGCGCCTCCACCTGGTCGTCCCTGAGCGGTGGCACACTTTGCGCGAACACCGCTCGCGCGTACCCCTCCGACTGGAGCAGCCCCGGGATCAACCGGCACTCGTACGTGTCGAGCGTGATCGCCTCCGCCTCCAGCGTCGCCCACTGCCGGAACCAACTCGCCAGCCCAGGCCGCCGCGACAGATGCCGGGCCGCGCCCCGCAGTGTGCCGAAGGCGTCGAGCACTTCCTCCGCCCGCTCCACGAAGTCCGCCGGGGGGAACCTGCGTCCCTGTTCGATCGACGCGACCGTGGGCAGCGAGTACCGCACCCGTGGCGCGAACTGCTCCTGCGTCAGCCGCGCCCGCCTCCGGAACGCCTTGACGACCTCACCGAACGCCTTCAAGCTGTCCGAGCTCTCCGGCTCCGCGCCCCCACCCGCCGGGGAACCGCAGCCACCGCCCCCGCCGCCCGCCTCGTCCATCCCGCCCGCCACCATGCCGGCCACCTCCGCGTACGTTCGCAACCGGCCCATCGTCATGGCCGGTTGCGCGTTCCGTCCACTTTTCGTGCCCGTACGCTGACTCAGCGTACGAGTCGGTTGAGTGTGCGGCCTGGTCCAGGAGTCGGCCAACTGGGCGCGGATCCGCTGATACCACCAGCCACTGATCCGAGCGCGCGGCACCGGAAAACCTCCGGATTCGAGTGAACCTCCCGCGCGATTTGCCGCTCTGATGACACGACAGTGCCGGAGGGCCAACCGCCTTGCGAAGTCCGGTCCTTCGGCATCCATCATCAGAAGTGGAGACCAACCCCCATGAGAGTTTCCCCGACCCGCCACGGCCTTCGCCGGATAACCTCCGCCGGGCTGGTGGCGAGCGCGGCGCTGGCCCTCGTCGGATCGGCCGTCACCACGGCCGCGGCGCGGACCGCACCCGACGAGGAGCGGACGAGGCCCAGCGCCAGGATCATCGGTGGTGTGGAGCAGTCCAACGGTGCCCACCCGTGGATGGCGGCCCTGCTGAGCAAGGGCTCCGGGAACCCGGCCGATCGCCAGTTCTGCGGCGGCAGCCTGATCAGCGACACCGTGGTGCTGACGGCCGCGCACTGTGTGACGGGCGTCAAGCCGAAGAAGCTCGAGGTCACGGTCGGCCGGACCGTGCTGTCCGACAAGCGCCAGGGGCAGCTGCGCAACGTGCGGAGCATCGTCTCGCACCCCCGCTACGTCAAGGGGGACGAGGCGTACGACCTGGCGCTGCTGGAGCTGGCCAAGCCGGTCACCGGCACCGCCGCCGTGAGGATGCCGACCGCCGGCACCGACGCCCTGCTCCGCCCCGGCGCGCAGGCGACGGTCATCGGCTGGGGCAACACCGACACCGAGGTACCGAGCTTCCCCGACCGGCTGCGCGGCGTGAAGGTGCCGCTGCTCTCGCACGCGGAGTGCACGGCGACGTACCCGGGCTACAACAAGGCCGTCAACGTCTGCGCGGGCGTCGAGGACAAGGACTCCTGCCAGGGCGACAGCGGCGGACCGATGTTCCGCAAGGTCGCGGGCCGTACGTACCAGATCGGCATCGTGTCGTACGGCGAGGGCTGCGGTGAACAGGGTGCGCCCGGCGTCTACACCTCCACCAGCTCGAAGAAGCTGTGGGACACCCTCGCCGAGTCCCCCGAGGGCAAGCGGATGAAGCAGCTGCTGCGGCGCTGACTCCGCGAGGCGGTGCCGGACGACCCCGGTGCCTTGGGGCGGGCCGCGTCCGGACGGAACCGGACGCGGTCCCCGCCGGGCGCCGTGGGTCCGGACGGCACCGCCGTTCGCGTCACGGCCGCTCGGGCGGCGGCGGACCGGCCGGCAGGATGCGGCGGGGCGGCACGGTGCGCCGGAAGCCCGGGGTGCGCCACTCGCGCGGGTAGCCGACCGAGACCTCCTCGAAGCGGACGCCGTCGTACACGGTCGAGCGCGGTATGTGCAGATGTCCGTAGACCATCGCGGTGACGTTGAACCGCAGGTGCCAGTCGGCGGTGCGTTCCGTGCCGCACCACAGGGCGAACTCGGGGTGGTGCAGCACCCGCATCGGCTCACGCACCAGCGGATAGTGGTTGACCAGGACGAGCGGCATCGCCGGGTCCAGCGCCGCGAGCCGGCCCTCCGTCACCTTCACCCTGCTCTCGCACCACGCCTGCCGGCTGTCGAACGGGTCCGGGTGCAGGAGGAACTCGTCCGTGCACACCACGCCCTGGTCGTAGGCGTCCGCGAGCGCCTGCTCCCGGCTGAGGTCCGGGCCGGTGCGGAAGGTGTAGTCGTACAGGAGGAAGAGGGGCGCCACGGTGACGGGACCGTCCGGGCCCGGCCAGACGGGATACGGGTCCTCGGGGGTGACGACCCCCAGGGAGCGGCAGAGTTCCACGAGATGCCGGTAGCGTTCGACGCCGCGCAGCTGGAGCGGGTCCTGGCGCGGCGTCCACAGCTCGTGGTTGCCGGGAGCCCACACGACCCGGGCGAAGCGTGCGGAGAGGGTCTCCAGCGCCCAGGAGATGTCTTGCGACATCTCGCCGATGTCGCCCGCGACCAGAAGCCAGTCGTCGTCGGACTCGGGGCGCAGCCCGTCGACGATCCTGCGGTTGGCCTCGTGGGCGACGTGCAGGTCGCTGATGGCCAGGAGGCTTCCGGCGGTCTGTCCCATGTCCTTCTCCCGTCTCGGGCCGGACCGCCCGACGTCCCCGCCCGGCGCATGTGCCGCACGGCCGGGGCCGGTCCGTAGGTCGTCGACAAGAATCACGCGGCGGCAAGGGCCTCCGCGAGGAGGCGCATTGGCCTCGCACAGCTTCGTCGTCCATACTGCCCGCCGTGGAGCAGCAGATAGATCCGAACATCAAGCCGGACTTCGCCGTGAGCACGGACCCGGCCTTCCTGCCCGGCCTCGTCGGCGCCCGTCCCGCCCCCGGGGCGGCCGAGGGGAGGGAGGAGAGCGAGGACCGGGAGCCGGAAGACGCCGGGGCCGACGCCCCGGGGACCGCCGATGCCGACGCCGACGCCGATGCCGACGCCGACGCCGACGCCGACGCCGACGCCGACTCCGTCTCCGACACGGCCGACACGGCCGACACGGCCGACACGGCCGACACGGCCGACACGGCCGACACGGCCGGGACCGAGGACAGCGCCGACGACGCGACAGCCAAGGCCGACGACGCCGACGACACCGGACCCGTCTTCGAGGTCAGCGACCGCCGGGGCTCGATCACCGTGAACCGCGAGGGGGTCCGCTTCCGGCTCGACGACCAGGAGGCCGACTTCCGCTGGGACGAGATCGGCGCGGTCGAGGTCAAGACCCCGCGCTTCGGCCGGCGTTTCACCGTGACGGTCCACGTCGCGGCCAACCGCTGGTTCAACGCCGAGGTCGAGGCCGACGCCAGGAGCCGGCTGGGGGAGTGGACGGCGGAGCTGGACGCGGTGCTCGACGCCTACTTCGAGGAGTCCTGACCCGGCCCACCCGCCCGCCGTCCCCCGGACGGGTGACGCTAGTGCGCGATGCCGTCGATGAGCTCGCGCGCTCCCTGGCGCAGCAGCGCGACCGCCACCGACGTGCCGAGCGTGGCCGGGTCCAGCCGTCCGGCCCACTCGTGCGCGTTGAGGACGGTCTTGCCGTCCGGGGTGAACACCTTGGCCCTCAGTGAGAGGTCACCGTTGCGCTCGGCCTGCGCGTAACCGGCGATCGGGCTGTTGCAGTGGCCCTGCAGGACGTGCAGGAACATCCGCTCCGCCGTGGTCTCCCGGTGGGTGTCCGGATCGCCGAGGGCACTCACCGTGTCGATCACGGCGTCGTCGTGCTCACGGCACTGGAGGGCGAGGACACCCGCGCCGATCGGCGGGCACATGGTCTCGACCGACAGGACCTCGGTGATCACGTCGCTCCGGCCGATGCGCTCCAGCCCCGAGACGGCGAGCAGCAGCGCGTCCGCTTCCCCCGCGTACAGCTTCTCCAGGCGCCGGTTGGCGTTGCCGCGGATCGGGACGCACTCCAGGCCGGGGTGGGACGCGGCCAGTTGGGCCGCGCGCCGGACGGACGACGTGCCGATCCGGGTACCGGCGGGCAGCTCGTCGAGCGCGAGGCCGCCGGGGTGGACCAGGGCGTCACGGATGTCGTCCCGCTTGAGGAAGGCCGCGAACGTCGTACCGGCGGGCAGCGGGCGGTCGGCCGGGATGTCCTTGACGCAGTGCACCGCGAGGTCGGCCTCACCGGCCAGCAGGGCGGCGTCCACCTCCTTGGTGAACGCACCCTTGCCCTCGACCTGGGCCAGGTCACCCATCCAGCGGTCACCGGTCGTGGTGACGGGCACGACCTCGGTACGGATGCCGGGACGCAGCGCGGCCAGTTCGGCGCGGACGCGCTCCACCTGGGCAAGGGCCATCGGGGAGGAACGGGAGACGATGCGGATGCGCTCGGGCACAGTCATGCGACCACGATAGGGCGTCGGCGAGGCGGCCCGGGACCGATGCCGTTCAGCGAGGGGGCGTTGCTCTGCTTGGGGAAGCGACGCGCGCGACACGACCGCGGACGGGCCAGGTATGAGGTGTTTCGTCCGCTTCGGCGCATAGCTTCGGATTATGACGAAACGACAAATCACCCTCCTCGCATCCGCAGCCCTCCTCATGGCCTCCGGCGTCGGCGCGGCAGCTCCCGCCTCCCACGTCGGCGTCACCCACCATGTGAGTCCCGGTCAGTCGATCCAGGCCGCCGTGGACGCCGCCCAGCCGGGCGACACCGTCAGCATCGCCGCGGGCACCTACCGCGAGAGCGTGCTGATCACGAAGTCCGGCCTGAGACTGCGCGGGGCGGGTGCCCGTACTGTGATCAAGCCCGCGGCGGACACCGCCCGGGCGGAGAACGCCTGTGCTGCCCAGGGCAACGGCGTCTGTGTGCTCGGCACGGCCGAGCAGCCCGTCGACGGCGTACGCATCGACGCACTGGCGGTCTCCGGCTTCGCCAAGAGCGGCGTTTGGGCCTCGGGGACCGACCGGCTGACCGTGCAGGGGGTGATCTCCGAGAGCAACGGCACCTGGGGGATCGCCCAACAGCGTTCCACCCGGTCCGTCCTGGCGGGCAACCTCCTCCGGTCCAACCGCGACGCCGGCATTTTCGTCGCGAACACCGTCTCCGAGGAAGCCGGTGCCATCGACACTCGCGGAACGGAGATCCGCGGCAACATGATGACGGACAACCGCATCGGGGCCACGGTCCGCCGGGTGCGGAATCTGACCGTCCAAGGCAACATGATGACGACGAACTGCGCCGGGCTGTTCCTCGTCGGCGACGAATCGAAGCCTCGCGCGGGTGCCCTGACGGTCCGCCACAACCACATCGTCCGCAACAACAAGGCGTGCGCGGCCACGGCCAGGCTGCCCGAGATCCAGGGCGCGGGGATCGTCCTCACCGGCACCGAGGACACCCTCGTCGAGTCGAACACGGTGTGGGACAACGTCGGCGACTCACCGTTCTCCGGCGGGATCGTCCTCTTCAAGAGCGTCGTCGGCACCCCCGGCACGGACAACGTCATCCGCGGCAACGTGGTCCTGCGCAATGCGACGGCCGACCTCGCCGACCGGGACTCCGAGGGCACCGGCAACCGCTTCGACGCCAACATGTGCGGCGTCTCCGAGCCCGCCGGAATGTGCTGAGCAACGCCGCCGGGGCCCGTCCCGGCCGGGCCGCCCGGCCCGGCCCCACTGAACAGAAACGAGGCGGCATGACCACCGCACCCACCACCCCCCGTACCTCCATGAGGCTGCGGGAACTCGTCTTCGGCGCGGCCTGCGCCGCGTCCGTGCGCGCCGCGGCCCGGCTCGGCGTCGCCGACGCCCTGGACGACACGCCCCGGTCAGCCGAGGAGCTCGCCGAGGCCGTGAAGGCCGACGCGAAAGCGCTGCGGCGCATGCTCCGCGCCCTGACCTGCTACGGGATCTTCGCCGAGGAGGCGGACGGCCGGTTCGCGCACACCGAGATGTCCCGCCTGCTGCGCGAGGACGATCCGCACAGCCTGCGCTCCATCGCCCTGTGGTGCACCGAGCCGTGGACCTGGGCCGCCTGGCCAAAGCTCGACAAGGCGGTGCGCACGGGCGACAGCGTCTTCGGCGAGCTGTACGGCAAGGAGTTCTTCGACTACCTCCACGAGGACGCGCCCGAGTCGGCCCAGGTCTTCAACCGGGCCATGACCACTTCCAGCGTCCAGTCGGCGCGCGATGTCGCCGAACTCCTCGACCTCGCCGGGGCTTCGACCGTCGCGGACATCGGCGGCGGCCAGGGCCATGTGCTGGCCGCCCTGCTGGAGAAGCACCCCGGCCTGAAGGGCACCCTGCTCGACCTGCCCAGGGTTGTCGAGAACGCCGACCCGCGGCTGCGTGAAGGCGGTTCCCTCGCCGACCGGGTGAGCATCGTCCCCGGCGACTGCCGGCGGTCCATCCCGGTCGACGCCGATGTCTACATCATCAAGAACATCCTGGAGTGGGACGACGACAGCACCGCACGGACCCTGCGCAACGTCGTCGCGGCGGCCCGCCCCGAGGCTCGGGTGGTCGTCATCGAGAACCTCGTCGACGACTCGCCGTCGATGACGTTCACCACCTCCATGGACCTGCTGCTCCTCCTCAACGTCGGCGGAGCCAAGCACACCACGAAGAGCATGATCACCCGGATGGAGGCCGCCGGGCTGGTCGTCGGGGAGGTGCGCCCGGTGAACGCGTATCTGCACGCGTTCGAGAGCGTGGTCCCCGGCTGAGCAACCGGCGGACACAGCAGCCGGCCCCGCGATCACCGCGGGGCCGGCTGCTCGTGCCGCGCGCGCTCAGGCGGGCCGGTCGCTCTGCCAGGTGTAGAACTGCGTGGCCATCGCGTCCTTCGGGCTCCGCCAGGTCTGCGGATCGTAGGGGCTGACGAAGGCCGCGAGGCGGTCGCTGACGTCCCGGAAGGCGGCGTGCTCGGTCACCTTGGCGATCGCCGGCCCCGGTGGGCGGTCGGCCTCGATGAGATGGAGGTACACGTCGCCGAACTGGAACAGGCTGCGTCGTCTGACGCCGACGAGGTGCGGCAGTTCACCGCTGTCGGAGGCCGCGAAGACCTCGGCGATGTCCGGCGCCGACCCGGGTGCCATTCGGGCGACGATCAGTGCTTGATGCATCGGGCGTCCCTTCGGAGGCCGTCGGAGGAGTAGGACGTCAGCCCGGCGTGACGGGCGTGGTCTCGCGGACACGGGCGCGCTGCTCGATGCGGTCCCGGATCAGTGCCATCTGGGTGCGGGAGTTGTTGTTGATGTTGTCGGTCATCCAGGCGTCGTCGACCGGCGCGTCCGGCTTCATCGCGAAGTCCTGCGTCCAGTGCATCCGGACGCCCTGGGGCGTCTCGGTGTACGTCCAGAGGATGTTCATGTACTGGAAAGGACCGGTCTCCACCCGCTTGGCGCGGACCGTGAGAGCCTCCCGGTCGGCCACCCGCTCCGAGACCCAGCTCCAGACCTTGCCGTTCTCGTCGGGGTACATGGTCAGTCGGAACACCGTCCGGTCGCCGTCGCGTTCGAGCACCTCCACGGAGGCGTACTCGGTGAACAGCTGCGGCCAGTGGTCGACGTCGTTGGTCACCTCCCAGACCAGGTCCAGGGGTGCGTCGATGATGATGTCGTTCTCGGTGTGCCCTGCCATGTCAGGCTCCTGCCATCAATGAGTTGTTGACGAGGTCGAGGAACTCGCGCGGTGTCTTGCAGCGGTCGGCCTCGACGGGAAGCGCCTGGCCGTACCGGTTCTCCAGCTCGCCGACGATGCCCAGCAGGCCGAGCGAGTCGAGGCCGTACGCCTCGAAGGGGATGTCCGGGCTGGCGTCCATCTGGCCCGGGTCGACGGATATGCCGGCCCCCTTCTTCATCAGCGCGGCCAGCTCCTCGACGGTCAGTTGTGCGGTCATGCGGTCCTCCTTCACGAGAGGTTGTCGGCACCGCGCCGGAGCACGAGCGCCGCGTTCGAACCCATCAGTCCCCGGCTCAGCACCAGTGCCGTGCGCAGCTCGGCGGGCCGGGCCGTGCCCGTCACGAGGGCGATGTCGTGACAGACGTCGAACACATGGGGTGTGGGCGGGACGAGTCCGTGCTCCAGCGAGAGCACCGCGGCGGCGACATCGAGCACCGGCGCTCCGCAGTAGGCCCGTCCGGTGCCGCTCTTGGGGGCCGTCACCGGCACCCGGGTGCCGTGCGCGCCGAGCGCGTCCGCGATGGCCAGCGCCTCGGCGCGGTCCGCCTCCGGCAGCCCCAGCGCGTCCGCGAAGACCACGTCGATCTCCTCCGGCGCACAGCCCGCCTCGTCGAGCGCGCCGCGGATCGCGCGGGCGAGCCCCTCGCGGGACTCCGCCCACCGCGAGGCACCGGTGAACGTCGCCGCGTGCCCGGCCACCGCCGCACGCACGGCGGCACCGCGCGCGAGCGCGGTGGACTCGGCCTCGACGACGAGCATGGCGCCGCCCTCGGCGGGCACGAACCCGCACGCGTGCGCCGTGAACGGACGGTACGCCCGCTCCGGCTCCTCGGCCGCGCTCAGCTCCCGGTAACCGAGCTGGCAGACGACCGAGTACGGGGCGAGCGGCGCCTCTGCCGCGCCGACGACCACGGTGTCGGTACCGCGCCGCACGGCGGACGCGGCGTGCGCCAGGGCATCGAGCCCGCCGGCCTCGTCACTGGCGACGACACCGCACGGCCCCTTGAAGCCGCCGCGGATGGAGATCTGACCGGTGCTCGCCGCGTAGAACCAGGCGATGGACTGGTAGGGGCCCACATAGGTCGGCCCCTGCCCCCACAGCCGCTGCAGCTCGCGCTGGCCGAACTCGCCACCACCGGACCCGGCCGCCGTGACGACCCCGATGGCGAACGGCTCGTCGTGTTCCCCGGGGCTCAACCGCGCGTCGGCGAGGGCCAGATCGGCCGCCGCCATCGCGAAGTGGGTGAACCGGTCGGTCTGGACCAGGAACCGTTGCTCGACCAGCGCCTCCGGGTCGAAGTCCCTGACCTCGCCCGCGACGCGCAGCGGCAGATGGCCGCAGCCTTCACGGGTGACCCGGTCGAGCGCGCTGACGCCCTCGCGGGTGGCCTTCCAGAAGGCGTCGGTGCCCACTCCGTTGGGCGCGACGACACCGATGCCGCTGATGACGGGGCGACGGCTGTGACGAGCAGTCATGGTGTCCTCCCATCCGGCCGGGTGAGCACCACCGCGGACTGGAACCCGCCGAACCCGCTGCCGACCGACAGCACGGTGCGCAGGTCCGCCTCGCGTGCGGTGCGCGGCACATAGTCCAGGTCGCACTCGGGGTCGGGTGTCTCGTAGTTCGCCGTCGGCGGCACCGTCCGGTGGACGAGTGCCAGCACGCAGGCGACGACCTCGATCGCGCCGATCGCGCCGAGCGAGTGGCCCACCATGGATTTGATGGAACTCATCGGCACCTTGTAGGCGTGCTGCCCGAGCGACCTCTTGACCGCGGCGGTCTCGTGCCGGTCGTTCTGCTGCGTACCGGACCCGTGGGCGTTGACGTAGTCGACGTCCGAGCCGTTCAGCCGGGCGTGGTCCAGGGCGTGGTCGATCGCGCGGGCCATCTCCAGGCCCTCACGGGTGAGACCGGTCATGTGGTGGGCGTTGCCGAAGGTGGCGTAGCCGCCGATCTCGCAGTACACGTGCGCACCGCGGGCCCTGGCGTGTTCGAGTTCCTCCAGGACGAGCACCGCACCGCCCTCGCCCATCACGAACCCGTCCCGGTTGGCGTCGAACGGGCGCGAGGCGTGCTCCGGGTCGTCGTTGTTCGGTGACGTCGCCTTGATCGCGTCGAAGCAGGCCACGGTGATCGGGGAGATCGGCGAGTCCGACGCGCCGGCGACACAGATGTCGAGCCGGCCGTCCTCGATGGCCTGGAACCCGTAACCGACCGCGTCCAGACCGGAGGTGCACCCTGTGGACACCGTCTGCACGGGCCCGTGCGCGCCCGTGAGTTCGGCTATCTCGGAGGCGAGGGTACTGGGCGAGAACGCCCGGTGCAGATGCGGCCCAGCCACGCTGTGGTCGACGTCCCAGCGGCGGCCCGAACTGCTGACCGCCTGGTAGTCGTGCTCCAGCCGCGTCGTGCCGCCGACCGCGGTGCCCATGGACACCCCGATCCGCCACGGATCCTCCCGCGCCATGTCCAGCCCCGCGTCGGCCAGCGCCTCGCGGGCGGCGACCATGGCGAACTGCACGTACCGGTCGGCCCGTTGCACCTGCTGGGCGTCCAGGCCGTGCACCGCGGGATCGAAGTCGACCTCGGCCGCGATACGGGACCTGAAGCCGGCCGGGTCGAACAGGGTGATACCCCGCGTCGCGGTCCGGCCGTCCGCGAGCAGACCCCAGAACGCCGGGGCGCCCACGCCTCCGGGTGCGACGATGCCGACGCCGGTCACCGCCACACGTCGGTTCACGAAACCGCTCCCGTGGGCTCGGACGGCCGGCGCTCGCGGGCGGCGCCCTCAGCGGCAGGGTTCTCCTCGGTGTCCACGTGCCCGAGCTCCGGGCGCGGGGCGAGCGGCCCCAGGTGGAAGACCATGCGGGCCTCGGTGCGGCCCACGTTGCGGAACCGGTGTCGCACGTACGGCGGGATCATCAGCCCCTGGTCCGTACGGATCGGATACGTCTCGCCGTCCAGGTCGACCTCGAGATCGCCGGCCACCACGTACACGAACTCCTCCGAGTACGGGTGATAGTGCTCACCGATGCGGTCTCCGGGCTCGACGATCGCGAGGCCCATGAAGCCGCTGGTGGCGCCCACGGCGGTGGGCGTGAGCATGGCGCGCAAGTCACCACCGCGCCTGCGGTTGGGCTGGGTCTCACCGAGATCGACGATGCGGTGTGTTGTGCTCATGACTGTTTCCTCCACAGGGCCGGTAGGCGGAGCCGCGGTGTGCGGCGCGTGGCTCCGCTCGGACGGGCGCGGTTCACTAACTAAGCGCGGCGGTCGGTGATCAGACGCATGTCGGCGCTCTGCAGGAGGCGCGCCGCCACCTTGTCCTCGGTGGGCGACCCGTCCACACCGAGTGCTTCGAGGTCGAGCAGGCGTGCCAGCACGGCCGCCTTGCGTGGGCCGTGCGCGCCGATGGCGAGCAGCGGGTCCTTGTCGAGCGGACCGCGCGCGTCGACGAGCCGTACGACGATGTCGTCGCGCTGGAAGACGGTGCTGCTGTCGACGAGCCCGGCAGGAACGTCCGCGGCGGCCTCGTCCTGCTGTGCCAGCAGCTTGGCGAGCGTCATGCCGCAGCCCTTCTTGGCCGGGTAGAGCAGACCGTGCCGCACGACGTCCTGGGTGCTGCCGCCGGTCGTCGCCAAGTGGTGGACGGCCGGGAGCGCCGCGCGCGTGAAGAAGACGCGGGCCGACTTCGGGTCGTCGAGATCGCGGTCCTGCTCCAGATACGGGTTGATGGCCTCTTCGACCGCCCGCACCTCCGGCTGGCGGGCCACGTGCCGCAGCGCCGCCAGCAGGTCGCCCTCCACCTCGACGGTCCGCACGACACGGTTGCCGTGCATGAACAGGGAGGTGCGGCGCAGCCGGGTCGTGTCGTCGACGCGGGCCTCGGGCGAGACGTAGTCGGCCAGGATGCCGGCGACCTTGCGCTCGCTGCCCGGCCTGACCGTGAAGGTGAGGGCGTGCCGTACGACGCCGTCACCGACCCGGGGCGCGGGCTGGATGCCCGAGCGGCGCTGCCCGGTCACCGCGGCGCGCGCCCCGTCCGTCTCGCGCAGCACGCTGTAGCGGAAGGAACGGGTATCGCGCACGCAGTCGTGGAGCGGCTGGACGGTTTCCAGGTGCTCCTCGCTGTTCACCCAGGCGAGGAACGGCGGGGCGCTCTCCCACTCGCTGGTGATCAGCCACTGCGAAGGGTTCTCTATGGACTGGCACAGTTGGTCGGAGATGTGCCCGGGGACGGACGCCACCTGGTGCCGCATGTGCTCGTAGGCGGCGAGGAACTGCTGCTGTGCGCCGTCGTAGAGATCGAGCATCAGCACCACGCGCAGCCGGGAGCCGTCGAAGGCCGACTGGGATATACGTTCGGACAGCGTCGTCATGGTCACGCCTCTCCTTGGACTGTGAACCCGCCACACCGGCGTACGACACCGGTCCTCGGAGATCCCGAGCGTGAGATCCGATGCGTACGGTCCGTCGAGCGCCGTCAACGTCAGTGGCGGTCCGGTCTCGATCCTCGCCACGTACCACCGGTGGCGCGAGTTATGTGAACCAGCCGGGTGAAGCGGCGACCCGAAGGTCCTCACCAGGGGCATGGAAAGGTCGTCCCCTTTCCGGCGGCCGCAGCAGGAGCTTGTCGATGCAACAACACGCAGAAGTACGCGTACCGGTCCTCATCGTGGGCGGCTCCCTGGTGGGGCTGTCCACGTCACTCTTCCTCGGTCGGCTCGACATCGAGCACATGCTGGTCGAGCGGCATTCCGACACGTCCAGGCATCCCCGCGGGCGGGGCAACAACGTGCGGACCATGGAGGTGTTCCGCACCGCCGGCGTCGAGGAGCACATCCGCGAGGCGGGCCAGGTCCTCGCCGGCAACCACGGCATCCTCCAGACCCCCTCGCTCACCGGAGGCGGCGGTGAATGGCTGATCAAGGAGGTGCAGCACAGCAGCGGCGCCTCCCGCTTCAGCCCGTCGGCCTGGTGCGTGTGCAGCCAGAACGACCTGGAGCCGGTGCTCCTGGAGCACGCCCGCAAGCACGGCGGCGATCTGCGGTTCTCCACCGAGCTGCGTTCCTTCGAACAGGAC
This sequence comes from Streptomyces sp. NPDC018833, assembly GCF_044390825.1. NCBI lineage: Bacteria > Bacillati > Actinomycetota > Actinomycetes > Kitasatosporales > Streptomycetaceae > Streptomyces > Streptomyces sp. NPDC018833. Next base: position 115,515 of record NZ_JBIRZM010000015.1, on the reverse strand, counting down.
GACACCGGGGTCTTCGCGGTCGTCGAGGACCGGGTGACCGGCCGGCTCGAAACCGTGCGCGCCGACTACCTCGTCGCCGCCGACGGCCCGCGCAGCCCGGTGCGGGAACGGCTCGGCATCGGCCGGTCGGGACCGGGCGATCTCTTCCACAACGTGAGCATCACGTTCCGCTCGCACGGTCTCGCGGCCGTCGTCGGGGACCGCCGCTTCATCGTCTGCTATCTCACCGACCCGGCGGCCGACGGAGCACTGCTGCCCGTGGACAACGCCGAGAACTGGGTTTTCCACATGCCGTGGCAACCCCAGGACGGCGAGACGCTCGAGGACTTCACCGACGAGCGCTGCATCGCCCACGTCCGCAGGGCCACCGGCGCCCTCGACCTGGACGTCGAGATCACCGGCAAGGCGCCGTGGCACGCCGCCGAGCGGGTCGCCGAACGGTACGCGGACCGCCGCGTGTTCCTCGCCGGCGACTCGGCACACGAGATGTCGCCGACCGGTGCGTTCGGCTCCAACACCGGTATCCAGGACGCCCACAACCTCGCCTGGAAGCTCGCCGCCGTCCTGGGCGGCACCGCGGGCCCCGGCCTGCTGGAGACCTACGAGGCCGAGCGCCGACCGGTCGCGGTCGCCACCGGCCAGCGGGCTTCCGCCCGCTCCGAGGAGCACAGCCACCCCGGCTACTCGCCCGCCCCCGGCGGCGGCGGAAGGCAGAGCGGGATGCTCACGGTCGCGCTCGGCTACCGCTACCGCGGCGGCGCCGTGCTGGGCGCCGACCCCCGACTCCCCGTCGTACCCGGGCAACTGGCCCTCTCGGGCGAACCCGGCAGCCGCGCCCCGCACCTGTGGGTGCATCGCGCCGGAGACAACCGCATGATCTCCACCCTCGACCTCTACGAGCGCTCCTTCGTGCTGCTGAGCGACGCCGGACCCGGGGGCGGCGCCTGGCACGCGGCGGGGGCACGCGTCGCCGCCCGGCTGCGGGCACCGCTCGACGCGTACCGCATCGGCGAGGGCCCGGACGCCGACCTGGTGCCCGAGACCGGCGTCGACTGGCGGGCCGCGCACGGCACGACCGGCGAAGGGGCCCTCCTCGTACGGCCGGACGGCTTCGTCGCCTGGCGATCGGCCGGCTCCGTGCCCGACCCCGAAGCGGTGCTGTCGGACGCGCTGGAGTCGTTGCTCCACCGTTCACCGGCGGGACGCGGCTGAGCGCCACCTGCCTGATAGCGTCCGCAGGCAGGCGGCCGGGGGTGTCCGGCGGGCCCGCCCGGTGTGAACGCATCCGGCCGGGCGGCCGTACTCCTCGCCGGCAACGACACCGGACCACCGTCCCGGCCGGGCACCGACCGCGCCGGCCGGGCAGGAAGGGACATGCTGTGACAGCTTCACCCGCGAAGGACCGGCAGACCGCTCTCCGCGAGGAACTCCACCGTCGCAATCCGGGCGAGCCCGAGTTCCACCAGGCGGCCCGGGAGGTCCTGGAGAGCTTGGGGCCCGTGTTCGCGGCGCGTCCCGAGTACGCGGAGCCGGGGCTTCTCGAACGGCTCTGCGAGCCCGAGCGGCAGATCATCTTCCGGGTGCCCTGGCAGGACGACCACGGCGCGGTCCACGTGAACCGCGGATTCCGGGTTGAGTTCAACAGCGCGCTCGGCCCGTACAAGGGCGGTCTGCGCTTCCACCCTTCGGTCAACCTCGGTGTGGTGAAGTTCCTCGGCTTCGAGCAGGTGTTCAAGAACGCGCTCACCGGGCTCGGCATCGGCGGCGGCAAGGGGGGCAGCGACTTCGATCCGCGCGGCCGCTCGGACGCCGAAGTGATGCGTTTCTGCCAGTCGTTCATGACCGAACTCCACCGGCACATCGGAGAGCACACCGATGTACCGGCCGGTGACATCGGCGTGGGCACCCGCGAGATCGGCTACCTCTTCGGCCAGTACCGGCGCATCACCAACCGCTGGGAGTCCGGGGTGCTCACCGGCAAGGGACTCGCCTGGGGCGGCTCCGCGTTCCGTACGCAGGCCACCGGTTACGGCAGCGTGCTGTTCGCTGCCGAGATGCTGAGCCGCCGCGGCGAGGAACTGGCGGGACTGACGGCCGTGGTGTCCGGCTCCGGCAATGTCGCCGTCCACACCATCGAGAAGCTGACCGCCAGCGGCGCCCATCCCGTCACCTGCTCCGACTCCCAGGGCTGCGTCGTCGACGAGAAGGGCATCGACGTCGAACTGCTCAAGCACGTCAAGGAGGTGGAACGCGGACGCGTCGCCGACTACGCGCAGCGCCGCGGCTCCTCCGCCCGCTACGTTCCGGGCGGCAGCGTGTGGGACGTGCCCGCCGACCTCGCCTTCCCCTCGGCCACCCAGAACGAACTCGACGCCCCGCAGGCCCTCACCCTCGTCCGCAACGGTGTGCGTGCTGTCTCGGAAGGGGCCAACATGCCCTGCACGCCCGAGGCGGTGCGCGTCCTCCAGGAGGCGGGCGTCGCCTTCGGCCCCGGCAAGGCGGCCAATGCCGGCGGCGTCGCCGTGAGCGCCCTGGAGATGCGTCAGAACTCCTCCCGCGACGCCTGGACGTCCGCCCGCGTGGAGAACGAACTGACCCTGATCATGGGTGACATCCACCGCGTCTGCTACGAGACGTCCGAGCGCTCCGGGCCCGGCACGCGGCGGCGAAGTCGCCCCGCTCGTACTCGACGTCGAAGACGCGGCCGGCGTGGGCGCGGGTGAAGTCGGGGCACTCCGCGTGGCGCGCGCACTCCTCCACGACCGCGAAGTCGAAGCCGATGTCCTCGCGCGCGTACAGCAGTTCGGCGGTGTTCTTCTGGGCGATCGCGAGCCCGCGCTCATGCGCCCGGTCCGCCAGCAGGCGGGCGAAGGCGATGGCGTCGGCCTCGGTGAGGAGTCCGTCCGAGCGGGTGTAGGAGTCGAGGTTGTCGGGCTCGACGGCGTCGAAACCGCGCTCGGCGCAGCCGTCGATCCACGGTCCGACGACGTCGAGCAGCGCCCCGCGCCTGGCGGCCGACGAGATGTCCAGGAGCGGCTCGTCCCAGTCCTCGTCGACGACGAGTCCGCCGTCGCGCCCGTGCAGCAGGAGATCGGGGTGATGCTCGCGCCACCAGGTGACGGCGTCGCCGGGCTGCGTCTGGAAGGCGTTGACGTAGCAGATGTTGTAGAGGCCGGGCACGGGCTCGGCGCCGCGGTCGCGGGAGACGGCCTCCACGTCGTCTCCCGGCGGATAGGCGCCGCCCAGCTGGTAGTCGAACACCGCGCCCGCGGCCGGGAGGCGGACGCCGTCCCCGTCGGGACCGGGCGCGGTGGGGCGCGGCTCGGGCTCCGCGCCCGTGGCGCACGCGCTCATGACCATCAGCAGGACGGTGACGGCGGCCGCGGCACGCAGCCGGGACATCGAGCGCATCAGCCCTCTGCTTCGGCGTCTGCGGTCGCTTCCGCCTCGCCGGCCGCCGGGGAGACGGGCCGGGCGTGCGCCACGAGGTCGAGCACCTCGGTCTCCGCGCGGCGGGCGGGGACGCCCGCCGCGATGAGCGTCGTGATCGCGGTCGCCTGCCCGTCGTCCTTCCAGGAACGGGCGTTGACGCTTTCCAGCAGCGACAGCGTCAGGGACTCCAGGGCCGCGCTGAGCGCGGGCGCCGGCACATGGGAGGGGAACGACCCCGCCGTCTGGCCCCGTTCCAGGATCGCCTTCACCGCCGCGCGCGCGGGGGAGAGGACCTCGGTGATGTGGTCGACGCCGAGGTCGCGCCGGGCGAGGGCGATCAGCATGCGGTAGCGGTCGCCGACCGGCCAGATGGTGAGCACGAAACGGGCGAGCGCGCGCTCGGCCGGCTCGTCCGCGGCGCCCGCCGCGGTGAAGGTGCCGACGGCGGCCTGAAGCGCCTGGGCGGCCTCGTCGGAGAGCGCTTCGAGCAGGGCCGTACGACCGGGGAAGTGCCCATAGACGGTGCGACGCACGACGCCGGCGGCCCGCGCGATCTCCTCCAGCGTGGTGTCCGGGTTGAAGGCCAGCTCGCTGCGTGCGACGGCGAGTATCCGGGCGCGGTTGGAGCGCGAGTTGCGCCTCTGCGGCTCGCGGGCGGCGGGCTTCGTCACAGCAGTACCTCAGGGCCGGGGGTCGCACGGACAGGCCTTCATGTTTGCACAGCGGCGAGCAGCCGCCCAAGGAGCTCACGGGCCATGCACCGGGCGTGCGCCGCCCCTTGTCCGCTCACCGCGGACGGCGCGCGCTCCGGCGCAGGCGACGGTGCCACGTCGTGTCCGCACACGTCGTCCCGGCCCGATCCGCCGAGCGCGCTTGCCCACAGCCGGTGAGCGGGAGGGCCCGCCCTGCGTCGACCCCGAAGCCGAGTGGCACCGGACCCCGTGGTCCCCCGCGCTGCGGGCGGACGACGATGCGGACATGCCGCTACGCGCTGCATCGGCGGGGATCAGCTCGGCCCGGAGCACCCCATTGCGCCGCCCGGCGGCCGAGGCCCCGGGGACGCATCCGCTCGAACGGGACGCCCGCCGTCGTGCGCCCCATCTCCTCCACCGGCCGACGGACCGTGGTCAGCCGCGGATCGGTGCGCCGGGCCGGCGGGGAGGCGTCGAAGCCGACGACCGCGACGTCCTCGGGCACCCACCGGCCGGCCGCGCGCAGCGCGGGGGAGCGCTCCCGTGGCCATCCATCCCGGGACGGGCGGGCCCGCATCCCCGGGCCGCCGCACCGGCCGCGGCCCCGTCACTGGTCGGAGCCGGACCTCTTCGTCCCCGACGCGGTCGAGCCGCGCACCACCAGCTCCGGCATGAACACGAACTCGCTGTGGGGGGCCGGGGTCCCGCCCACCTCCTCCAGCAGCGCGCGGACCGCCGCCTGGCCCATCGCCTGCACGGGCTGGCGGATGGTGGTCAGCGGCGGATCGGTGAACGCTATGAGCGGCGAGTCGTCGAAGCCGACCACCGAGATGTCCTTCGGCACGTGCAGCCCCTGCTGCCGCGCCGCGCGGATCGCGCCGAGCGCCATCATGTCGCTGGCGCACACGATCGCCGTGCAGCCGCGGGCGATGAGCCCGGAGGCGGCGGCCTGACCGCCCTCCAGCGTGTAGAGGGAGTGCTGGATCAGCTCCTGCGACTCCTCCGGAGTGAGCCCCAGCCGCTCCTGCATCGCGGCCTGGAATCCCTCGATCTTGCGCAGCACGGGCACGAACCGCCTGGGCCCGAGGGCGAGGCCGATCCGGGTGTGGCCGAGCGAGACCAGATGGGTCACCGCCAGCTGCATGGCGGCCCGGTCGTCGGGAGAGACGAAGGGTGCCTGCACCTTGGGGGAGAAGCCGTTGACGAGGACGTACGGCACGCCCTGGGCGCGCAGCCGGTCGTAGCGCTCCATGTCCGCGGTGGTGTCGGCGTGCAGACCGGAGACGAAGATGATGCCGGAGACCCCCCGGTCGACCAGCATCTCGGTGAGCTCGTCCTCGGTGGAGCCGCCGGGTGTCTGGGTGGCGAGGACGGGGGTGTATCCCTGGCGGGTCAGCGCCTGGCCGATCACCTGCGCCAGCGCGGGGAAGATGGGATTGTCCAGCTCGGGGGTTATGAGACCGACCAGGCCGGCGCTGCGCTGCCGAAGCCGCACGGGCCGTTCGTAGCCGAGCACGTCGAGTGCGGCAAGGACGGACTCGCGGGTGGCCGCGGCCACACCGGGCTTGCCGTTGAGCACGCGGCTGACTGTGGCTTCACTGACCCCCGCCTGGGCTGCGATATCGGCGAGCCGCGCGGTCATGTCAGGACTGTACCGGTCATACAGGGGATTGCCCACCACACAACGGATTCGGACGGTTGCGGCCCGACGGTGTGAGGGTCCGATCACAGCTCTGCAAAACCTTGCGGAGTGGTTGCGGACGCCTTGCGGCAGGCCTCACCCTGTGTGGGGAACGGTGTCAAGGAATTCGACGGCAACTCTCCGGACACGCGGATGTAACGATCAGCAGTCCTTGCAGAAATTTGCGGCAAGGTCTTTCCGATGGTTTTCAGCCCTGTTACGTTCCTGGCAACCCGGCGCCGCGAGGGAGCGGACGGCGGGAGGCAGGTTTTCGCCTCCGCCCTTCCGGGCTCAGTTGAAGGAGTTCACATGCGGCGTGGCATAGCGGCCACTGCACTGGTCGCGGCACTGGCCGTGTCGGCGACGGCGTGCGGTGGGGACGACGGCGACAAGGGTGGCAAGAGCAGCTCCGGCGAGCTCAGCGGCACGGTCACCTGGTGGGACACCTCCACGGTCGGCAGTGAGGACAAGGTCTTCAAGAAGATGGCCGAGGACTTCACCAAGCAGCACCCGAAGGTCACCGTCAAGTACGTCAATGTGCCGTTCGGTGAGGCGCAGAACAAGTTCAAGAACGCCGCGCAGTCCGGCTCCGGCGCCCCCGACGTCATCCGCTCCGAGGTCGCCTGGACCCCGGAGTTCGCCGATCTCGGCTATCTCGCGCCGCTCGACGGCACCGCTGCCCTCAAGGACAAGGACGACTTCCTCAAGCAGGCCGCCGCGTCCACCGTCTACAACGACAAGACCTACGCGGTGCCGCAGGTCATCGACTCCATGGGCATCTTCTACAACAAGAAGATCTTCAAGGACGCCGGTGTCGAGGTCCCCAAGACCGTCGACGAGCTGAAGACGGTGTCCGCCACGATCAAGGAGAAGACCGGCAAGACCGGCCTTTACCTCCGCGGCGACGACGCCTACTGGTTCCTCTCCTTCCTCTACGGTGAGGGCGGCGACCTGGTAGACGCCGAGAAGAAGACCGTCACGGTCGACGACGAGGCCGGCGTCAAGGCGATGAAGGTCGTCAAGGACCTGGTCGACTCCAAGGCCGCGATCACCGACGCCACCAACGGCTGGGACAACATGCAGGCCGCCTTCAAGGAAGGCAAGGTCGCCATGATGATCAACGGCCCGTGGGCCGTGACCGACACCTACGCGGGTGCACAGTTCACCGACAAGTCCAACCTCGGCATCGCCCCGGTCCCGGCCGGCACGGCCGGCCAGGGCGCCCCGCAGGGCGGCCACAACCTCGCCGTGTACGCGGGGTCCAAGAACCTGGACGCCTCCTACGCCTTCGTTGAGTACATGACCAACGCAGAGAACCAGGCCAAGATCGCCAAGGATCTCAGCCTGCTTCCGACCCGCAACTCGGTCTACTCGCAGCCGGGCGTCGCCGGCAACGAGAACGTCAACTTCTTCCGCCCGGTCGTCGACAAGGCCGTCGAGCGTCCCTGGATCCCCGAGACCGGCAGCCTCTTCGCCCCGCTGGTCACCGAGTACACCAAGGTCCTCACCGGCCAGACCACCCCGGAGAACGGCGTCAAGGCCGTCGGCGAGGAGTACCGAAAGCTCCTCAAGGACTGGAAGTAACCAAGGAGGATTGACCGGCTGATGGCTGTGGACACCAGCCAGTCGGTGGCGCAGGCCGCGGGCGACGACGCCCGCGGCCGGAGCCGCGGTACTGGCAAGCCCGAGGGAAAGCTCAAGCGTTCCGTCTCGATCCACTGGTACGCCTGGGCGATGGTCGCTCCGGTCGTGGTCGTGATCGGCGTGATCATCGGATACCCGCTCGTCCGCGGGATCTACCTGTCCCTGACGAACGCCACGGAGCGCAACGTCGCGCGCACCATCGGTGTCAACGAGATCCCCGCGACCTACGAGTTCGTCGGCCTCGACAACTACACCGATGCCCTGACCGGTGACCAGTTCCTCGGGACGCTCGGGTGGACGCTGGTGTGGACCGTGGCCTGCGTCTCCATCACCTTCACCATCGGTCTCGCTCTGGCCAACATGCTCAACCGGAGGATCGCCGGCCGCTCCTTCTACCGGATGCTGCTGATCCTCCCGTGGGCCGTTCCCGGTTTCGTCTCCGTCTTCGCCTGGCGCTTCCTCTACGACGAGCGCCGCGGACTGCTGAACACCGTCCTCGCCGGCGGCGGGATCGACGCGGTCCCGTGGCTGAACGACCCGACGATGGCCAAGCTGTCGGTGATCGCGGTGAACGTCTGGCTCGGTGTGCCGTTCATGATGGTCGCCCTGCTCGGCGGACTGCAGTCCATACCCGGTGAGCTCTACGAGGCCGCCGAGATGGACGGCGCCACGGCTTGGCAGCGCTTTCGCAACATCACCATGCCGGGGCTCCGTTCCGTCAGCACCACGGTGATCCTGCTCAGCACCATCTGGACGTTCAACATGTTCCCGGTGATCTTCCTCCTCACCCGGGGCGGTCCCGGCGAGGCGACGCAGATCCTGGTGACTCAGGCGTACAAGTTCTCCTTCGAGATCAGCCCGCGGGACTTCGCCCAGTCGTCCACCTGGGGCGTCCTGATCCTGGTCCTGTTGATGCTCTTCGCCGCGGTCTACCGGCGAGTCCTCCGCAAGCAGGGAGAAGCCTGGTGACCACCGCAGCAACCACGCCCCCGGCCAAGGTCCGCCGCCGCGGCGAGCGTTCGCCGCTCGCTTCCTTCGGGCTGCACGCCACGCTGATCGTCACGTCAGTGATCGCCGTCTTCCCTGTGCTGTGGGTCCTGCTGACCTCGCTGAAGCCGGCCAGGTACGCGAACACCGCGGACTTCGTCAAGGAGACGACGCTCGCCAACTACCGGCAGTTGCTCGGGGACACGGAGTTCCTGGCCTGGTTCGCGAACTCGCTGATCGTCGCGGCTCTCACCACCGTCCTCGGTGTCTTCATCGCCGCCACCACCGGATACGCCGTGAGCCGCTTCCGGTTCCCCGGCAAGCGCGGGCTGATGTGGACCCTGCTGATCACCCAGATGTTCCCGGTCGCGGTGCTGATCGTGCCGATCTACAACATCATGGCGACCCTGGGGCTCCTCAACAGCGCCACCGGCCTCGTCATCACCTATCTGACGATCGCCGTGCCGTTCTGCGCCTGGATGATGAAGGGCTTCTTCGACACCATCCCGGCCGAGATCGACGAGTCCGGGCAGGTCGACGGCCTCACCCCGTTCGGCACGTTCTGGCGGCTGATCCTGCCGCTCGCCAAACCCGGCATCGCGGTGACCGCGTTCTACTCCTTCATCACCGCATGGGGCGAGGTCGCCTACGCCTCCGCGTTCCTGGTCGGTGACGAGAACCTGACGCTGGCCGGCGGCCTGCAGAAGTTCGTCAACCAGTACGGAGCCCAGTGGGGGCTGATGACCGCGGCCTCCGTGCTCATCGCCGTCCCCGCCGGCCTCGTGTTCCTCTTCGCCCAGCGGCATCTGGTGACCGGTATGTCCGCCGGTGCCGTCAAGGGCTGAACCACCATATGAAGCGGCGTCGCCGGTCCGTGTCCGACCCCCGGGCCGGCGCCGCACCCCACCCCATGACCTTCAGGGATGACATGACCCAGCACCTTGCCGCCCCCGCCGCTCCCACGTCCGGCACGGACACGAGCTGGTGGCGCGACGCGGTGATCTACCAGGTCTACCCGCGCAGCTTCGCCGACGGGAACGGCGACGGCATGGGCGACCTCGAAGGCGTGCGCAGCCGGCTGCCGTATCTGAAGGACCTCGGCGTCGACGCCGTCTGGCTCAGCCCCTTCTACGCGTCCCCGCAGGCCGACGCCGGGTACGACGTCGCCGACTACCGCGCCATCGACCCGATGTTCGGCTCCCTGCTGGACGCCGACGCGCTCATCCGCGACGCCCACGCACTCGGCCTGCGCATCATCGTGGACCTCGTGCCCAACCACTCCTCCGACCGGCACGAGTGGTTCAAGCGTGCGCTGCGCGAAGGGCCGGGGTCCCCGCTGCGGGCCCGGTACCACTTCCGGCCGGGCAAGGGGAAGAACGGCGAACTGCCGCCCAACGACTGGGAGTCCATCTTCGGCGGACCGGCGTGGACCCGCACCGAGGACGGCGAGTGGTACCTCCACCTGTTCGCACCCGAGCAGCCCGACTTCAACTGGGAACACCCCGCCGTCGCCGACGAGTTCCGCTCCATCCTGCGCTTCTGGCTCGACATGGGCGTCGACGGCTTCCGCGTCGACGTCGCCCACGGCCTGATCAAGGCCGACGGCCTGCCCGACCTGGGCAGCCACGACCAGCTCAAGCTGCTCGGCAACGACGTCATGCCGTTCTTCGACCAGGACGGTGTGCACGCGATCTACCGCAGCTGGCGCAAGATCCTCGACGAGTACCCCGGGGAGCGGATCGCCGTCGCCGAGGCATGGACGCCGACCGTGGAACGCACCGCGAACTACGTGCGCCCCGACGAACTGCACCAGGCGTTCAACTTCCAGTACCTCGGCACCGCGTGGGACGCCGTCGAGCTGCGCGCCGTGATCGACCTGTCGCTGGACGCGATGCGCCCGGTCGGCGCCCCCGCCACCTGGGTGCTGTCCAACCACGACGTCACCCGGCACGCCACCCGCTTCGCCAACCCCGCGGGCCTCGGCACCCAGATCCGCACCGCCGGCGATCGCGAGCTCGGCCTGCGCCGCGCCCGCGCGGCGACACTGCTGATGCTGGCGCTCCCCGGCTCCGCGTACCTCTACCAGGGCGAGGAGCTGGGCCTGCCCGACGTGACCGACCTGCCGGACGAGGTGCGCCAGGACCCGTCGTTCTTCCGCGCGGCCGGCCAGGACGGCTTCCGCGACGGCTGCCGGGTGCCGATCCCGTGGACCGTCGAGGGCCCCTCGTACGGCTTCGGCAACGGCGGCAGCTGGCTCCCGCAGCCCGACAGCTGGGCCGCGCTCAGCGTCGAGGCGCAGACCGGCGACCCGGGCTCCACGCTGGAGCTGTACCGCAGCGCCCTCGCGGTGCGCCGCGCCCGGCAGGAACTCGGAGCGGGCGACGCCGTGGAGTGGCTGGACGCCCCCGACGGCGTGCTCGTCCTGCGCCGCGGCGGCTTCGTCTGCGTCGCCAACACGACGTCCGAGCCGGTAACCCTGCCTGCCTACGGGCAGCTGCTGCTGGCCAGTTCGACGGTGCGCGTCGACGGCGATGCGGCCGAGGTGCCTGCCGACACCACCGCTTGGTGGGCGGTGTGACGGTCCCTCCGCCTCGGGGCGACGCCACGCACGCCGTCCCCAGGCTCGCTGACCTCGCCCTCCAGGCCGGGGTCAGCGAAGCCACCGTCAGCCGGGTGCTCAACGGCAAGGCCGGTGTCGCCGCGCCGACCAGGCACCGGGTGCTGGCCGCGCTCGACGTGCTCGGCTACGAGCGCCCCGTGCGGCTAAGACGGCGCAGTGCCGGGCTGGTCGGGCTGGTCATCCCCGAGCTGACGAACCCGATCTTCCCGGCGTTCGCCCAGGTCATCGAGCAGGTGCTGGCCGGGCACGGGTACACGCCCGTGCTGTGCACGCAGATGCCCGGCGGCGCCACCGAGGACGAGCTCGTCGAGCAGCTGGAGGAGCGCGGTGTCACGGGCATCGTCTTCCTGTCCGGGCTGCACGCGGACACCTCTGCCGACCCCTCGCGCTATGTGAAACTGGCGTCCCGGCGCGTGCCGTTCGTCCTCATCAACGGCTTCAACGAGCGCGTCGACGCGCACTTCGTCTCGCCCGACGACCGCTCGGCCGCGCGCATGGCCGTACGCCATCTCGTGGAGCTGGGGCACGAACGCATCGGCCTCGCCGTCGGCCCCACGCGCTATGTCCCCTCCCGCCGCAAGGCGGAGGGGTTCGTCGCCGCCCTCCATTCCCTGCTGGGCATCGCTCATGACGAGGCCCAGGGCCTCATCCGGCGGACGCTGTTCTCGGTGGAAGGCGGCCAAGTCGCCGCCGGCGCACTGCTGGACGCGGGCTGCACCGGCATCGTGTGCGGCAGCGACCTCATGGCGCTCGGCGCCGTCCGCGCGGTGCGCGGCCGCGGCCTCGACGTGCCGCGCGACGTCTCGGTGGTCGGCTTCGACGACTCGCCGCTCATCGCGTTCACGGACCCGCCGCTCACGACGGTGCGTCAGCCCGTGCAGGCGATGGCCACGGCCGCGGTGGACGCGCTGATCGAGGAGATCGACGGAAATCCGGTGCAGCGCACGGAGTTCGTCTTTCAGCCGGAACTCGTCGTGCGCGGCTCCACGGGCGCGCCCCCGGCTCTCTAGCGACCGGATCCGGCTGCTCCTGCGCGACCGGATCCGGCTTCATCCGCAGCCGGGTGCGGATGCAGACGGGGCCGGTCCGGCCGGCCGGGCGCGTGGGGCCCGGTATTGGACCGGGACCCCCGGCCGGCGCAGACCCCGTGGAAGCCACCCGCGCGGGGTGACCGCCAACGGCCCTCGCCCCGATCGACCACGGCGTCAGGTACGGGCCGGACCGGAGTCGTGGTTGAACGTAACACCGCTGCAATAGCTTGCGAAAGAGTTTGCGGACACGGAACGGCCACGTTTTCCCGCCGTCATCCAGTCGTCATGAAGCCCTGTCCGGAGGGTTGACCCGGTCGCGGGGCGGGTCGTACGGTCTCGACCGCAACGAGTTTCAGACTTCTTGCACAAGAATCCTCAAAGGCCTTGCGGGCACGGCGCGTTGACCGTACGAGGCTGCACCCTCGCATCCGCACCTCCCTGAAGAGCAGGAGGAAACATGGCCCGCACCACCGTGGCCGCTGCGCTCGCCGTCCTGGCGGGAGCCGCTGCGGCCGTCACGGCGCCCGCGCCCGCACAGGCCGCCCCGCCCGGCGACAAGGACGTCACCGCCGTGATGTTCGAGTGGAAGTTCTCCTCGGTCGCCAAGGCCTGCACGGACCAGCTCGGTCCCGCGGGTTACGGCTACGTCCAGGTCTCGCCGCCCCAGGAACACATCCAGGGCTCGCAGTGGTGGACGTCGTACCAGCCCGTCAGCTACCGGATCGCGGGCCGCCTCGGCGACCGCACCGCCTTCAAGAACATGATCGACACCTGTCACGCCGCGGGCGTGAAGGTGGTCGCCGACACCGTCATCAACCACATGGCGGCCGGCTCGGGCACCGGCACCGGGGGCTCCACGTACGGGAAGTACGACTACCCGGGTCTGTACTCCTGGTACGACGTGAACAACTGCACCTCGCAGATCAGCAACTACCAGGACCGCTGGAACGTGCAGGAGTGCGAGCTCGTCGGGCTCGCCGACCTGGACACCGGCGAGGAGTACGTCCGCACGAAGATCGCCGGATACATGAACGACCTGCTGTCGCTCGGAGTCGACGGCTTCCGCATCGACGCCGCCAAGCACATGGCCGCGGGCGATCTTGCGGCCATCAAGGCCAAGCTGACGAACCCGTCCGTGTACTGGAAGCAGGAGGCCATATACGGCGCGGGCGAGGCCGTCTCCCCGAGCGAGTACCTCGGCAACGGCGACGTGCAGGAGTTCCGCTACGCCCGCGACCTCAAGCGGGTCTTCCAGAACGAGAACCTCGCCTACCTGAAGAACTACGGCGAGGGCTGGGGCTACATGGAGTCCGCGAAGTCCGGCGTCTTCGTCGACAACCACGACACCGAGCGCGGCGGCGACACCCTCACCTACAAGAACGGCGCCGACTACACCCTGGCGAACGTCTTCATGCTGGCCTGGCCCTACGGCGCGCCCGACATCCACTCCGGCTACGAGTGGTCGGACAAGGACGCCGGGCCGCCAGGCGGCGGACAGGTGAACGCCTGCTGGAGCGACGGGTGGAAGTGCCAGCACGCCTGGCGCGAGATCTCCTCGATGGTCGCCTTCCGCAACGTCTCCCGGGGGCAGTCCGTCACCAACTGGTGGGACAACGGCGGCGACCAGATCGCCTTCGGCCGCGGATCCCGGGCGTATGTGGCCATCAACCACGAGACGTGGCCGCTGACCCGCACCTTCCAGACCTCGCTGCCCTCGGGCAGTTACTGCGACGTCCAGAACAACAGGCCCGTCACGGTGAACGGCTCCGGCCAGTTCACAGCGACCCTCGGCCCGAACACCGCGGTCGCGCTGCACGCCGGCGCACGGACCTGCGGCTGACGTCCACAACTCGCCCACCGCCCCGCTCCTCCTCCCGGAGCGGGGCGGCACCTTGGCACCCGCTCACCACCACCCTCATCCAGGAGATCCGTGTGATACGCCTCCGTATCCGCCTGCGCCCGAGCGCGGCCGCCGTCGCCGCGGCGACGGTCGCGGCGCTCGTTCCCGCCCTTCCGGCGGCGGCCGCGCCCAAGCCGCCCCCGCCGCCCTCGGACAGAGCCCTGGCCGCCCAGCCGGCCCGCCACGACCTGACGCGCGAACAGTTCTACTTCGTGCTGCCGGACCGTTTCGCCAACGGCGACACCGACAATGACCGCGGCGGCCTCACCGGCACCCGGACGACCACCGGTTTCGACCCGGCCGACAAGGGCTTCTACCAGGGCGGTGACCTGAAGGGACTCACCGAGAAGCTGGACTACATCAAGGGGCTCGGCACCACCGCCATCTGGATGGCGCCCATCTTCAAGAACCAGCCCGTCCAAGGCCAGGGCAAGGACGCGAGCGCCGCCTACCACGGCTACTGGATCACCGACTTCACCCAGGTCGACCCCCACTTCGGAACCAACGCCGACCTGGAGAGGCTGATCGACAAGGCCCATGACAAGGGCATGAAGGTCTTCTTCGACGTCATCACCAACCACACCGCCGATGTCGTCGACTACAAGGAGAAGTCGTACGGCTATCTGTCCAAGGGAGCCTTCCCGTACCTCACGAATGACGGCGAGCCGTTCGACGACAGCGACTACGCGGACGGCGGCAGCGGCTTCCCGCGGACGGACCCGGACTCCTTCCCTCGCACACCCGTCGTGCCCGAGGCGAAGAAGAACGTCAAGGTCCCCGCCTGGCTCAACGACCCGGAGATGTACCACAACCGGGGCGACTCGACCTTCGCGGGCGAGTCGGCAGCCCACGGTGACTTCTCCGGCCTCGACGACCTGTGGACCGAGCGTCCCGAGGTCGTCGAGGGAATGACGAAGATCTACCAGCGCTGGGTGCGCGACTTCGGCATCGACGGCTTCCGCATCGACACGGTCAAGCACGTCAACACCGAGTTCTGGACCCAGTGGGCCACCGCCCTCGACGCCTACGCGGCCAAGCGCGGCCGGGACGACTTCTTCATGTTCGGCGAGGTCTACTCGGCCGATCCGGCGATCACCTCGCCGTACGTCACCCGCGGCCGCCTCGACGCCACGCTCGACTTCCCCTTCCAGGAAGCGGCACGCGGCTACGTCTCCCAGGGCGGCTCCGCCGACAAACTGGCGAACCTCTTCGCGCAGGACTACCGCTACACCACGGACAAGGCCAATGCCTACGAGTCCGTGCCCTTCCTCGGCAACCACGACATGGGCCGCTTCGGCACCTTCCTGCGGCAGGACAACCCGCAGGCCGGCGACAGCGAGCTGCTGAAGCGCTACCGGCTCGCCAACGAGCTCATGTTCCTCACCCGCGGCAACCCGGTCGTCTACTACGGCGACGAACAGGGCTACACCGGGGCGGGCGGCGACAAGGACGCACGCCAGAGCCTGTTCGCGTCGAAGACCGCCGACTACCTCGACGACGACCAGCTCGGCACCGACCGCACCCACTCCGAGGACGCGTACGACACGGCGCACCCGCTGTACCGGTCCGTCGCCGCGCTGTCGAAGCTGACCAAGGCCCACCCGGCGCTGCGGGACGGCATCCAGCAGCAGCGCTACGCGGAAGGCTCCGTGTACGCCTTCTCCCGTACGGACCACGCGGCCAGGACCGAGTACGTCGTGGCCCTGAACAACGCGGACGCCGCGAAGACCGTCCGCATCCCGACCGGTTCACCCGACACCGCCTTCCTCGCGATCCACGGCGGTGACGCCACCGTCCGCAGCGGCGGCGACGCCACCGTCGAGGTCACCGTCCCGGCGCTCTCGTCGCTCGTGCTCAAGGCCGCCAAGCCGCTGGCCGCGCCCGCCGCGAAGCCCACGGTCACGCTCAAGGCCCCCGACGCGGGTGCGACCGGCACCGTCGAGATCGCCGCCGACACCGACGGCGGGCAGCTGAACCGGGTCGTGTTCGCCGCTCAGGTGGGCAACGGCAGGTGGCAGGTCCTCGGCTCCGCCGACCACGCCCCGTACAGGGTCACCCAGTACATCACCGCGCCGGCCGGAACCGCCCTGCGCTACAAGGCCGTCGTCGTCGACAGCGCGGGCCGCACCGCGAGTGCCACGGCCACGACGACCAGCGGCGCGCCCGCCGTCGAGCAGCCGCCCACCGCCACCCAGCGGGACTACGCGGTCGTCCACTACAAGCGGGCGGACGGCGACTACGCCGACTGGGGCCTGTACACGTGGGGTGACATCGCCGACGGCGAAGGCGCCACCTGGCCCGCGGGCAAGCCCTTCACCGGCCGGGACGCGTACGGCGCCTTCGCCTACGTGAAGCTGAAGCCCGGCGCCTCCTCGGTCGGCTTCATCGCCGTGAACAAGGACGGTGTGAAGGACACCGACGCCGACCGCACCATCGACCTGTCGAAGACCGGCGAGGTCTGGATCGAGCAGGGCAAGCCGGAGGTGCTGGGCACCGCCCCGGAGGGCGCCTACCCGCCCCAGGACACGTCCAAGGCCGTACTGCACTACAAGCGGGCGGACGGCGACCACGCGGGCTGGGGACTGCACACCTGGACCGGCGCGGCGAGCCCCACCGACTGGTCCAAGCCGCTGGAGCCCGTGCGGACCGACGCGTACGGTGCGGTCTTCGAGGTGCCGCTCGCGGCGGGTGCGACCTCGCTCAGCTACATCCTGCACAAGGGCGACGAGAAGGACCTGCCGTCCGACCAGTCGCTCGACCTCAAGGCGAACGGCCACGAGGTGTGGCTGCTCGCCGGTCAGGAGAAGTACCTGCTGCCGCAGCCCAAGGGCGGCGGCGCGGCCCTGGACCTGTCCAAGGCGCAGGCCGTCTGGGTCGACGAGCACACCGTGGCCTGGAACGGCAGCGACGCCGCCGCCTCCAGCGCCCTGCTCTACTCGCGTGACGGCTCCATCGCCGTCGAGGACGGTGCCCTGACCGGAGAGCGCCGGGTGCTGCGGCTGAACAAGGCGGAGCTGACCGATGCGCAGAAGGCGCGGTTCCCGCATCTGAAGGCGTACGCCGCCTGGTCCGTCGACCCGCGTGACCGGGACAGGGTGCGTGAGGCGCTGCGCGGACAGCTCGTGGCGGCGCAGTACGCGGCCAACGGTGCCGTGGTCACCGCCACCGGCGTCCAGATCGCCGGAGTGCTCGACGACCTGTATGCCGCGAAGGCCACCAAGGCGTCGCTCGGCGCCACCTTCGACAGCAAGGGCGTGCCCACGCTGCGGCTGTGGGCGCCGACGGCGCAGCAGGTGGCTCTGGAGCTCGGCGGCAGGACCGTCGCCATGCGCCGCGACGACGAAAGCGGCGTCTGGTCGGTCAAGGGCAGGAAGAACTGGAAGGGGGAGACCTACCGTTTCGCCGTGAAGGTCTGGGCCCCGAGCGTCCAGAAGATCGTCAGCAACAAGGTCACCGACCCCTACGCGCTCGCCCTGACGGCGAACTCGCAGAAGAGCATCGTCGTCGACCTCTCGGACACCTCCCTCGCCCCGCCCGGCTGGTCGGCGCTGAAGAAGCCGGCCGCCGTGCCGCTCAAGGACGCCCAGATCCAGGAGCTGCACATCCGCGACTTCTCCGTCGCCGACCCGACGGCCGAGCACCGGGGCACCTACCTCGCCTTCGCCGACAAGGACAGCAAGGGCTCGAAGCATCTGCGCGCGCTCGCCGACGCCGGCACCTCCTACGTCCACCTGCTGCCCGCCTTCGACATCGGCACCATCCCCGAGAGGAAGGGCGACCAGCAGCAGCCGGAGTGCGACCTGAAGATCTACGCACCCGACTCGGAGGAGCAGCAGGCGTGCGTCGCCGAGGCCGCCGCGAAGGACGCCTACAACTGGGGCTACGACCCCCTGCACTACACGGTCCCCGAGGGCTCCTACGCCACCGACCCCGACGGCACGAAGCGCACGGTCGAATTCCGGCAGATGGTGAAGTCCCTCAACGAGGACGGCCTGCGCACCGTCATGGACGTCGTCTACAACCACACGGTCGCGAGCGGTCAGGCGGACAAGTCCGTCCTCGACAAGATCGTGCCCGGCTACTACCAGCGGCTGCTCGCCGACGGCTCCGTCGCCACCTCCACCTGCTGCGCCAACACCGCGCCCGAGAACGCCATGATGGGCAAGCTCGTCGTGGACTCGGTGGTGACCTGGGCGCGTGACTACAAGGTGGACGGTTTCCGCTTCGACCTGATGGGCCACCATCCGAAGGCCAACATCCTCGCGGTGCGTGCCGCGCTCGACAAGCTGACCATCGAACGCGACGGAGTCGACGGGAAGGAGATCGTCCTGTACGGGGAGGGCTGGAACTTCGGCGAGATCGCCGACGACGCCCGCTTCGTGCAGGCCACCCAGAAGAACATGGCCGGCACCGGCATCGCGACCTTCTCCGACCGGGCACGCGACGCCGTGCGCGGCGGTGGCCCGTTCGACGGGGACCCGGGGGTGCAGGGCTTCGCCTCGGGCCTCTACACCGATCCGAACACCTCCAAGGCCAACGGCACCGAGGCCGAGCAGCGGGCGCGGCTGCTGCACTACCAGGACCTGATCAAGGTGGGCCTGTCCGGCAACCTCGCGACGTACTCCTTCACGGACACCAGCGGCCGTGAGGTCAAGGGCTCGGAGGTCGACTACAACGGCTCCCCGGCCGGTTACGCCGCGGCGCCCGGTGACGCGCTCGCCTACGCGGACGCCCACGACAACGAGACGCTGTACGACGCCCTCGCCTTCAAGCTCCCGGCCGGCACCCCGGCGGCGGACCGGGCGCGCATGCAGGTGCTCGCGATGGCGACCTCGGCCCTGTCGCAGGGGCCCGCGCTCTCCCAGGCGGGCACCGACCTGCTGCGCTCCAAGTCGCTGGACCGCAACTCCTACGACAGCGGCGACTGGTTCAACGCCATCCACTGGGACTGCCGCGACGGCAACGGCTTCGGACGCGGCCTGCCGCCCGCCGCGGACAACAAGCCCAAGTGGGGGTACGCGAAGCCGCTGCTGACGGATCCGGCGCTCACCGTGGAGTGCGACCAGATCGACGGCACCTCGGCCGCCTACCGTGACCTGCTCGAGGTCCGGACCACCGAGCCCGCCTTCGGCCTGGCCACCGCGGCGGACGTCCAGTCCGCGCTCTCCTTCCCGCTGTCCGGCAGGGACGAGACCCCGGGCGTGATCACCATGCGGCTCGGTGACCTCGTCGTGGTGTTCAACGCCACGCCGGAGCGGCAGACCCAGCGGGTCACGCAACTGGCGGGCACGCCGTACGGGCTCCACCGCATCCAGGGCTCGGGCGCGGACGAGGTCGTCAAGTCCTCGTCGTACGCGAGGAGCACGGGCACGTTCTCCGTCCCGGCCCGCACGGTGGCCGTTTTCGTGCGGGGCTGACGCCTCCGGCGCCCACCGAAGGTTCTCCCGTCCCTCACCGTGTCGCTGTTGGGCCGAACGAGTGAGGGACGGGAGGATGGTCCCATGAGTAGGTACGAGAGGTACGACGTCACCGACGAGCAGTGGGAGGGCTTGGCCCAGGTGGTGCCACTGCGCGGTCGCGACGAGTGGCCGTCGCGGGTGGACCACCGGACCGTCCCGCAGGACTACGCGGTCTCCGAGAACCGTCGCTTCGTCGTGCTGCGGGTGCAGGTCTTCGCCGACGCGCGCGAGGTCGCCGAGTACCTCGTCAACCGGACGCCCGTCCTGCTGGACCTGACGGCGGCCGACACCGAAGTGGCCAAGCGCATCCTGGACTTCAGCAGTGGTGTCGTCTTCGGACTCGGCAGCGCGATGCACCGCGTCGACCGCAACGTGTTCCTCCTGGCGCCCGCCGGCACCGAGGTGGAAGGCGCCGAGGCCGACGTCGTCCCTCATTAGTAGGACGGCGGCCACGACGGAACGGTTCGGCGCTGATCACACTGCGTACCGTCCCGCTCATGGATGCGAACTCACCGGTCGTCGAACCGCACGCACGGCCCGGCGAGGCCGGCGCCGCCCGACCCCAGGTCACCGAACTACGGCTCACTGCCTTCAGGAAGCACCGTGGGGCGGTCCTCGCCCTCGGCCCCATGGCGCTCTTCGCGGGGGCCAGCGGCAGCGGCAAGTCGAGTGCACTCCAGGCGTACGAGGCACTCGCCCTGCTCGGCTGCGGACACGATCTCGAGGCAGTTTTCCCCGAGGCGGCCGACTGCGTTCCGGAAGGGGCACGGGCTGACCGGCAGGGGCGCCGCGGCTTCCGGATCGGGTGCACGGTGGACGGGCCCGCCGGACCCGTGCGCCTCGACCTCGCGGTCCAGGCCACCCCGCGCCTGGAGGTCGTCGGTGAACGGCTGACCGCCGGCGGACGGACCTTACTCACCACGGCCCTGCGTGATCCCGCCCGCGCGGAGGTGGAGGCCGCCTGGCACACCGCCGGTGCGGCCGGTGTCACCCGCGGCCGGCTGCCCGCCGACCGGCTCGGCACCGCCCTGCTGCCGCTGCACGTCGCGGGAAGGACCCCGGCGCAGCTGCGGGTGCTGGCCGCTGCCGAGCAGGTGGTCCTCGCGCTGCGGTCCGTCTTCGCCTGCGACCCGTGGCCCCAGCGGATGCGGAAGCCGGTCGCCGCCGGCCCGGGCAGGCTGCGGCGCGGATGCGACAACCTGGCCGAGGTCCTGCACCGTACGCGCAGCGAATGCGGCAAGCGGCATGCGCGGCTCGCCGCGGCGGCGCGTGTGGGATGCGCGGGGGAGGTGACGGACCTGCGTGTCGAGGAGCTGGGGAACGGCACGGTGCGGGCGCTGCTCGCCCGCGGCGGCACATGCGCCGACACGCCCCTCGGGCACCTCGGGGACGGGGAGTTGAGGTACCTGGCCCTCGCTCTGGTCCTGCTCACCGGGCCTGGCGTGCTGTCCGTGGACCAGGTGGCCGAGGTGCCGGCGGCGTACCAGTCGCTGACCGTGCTCGCGGACGGCTTCGACCGCTGCCTGGATCCCGCGCAGGCGCGCGAACTGGTGGGCCTGGCGGCCGAGATGTGCGCCAGAGGGCACATCCGGCTGGCGGGGGCGGTCTCCGACGCCTCGTGCGCGCGCGGGGTCGCCGGAGTGTCGGTGGTAGACCTGGTGCCGTGACGAGAGACGACGGGCTGGACGTGGCGGGGCTCCAGCGCAGGCTGGCGGAGTTCGCGGCGGCACGTGACTGGCAGCCGTACCACACCCCGAAGAACCTGGCGGTGGCGCTGAGCGTGGAGGCCGCCGAACTGGTCGAGATCTTCCAGTGGCTGACGCCCGAACAGTCGGCACGTGTGATGGAGGACGACGGCACGGCGCACCGGGTGCGGGACGAGGTCGCGGATGTGCTCGCGTATCTGCTCCAGTTCTGCGAGGTGCTCGGGATCGACGTGCTTCAGGCCCTGTCCGACAAGATCGACCGCAACGAGGGGCGTTTTCCAGCCCCGTAGCGGCGCGGGATCACCCGGGTCTGCCGGGGTGCGGCCGGGGGTGCGGCCGGGGTGCGACCCGGGGCGCTCGGGGGCGCCGCAGGGGTGGTCCGGGGTCGCGTCGGACAGATTCGGATAGATGCGGTGAGGGGGCGCCACGGCTGCTACGACACTCCTCCGTCACTCTTTGGAGTTATTGAGTTATCCACAACAGCCTTGGTGTCCACAGATTTCCGAATTCCCTTGGCTTTTTTGGTCGATGACCTTCACTCTGGGTAATGAACTGAGTGGGCAGGAAGTCGTACGAACGGGGGAGCGCTCATGGAAGCGTTACGGCTCATCGAGATCAGCCGCCATGCACTGGCGCAGAGCCGGTCCGCGCCGGAGATCGTCGCCGAGGCCTGGCAGATCCAGGCGCTGGCCCAGGCGATCGGCAGCCGGCTCGTGATGAGCGGGCCCGCCGAACTCAGAGGCGAGGCCCGGGGGCTCGGCGAGATCGGCGGGCGCGGGTGCGGTGTGCTCGACCATCCGATGGTGCGCAGCGGAGGCGCGCGGGCCACGCAACTGTCGGGAGTGAGCGACCCGGAGGCCGCGCTGATCGGGCTGAACGTCCTGCTCGGCGAGGTCGGCATTGCTCTCGTCGGCGTCGCCTGCGCCACCGACGACGAGGGGCTCTACTGGCAGTGCATCGAGACGATAGACGCCGCGGACGAGTCGAGCGACCGTGTGCGTGGCATGCTGCGCCGCCTCGCGGAGCACCAGCCCGAGCGCCCTCCCGAAACGGTCCGCGGCCGGGCGGGCCCGGCGGGGACCGTCGCCGAGATGGGGCCGGCGGCCGGCACCTCGTGACCGGCGCCGCGTGAGCCCGCGCTGTGTGAACCGGCCCACGCGACCGGCGCCGCGTGATCCCGGCCGCGTGATGCCGGCCTGGTGAACGTGCCGCGTGACCGGCACTCGTCACCTGCCCTCGTGACCTGAGTGCGCGGCGGCGAAAGGTGCAGGATGGATGCATGGATCTTCGAATCTTCACCGAGCCTCAGCAAGGGGCGAGCTACGACACCCTGCTGCGCGTCGCGACGGCCACCGAGGAGCTCGGCTTCGACGCCTTCTTCCGGTCCGACCACTACCTGCGCATGGGCTCCGCCGGCGGCATGCCCGGCCCGACCGACGCCTGGATCACCCTTGCCGGTCTGGCCCGCGAGACCAAGCGGATCCGCCTCGGCACACTGATGACGGCGGCCACCTTCCGGCTCCCCGGCGTGCTGGCCATCCAGGTCGCCCAAGCCGACCAGATGTCGGGCGGCAGGATCGAACTGGGGCTGGGCGCGGGCTGGTTCGAGGAGGAGCACCAGGCGTACGGCATCCCCTTCCCCACGGAGAAGTTCGCCCGGCTCGAGGAGCAACTGGAGATCGTCACCGGCCTGTGGGCCACCGAGGTCGGCAGGACCTTCACCTATGAGGGCGACCACTACCGGCTGATCGACTGCCCGGCCCTGCCCAAGCCCGTCCAGGACAAGATCCCCGTGCTGATCGGCGGTCACGGCGCGACCCGCACGCCCCGCCTCGCCGCGCGGTACGCCGACGAGTTCAACCTGCCCTTCTCCTCGGTCGAGGACACCGAGCGCCAGTTCGGCCGGGTCCGTACCGCCGCCGAGAAGGCCGGACGCTCCCCCGACGACCTGATCTACTCGAACGCGCTGGTGGTATGCGTCGGCAAGGACGACGGCGAGGTGGCCCGCCGCGCGGCGGCGATCGGCCGCGACGTGGACGAGCTCAAGGCGCATGGACTGGCCGGGTCCCCGGCCGAGGCCGTCGACAAGATCGGCCACTATGCGGCGACCGGCTCGTCCCGGATCTACCTCCAGGTGCTGGACCTGCACGATCTGGACCACCTGGAGCTCATCTCCGCCCAGGTCATGGCTCAGCTGACCTGATTTCCGGGAGCCACCGTGAGACCCGCCCGCACACTCGCCGAAGCGCTCGCCCGGGACGTCCTCGTCCTCGACGGGGGGCTGTCCAACCAGTTGGAGGCACAGGGCTGCGACCTGTCGGACGACCTCTGGTCGGCACGGCTCCTCGCCGACGATCCACGGCAGATCGAAGCGGCGCACGCGGCATACCTACGGGCGGGCGCCCAGGTGCTGATCACCGCGAGCTACCAGGCCACGTTCGAGGGGTTCGCCCGCCGGGGCGTCCGGCACGACGAGGCCGCCCGCCTCCTCGGCCGGAGCGTCGCACTGGCGCGCAGCGCGGCCGAAGCGGCGCCCCGTGAGGTGTGGGTCGCCGCCTCGGTCGGCCCGTACGGGGCGATGTTGGCCGACGGCAGCGAGTACCGGGGCCGTTACGGGCTGACCACGGCGGAGCTGGAGCGCTTCCACCGGCCGCGGATCGAGGCCCTCGTGGCCGCCGGTCCGGACGTGCTGGCCCTGGAGACCGTTCCGGACGCCGACGAGGCGCGGGCGCTGCTGCGGGCGACCGAGGGATGCGGCGTACCGGTGTGGCTGTCGTACACCGTCACGGGCGGGCGGACCCGGGCCGGCCAGGACCTCGCGGAGGCGTTCGCGCTGACCGCGGGCCGGGACGGCGTGCTCGCGGTCGGCGTGAACTGCTGCGACCCGGACGAGGTGGCCGCGGCGGTCCGCACCGCAGCCGAGGTCACCGGCAAACCCGTGGTCGCCTACCCCAACAGCGGCGAGGGATGGGACGCCGTCGAGCGGCGCTGGCAGGGCGCGAGCGCGTACGACCCTGCCGCGGCGCGCGCCTGGTGTGCCGGCGGAGCCCGGCTCGTCGGCGGCTGCTGCCGTGTGGGCCCGGCGCAGATCGGGGCGCTGGCCCGACTCCTGGGCACGGAGTGACGCCTGCCGCGCGGTGGTGGCGCTCTGGGGCCCGATTGTGACAAAAACTGCTGGTCGGGGCGGACCGAGCGCACGATACTCAAACGCGTGTTCCTGACGATCAGTACGACCGGTACCCCTGAACGTCCCGCGACCGACCTCGGCTTCCTGCTGCACAAGCACCCCGACAAGGCGCAGGCGTTCTCCACCTCGCACGGCACCGCACATGTCTTCTACCCCGAGGCGTCCGCGGAACGGTGCACGGCCGCACTGCTGCTGGAGGTGGATCCGGTGGCGCTCGTACGGCGCGGCAAGGGCAAGGGCCGCGGCGGCGCCCCCGACTCGGCGCTGGCCCAATACGTCAACGACCGCCCCTACGCGGCGTCGTCACTGCTGGCCGTGGCGTTGAGCACGGTGTTCAAGACCGCGCTGCGCGGTGTGTGCGCCGCCCTGCCCGAACGGGCCGAGGCCACGCTGCCGCTGCGCATCGAGGTGCCGGCGGTCGCCGCCCGTGGCGGCGCCGATCTGGTCCGGGCGCTGTTCGAACCGCTCGGCTGGACCTCGGTCGAGGCCGAACCGGTGCCCCTCGACGAGCAGTTCCCCGAATGGGGCGCATCGCGCTATGTGCAGCTGGTGCTCGAAGGGGAGCTGCGGCTCGCCGACGCCCTGCGTCAGCTGTACGTCCTGCTCCCCGTCCTCGACGACGCCAAGCACTACTGGGTCGCACCGGACGAGGTCGACAAGCTGCTGCGCGCGGGCGAGGGCTGGCTCGCCGAACACCCTGAGCAGAAGCTCATCACCAGCCGCTACCTGTCCCGCCGCTGGGGACTGACCCGGCAGGCCATGGAGCGCCTGGAACTGGTGCGCCTCGCCGAGGCCGACGACCTCCGTGTCGAGGACGTGGACAACGCCGTGGACGAGACCAAGGACACCGAGGAGCGCCCGGTACCGCTCGCCGAGCAGCGCAGGGAAGCGATCCTCGAGGCGCTGCGCGCCGCCGGCGCGAGCCGTGTCCTCGACCTGGGCTGCGGGCAGGGCCAGTTGGTGCAGGCGCTGCTCAAGGACGTCCGGTTCACCGAGATCGTCGGCGTCGACGTATCGGTGCGTGCCCTGACCATCGCCGGGCGCCGGCTCAAGCTGGACCGCCTCGGCGAGCGGCAGGCCGCCCGCGTCGCACTGATCCAGGGCTCCCTCACGTACACCGACAAGCGGCTCGCGGGCTACGACGCCGCAGTGCTCAGCGAGGTCATCGAGCACCTCGACCTGCCGAGGCTGCCCGCCCTCGAATACGCGGTGTTCGGCTCCGCGCGCCCGCAGACCGTGCTGGTGACCACTCCGAACGTCGAGTACAACGTCCGCTGGGAGACGCTGCCCGCCGGCCATGTGCGCCACGGCGACCACCGATTCGAATGGACCCGCGAGGAGTTCCGGACCTGGGCCGAAGCCGTCGCCGGGCGCCACGGCTACGCGGTGCGCTTCGTCCCCGTCGGCCCCGACGACCCCGAGGTGGGCCCGCCGACCCAGATGGCGGTGTTCGAGAAGACGACGACCGACACGACCACGAAGCAGGCGACCGCCGCATGACCAGCACCACGGAAACCACCGCGACCGCCGCCGCCCCCGGCCGGCGGCTCCCGGTGACCGACCTGTCCCTCGTGGTCCTCGTCGGTGCCACCGGTTCGGGCAAGTCCACGTTCGCCCACAAGCACTTCAAGCGCACCGAGGTCGTCTCCTCCGACTTCTGCCGGGGCCTCGTCGCCGACGACGAGAACGACCAGAGCGCGAGCGGTGACGCGTTCGACGTCCTGCACTACATCGTGGGCAAGCGGCTCGCCGCCGGACGGCTGACCGTCGTCGACGCCACCAACGTGCAGACCGAGAGCCGCCGGCAGCTCGTACGCCTCGCCCGCGAGCACGACGTGCTGCCCATCGCCATCGTCCTCGACCTCCCCGAGGACGTCTGCGCCGCGCGCAACGCCACCCGCCCCGACCGCGCCGGCATGCCCGGCCATGTCATCGCGCGCCACCGCCGCGAACTGCGCCGCTCCCTGCGCGGACTGGAACGCGAGGGCTTCCGCAAGGTCCACGTCCTGCGCAGCCCGGAGGAGGTCGACAGCGCCGAGATCGTCCTCGAACGCCGCTACAACGACCTGCGCCATCTCACCGGACCGTTCGACATCATCGGCGACATCCACGGCTGCAGCTCCGAGCTGGAGACCCTGCTCGGCAAGCTCGGCTACGACAACGGCGTTCACCCCGAGGGCCGTACGGCCGTCTTCGTCGGCGACCTCGTCGACCGCGGCCCCGACAGTCCCGGAGTGCTGCGCCGCGTCATGGGCATGGTCGCGGCGGGCAACGCCCTGTGCGTACCGGGCAACCACGAGAACAAGCTGGGGCGCTACCTCAAGGGACGATCCGTCCAGCACACGCACGGGCTCGCCGAGACCGTCGAGCAGCTGGAGAAGGAGGACGCCCGCGACCCCGCTTTCCGGGAGCAGGTGCGGGAGTTCATCGACGGCCTCGTCAGCCACTACGTGCTCGACGAGGGCAGGCTCGTCGTCTGCCACGCCGGCCTGCCCGAGAAGTACCACGGCCGCACCTCCGGCCGCGTCCGTTCGCACGCGCTGTACGGCGACACGACCGGAGAGACCGACGAGTTCGGGCTGCCCGTGCGCTACCCCTGGGCCGAGGACTACCGCGGCCGGGCAGCCGTCGTCTACGGACACACGCCGGTGCCGAACACCTCGTGGATCAACAACACCATCTGCCTGGACACCGGCGCCGTCTTCGGCGGCAGGATGACCGCGCTGCGCTGGCCGGAGCGGGACCTGGTCGACGTGCCCGCCGAAAAGGTCTGGTACGAGCCGACCAGGCCGCTCGTCGCCGAGGCGCCCGGTGGCCGCGAGGGACGCCCGCTCGACCTCGCCGACGTGTCGGGCCGCCGGATCGTCGAGACCCGGCACATGGCACGCATCGGCGTGCGCGAGGAGAACGCGGCCGCGGCGCTGGAGGTCATGAGCCGCTTCGCCGTCGACCCCCGGCTGCTCGCCTATCTGCCGCCGACGATGGCGCCCACCGCCACGTCGCGGGAGGAGGGGTACCTGGAGCATCCGGCCGAGGCGTTCCTCCAGTACCGGGCCGACGGCATCGACAGGGTCGTGTGCGAGGAGAAGCACATGGGGTCGCGTGCGGTCGCGCTCGTGTGCCGCGACGCGGACGCGGCCCGGGAGCGGTTCGGCGTGGACGGCCCCACCGGCGCTCTGCACACCCGTACCGGGCGGCCGTTCTTCGACGACGAGGCGGTCACCGAGGAGATCCTCCAGCGACTGCGCACGGCCGTCGGCGCGGCCGGGCTGTGGGACCAACTCGACACCGACTGGCTGCTGCTGGACGGCGAACTGATGCCCTGGTCGCTGAAGGCGTCCGGTCTGCTGCGCTCCCAGTACGCGGCGGTCGGCGCCGCCTCGGGCGCCGTGCTGCCCAAGGCGGGCGCGGCGCTGGAGGCAGCCGTCGCACGAGGCGTCGCCGTGGCGGACCTGCACACCCGGCAGCTCGACCGGGCCACCGACGCCGCGGCGTTCACGGACGCCTACCGCCGCTACTGCTGGACGACCAACGGCCTCGACGGGGTGCGGCTCGCGCCGTTCCAGGTCCTCGCCTGCCGGGGCCGCTCGCTCGCCTCGGTCGCGCACGACGAGCAGCTCGCCTGGCTGGACCGGCTCGTGGAGCACGACCCGACCGGGCTGCTCCAGGTCACTCGGCGACTGGTCGTCGACACCGGCGACGAGGAGTCCGTGCGCGCGGGCGTGGACTGGTGGCTGGAGATGACGGGCCGCGGCGGCGAGGGCATGGTCGTCAAGCCGCTGCGGGCGCTCGCCAAGGACGGCAAGGGCCGGCTGGTGCAGCCGGGCATCAAGGTCCGCGGCCGTGAGTACCTGCGCATCATCTACGGCCCGGAGTACACCCGTCCGCACAACCTGGAGCGGCTGCGCCAGAGGTTCCTGAACCACAAGCGCTCACTCGCCCTGCGCGAGTACGCCCTGGGGCTGGAGGCACTGGACCGGCTTGCCGACGGGGAGCCGCTGTGGCGGGTCCACGAGGCCGTGTTCGCGGTGCTGGCCCTGGAGTCGGAGCCGGTCGACCCCCGGCTCTGAACAGGTCCGGTCGGCTGCGGGGAGGCACTGTCAGTGCCTCCCCGCAGCGCCGTGGCAGCGCCGAGCCTGCGGATGCACGCGCTGCGGCGTTCTGGTTCCATACGCGGAGCGCGACCTCGCAGACGCTGCCGGACCCGGAGACGAAGCGGATGGCGAAGCTGCCGTGCGCCGCGACGCAGGCCGCGACAGAGGCGCTGCATCGCGCGCCGGCGTGCGGCGTCCACCAGGAGGCACCGCGCCACTGACGCCGTGCCGTCACAGGCTGCCCGCGCGTCACCGGGCGCGCGGCCCCACCGGCCCGACGCCGCCAGGTCCCGCGCCCACTGACGCCGCCACGGGCTGTCCGAACGTCACCGACCGCGCCGACCCCGCCCGGCCCGCCGCCGCCTGCTGCCGCGCCTGCTGCCCCCGACGTAACCCACGGCGCGGGCCCACTGGCCCCGCGTGCCAGGTACCACGTTCGCTGACGCCGTGACGTGACCCGCCGCCCGGCCTGTGATGCCCGTGCTCCTGTCGAGGTGTGGGGACCGGCGCGTCGACGCCGCGAGCGCTGTGACGAGGTCGGCCGTTCGCCGGGTGAAGGGCCGTCCGCGCGGCGAGGATAGAGGTATGGGATTCCATGTCGACTCCGAGGCCGGGCGGCTGCGCCAGGTCATCCTCCACCGGCCCGATCTGGAGCTGAAGCGGCTGACGCCGAGCAACAAGGACGCGTTGCTCTTCGACGACCTGCTGTGGGTGCGCCGCGCCCGTCAGGAACACGACGGCTTCGCGGACGTTCTGCGTGACCGAGGGGTGGAGGTGCATCTCTTCGGCGATCTGCTGCGCGAGTCGCTGGAGATCCCCGAGGCCAGAAAGCTCGTTCTGGACCGCGTCTTCGACGAGAAGGAGTACGGGCCGCTCGCGACCGATCACCTGCGGGCCGCGTTCGACGCGCTGCCCACCTCCGATCTCGTCGAGGCACTGGTCGGGGGGATGACCAAGCGGGAGTTCCTGGCCGGTCACAGTGAGCCGACGTCCGTCCGCTTCCATGTGATGGACCTGGACGACTTCCTTCTCCACCCCCTGCCCAACCACATCTTCACCCGGGACACTTCGGCCTGGATCTACGACGGCGTCTCCATCAACGCGATGCGCTGGCCGGCCCGGCAGCGGGAGACGGTGCACTTCGAGGCCATCTACAAGCACCATCCGCATTTCGTGGGCGGAGAGGACGAGCCGTTCCACCACTGGTCGGAGGGGCAGGACGACTATCCCTCCACCATCGAGGGCGGCGACGTGCTGGTGATCGGCAACGGCGCGGTACTGATCGGGATGAGCGAGCGCACCACACCGCAGGCCGTGGAGATGCTGGCGCGCGGGCTGTTCGCGGCAGGTTCCGCCCGCACGATCGTGGCTCTGGACATGCCCAAGCGCCGGGCGTTCATGCACCTGGACACCGTGATGACGATGGTCGACGGGGACACCTTCACGCAGTACGCGGGCCTCGGCATGCTCCGCTCGTACACCATCGAACCGGCCGACGGCATCGGCGCGCTCAAGGTGAGCGACCATCCGCCGGAGCGTATGCACGACGCGATCGCGGCGGCGCTCGGGATGAAGGACATCCGGGTGCTGACCGCGACGCAGGACGTGCACTCGGCCGAGCGCGAGCAGTGGGACGACGGCTGCAATGTGCTCGCCGTCGAACCCGGTGTCGTCGTGGCCTACGAGCGCAACGTCACCACCAACACCCATCTGCGCAAACAGGGCATCGAAGTGATCGAGATACCGGGCAGTGAGCTGGGTCGGGGGAGGGGCGGTCCGCGCTGCATGAGCTGTCCTGTGGAGAGGGATGCTGTATAGAGATGCATTGAGTCGTATAGACTTCCAAGGTCACCGCATTTCGCGACCCAGGAGCAGCCACCATGGCGATACATCTCGAAGGCCGCCACTTCCTCAAGGAGCTGGACTTCACGGCCGAGGAGTTCCGTGGCCTGATCGGCCTGGCCGCTGACCTCAAGGCCGCCAAACGGGCAGGTGCCGAGGTCCAGCGGCTGCGTGGCAAGAACATCGCGCTGATCTTCGAGAAGTCGTCGACCCGGACGCGCTGCGCCTTCGAGGTCGCCGCTGCCGACCAGGGCGCGTCCACGACCTATATCGACCCGTCCGGCTCCCACATCGGCAGCAAGGAGTCCGCCAAGGACACCGCCCGAGTGCTGGGCCGGATGTTCGACGCGATCGAGTTCCGCGGTGACGCGCAGGAGACCGTCGAGGAGCTGGCCGGGTATGCGGGGGTGCCCGTCTACAACGGGCTCACCGACGACTGGCACCCCACCCAGATGCTCGCCGATGTGCTGACGATGACCGAGTACACCGACAAGCCGCTGACGGAGATCTCGTTCGCCTACCTGGGAGACGCCCGCTTCAACATGGGCAACTCCTACCTGGCCACCGGTGCCCTGCTGGGCATGGACGTGCGCATCGTCGCGCCGCGGGCGTACTGGCCGGCCGAGGAGATCGTCGCCGCGGCCCGCCGGGCCGCCGAGGGGAGCGGTGCGCGGATCACCCTCACCGAGGACATCGCCGCGGGTGTGCGCGGCGCTGACTTCGTCGCCACCGATGTCTGGGTCTCCATGGGCGAGCCCAAGGAGGTCTGGGACGAGCGGGTCAAGATGCTCGGTCCGTACGCGGTGACCATGGACGTGCTGCGCGCGACGGACAACGCGGACGTGAAGTTCCTGCACTGCCTGCCGGCCTTCCACGACCTCGGCACCTCGGTCGCGCGCGAGATCCACGAGCGCCATGGGCTCGTGGAGCTGGAGGTGACCGACGAGGTCTTCGAGTCGGCCCACTCCGTCGTCTTCGACCAGGCGGAGAACCGTATGCACACGATCAAGGCCGTCATGGTCGCCACACTCGCCACCACTGAATAGCCACGCCCCCCACGTGGGTGACATGTGTATCGGCGGTGGGGAGCCGTCCTCGGTGGGGTCCGGGCTCGCGTGCCCGGACCCCACTCCCTTGTGCGCGACGAGCACGAACTGCGTCGCGCCCCACGACCCGCTTGCCGGTGCGGTCGTCCACGCGCTCCCCGGCCGGCGCCACTCGGGGCGGGCGGTCGGCCCGTCATCCGGTCCCGGGCGGGCGGTCGGCCCGTCATCCGGTCCCGGGCGGGCGGTCGGCCCGTCATCCTGTCCCGGGCCGCCGGAGCTCGTCAGCGCCGTACGGGCAGAGTGAACCAGACCGCCTTGCCGCGGGCCGTCGGGCGGTGCCCACAGGTCGAGCTGAGTGTCCTCACGAGCAGCAGTCCGCGGCCGTGCTCCTGCCACGGATCGGGCACATGAGCCGGCGCCGCCGGTGAGAGATCGCCGGGCGGCGCCGGATCGGCGTCGTGCACCTCGACATGACAGCCCGTGGGCATCAGCTCGATCACCAGCTCTATGGGCACGCGGTGCGGGGTGTGCTCCACCGCGTTGGCCACCAGTTCCGCCGTGAGCAGCTCGGCCGTGTCGCTGTCCGGCGACGCCTCGATGTCCGTCAGTGCGGCGCGGATCATCGCGCGGGCCATGGGCACGGCCGCCGT
The DNA here is from genome assembly GCF_044390825.1 of Streptomyces sp. NPDC018833. Classification (NCBI taxonomy): domain Bacteria; kingdom Bacillati; phylum Actinomycetota; class Actinomycetes; order Kitasatosporales; family Streptomycetaceae; genus Streptomyces; species Streptomyces sp. NPDC018833. Next base: position 83,544 of record NZ_JBIRZM010000015.1, on the reverse strand, counting down.
GGTGTGCGGCAGCGCGATGCGCCAGGAGGCGTAGTCGGGGGCTTCGGGCACGGGGAATGTCCGTTCGGTGGCGGTGGTGTGTTCACCCTACGAACACCTTCACGCCCGACAAGGGCCCCGAGGGCTTCCCGTCGGGACCTGTGCCAGAAACGGGACGCGCCCCCAGTACTGTCACAAGACGGATATCGCGCGCCCGTGACGGCAGTCACGAATGGGTGATAGCTTCGAACGGCAGGCAGCAGGACGACCGTCCGCCGAAGGAGGCCCCACTCATGAGCCCCTTTTCCGGTTCCGCGACGCGCACCGAGCAATGGCGCCACCTGCGGCTGACCCGACAGGACGGCGTGGCGAACGTCACGCTGGAACGGCCCGAAAAGCTCAACGCGCTCACCTTCGGCGCGTACGCCGACCTGCGCGATCTGCTCGCCGAGCTCTCCCGCGAGCGTTCCGTACGGGCGCTCGTGCTCGGCGGCGAGGGCCGCGGCTTCTGTTCGGGCGGTGACGTCGACGAGATCATCGGCGCGACCCTGTCCATGGACACCGCCCAGCTCCTGGACTTCAACCGGATGACGGGACAGGTCGTCCGCGCGATCCGGGAGTGCCCCTTCCCCGTCGTCGCCGCGGTGCACGGGGTGGCCGCCGGGGCGGGTGCGGTACTGGCGCTGGCCGCCGACTTCCGGATCGCCGACGCCTCGGCGAAGTTCGCCTTCCTGTTCACCAAGGTGGGGCTGTCCGGCGGCGACATGGGCGCGGCGTACCTGCTGCCGCGGGTCGTCGGGCTCGGCCACGCCACCCGGCTGCTGATGCTCGGCGAACCGGTGCGCGCGCCCGAGGCCGAACGGATCGGTCTCCTCAGCGAACTGGTCGACGAGGGCCAGGCGGACAAGCGTGCGGCCGAGCTGGCCCGCCATCTCGCGGACGGGCCCGCGCTGGCGTACGCACAGACCAAGGCCCTGCTCACCGCCGAACTGGACATGCCGCTCGCCGCCGCCGTCGAGATGGACGCGGCCACCCAGGCGCTGCTGATGAACGGCCAGGACTACGCGGAGTTCCACGCCGCCTTCACCGAGAAGCGCGCGCCCAGCTGGCAGGGCCGCTGACATGTCCCCTGTCCCGCCGCCCAGTGCCCGGCGCCCCCTGCGCGTCGCCGTCATCGGTGGCGGACCCGGGGGACTGTACGCCGCCGCGCTGTTCAAGCGGCTCGACCCGGCCCGCGACATCACCGTCTACGAACGCAACGCGCCCGACGACACCTTCGGCTTCGGCGTCGTCCTCTCCGACGAGACGCTGGGCGGCATCGAGCACGCCGACCCCGTGGTCCACGGCGCGCTGAAGGACGAGTTCGTCCGGTGGGACGACATCGACGTCGTCCACCGCGGACACCTCCTCACCTCCGGCGGGCACGGCTTCGCCGCACTCGGCCGGCGACGACTGCTGGAGATCCTGCACGAGCGCTGCGCGTCCCTCGGCGTACGCCTCCGCTTCCGCACGCCCGCACCGCCCGCCGCCGACCTCGCCGTGGACCACGACCTCGTCATCGCCGCCGACGGCGTGCACAGCGCCACCCGGGAGGCCCACGCCGACGCGTTCGGCCCCCGGATCACCACCCACCGCTGCCGCTACATCTGGCTCGCCGCCGACTTCGCCTTCCCCTCCTTCCGGTTCGAGATCGCCGAGACCGAGCACGGCGTCATGCAGCTGCACGGCTACCCCTTCGCGGCCGACGCCTCCACCGTCATCGTCGAGATGCGCGAGGAGGTGTGGCACGCCGCGGGCTTCGACGAACTCGACGAGCAGGAGTCCGCCGCACGCTGCGCCAAGATCTTCAGTGAGGCTCTCCACGGCCGCCCCCTGCGCGGCAACTCCTCCGCCTGGACCGCTTTCCGCACCGTGGTCAACGCGCGCTGGTCGCACGGCAACGTCGTCCTCCTCGGCGACGCCGCCCACACCGCGCACTTCTCCATCGGCTCGGGCACCAAGCTCGCCGTCGAGGACGCCCTCGCGCTGGCCGCCTGCGTCCAGGAACACCCCGACCTGGCCGCGGCACTCGCCGCCTACGAGAGCGAGCGCCGTCCCGTCGTCGAGTCCACCCAGCGGGCCGCCGCCGCGAGCCTGCGCTGGTTCGAGGAGCTCGCGACCTACCTCGACCAGCCGGCCCGGCAGTTCGCCTTCAACCTGCTCACGCGCAGTCGCCGGGTCACCCACGACAATCTGCGGCTGCGTGACGCCGCCTTCACCGGGGCCGTGGAGCGGGACTTCGGGTGCCCGCCGGACACCCCGCCCATGTTCACCCCCTTCCGGCTGCGGGGACTGACCCTGCGCAACCGCGTCGTCGTCTCGCCCATGGACCTGTACGTCGCGCGGGACGGGCTCCCCGGCGACTTCCACCTCGTCCACCTCGGTGCCCGTGCGCTCGGCGGCGCTGGACTGGTGATGACCGAGATGGTGTGCGTGAGCCGCGAGGGCCGGATCACTCCCGGCTGCACCGGGCTCTACACCGACGAACAGGCCGCCGCATGGCGCCGCGTCACCGACTTCGTCCACCACCGGGCGCCGGGCACCGCGATCGGGGTCCAGCTCGGCCACTCCGGCCGCAAAGGCTCCACCAAGCTGATGTGGGAAGGCATCGACCAGCCGTTGGACGAGGACAACTGGCCCGTGTCCGCCGCTTCCCCGCTCCCGTACCGCCCCGGCGTCAATCAGGTCCCGCACGCACTGGACCGCGCCGGACTCGCCGAGGTCCGCGCCCAGTTCGCCGCGGCCGCCCGCCGCGCGGCCGACAGCGGCTTCGACCTCCTCGAACTTCACTGCGCGCACGGCTACCTGCTCTCCGGCTTCCTCTCCCCGCTGACCAACCGGCGCACGGACGGCTACGGAGGCTCCCTGGAGGGCCGGCTCCGCTTCCCGTTGGAGGTGTTCGACGCGATGCGGGAGATCTGGCCGGAGGACCGGCCCATGACCGTCCGCGTCTCCGCGACCGACTGGGCCGAAGGGGGCACCACCCCCGAGGACTCCGTCGCGATCGCCCGCGCCTTCGCCGCACACGGCGCCGACGCGATCGACGTCTCCACCGGCCAGGTCGTGCCGGACGAACGTCCCGAGTACGGCCGCTCGTACCAGACCCCGTACGCCGACCGGATCCGCAACGAGGCGGGCGTCCCGGTCATCGCCGTGGGCGCCATCTCCTCCTGGGACGACGTCAACTCGATCCTGCTCGCCGGCCGCGCCGACCTCTGCGCCCTGGCCAGGCCGCACCTCTACGATCCCCACTGGACTCTGCACGCGGCGGCCGACCAGGACTACGCCGGAGACGCCGCTCGCTGGCCGCTGCCGTACCTCGCGGGCAGCCGCAAGCCCCCGACAGGCCGCACCGATGCCCCGAGGCCCCGGCTCACCCTGAGCTGATCAGCCCCGTGCGCCCAGTACGAAGGCCGCGCCCGCGTCCCGCAGCCGGGCGTGCAACCGGGCGAAGACCTCCCACGAGTGGCCGCCGGGCCAGCCCTGGGGCACCAGCTCGGCGGGCAGCCCCGGGTCCGCGTACGGAAGCCGGCGCCAGGAGTCCAGGGCCGGCAGATAGTCCCGGTAGGCGTCCTCCGCGGGGGTGTCCTCCCGCGCCTCCCACAAGCGCAGCACCGGCTCGTGGAGATCGAGGAACTCCTCGTGCTGCTTGGCGATCGCCGCCAGGTCCCACCAGCGCGAGACCGCCTCCGCCGTGGGCATGAAACCGAGATGCTCGCCGCGGAACAGGTCCACGTACGCGTCGAGCTGGAGGCGGCGCAGGGTGTGCTGCGTCTCGTCGAACAGGCGGGCGGGAGCGATCCACACGCCCGGTGCCGCCGCCCCGAAGCCCAGTCTGACCAGGCGGGAGCGCAGCAGATGCCGCTTGTGGCGTTCGGCCTCGGGGACGGAGAAGACGGCGATGACCCAGCCGTCGCCGAGGTCGGCCGACGAGGCCGCGTAGATCCGCCGGTCGCCGTCGTCGAGGAGCTGACGGGCGTCCGCGGACAGGGCGTAACCGGCCGCGCCGTCCGCGGTGCGCTCGGCCACCAGCAGTCCGCGGCGCTTGAGCCGGGACACCGAGGACCGCACCGACGGCGGGTCCACGCCGAGGACGCCCAGCAGCCGGATGAGCTCGGCCACGGCGAGGGAACCCGTGTGCTCGCGTCCGTAGGCGCCGTACAGGGTGACGATCAGGGATCCGGGGGTGTGCTGCTCGGCCACGTGATCACTCTAGAGCGCGCAGCCGGTAGCGCTGCAGCTTGCCGGTCGGTGTACGCGGCAGCGCGTCGAGGAACACGATCTCGCGCGGGCACTTGTACGGCGCGAGGCGCTGCTTGACCGACTCGGTCAGCTTCTCGGCCGTGCCGTCGCCGCGCTCCGCGCCCTCGCGCAGCACGACACAGGCGACCACGATCTGGCCGCGCAGCTCGTCGGGCCGCCCGACGACCGCTGCCTCGGCCACGTCGGGGTGGTGCAGCAGGGCTTCTTCCACTTCGGGGCCCGCGATGTTGTACCCGGCCGAGATGATCATGTCGTCGGCGCGTGCGACGTAGCGGAACCAGCCGTCCGGTTCGCGTACGTAGGTGTCGCCCGTGATGTTCCAGCCGCCGCGCACGTATTCCCGCTGCCGGGGGTCGGACAGATAGCGGCAGCCGACCGGACCGCGTACGGCCAGCAGCCCCGGCTCGCCGTCGGGCAGCGGCACGCCCTGCTCGTCCACCACCCGGGCCTGCCAGCCCGGTACGGGGATCCCGGTGGTGCCCGGCCGGATCGCGTCGTCCGCCGCGGAGATGAAGATGTGCAGCAGTTCGGTGGCGCCGATGCCGTTGATGAGGCGCAGACCGGTCCGCTCGTGCCAGGACCGCCAGGTCGCCTCGGGGAGGTTCTCACCGGCCGACACACACCGTCGCAGCGAGCCGACGTCGTGCCCGTCGAGGTTGTCCAGCATCACGCGGTAGGCGGTGGGGGCCGTGAACAGGACCGACACCTGGTGCTCCGCGATCGCGGGCAGCAACTGTGTCGGGCCGGCCTGTTCCAGCAGCAGAGCGGACGCCCCGGCCCGCATCGGGAAGACCACGAGGCCGCCGAGCCCGAAGGTGAACCCCAGCGGGGGACTGCCGGCGAACACATCGTCCGCCTCGGGCCGCAGCACATGGGCCGAGAATGTGTCGGCGATCGCGAGGACGTCCCGGTGGAAGTGCATACAGCCCTTGGGGCGGCCGGTGGTGCCGGAGGTGAACGCGATCAGCGCGACGTCGTCGGCGGCCGTCGCGACCGCCTCGTAGGGCTTCGGGGGCCGCGCCGCCGCCAGCCGCAGCAGGTCCTCGGGCCCGTCGCCGCCGTACGTGGTGATCCGCAGCCCCGGTACCTCGGCCTTGACCAAGTCGTCGACCGACCGGACGTCACACAGGGCGAGCCGGACCGTGGCGATCTCGCACACCGTGGCCAGCTCCTTCGCCCGCTGCTGGGCCAGCACGGTGACCGCGACCGCGCCTGCCTTGAGAACGGCGAGCCAGCAGGCCGCGAGATGGGGCGTGGTCGGCCCCCGCAGCAGGACCCGGTTGCCGGGGACCACGCCCAGGTCACCGGTGAGGACATGGGCGATCCGGTCGACCTGCTCACGCAGCTCGCCGTACGTCCAGACGCCGCCTGCGCCCACACGGAAGACGGGCCGGCCGGCGCCGTGGCGCGCGATGGTGCCGTCCAGGAGCTCGGCGGCGCAGTTGAGGCGTCGCGGGTACCGGAGCGAGGGCAGATCGAAGACCATCTCCGGCCACTCGTCGACGGGCGGCAGCCGGTCGCGCGCGAAGGTGTCCAGGTGGGCCGAAGGTGTCAGCTCCATCGTTCGCCCCTCTTCTGGTGGTGGGGTCGCGAAACGAGCGTATCGTGATGGTGACGACAGTCAACGGTCCGCGATACTGTGCTTTCGCCGGGGGGCACCCCGGACCTCCGGCCGTACGAAGTGGGGCGCGAATGCCCGTATTCTCACTGGATCCGGTACAGGCCGCCTGGTGTGCCGAGCTGCGCACGCTGGCCGCCACCCGCCTGCGCCCTCTCGCCGAGAAGGGTGAACCGGGGCACGTCAACCGCCCCTTGGTGGCGGCCCTCGGCGAACTCGGCCTGCTGGAGCGCCTCTTCACGGCCGGCGCCCTCGAACTGTGCCTGCTGCGCGAGTCGCTGGCGTACGGCTGCACCGAGGCCGAGACCGCCCTCGCGCTCCAGGGCCTCGGCACCTCCCCGTTGGTCCGGGCGGGTACCGACGCCCAGCGCCGGCGCTGGCTCCCCGAGGTGATGGCCGGGCGGGCGGTGGCGGCCTTCGCGCTGAGCGAGCCCGACGCCGGCTCGGATGCCGCCGCGCTCACTCTGAAGGCGGTGCCGGACGGGCGCGGCTGGCGGCTCAGCGGCGAGAAGCGGTGGATCTCCAACGCCCCCGGGGCCGATTTCACTTCCGTCTTCGCGCGGACCACCGAAGGCGCGGGCGCGCGCGGCGTCACCGCGTTCCTCGTCCCCGCCGACCGGCCCGGACTCAGCGGCACCGCTCTCGACATGCTCTCCCCGCACCCGATCGGCGCGCTCACATTCGACGACGTCCCGGTGACGGCCGACGACCTGCTCGGCGAGCCGGACCGCGGCTTCCGCGTCGCGATGGACACGCTCAACCTCTTCCGCCCGAGCGTCGGCGCGTTCGCCGTGGGGATGGCGCGCGCTGCCCTGGACGCGACCCTTGCGCACACAGCGCACCGCAGGGCCTTCGGGGGCGCGCTCAAGGACCTGCAGTCGGTCGCCCACACGGTCGCCGAGATGGCCACCCGCACCGAGGCCGCCCGCCTGATGGTGTATGCGGCGGCCTGCGCGTACGACGAGGGGGCGGCCGACGTGCCGACACGTTCCGCGATGGCCAAAATGCTCGCGACGGAGACCGCGCAGTATGTCGTCGACTCGGCTGTCCAGCTGCACGGCGCCCGCGCCCTCCAGCGCGGCCACCTGCTCGAACACCTCTACCGAGAGGTCCGTGCCCCCCGCATCTACGAGGGTGCGACCGAGGTCCAGCGCACGATCATCGCCAAGGAGCTGTACGCGGCGGAGGCGTCCCGATGAGCCTGCAACGGCACAACCCGGCCGAGCTGTCGCCCCCCACGGGCTTCTCCCACGCCGTCACCGCGTCCGGTACCCGGCTTGTGTTCCTCGCGGGCCAGACCGCCCTGGACACCGAGGGCAAGGTCGTCGGAAGCACGCTGCCCGAGCAGTTCGAGACGGCCCTGGCCAATCTGCTCACCGCGCTCGCCGCGGCCGGCGGCACCCCCCACGACCTCGCCCGCGTCACCGTCTACGCCACCGATGTCGACGACTACCGCGCCCACGCCGTCGAACTGGGCCGCATCTGGCGCAGGTTGGCGGGCCGCGACTACCCGGCCATGGCGGTGATCGGCGTGGTCAGGCTGTGGGACGACGCGTGCCTGGTCGAGGTGGACGGGACGGCCGTCCTGCCCTGACCTGCGGCCACGCCCGCCCGCGGCCCCTGGCCCTCCTGCCGCACGGCCGCCGGCCGGTCGAACGGCGCGCGGGGGGCGTGAGTCGGAGACCGAGAACACCCGGGCGCGGGCGGCGGCGGACCAACCGGTGAAACCGGCCGCCGCAGCGGTCCTCCATGCCTTCGCCGCCCGGCGCCCACCCATGATCGAGTGGTGACCCCCTCGGGGCCGGGCTTAACGTCGAACAGTGGACGAAGCCGTCTGACAAACCCGCTGAACGGGTGACATCCGAAGGGGATGCGCCACGACAGAGGCACGATGCGCCATGACCACCCCGCGACCGGCATCAGCGACATCGGACACCGCCTCCGACCGGGGCGGGCGCGGGAACGCGATGGCGCTCCTCGTCATCGCCTCCTGCCAGCTGATGGTGGTCCTCGACATCACCATCGTGAACATCGCGCTGCCGCACATCCAGAGGTCGCTGGACTTCTCCACCACCACCCTGTCATGGGTGGTCAACGCCTACACACTGACCTTCGGCGGCCTGCTGCTGCTCGGCGGGCGCATCGGCGACATCCTCGGCCGGCGCCGCGTCTTCATCTTCGGTGTGCTGGTGTTCGTCGTCGCCTCGCTGCTCGGCGGACTCGCCCAGAACGCCGGCCAACTGCTCGCCGCCCGTGCCCTCCAGGGTGTCGGCGGGGCGATCGCCTCACCGACCTCGCTGGCCCTGATCACCACCACCTTCAAGGAAGGCCCGGAACGCAACCGGGCCTTCGGCGCTTTCGCGGCCGTCTCGGCGGGCGGCGGCGCGATCGGTCTGCTGGCGGGCGGCATGCTCGTCGAATGGCTCGACTGGCGCTGGGTGCTGTTCGTCAACGTGCCGATCGGACTGCTGATCGCGCTCGCCGCCCCGCGCCACCTCAGGGAGTCCCAGCGGCACCCCGGGCACTTCGACCTCCTCGGCGCGCTGACCTCGACCCTGGGCATGGTGGCCCTGGTCTACGGGTTCATCCGCGCGGCACAGGAAGGCTGGCGCGACGTGTTCACGCTGGCGTCCTTCACGGCGGCCGTGGTGCTGCTCGCGCTCTTCATCACCGTCGAGCGGCGCTCGAAACAGCCGATCACCCCGCTGCACATGTTCGGCGACCGCAACCGGGCGGGCACGTACGGCATCATGCTCTGCCTCGCCGCGGCGATCTTCGGGATGTTCTTCTTCCTCACCCTGTTCGTCCAGAACGTGCTGGGCTTCGGCCCCCTGCAGGCCGGACTCGCCTTCCTGCCGGTCAGCGCCGTGATCGCGGTGGGCGCGGGCACGGCCTCGCACCTGCTGCCGAAGTACGGACCGAAGCCCTTCATGGTGACCGGTGCGCTGCTCACCGCGACCGGCCTGGCGTGGCTGACCCTGATCGACGTCCACTCCACCTACGCGGGAAGCGTCCTCGGCCCCATGCTGGTCTTCAGCCTCGGGATGGGCATGCAGTTCGTCTCCCTGACGCTGATGGCGCTCTCGCGGGTGCCGGTGCACGAGTCCGGCGCCGCGTCCGGCCTGCTCAACGCCACCCAGCAGGTGGGCGGTTCACTCGGGCTGTCCATCCTGGTCACCGTCTTCGGCACGGCCAGCACTAACGAGGCCGAGGAACAGATCCCTCGCTTCATGTCCCAGGCGACACCGGCGGAACGGCTGCGGTTCGTCTCCACGGGTCAGCTGCCGGCCCCGTGGAGCGACCAGGTCCTGACCTCCGGCGTGTCCGCCGCCTTCATCGTGGCCGCGGTCTTCACCGCCCTCTCCGCGGTGATCGCCCTGATCGTGATCCAGGTCCGCCCCGATGACCTGGAACGCCTCAAGGGCACCGTGACGCCGGGGTCGTGAGCGTCACCGCGTGCCCCCCCGCTGGGTCGGCGCGGTCGGCAAGGGCCCCGGCGCTCATGCCGGGGCCCTTGCTGGTTGTGACAGGTCAGCTCATCGCAGAGGGACCAAGGGACCGGCCGCGTACGCGTTCGGTCCGAGCGCCGACGGCCATGGCCAGGGCGCACAGAAGGGCGACGGCGCCGACGATCACGTTGTTCACAACGGTTCGCGTGGTGTCGACGTTTCCGGCGACGACCCACGGCGAGATGATCGTGAAGGCGCCGATGAGGCATGCTGCCCACGCCATGGCGTGAGTACGTTCGTAGGCGGATCCCAGGCCGCTCATGCAGACCGCATAGGCGATACCGAGGATCAGATTGGTCACCGCCAGGGCGGTGACGCCGCTGAAGCCGGCGATCCACGGCGATGCCGCGAGATAGACGCCGGTCACCAGTCCCAGTGCTTCGACGGCCTGGGCCAGGGGATTGGTCGTCGCCCGCTCGAAGCGGGAACGCATCTCGGCCAGGTCCGGGTGTTGTGTGATGTCCGAACGGGTGGTCATGGTGGGCCGCCTCCTGTCAGCAGCCTTATCTGTCCTTTATGTCCTATGGAACGCCTGTCGGGCCGCGAGGTCAAATGGGCAATTTCCGCGCGGCGGACGGCTGTGGGGCGGCGAACCGCTGTGCGTGTCCGGTGATCCGGAACGGGAGGGCCGAGGTGCGGACCTGATCCTTACTGGCACCTGATCTGTTCGAAACTGCAAGTTTCAAGTGATTATCGAACATATCCTGTCGTCGTCAGGTCCCCAGCAGCCTGGAACGAAGACGGAGCTAGGTCCTGTCGCGCTTCACCTCCTGCACCACCTCCACCAGGCGGGCGCACAGTCTCACCCACGGTCCTCCGCTCTGGTGTGCCATAGCCGCCGCCCCTTTTGAAGCGGCGGGTGGCGGCGCCTTCCGTGCGCCGGCTGCCTGCTGCTGGGCACGGATCGAGGTGGAGTCAACTGCGACATCCCAGTCAATCCCACCGGCGGCTTGGGCCTGCACCTGCTGGAGCAACCGTTCCCAGGTTCCGTCGGCCGACCAGCGTCGATGACGCTCATAGACGGTCTTCCACGGCCCATAGCGTTCCGGCAGATCACGCCACTGCACCCCGGTCCGCACCCGGTGCAGGATGCCGTTGACCACCTGACGGTGATCGCGTCACCGCCCGCAGCGGTTGTTGCCTCTCGGAAGGAGCGGCTCGAGACGTCGCCACTCCGCCTCTGTCAGATCGCCCCGACCAGTCATACAAGAGCCAACGAATCAGCGGGTGGCATAGGCACGGTCAGCACCTGCGATGCCACCACGCCAGCTCTGGGTCTGCCATTGGCTCGTGATGCGTTCGCCCGAGGAGCATCACGTCCAGGCGCTCCACCTGCACCCGGAGTTCGGCGGCGGCTCTTGGCGGAAGCATGAACAGAGCGTCTTGCAGTTTGTCCCGGGCCCAGCCCTCACCGCAGCAAGGGCAGGTGAACTCAGCCTCCCACCGTCTCCAACGGCGTTTGGTGCCATGGACGCGCACGGACCACACGCTCAACGCCACTGCCACGACGCCCGGAGACAATCGCTCCCGTTCGAGCACACGGACGGCGGCATTTGCTGCTCCCGATAGTCCGGGGACATCGCGATACCGCACCCAGGGTCTTCCCCAGCCACGTTCCCGCGACCGAAGCGAAGCTGGTGTTCTACGCGGCACGGCCCCTTCGAATGCAAGTCATGGACCGCATCCTCCCACGGCCCTATCGGCGGGTGTGTCAATTTAACGGCTGATCTTGATTGTTTAGTGGTCAGTTGTGGCTCGGGGTCAGGCGGCCCTCGAAGGCGATCTGGAAGGCGTTCAGGGGTGCCTTCCAGCGCATGGTCCACCGTTTGCGTATGCGGGCGTTGACGCTCTCGATCGCGTTCGTGCTGCAGATGACCTTGCGTATCTCGACCTCGAAGGAGAGGAAGGGCACGAACTCGGCCCAGGCGTCCGACCACAGCTTCACGATCGCCGGATACTTCCGCCCCCAGGACTCCTGGAACTCCAGGAACCGCTCCGTGGCCGCGTCCTCGCTGGGGGCGGTGTAGACGGGCTTGAGGGCCTTGGCGACCTTGTCCCAGTCCTGACGGGCCGCGTAGCGGAAGCTGTTCCGCAGCAGGTGAACGACGCAGGTTTGCACGATTGTGCGAGGCCAGACGGTTTCCACGGCCTCGGGGAGCACCATCTCGTCGACGCCGGTCAGGCGCCGCTGCCGCTTCTTGACGATCTGCGGCTCGAAGCTGCCGGCGGTGTCGCGGGGCACCTTCACCTCGACAGGGCCGACATCGGTCAGCACAGTCTTCGCCCGCGTGCCGTTGCGGCTGTTGCCGGCCCGGCCGGATCATGTTTCTCATAGCCGAGGTGATCGGTGATCTCGCCCTCGAGGGCGGACTCCAGCACCCGCTTGGTCAGCATCTGCAACAGCCCGCCCTCGCCGGTCAGTTGCAAGCCCTCGCTCCGGGCCCGGTCAACCAGCATCGCGACGAGCTGCTCGTCCGACGCGGCCGACGGCATCGCACCACCGGCCGGCTCCTCCACGGACTCGTGATCGATCGTCGTCTCGCTCACGTGGCGTCTCTCCCTTGATCAGCAGATCCGCCGTTGATGAGACACTCCCCCACCTGGGCGCTCAGCCGCTCAACGCCATCGGCACAGAAGTCCTGCGCCACTGGAAGAAGCGGCTGGAGAAGGACCTCGGTCCGACCTCGATCCGTCTCGTCTGGGCGACGCTCTCCAGGCTGTGTTTCGCCGCAAGGTACGGGACGTGCCGCTGCCATCCAGCGTGGCTCGGGCCATCCAGCAGCACACGGAGCAGTTCGCGCCGATCCCGGTCACGCTGCCTTGGGACGACCCGACTCCTGCCGAGACGCCGGTTGAAGCCAAACACCGGCGGCCGAGGACCTACAACCTCTTGGTGACAGGACGCGAACGGAAGGCCATCAACCGGAACTACTTCAACTCCTACGTGTGGAAGCCCGCTCTGGCTGAGGCCGGCGTGATCGCTCCGCTGGAGGAGGGCAACACAAACGGCGCTCGCGGGCGGGAGCCATCCCGGGAGCACGGCTTCCACGCCCTGCGCCACTTCTACGCCTCCGAGGAACTGGAGGCTGGCGAATCGATCGTCTCCCTGGCACGCTGGCTGGGGCACTCCGACCCCGGGTTCACGCTGCGGAAGTACTCCCACTTCCTGCCCCGCGCCGGTGCACGGGGCAGCGCCGCCATCGACGCGATCTTCGCGTAGCCGCGGCCGGTCGGCAGAGCCTCTCGAGCGCGGCTCGCAGCCCACCGCGGGCCCAAAGTCCCAGAGAAGTCCCAGAGATGCCGCCGCACCCCTCCCTGACCCGCTAAGTAGCAGGTCAGACGGGGTGCGGCGGCATCCTCGTATCAAATGTCGCGGAAGATCTCGATCTGCGCGCCCACCGTGTTCAGACGCTCCGCCAGCTCCTCGTAGCCGCGGTTGATGACGTACACGTTGCGCAGCACCGACGTGCCCTCGGCCGCCATCATCGCGAGGAGGACCACCACTGCCGGCCGCAGCGCCGGCGGGCACATCATCTCGGCAGCGCGCCAGCGGGTCGGGCCCTCGACCAGCACCCGGTGCGGGTCGAGCAGTTGCAGCCGGCCGCCCAGGCGGTTGAGGTCCGTCAGGTAGATGGCGCGGTTGTCGTAGACCCAGTCGTGGATCAGCGTCTGGCCCTGCGCCACGGCCGCGATCGCCGCGAAGAACGGCACGTTGTCGATGTTCAGCCCGGGGAACGGCATCGGGTGGATCTTGTCGATCGGCGCCTCCAGCTTGGACGGCCGCACGGTCAGGTCCACCAGACGGGTGCGGCCGTTGTCCGCCGCGTACTCGCCCGAGCGGTCGTGGTCGAGGCCCATCTCCTCCAGGACCGCCAGCTCGATCTCGAGGAACTCGATCGGCACCCGGCGGATCGTCAGCTCCGACTCGGTGACCACGGCGGCGGCGATCAGGCTCATCGCCTCGACCGGGTCCTCGGAGGGGGAGTAGTCGACGTCCACGTCGATGTTCGGCACCCCGTGCACGGTCAGCGTCGTGGTACCGATGCCCTCGACCTTGACGCCCAGCGCCTCCAGGAAGAAACACAGGTCCTGGACCATGTAGTTGGAGGAGGCGTTGCGGATGACGGTCACCCCGTCATGGCGGGCGGCGGCCAGCAGCGCGTTCTCGGTCACCGTGTCGCCGCGCTCGGTCAGGACGATCGGCCGGTCCGGCGAGGTCGAACGGTCCACCCGCGCGTGGTAGATGCCCTCGGTCGCGGTGATGTCGAGGCCGAAACGGCGCAGGGCGATCATGTGCGGCTCGATGGTCCGTGTCCCGAGGTCGCAGCCACCGGCGTACGGCAGGCGGAAGGTATCCATCCGGTGCAGCAGCGGGCCGAGGAACATGATGATCGAGCGTGTGCGGCGTGCGGCATCGGCGTCCATCGAGTCCATGTCGAGACCGGCCGGCGGGACGAGCTCCAGGTCCATGCCCTCGTTGATCCAGCGGGTGCGCACCCCGATGGAGTTGAGCACTTCGAGCAGGCGGTAGACCTCTTCGATGCGGGCCACGCGCCGCAGCACCGTACGGCCCTTGTTGAGCAGCGCACCGCACAGCAGCGCCACGCACGCGTTCTTGCTCGTCTTGACGTCGATGGAGCCGGAGAGCCGGCGTCCGCCGACCACTCGCAGATGCATGGGTCCCGCGTAGCCCAGCGAGACGATCTCGCTGTCGAGTGCCTCACCGATGCGCGCAATCATCTCAAGGCTGATGTTCTGATTGCCGCGCTCGATCCGGTTGACCGCACTCTGACTGGTACCGAGCGCTTCGGCGAGCTGACTCTGTGTCCAGCCACGATGCTGGCGGGCGTCACGGATGAGCTTGCCGATGCGTACGAGGTAGTCGTCTGCCATGGCTGGAGGCTATCTCACATATGAGATGTGATCACGCAGGGATGGGCCGTCCGGGTGATGTCACCCCGGAGGGACGGCCGTTCGGCGGTGGATTCGCACAATAAGAGAGTTTGCCCCATTTGGCCGCATGTCGCCCACGCGACCCGCGTCGTAGGTCGGGCGCTCGCGTCCGCCGCAATCGCGCCCCGCCGCACGGCTGCCCTGATGGGGGGTCAGGGTATCGGGCAAGCGCCTCGCCGGACACCGCCCCGGGGGCGTGCCGTCAGTGGCCCGCGAGCCCGCCGCTGCCGGGGGGCGGGTGTCTGCGGTCGACGTCGCCGGCGCTTCCGGGAAGCTGCACAGCCTGTCCTGTCTCGCTGAAGGTTGAGCGCGCTGGAACCGGCATCGGGGGTGGTGGGTCGGGACCTGTGACTTGGCACTTCATCTGGCGAGTGAGCGGTTCACCTGGCGCGGCTGAGCGCTCTGGTCGGCGAGCTGAGCATTGCGGCTGATGAGCGAGTTGATCTCTGTTTTGCGACGGTGCGGATGTCGTTGGAGAGCGGGTGCATAGGATCGCCGGCATGGCACTGCGACCCGTGATGGTGAACATAAAGGCTCTTGATCCCTCGGCGGTCGGCAGGTTCTGGGCGGAGGCGCTCGGCTGGAGTGCCTACAGCCCCGGCGTGACCACCTACGTCGGCCCCGGCGGCGGCTTCGTCTGGCCGGACCCGGTCGCGGTCGGCATCGACGTCGTTCCCGTCCCGGAACCCAAGACAACAACAAAGAACCGTGTGCACCTCGACCTCCCCACCACCTCCGCCGCCCATCAGGCGGAGTTGGTCGCGCGCCTGAAGGCTCTCGGTGCGACGCCCGTCCACGTGGGTCAGGGCACAGTGCCGTGGACGGTCCTCGCCGACCCCGAGGGCAACGAGTTCTGCGTGCTGGAGCCTCGGGAGATCTACCGGGACACCGGGCCGATCGCCGTGGTGGTGGTCGACTGCGCGGATCCGCGGGCCATGGCCCGGTTCTGGGACGAGGCGCTGGACTGGACCCTGCACGAGGTGACCGACGATCACGCGGTGTTGCGCTCCGCCAAGGGTGTCGGCCCGTATCTCGAGTTCCTCCGCACGCCCGGCGTGAAGACCGTGCCGGACCGCGTCCATCTTGACCTGCTGCCGTACCCCGCTGACGACAAAACAGCGGAGGTGGCCCGGCTGCGGGCCCTCGGCGCCACCGACCTCGACCTCGGCCAGGGCGACGTCCCGTGGACGTGCATGGCCGACCCGGAGGGCCACGAGTTCTGCGTCCTCGCCCCGTCCTGACGCGGAGCCCTGAGGGCACCCCGAGACGTGAGCCTCGTGTGCTCATGCGCCATGATCCTGGGTGGGTCGGGCCGCGGCGTCCGGGTCGATTCGGGCGGCGAGAGCCCCCGCGTCGGGGGCGAGATCAGCTCCCTCGCCGACCACGACACTCGACTCGCCAACTGAGGTGCCAAGTGCCCGAGATGGCCATGCGCTCTGCGGGACCTCGTTCATGGGCGGGGTTACTCCGCGACGAGCCTGGTCAGCGCGCCACGCGGTAGCGGAGGTAGACGACTCGCGAGCTGAAGGTGCGGGTCTCGACGAGTTCGAGATCCACCCGGCGCTCGCGCCGGGGAAAGAACGGAATGCCACCGCCAACCAGCACCGGGTAGACCACGGCCCGGTACTCGTCGATCAGCCCCAACGCGGCCGCCTCGGCGGCGAGAGTCGCGCCGCCGATCGCGATGTCGCCCTCCCCCGGCTCGGCTCGCAACCGCTCGATCTCCTCCGCCAGGCCGCCGGAGGCCAGGCGGGCATTGCCCTGCACCACCGGCAGCGTGGTGGAGAACACCACCTTCGGGAGCGGCTTCCAGAGCGCGGCCCACTCGAGCATCGAGTCGTCGAGCGATGGATCCTGGTCGGCGGTCTCCCAGTACAGCATCGTCTCGTACAGCCGTCGTCCCAACAGGTGGACGCCGACCTCTCGTATCTCGTCGATCCAGAAGCGAAAGACCTCATCGCCGGGCGAAGTCCAGTCGAAGTCGCCGTCCGGCCCGACGATGTAGCCGTCAAGTGAGACGCTCATCGAATAGGTCACGCTGCGCATCAGCAGTCCTCCTCGGTAACGGGTTCGACAGTACGACTTCAGGACGCCGCAGGACTCCGCGAGCTCTCCCACCAGCCACCCGTGCCGATCCCGTATCCACTCACGCCGTGAAGAGGTCGGACTCTCCACCTCGTGGGATCCCGCCAGGCCAGATGCGGTGAAAACCCCTCGCGCGAGTGAAGGGCCACTCGACCTCCGGTGACACGAAACTGTCAGTCATCCGTCTTCGGCGGGATGCTCAGTCTTCGATGAGACAGCAGACAGGGCGTCCGGGCATGACCGGGCCGCGGTCATGTACTAGAGTTATCTCGACATCGAGATATCTGCCGAAGGCGTACCGCAAGCCGCCATTCGGTAAGGGTTACCTAACTAAGCCTTACCTTAGCGGATCGGCGAGGAGCCGGGGCGGCAGCATTGAGGTAGTACGCGCATATTGATGAAGGAGACTGTCGTGTCGGCGAACAGCTTCGACGCCCGCAGCACGCTGCGCGTGGGCGACGAGTCGTACGAGATCTTCAGGCTGGACAAGGTCGAGGGCTCCGCGCGCCTCCCCTACAGCCTCAAGGTCCTCCTGGAGAACCTGCTCCGCACCGAGGACGGCGCGAACATCACCGCCGACCACATCCGAGCGATCGGCGACTGGGACTCCCAGGCCCAGCCCAGCCAGGAGATCCAGTTCACGCCGGCCCGCGTGATCATGCAGGACTTCACGGGTGTTCCCTGTGTCGTCGACCTCGCCACCATGCGCGAGGCCGTCAAGGAGCTCGGCGGCGACCCGGCGAAGATCAACCCCCTCGCCCCCGCCGAGCTGGTCATCGACCACTCCGTCATCGCCGACAAGTTCGGCACCCCGGACGCCTTCGGCCAGAACGTCGAGCTGGAGTACGGCCGCAACAAGGAGCGCTACCAGTTCCTGCGCTGGGGCCAGACCGCCTTCGACGAGTTCAAGGTCGTCCCGCCCGGCACCGGCATCGTCCACCAGGTGAACATCGAGCACCTGGCCCGCACCATCATGGTGCGGGGTGGACAGGCCTACCCCGACACCCTCGTCGGCACCGACTCCCACACCACCATGGTCAACGGCCTCGGTGTGCTCGGCTGGGGCGTCGGCGGCATCGAGGCCGAGGCCGCCATGCTCGGCCAGCCGGTCTCCATGCTCATCCCGCGCGTCGTCGGCTTCAAGCTGACCGGTGAGCTCCAGCCCGGCACCACCGCGACCGACCTGGTCCTCACGATCACCGAGATGCTGCGCAAGCACGGCGTCGTCGGCAAGTTCGTCGAGTTCTACGGCGAGGGCGTGGCGGCGACGAGCCTCGCCAACCGCGCCACCATCGGCAACATGTCGCCGGAATTCGGCTCCACCGCCGCGATCTTCCCCATCGACGGCGAGACGCTGAACTACCTCAAGCTCACCGGCCGCTCCGAGCAGCAGGTCGCGCTCGTCGAGGCGTACGCCAAGGAGCAGGGCCTCTGGCTCGACCCGGCCGCCGAGCCGGACTTCTCCGAGAAGCTGGAGCTCGACCTCTCCACGGTCGTCCCCTCCATCGCCGGCCCGAAGCGTCCGCAGGACCGCATCGTCCTGGCCAACGCCGCCCAGCAGTTCGCGCAGGACGTGCGCAACTACGTCGAGGACGACGACGAGGCGGGCAAGGAGTCCTTCCCGGCCTCCGACGCCCCGGCCGAGCACAACGGCGTCCCGACCCGCCCGACCCTGGTCACGGCCCCCGACGGGTCGACCTACGAGATCGACCACGGCGCCGTCACCGTCGCCGCCATCACCTCCTGCACCAACACCTCGAACCCGTACGTCATGGTCGCCGCCGCGCTGGTGGCCAAGAAGGCGGTCGAGCGGGGTCTGACCCGCAAGCCGTGGGTCAAGACCACCCTCGCGCCGGGCTCCAAGGTCGTCACCGACTACTTCGACAAGGCGGGTCTGACCCCCTACCTCGACAAGGTCGGCTTCAACCTGGTCGGTTACGGCTGCACCACCTGCATCGGCAACTCCGGCCCGCTGCCGGAGGAGGTTTCCAAGGCGGTCAACGAGCACGACCTCGCGGTCACCTCGGTGCTGTCCGGCAACCGCAACTTCGAGGGCCGGATCAACCCCGACGTCAAGATGAACTACCTGGCCTCCCCGCCGCTGGTCGTCGCGTACGCCCTCGCCGGTTCGATGAAGGTGGACATCACCAAGGACGCGCTCGGCACCGACCAGGACGGCAAGCCGGTCTACCTGACCGACATCTGGCCGACCGAGGCCGAGGTCAACGACGTCGTCGCCAACGCCATCGGCGAGGACATGTTCTCCAAGTCCTACTCCGACGTCTTCGCGGGCGACGCCCAGTGGCAGGCTCTGCCGATCCCGACCGGCAACACCTTCGAGTGGGACCCGCAGTCCACCTACGTGCGCAAGCCCCCTTACTTCGAGGGCATGACGATGGAGACCACCCCGGTCTCCGACATCGCCGGCGCTCGCGTGCTCGCCAAGCTCGGCGACTCGGTCACCACCGACCACATCTCCCCGGCCGGCGCCATCAAGGCCGACACCCCGGCCGGCAAGTACCTCACGGAGCACGGCGTCGAGCGCCGCGACTTCAACAGCTACGGCTCCCGCCGAGGCAACCACGAGGTCATGATCCGCGGTACGTTCGCCAACATCCGCCTGCGCAACCAGATCGCGCCGGGCACCGAGGGCGGCTACACCCGCGACTTCACCCAGGCGGATGCGCCGGTGTCGTTCATCTACGACGCCTCGCAGAACTACCAGGCCGCCGGCGTCCCGCTGGTCATCCTGGCGGGCAAGGAGTACGGCTCCGGCTCGTCCCGTGACTGGGCCGCCAAGGGCACCGCGCTGCTCGGCGTCAAGGCCGTCGTGGCCGAGTCCTACGAGCGCATCCACCGCTCGAACCTCATCGGCATGGGCGTGCTGCCGCTGCAGTTCCCGGAGGGCGCCTCGGCCGGGTCGCTCGGCCTGACCGGCGAGGAGACCTTCTCCATCACCGGCGTCACCGAGCTCAACAACGGCACCACGCCGCGCACGGTCAAGGTCACCACCGACACCGGTGTGGAGTTCGACGCGGTCGTCCGCATCGACACCCCCGGCGAGGCGGACTACTACCGCAACGGCGGCATCATGCAGTACGTGCTGCGGAACCTCATTCGTGGATAAGCACAGCCGCGGCTAGTCGTCGCCTTGCGACCGAAGGGCCGCCCCCCGTCTCGCCGCGGGGTGCGGCCCTTCGCCGTGTCCGGACGCCGAAGCGTGCCAGGAGTCGCCCAGCGAATGCCCGGCGCGGCGACGCGTCCCCCCTGCCGGCTCGGCCGAGCCCGGCACGCAGGACGGGCCGCGCCCCGAGGGGGGCGCGGCCCGCTGGTGCCGCTGCGTCGCCGCGGATCAGAACAGCAGGCGGTAGCCGTTCCAGCCGGAGGTGCCGATCTTGACGCGAGACTTGAACGGGGCAGCGGCGTTGCCGGTGCCCGAGTAGCGCCACAGCGTGCCGTCGGTGCCACGGGCGAGCAGGTCGGTGATGCCGTCCAGGTCGATGTCGCCCACGGACACGAGGTTGTTGAAGATGTTCCAGCCCGTGCCGACCTTGGTGCGCGCAAGGAAGGGCGTGGTGCGGTTGCCGGTGCCCTTGTAGAGCCAGAGCGTGCCGCCACCGTCGCGGGCGACGATGTCGTTCCTGCCGTCGCCGGTCAGGTCGCCCTTGCCGGTGATCTGGTTGTAGGTCCCCCAGCCGGTGCCGACCTTGCTGCGGCCGGTCAGGGTGCCGTTGCCGTAGCCCAGGTAGAGCCACAGGGTGCCGCTGCCGTCGCGGGCGAGCAGGTCGTCCGCACCGGCACCGGCGAGGTTGCCCGTGGAGAGGACCTTGTTGTAGATCCCCCAGCCGCCGCCGACGGTGACCGGGTCCTCGCCCCAGAAGAGGTGGTAGAGGGTGCCGGAGCCCTCGACCGCCCAGACGCCGTCGGCCGAGCCGTCCGCGTCGTGGTCGGCCTGAGTCATGTGCTTGGTGGTCCCCCAGCCCGAGCCGCTCCAAATGCGGCTGTCGAGACCGCCAGTGCCGTTCGGCGGGTAGCCGTAGAGCGTGCCCGAGCTGTTGACGCCGTACAGGGCGTTGACGGGAGCGTCGGCCGCGTCCTGGGTACCGAAGGTGTTGCCGCTCGCGGCGGGTGCCTTGGTGGCGGCTGTCGCGGACGGCGCAGGGTCCGCGGCGGACGCTGAGCCGGCGGCCACTCCGGTGACGAGCAGTGCCGCGGCGGTCGCCGCGGCAACGAGGCGGGCACGTGCCCGGCCGCGCTTGAGGCCAGAGAGTTCGGCCACGTAGGTCTCCATAAAGGGTGTGTCGACGATGCGGGCCCGCCCCGCTGGCGGGGCGGGCCACGGATTCACCGTGATCCTTTCATATAGCCTTCACAAGTCGACTGCGTTTTTGTGTCGCGGAATTGCTACAACCGCAACGCGCCGACCCGGCTCAGCCGAGCAGTTCGACCTCCGCGAGGGTGCCCTGTCTGTCCAGGACCAGCCGGTAATGGTCGTACGGCTGGCTCTGCTTCACCGTGAAGACCCTGGTCTGTTTTTCCCAGGTGAACGCCTCGCCGGCCCGTCGGTCGAGGTCGGTCCAGGACCGCCCGTCTGCCGACCCCTGCAGCACCCAGCCTGTCGGCGCCCTGTCCTTCGCCGACGACGTCAGCGTGTACTGCACCGCCCGGGTGCCCGCCTTCACGGGCAGGTGGAGCGAGGTGAACTCCGCAGAGGTCGCCGAGGTGTTGTCGAGCAGTGCTCCGCCGGCCGTCGTGACATCGTGGTGCGGTGCGGGGACCTTGTCGTCCTGGGTGATGGAGACCGGGGCCGCGTTCTTGCCCGTGCCCCAGGTGGACGGCTCCGGGCCCATGTCGAACTGCAGCGTGCCCCCCTTGGCGATGACGTCGTGCGGCAGGGAGGTGGAGTTCCACTTCTTGTCGTTGACCTTCAGCCCCTGCACGTAGACGTTCCTCGCGCTGTTCCCGGGGGCCTTGACCACCAGCTCGCGGCCGTTCTCCAGGTGCACGGTCGCCTTGGTGAACAGGGGCGAACCGATGGCGTACTCGCCCGAGCCCATTACCAGCGGATAGAAGCCGAGCGCGGAGAAGAGGTACCAGGCCGACTGCTCGCCGTTGTCCTCATCGCCGTGGTAGCCCTGCCCGATCTCGCTGCCCGTGCAGAGGCGGGAGAGGACCTCGCGGACCTTCTCCTGCGTCTTCCACGGCTGTGAGGCGGCGTTGTACATGTATGTCACATGATGGGCGACCTGGTTGGAGTGCCCGTACATGCCCATCCTTACGTCACGCGCCTCTGTCATCTCGTGGATGACCGAGCCGTACGACCCGACGAACTCGGGCGAGGCCGTTTCCGGCGTGGCGAAGTAGGTGTCGAGCTTCTCGCCGAGGCCGGAGCGGCCGCCGTAGAGGTTGGCGAGCCCGCGGCTGTCCTGCGGGGCGGTGAAGGCGTAGCCCCAGCCGTTGGTCTCGGTGTAGTCGTAGCCCCACACGCGCGGGTCGTACTTGGAGCTCTCGACCCGCCAGTCGCCCTTCAGGTTCCGGCCCTGGAAGAAGCCGGCCTTGGAGTCGAAGAGCTTGACGTAGTTGCGCGCCCGGTTCAGAAAGTACTGCGACTCCTCCTGGTAGCGCGGCTTCTTCGTCTTCTCGTACAGCGCCCGGCCCATCTCGGCGAGGCCGTAGTCGTTGAGGTAGCCCTCCAGCGACCAGGACAGACCCTCGTGGGTTGAGGTGGAGGCGTAGCCGATGAACGGCGAGCTCTCCATGCCCTTGCGTCCCACGCCCGACGACGGCGGGACCACGGTCGCGTTCTTCAGCGCCGCCTCGTAGGCCGCCTCCGCGTCGAAGTCCACGCCCTTGACGTAGGCGTCGGCGAAGGCCACGTCCGAGCTGGTCCCGGTCATCAGGTCCGCGTAGCCGGGGGAGGACCAGCGGGAGATCCAGCCGCCGTCCTTGTACTGCTGGACGAAGCCGTCCACCAGCTCGCCCGCCTTCTGCGGTGTCAGGAAGGAGTACGCCGGCCAGGTCGTGCGATAGGTGTCCCAGAAGCCGTTGTTGACGTACACCTTGCCGTCGACGATCTTCGCGCCGGTCCGGGTCGGGGTGTCGGGCCCGGGCATCGGCGAGAACGGGCTCGCGTACTGGTACCGGGGCTTGTTCTTGCTGCCGGTGTTCTCGAAGCCCGAGTTCGGGTACAGGTAGAGCCGGTACAGGCTGGAGTAGAGGGTGGTCAGCGCCTCGCGCGTCGCGCCCTCGACCTCCACCCTGCCCAGCAGCCCGTCCCAGGCGGCCTGCGCCTTCTCGCGTACGCGCTCGAAGCGGGTGCCGGCCGGGATCTCGTCGGCGAGGTTCTTCCTCGCCTGGTCCACGCCGATCAGCGAGGTGGCGATGCGCAGGGTGACGGTGCGGTCCTCGCCCGCGTCGAACCGGTAGCTGCCGTTGACGCCGTCGGCGCCCGAGTCCGTGACCGGAGCGTCGAAGACGCCGTACACGAACAGCCGCGTGGCGCCGGTCGACAGACCGCTCTTGACGTCGGAGAAGCCGGTGAAGGAGCGGTTCGCCGGGTCGAGGGTGAGCCCGCCCTCCTTGGTGACGTTGTCGAAGACGACGCTCGCGTCGTCACCCGGGTAGGTGAAGCGCATCATCGCCGCGTGATCGGTCGGCGTCATCTCGGCCTTGAGACCGTTCTCGAACGTGACGCCGTAGTAGTGCGGGCGCGCGGTCTCGTTGTCGTGCCGGAAGGGCAGTGCCCGGCCGGTGCGCGTGGTGTCCGGGGTGCCGGCCGCGGCGGACGGCATCAGCTGG
This sequence comes from Streptomyces sp. NPDC018833, assembly GCF_044390825.1. NCBI lineage: Bacteria > Bacillati > Actinomycetota > Actinomycetes > Kitasatosporales > Streptomycetaceae > Streptomyces > Streptomyces sp. NPDC018833. The sequence goes on along the minus strand of NZ_JBIRZM010000015.1, from coordinate 60,300 downwards.
AAGGTCTGCCGGTCGCCCATCCACGGGCTCGGCTCATGGCTGGTGCTGAAGGCCTGCACGGCCGGCAGGTTGTCCGCGTTGTTGCCGCGCGCGTACTCGTACAGCCAGCTCTTGGAGCCCGCGTTGGTCACCGGGGTCCAGAAGTTGAAGCCGTGCGGGACCGCGGTGGCGGGGAAGGTGTTGCCGCGGGAGAACGAACCGCTGGAGTTGGTGCCGCGGGTCGTCGAGGCGTAGTCCGACAGGTGCGCGAGCCGCTTCTCGGGCGCCTTGGGCCTGATCGTGATGTCGTCGATCCACCCCTGGAACGTGGCAGGCCCGTTGGGGGAGTCGTACGCCACCAGGACCCGGTCGACCGTCTTGCCCGCGGCGACCGTGCCGATGCCCGACGCGACGGCGTTCCACTGGTTGACGTACAGCCGCTTCGCGGCGCCCTGCCCCTGGGGGGTGAGCGGTCCGCCGTGCGAGTCGACGGCCTTCAGGTCGCTCAGGTAGGTGCCGTCGGTGAAGGCGAGGTCGACCGCCACGTTCGTGGCGGGGTAGTTGAGATCCGTTTCCGCCATGGCGGGAAAGACCTTGTACGACAGCTCGGTGTCGTGGCGCACGTCGATGTCGACGTCGAAGACCTTGTTGTAGGAGTAGGCGCGGCCGTCCGGCTGGTGGGTGCCCGCGTACCTCAGGGCCCGCTTGCCGGTGAAACCGGCCCCGGCCTTGGCGGTCGGGGAGCCGCTGGGACCGCGGTCGACCTGGGTACGCATGTCGTCCGGGACGGGGGTGGTGGTGTCTCCGCCTGAGAACTGGACGTCCGCCAGCTGGGTGACACCGGACGCGCCGTTGTTCTTCGTGATCTCCAGGCGGTAGTGCGCGTACGCCGTCACCTCGGACGGCGAGCCGATGTCGTACGTCTTCGTCTCGAAGCGCTTGGTGAACGTCTCGTCGGCACGTGTGTCGAGGACGGTCCACGTCTTTCCGTCGGCCGACCCCTTGAGGGTGAAGTCCCTCGGGTCGCGCTCGGCGTAGTCGTTGGCGGACGTCAGCGCGTACGTGGCGACCCTGACCGGCTCGTCGGTGTCGAACTCGACCCATGCCGTCGGCTCGAAGGTGAGCCATTTGCTGCTCGGCAGGAGATCGACGAGATTCTCCTTCGTCTCGCCGGCGCCGGTGTTCTCGCCGCTGGCGCGCAGTCCGATCACTTTGTCGGTGACATTGCCCGGGATTCCACTCGAGAACCCGCCGTCGACACCCGACGACCGCTTCTTCCCGTCAGCGCCGACTTCGACGGTATTACGCCAATTGGGCTGTTTTTCATCCGCCTCGAAGGACGAGGTGAATTCCCGGGCGGCGCTGGGGGATTGTCCGGGGTGCGCGGGAAGGGCGACGGCGGCGGAGGGGGCCGTCAACATCAGGAGTGAGGCGCTCACCGCGAGGGTGACCGCATGGGCTGGTCTCTGCCGAGGTCGGAGTCTTGGCTGCATCCCGGGTCATTCCTCCAGGGGAAAGCGCGTTGGACAACGTTGTCAGGCGCGAAGTGCAGGATCCAGTAGGGAGGCAAGTTGCCTGGGCTGTCAAGGGTGTTGGCGGCGGCGAGTGGTCGGAATGGGGTGTTCCGCGAGGAATGCTGTGGGCGTAAGGGTGCGCACGGGGACTATGTATCCGTGAGGTCTCAACTCGGGAAAGACTGCCGTCCAACTTTGCATTCGATCTTGCTCACGTGGCGGGAAGTGGACTATACCTGTCGGCGTCCGCATAGCTGTTCAAGGTTGCGGGCAGGGGGACGAGCGGCGGTCGGGGCCATGTGGACCGGCGGCCGTGAAAATGGTCCTTTCCCCCTGCCGGCCGGCGCACGACCCGAGCTTCACTGAGTTTCCCTTCGGGAAAACACAGCAACTGACCGCGGTGGCGGGGCCCTTCGCCTGTGGCGAGCAGTACGGGCGACCGGTACACCGCCTGAGTCCTGGAGAAGGCGAGGACTTGAGCATGGGATCCACCTCCGCCCACACGAACAATGAGGGCCTCAGCCGTCGAAATCTGATCAAGCGGTCGGCCGCACTCGGCCTGATCGCCGTCCCGACGATGAGCTTCCTGTCCGCGTGTGCCAGCAGCGGCAGCGCCGACGACCAGGAGAAGCAGAAGGGCGAGGTGACCAAGGACAACCCGTTCGGCGTCACCAAGGGCGGCACCCTTGACGTCGTCATCTTCAAGGGCGGCTTCGGCGACCAGTACGCCATCGAGTGGGAAAAGCTCTACAAGGCCAAGTACGGGCCGCAGATCAGCCACCTCGGCACCCAGGAGATCACCGGCAAGCTCCAGCCCCGCTTCAACGCGGGCAACCCGCCGGACGTCGTCGACGACTCCGGCGCCCAGCAGATCAAGCTGGACGTGCTGCACAAGAACGGGCAACTCGCCGACCTCACCGAGCTTCTCGAGGCGCCGTCGGTCGACGACCCGGGCAAGAAGGTCAAGGACGTTCTGATCCCGGGCACCGCCGACAAGGGCTTCATCGGCGGCAAGATGCACGCGCTCAACTACGTCTACACGGTCTGGGGCGTGTGGTACTCCGGCAAGCTCTTCAAGGAGAAGGGCTGGGAGGTCCCGAAGACGTGGGACGCCTTCCTGGGCATCATGCAGGAGGCCAAGAAGGACGGCATCGGCGGCCTCGCCCACCAGGGCAAGCACCCGTACTACATCAACGTCATGATCATGGACCTGATCGCCAAGACCGGCGGTCTGGACGCCATGAAGGCGATCGACAACCTCGACCCCAAGGCCTTCGTCGGCAGCGACGTCGCCAAGCAGTCCATCGAGGCCATCTACGAGATCGTCGACAAGGGCCTGCTCATGCCGGGCACCAACTCCCTGGACCACATCGAGTCCCAGACCGCGTGGAACGAGGGCAAGGCCGTCTTCATCCCCTCCGGTTCCTGGCTGGAGAACGAGCAGTTGAAGCAGACGCCGGCGGACTTCGACATGAAGTTCCTGCCGATGCCGCTGCTGCCGGACAGCAAGCTGCCCTTCGAGGCGATCCGGGCCGGCGCGGGTGAGCCGTACATCGTCCCGGAGAAGGCCAGGAACAAGGCGGGCGGCCTGGAGTTCCTTCGGATGATGCTGTCCAAGGAGTGGTCGACGAAGTTCGCCCAGGTGGCCAACTCACTGACCATCCTCCAGGACGGCGTCGACAAGGGCGTATCCCTGCGCCCCGGCACCAAGTCGGCCGTCGAGGCCGTCGACGCCTGCCCGGTCGAGCAGCGCTTCGACTACTTCTACACCACCTGGTACAGCGAGATGGACGAGTCCATCCGCACCGCGTCCGCCGAGCTGATGGCCAAGCGCATCCAGCCGAACGAATGGCTCAAGCGGGCGCAGGCCGCGGTCGACAAGGCGGCCAAGGACCCGGCGAGCAAGAACAACAAGCGTCAGTAGCCGAGGGCCGGAAACCAGGGACAGGGTGCCATGCAACAGGGAAAGTACCGGTTCGTCACCGGATTTCTGATCGCTCCGGTCGTGCTGTACGCGGTCTTCATGATCTGGCCGTATCTGCAGACCTTCGGATACTCCTTCACGAACTGGCAGGGCCAGTCGCAGGAGATGAGCTTCGTCGGACTCGACAACTACACCGCGCTGTTCTCCGACGAGGTGTTCCTGAAGGCCCTGTGGCACAACATCCTGCTCCTGATCTTCCTCCCCGTCGCGACCATCCTGCTCGCCCTCTTCTTCGCCTTCATGGTGAACGTGGGCGGGCGGGGTGGCTCCGGCGGCATCCGCGGGGTGAAGGGATCGGGCCTCTACAAGATCCTGTTCTTCGTCCCGCACGTACTCTCGATCGCCATCCTCGCCGTGCTCTGGCGGGCGATCTACCGCGGTGACGTCGCCGGCCTGATCAACGGCGTCTTCATCGAGCTGGGTCTCTCCGATCCCGCGCACCCGATCGAATGGCTCAACGAGCCCGATCTGGTGCTGTGGTGCGTGGCCTTCGTACTGCTGTGGTGGGGCGTCGGCTTCTATCTCGTGCTGTTCTCCGCCGCGATGCAGTCGGTGCCGAAGGAAATCTACGAGGCCGCTCTGCTGGACGGCGCCAGCAGGACCCAGTCCTTCTTCCGGGTCACGCTTCCGCTGCTGTGGGACACCGTGCAGACCGCCTGGGTCTATCTCGCGATCCTCGCCATGGACTGCTTCGCCCTCATCTCCGTCATGACGCCGGGCAACAGCTACGGCGGCGGTCCCGACCACAACAGCGAGGTCATGGCGACCTACCTCATGCGCAACTTCCTCTCCTTCGGAAAGAGCGGTTACGCCTGTGCCATGGGCGTCGTGATCCTGGTCCTCACGTTGATCCTGTCCCTCGTCACGCTGCGGGCCAGCCGCCGCGAGCGCATCGAATACTGAGCGGGGAACACGCCATGTCGAACACCCGGTTGATCACCGGCGTCGAGAAGGACGCCGTACCAGCCCCGCGCATCTCGAAGATCGGAACGGGCGGCCGCCCCGGCGCCGGTGGCGGCGACGGGGAGGGCAGGGTCCTCAACGTCTTCTCGCACGGCTTCCTCATCCTGTGGGCCGTGATGATCGTGCTGCCGCTCTGCTGGCTGCTGATCGGCTCCTTCAAGACCGACACGGAGATCGGTGCCAGCGCCTGGTCGTGGCCCTCGAACTGGAACTTCGACGCCTTCGGCCGCGCCTGGGAGAAGGGGATCGGCGACTACTTCGCCAACACCCTGATCGTGCTCGCCTTCTCCATCCCGCTGACGATGCTGCTCGGCGCGATGGCGGCGTACGTGCTGGCCCGCTACGAGTTCCCGGGCAACCGCTTCTTCTACTACTTCTTCGTCGCCGGCGCGATGTTCCCGGTCTATCTGGGCCTGGTGCCGTTGTACTTCCTCGTCGACATGCTCGGCATGCTCAACACGTACCAGGGACTGATCCTGGTCTACATCGCCTACTCGCTGCCGTTCACCGTCTTCTTCATGCACGCGTTCTTCCGGACGCTGCCGACGGCCATCCACGAGGCCGCGGTCATCGACGGCGCCTCCCACACCCGGATCTTCTTCCAGGTCATGGTCCCGATGGCCAAGCCGGGTCTGCTCAGCGTCGGCATCTTCAACGTGCTGGGCCAGTGGAACCAGTACATCCTTCCCATGACCCTGATGCAGCAGCAGAGCGGCTTCGACAAGGACCGCTCGGTGCTGACCCAGGGGCTCGTCCTGCTGAACCAGCAGCAGGGCTACGAGGGCGACCTGCCGGTGATCTTCGCCGGTATGACGATCGCCATGCTGCCGGTGATCGTCGTCTACCTGTCCTTCCAGCGGCAGGTCCAGTCCGGTCTCACCGCGGGCACGCTCAAGTAACGAATAAGGACATGCCGCCCATGGCGGCACCCCGCCCGGGCCCCGTACGACACCGCGTCGAACGGGGCCCGGGCCCTTTGTTCTCGCTCACGGCCGCCTTGCCGCCCTTGCTCAAGGTCTTGACGCGAAAGGCCCCCGAGAGTTGAGCTTAGGGTTCACAAGTTGGAGAGACGTCGGGGTTGCCGTTCGCGATGGCCCCGGCCGGGGGCGGTCGTCGTGCCGCCCGCCGGGGGCAGGAGTGGATGAGTCGATGGAGACTCCGGGATCGCAGACATCTCTGCACCGGGCCAACCTCGAGCGGGTCGTGCGCGCGGTGCGCATGGCCGGCTCGCTCACGCAGGCGGAGATCGCCAGGAGTACCGGCCTCTCCGCGGCCACGGTCTCCAACATCGTCCGTGAGCTGAAGGACGGCGGCACGGTCGAGGTGACGCCCACCTCCGCGGGCGGCAGGCGCGCCCGCAGCGTCTCTCTCAGCGGCGACGCGGGCATCGTGATCGGCGTGGACTTCGGCCACACCCACCTGCGCGTCGCCGTCGGCAACCTCGCCCACCAGGTGCTCGCCGAAGAGGCCGAGCCGCTGGACGTGGACGCCTCGTCGGCCGAGGGGTTCGACCGGGCGGAGACCCTGGTCAACCGCCTGGTCGCGGCCACCGGGATCGGTCCCGGAAAGATCATCGGCGTCGGGCTCGGCGTGCCCGGACCCATCGACGTGGAGTCGGGCACGCTCGGGTCCACCGCCATCCTGCCGGGCTGGACCGGCATCAACCCCAGCGACGAGCTCTCGGGGCGGCTGGGCGTCCCGGTGTACGTCGACAACGACGCCAACCTCGGCGCGCTCGGTGAGCTGGTGTGGGGCAGCGGCCGTGGGGTGAAGGACCTCGCGTACATCAAGGTCGCCAGCGGTGTGGGCGCCGGGCTCGTCATAGACGGCCAGATCTATCGCGGGCCCGGCGGCACCGCGGGCGAGATCGGGCACATCACGCTGGACGAGTCGGGCCCGGTGTGCCGCTGCGGCAACCGCGGCTGCCTGGAGACCTTCGCCGCCGCGCGGTACGTGCTGCCGCTGCTCCGGCCCAGCCACGGCGACGGGCTGACCATGGAGAAGGTCGTCCGGCTCGCCCGTGAGGGCGACCCGGGCTGCCGGCGGGTGGTGGCGGACGTCGGCCGTCACATCGGCAGCGGCGTGGCCAACCTCTGCAACCTGCTCAATCCCAGTCGGGTGGTGCTCGGCGGCGATCTGGCGGAGGCTGGAGAGTTGGTACTCGGACCCATCCGGGAGTCCGTCTCCCGCTATGCCATCCCCAGTGCGGCGAGGCAGCTCTCGGTGGCGCCCGGAGCCCTCGGCGGGCGCGCCGAGGTGCTGGGTGCCCTCGCGCTCGTGCTCAGCGAAATGGGTGATTCGACCATTCTTGGGAGCACGTCCCCCACCGGGGCGCCCGCCTTCACTTAGATAACGGATGGCACCGTTGTCATCTCGTTAAGGATTTACTCCTTGACGCTGGCGGCGGGGCCGAGTTGACTTCCAGCCACCTCGGCCGCAGCGACGCGGCCTCGTCAGGGAGGTTTACATCGTGAACGCACATCTGCGTCGTGCCGCTGTTGCTGTCGCCGCCACCACCATGGCCGTCTCGCTCGCGGCCTGTGGCCAGGCGGGGCAGTCGGGCGACGCCGCCGACGAGACGGCCGGCAAGAAGGGCGACGACATCACCATCGGTCTTCTCCTGCCGGAGAACCAGACGGCTCGTTACGAGAAGTTCGACAAGCCGCTCATCGAGAAGAAGATCAGCGAGCTCACGGGCGGCAAGGGCAAGGTCGTCTACGCCAACGCCAAGCAGGACGCCACGCTGCAGACGCAGCAGGTCGACACGATGATCACCAACAAGGTCGACGCCCTGATCGTGGACGCGGTCGACTCCAAGGCCATCGCCGGCGGCGTCAAGAAGGCGAAGGACGCCGGTATCCCCGTCGTCGCCTTCGACCGCCTCGCCGAGGGTCCGATCGACGCCTACACCTCCTTCGACAACGAAGAGGTCGGCCACGTCCAGGGCAAGGCCCTGCTCGAGGCTCTCGGCGACAAGGCCAAGGACGGCCAGATCGTCATGATGAACGGCGCCATCACGGACCCCAACGCCGCGCTGTTCAAGAAGGGCGCCCACGCCGAGCTCGACGGCAAGGTGAACATCGGCAAGGAGTACGACACCAAGGAGTGGAAGCCGGAGAACGCCAACGCCAACATGGAGGCCGCGATCTCGTCCCTCGGCAAGGACAAGATCATCGGCGTCTACTCCGCGAACGACGGCATGGCGGGCGGCATCATCACCGCCCTCAAGGCCGGCGGCTTCACCAAGCTTCCCCCGGTCACCGGCCAGGACGCCGAGCTCGCCGGTGTGCAGCGCATCGTCGCGGGTGAGCAGTTCATGAGCGTTTACAAGCCGTACGCGCCGGAGGCCGCTGCCGCCGCGGAGATGGCCGTGGCGCTCGCCAAGGGCGAGAAGCTCGACGCGATCGCCAAGGAGAAGGTCGACAGCCCCACCAACAAGGGCATCCCGTCGGTCCTGGTCCCGGTCGTCTCGCTGACCAAGGACAACATCAACGACACGGTGATCAAGGATGGTGTCTACACCGTCCAGGAGATCTGCACCCCGAAGTTCAAGGCCGCGTGTGATGAGCTGGGTCTGAAGTAAGGCCGCTCGCCGGAGCCCCGTGTCCCACGCGGCTCCGGTCCAGCCGGGACGGACCGTCCCGCAGAAACCTTCCGGTGCCCCCTCCCGCCAACCAGCCCCCGCTGCGGGAGGGGCACCGGTCGGAACACTCGCGCATTCCACTTTGCTCAGCCTCCGCGCCGCCTCCCCCGGCGCGGCATCCCCGCCGGTCAGGCGGCGAAGGAGATGGTTCACGTGTCCGCTACGCCCGTGTTGGCGTTGCGAGGGGTCTCCAAGCGGTTCGGTGCCGTCCAGGCGCTCACCGACGTAGAGCTTGAGGTCCACGCCGGTGAGGTGGTCGCCCTGGTCGGCGACAACGGCGCCGGAAAGTCCACGCTGGTCAAGACGATCGCCGGCGTGCATCCCATCGATGAAGGCGCCATCGAATGGGAGGGCAGGGGCGTGTCGATCAACCGACCGCACGACGCCCAGAGCCTCGGCATCGCGACGGTCTACCAGGACCTCGCGCTGTGCGACAACATCGACGTCGTCGGCAACCTCTACCTCGGCCGCGAGCTCCGCAAGCGCGGTGTGCTCGACGAGGTCGAGATGGAGCGACGCGCGCTCGAACTGCTGAAGACGCTGTCGATCCGCATCCCCAGCGTCCGCATCCCGATCGCCTCGCTCTCCGGCGGTCAGCGCCAGACCGTGGCCATCGCCCGTTCGATGCTCGGCGAGCCCCAGCTCGTCATCCTCGACGAGCCCACCGCCGCCCTCGGTGTCGAGCAGACCGCACAGGTGCTCGACCTCGTGGAGCGGCTGCGGGAGCGCGGCCACGCCGTGATCCTGATCAGCCACAACATGGCCGACGTCAAGGCCGTCGCCGACAAGGTCGCCGTGCTGCGGCTGGGCCGGAACAACGGCGTCTTCGAGGTCAAGTCGACCTCGCAGGAAGAGATCATCTCCGCCATCACCGGCGCCACGGACAACGCCGTGACCCGCCGTGCGGCGCGCAACGCGGAGGTTCAGAAGTGAGCACCGAGAAAACCTCCACCCACGTCGAGGCGCCCGTCGTCAACCCGGACGCCGCGCATGACGCGGTCACCGCGGTCGACCCCCGGCTGCTGGTTCGCGAGCAGGGTTTGAAGGGATACGTCTCCGAGTTCCGGCGCAAGATGCACGCCGGTGACCTCGGCTCGATCCCGGTCGTCCTCGGCCTGGTGATCATCGCGATCATCTTCCAGAGCCTGAACTCCGCCTTCCTCTCCGCGGAGAACCTCAACAACATCGCCGTCACGATGGTCGGCACGGGCATGATGGCCGTCGGCATCATCTTCGTGCTGCTGCTCGGCGAGATCGACCTGTCGGTCGGCTCGGTCAGCGGTGTCGCGGGTGCCATCGTCGCCGTCATGAGCGTCACCCACGGGATGAACGAGTGGGTCGCCGTCCTCGTCGCCCTCGTCGGCGGTGCCGCCATCGGCGCGCTGCACGGCTTCTTCTTCGCCCGGATCGGTGCCCCCGCGTTCGCCGTCACGCTGGCGGGCCTGCTCTTCTGGCTCGGCTTCATGCTCCAGCTCCTCGGCGACGCCGGAACGATCAACCTGGACTCCGACGGCGTCGTCGGCAAGATGACCACGTACTACTTCTCGGACGTCGCCGCCGCCTACGGCCTCGCCGCCGTCGCCGTGGCCGTGTTCTTCGTGACGACGTTCTTCGACAACCGCCGCCGGGAGGCCGCGGGCGTCCCGTCCAGGCCGCTGTCCGACATCGTGCTGCGCACGGGGCTCCTCGCGGTCGTCGCCTTCGCGGCGGCGATCATGTTCAACCAGTACAAGGGCCTGCCTCTCGCGCTGGTGCTGTTCCTCGCGGTCCTCGTGATCACGGACTTCGTGCTCCGCCGCACCGCGTACGGCCGCAAGATCTTCGCGCTGGGCGGCAGCGTCGAGGCATCCCGCCGTGCCGGCATCAACGTCACCGCGGTCCGGATCTCCGTCTTCGCCCTCGCCGGGTTCTTCGCGGCGGTCGGTGGACTGTTCTGGGCCTCCAAGATCGCCGCGGCCAACCAGAGTGCCGGTACCGGTGACCTGCTGATGAACGTCATTGCGGCGGCCGTCATCGGCGGCACCAGCCTGTTCGGTGGCCGCGGCCGCACCTGGAACGCCCTGCTGGGCGTCATGGTGATCGTCTCGATCCAGTACGGCCTCGCCCTGGAGGGCATCGCGACACCCGTGGTCTACATGATCACCGGCGGTGTGCTGCTCGCCACTGTCGTGATCGACTCCATCACCCGCAAGACGCAGAAGACCGCTGGTCGCGCCTGACACAGCCCCCAGTGCCCGGCACCGCGCGGCGGTGCCGGGCACTGCTGTGTGCGGCTGCCGGTCCAACGAGAAGGCATGGCCGCGCATCAAAGATCGGGACCGGAACATTAGACTCGGGCAATCGGCAAGGCTCGATCAGCTCGAACGCAGCTCGAAGCAAGGAGGCAGAGTGACGCAGCCGCGCGAAGCGCGCCCTACACGGGTGGTGGTGGGCGACGGGTGGGGTCTGCTTTCCCGTATCAAGGGACCGCGCGACCTGGACCGGCTCGGCCCGGAGCAGCTGGAGCAGTTGGCGGCAGAGATCCGGACCTTCCTGGTGGACGCCGTCTCCAAGACCGGCGGCCATCTCGGTCCCAACCTGGGCGTCGTCGAGCTCACCATCGCGCTCCACCGGGTTTTTGACTCCCCGAAGGACAAGGTCCTCTGGGACACCGGCCACCAGAGCTATGTGCACAAGCTGCTGACCGGCCGCCAGGACTTCTCGAAGCTGAAGATGAAGGGCGGCCTGTCCGGCTACCCTTCGCAGGCCGAGTCCGAGCACGACGTCATCGAGAACTCCCACGCCTCCACCGTCCTCGGCTGGGCGGACGGCCTCGCCAAGGCGAACGAGGTGCTGGGGAAGGACGACCACGTCGTCGCCGTCATCGGCGACGGAGCGCTGACCGGCGGCATGGCCTGGGAGGCGCTCAACAACATCGCCGCGGCCAAGGACCGCCCGCTCGTCATCGTCGTCAACGACAACGAGCGCTCCTACGCCCCCACGATCGGCGGGCTCGCCAACCACCTGGCCACCCTGCGCACCACCGACGGCTACGAGCGCTTCCTCGCCCGCGGCAAGGACATCCTGGAGCGCACCCCGGTCGTCGGGAAGCCGCTCTACGAAACCCTGCACGGCGCCAAGAAGGGCCTCAAGGACTTCATCGCCCCCCAGGGCATGTTCGAGGACCTCGGCCTGAAGTACGTCGGCCCCATCGACGGCCACGACATCGAAGCCCTGGAGTCCGCCCTCGCCCGCGCCAAGCGCTTCGGCGGGCCAGTGATCGTGCACTGCCTCACCGAGAAGGGGCGCGGCTACCAGCCCGCCCTGGCGGACGAGGCCGACCGCTTCCACGCCGTCGGCAAGATCCACCCCGACACCGGTCTGCCCATCTCCAGCTCCGGCCTCGACTGGACCTCCGTCTTCGGCGAGGAGATGGTCAAGCTCGGCAAGGAGCGTGAGGACATCGTCGCCATCACCGCGGCGATGCTCCAGCCCGTCGGCCTCGACAGGTTCGCCAAGGCCTTCCCCGACCGCGTCTACGACGTCGGCATCGCCGAGCAGCACGGCGCCGTGTCCGCGGCGGGCCTCGCCACCGGCGGTCTGCACCCCGTCTTCGCCGTCTACGCCACCTTCCTCAACCGCGCCTTCGACCAGGTCCTCATGGACGTCGCCCTGCACAGGTGCGGCGTGACCTTCGTGCTCGACCGGGCCGGCGTCACCGGCACCGACGGCGCCTCGCACAACGGCATGTGGGACATGTCGATCCTTCAGGTCGTCCCCGGCCTGCGGATCGCCGCCCCGCGCGACGCCGACCAGGTCCGCGCCCAGCTGCGCGAGGCCGTCGAGGTCGACGACGCGCCGACTGTGGTCCGTTTCTCCAAGGGTGCCGTGGGCCCGGCGGTGCAGGCCGTCGGCACCGCGGGCGGCATGGACGTCCTGCGGTACGCCGACAGCGCCCGGCCCGACGTGCTGCTCGTCTCCGTCGGCGCGCTGGCCCCGATGTGTCTGGAGATCGCCGACCTGCTCGACGCCCAGGGCATCTCCACCACGGTCGTCGATCCGCGGTGGGTCAAGCCCGTCGACGAGGCGCTCGCCCCGCTCGCCGAGCGGCATCGGGTCGTGGTCACCGTCGAGGACAACAGCCGCGTCGGCGGTGTCGGTTCCGCCGTCTCCCAGGCCCTGCGCGACGCCGGCGTGGACATGCCGCTGCGCGACTTCGGCATCCCGCCGCGCTTCCTGGACCACGCCTCCCGCAAGGAGGTCCTCGTGGAGATCGGGCTGACCGCGCCCGACATTGCCCGTCAGGTCACCGGCCTCGTCTCCAGGCTGGACGGCCGCATCGTCGACAGTGAGGCGGTCGAGCCCGCCCGCGACTGACGCGCGGTCGGCACGCCCTCGCGACCGACGTGGTCCCACGCGCGCGGTCGGCACGCCGCCCCTCGCCTGACGCGCCGCCACACACCCGGCCGGTGTGTGGACATATCGGACCGACCGTGTGCAGAACCTGCTGACCATGGGCCGGAAGGTCGCCCTGTAAGGGTGGTCCCTCCGGCCCATTCGGTTGAACCGGACCGTTGCGGCTGCCCGTGGACCACCCACTGTCCCGATCATGACGGAGACGACAAGCGTGGAGGTGCAGCGGTGAGCACAGAGACAGACCCCGCCGGCGGTGCCAGGGGCGTCTTCCGTACCAAGACGGTCGAGCAGTCGATCCGGGACACGGAGGAGCCGGAACACGCACTCAAGAAGTCCCTCTCCGCCATGGACCTCACGGTCTTCGGCGTGGGTGTCATCATCGGCACCGGCATCTTCGTGCTCACGGGCAAGGTGGCGAAGGAGTCGGCGGGCCCCGCGACAGCGCTGGCCTTCGTCGCCGCCGGCATCGTCTGCGCGCTGGCGGCCCTCTGTTACGCCGAGTTCGCCTCCACGGTCCCGGTGGCCGGCTCGGCCTACACCTTCTCCTACGCCTCGCTCGGCGAACTGCCCGCGTGGATCATCGGCTGGGACCTGGTGCTGGAGTTCGCCCTCGGTACCGCCGTCGTCGCGGTCGGCTGGTCGGGCTATGTCCGCTCCCTGATGGACAACGTGGGATGGAATCTGCCCGCCGCGCTGCAAGGGCCAGATGTGCCGGGCGGCGCCTTCGACCTCCTGGCCTTCCTACTGATCCTCGTGCTGACCGCGATCCTGGTGCTCGGTATGAAGCTGTCCGCCCGGATCACCGCGATCGTCGTCGCCATCAAGGTCACCGTCGTTCTCATCGTCATCTTCGCGGGCCTGTTCTTCGTCAAGGCCGCCAACTACGAGCCGTTCATCCCCGATGCGCGGGGCCAGATCGAAGGGTCCGGCTGGGACGCGCCGCTGGTGCAGCTCCTGTTCGGCTACGAGCCCACCAACTTCGGCGTCATGGGCATCTTCACGGCCGCCTCCATCGTCTTCTTCGCCTTCATCGGCTTCGACGTGGTGGCCACCGCCGCCGAGGAGACCAAGGTCCCGCAGCGCGACATGCCCCGAGGCATCCTCGGCTCGCTGTTCATCTGCACCGTGCTCTACGTCGCCGTTTCGCTCGTGGTCACCGGTATGCAGCACTACAGCCGACTGTCGGTCAGCGCCCCGCTCGCCGACGCCTTCAAGTCCGTCGGGCATCCCTTCTACGGCGGTGTCATCAGCTTCGGCGCGGCCGTCGGCCTGACCACCGTGTGCATGATCCTGCTGCTCGGTCAGACCCGGGTGTTCTTCGCCATGAGCCGCGACGGGCTGCTGCCCCGGTTCTTCTCCGTGACCCACCCGCGCTTCCGCACCCCGTACCGGCCGACGATCCTGCTGGGGGTGCTCATCGCCGTCATCGCCGGCTTCACCAGCATCAACGAGCTGGCGACGCTGGTGAACATCGGCACGCTCTTCGCGTTCGTCGTCGTCGCGATCGGCGTCATCGTCCTGCGCCGCACCCGGCCGGACCTGCCGCGCTCCTTCCGCACCCCGTGGGTCCCTCTCGTCCCGATCCTCTCCGTGGCCGCCTCGGTCTGGCTGATGCTCAACCTGCCGGCCGAGACGTGGTTCCGCTTCGCGGTGTGGATGGCGTTCGGCCTTGTCGTGTACGCCCTGTACGGCCGCAGGAACAGCCGCCTCGGGCGCGTCGGCCCGGACGCCGTCTACTAGTTCTTCCTGTGGCTCAGGCCGGATCAGTGAGTGGTGGGCCCCACCTCAAGGGGTTCAACACCACTGATCCGGCCTTGGAGTTCGGCCTTCCCGCCGCCCAGGCCTTCACCGGCTGGCGCGAGGGTCTGCCCGGCCGCGGGGCGTGCCTCGGGGAAGCGGTCCGGTCGCCCGTCACCGACGTGACAACCTCCGTTCGACTCGTCCGACCGGTCAGGCGGGCGCGCCGGCCAGGACTTCCACCTTGCCGGTGTCGAGCGAGTAGTAGGCGCCGACCACGGCAAGGGCGCCCTTTCCCACGAGTGGGGCCAGGTCCTGGTTGGAACGCAGATCGGCCGCGGTCAACTCGACCTGGGCGCGGGCCATGGTCTCGACCGGTTCGGCGCCACCCTCCCGGACTGCCTGCTCGTACGCCGGCCGCAGGGCCTTGACGATCGCCTGCAGGTTGCCGGGCAGCGGCTTGTCGTCACGAAGGGACTTGTACGCCGACTCGACGGCGCCGCAGCGCTGATGCCCGAGGACCACGATGAGGGGGGTGTCACTCGTCATGGGCCCGTACTCGACAGAACCAGTGACCACCGGGCCGACCGCCTCCCCACCCGTGCGCATCACGTAAAGGTCACCCAGGCCGGTGTCGAAGAGGAGTTCAGGCGGCACTCGGGAGTCGATACACGAGAGGATCGCCCCGAAAGGCTCCTGCTCCTGGGCCACGAGCTGACGCCGGTTCGGGTCCCGGTCGGGGTGCTGAAGGTCTCCGCTCACCCAGCGCTTGTTGCCTTCCATCAGCCTCGCGAATGCCGAGGCGGGGGTGGTGGGCCGGGCTTTTGGCGAAGGGCTGCCCGCCGAGGAGGCGGCCCTCGTCGATGAGCACCCGGCGAGCGCGAACATGGCGCCCACAAGTCCGCCGGCAAGCAGCGTTCTGCGATCCGGGAGCCCCGCTCTGTCCATCGGTCGTTCCCCTCGATTCCGCTCAGGCATGTCCCTGCGGTTGACCAGACCAATTGTTCAGCCTGGAGTGGGTCCCCCGGCAGCAGGCGCAAGCGGGCACGGGCTACATTGCCGCAGACGGCCCACAGAACCGGCTGGCGAAGCGCTGCTGCGCCAGCGTGAGGTGTTCTTCGCCTGGGCGGCCCGGCACGAAGAGCGCCTCGGTCTCGGTGCCGGCGTCGCCGAGGTACGAGATGCCTACGCGCGCACGCGCGGCCGGCTGGCCTCCCGCCCTCAAGACGGCTTCGGCGCGGCCGAGTTCGACCGTGCCGTCTACCGGGCCCTCGGCCGCACCGAGCGCTGGACGGGACTCGCGGACGGCATCCGCGCCTACCTGCGCGACGGCAGCACCGAGCTGCTTCGTCCCAAAGAGTCCTTCGACAGCCGGGGTTCCCGTACGTACGAGTCCGCCAACCGCACCGTGAAGTGCGCGGACGGGCCCGCTCCTTCGCCCGCCCGCGTGGTGACCGACCTACGGCGTGCTCGACGATCGGACCCGCGGCCCGTCCTCACCGGGATGGAAGCATCCGTCTGCGCCTACTGGCACCACCAGCCCGCCCTCCGCACCCGGCTGGGCAGCCCGAAAGCCCCACGCGTCCTGCTGGTCGCATCCGAGCACGACCCCGTCACACCGATCGAGGGTGCGCGGCAACTGACCCGTCGACTGCCGGGATCACGTCTCGTGACCCTGCACGACGACTACTCGCACGGCGTCTTCGCCAGTCGTGGCAACGCGTGCGTGGACGATGCGGCGTCCGCGTACCTGATCCACGGAACCGTTCCGGCGGCGGATGTGAACTGCGCCGGGCCCGGCCTGCCGACACCCTGACCGCTCTTCACTACAGGAGACCTCCTATGAGCCACCCCCCGCACCAGCGCTACAGCCTGCGCCCTGCCACCAGGGCCGACGTGGAAGGCACACGCCGACTCATGCTCGACACCTTCTACCGCGACTTCGGGTACGGCTACGTGCCGGCATGGCACCGCGACGTCATCGATATCGGGGCCACCTATCTCGACGACCCCCGCCACCTGCTGCTGGTCGCCGTGCACGACGGTGAAGTGGTGGCCACGACAGGCGTACGGTCGGCGGGACCGGCCCATCCGCCGCACCCCCGCTGGCTCGCCGAGCGCTACCCGTCGGGTACCACTGCCCAGCTCGTGCGGGTCTACGTACGGCCGGAGCACCGACGGCACGGTCTGGCGCGGACGCGGAGCGGCTGACGCGGAGTTCTGCGGCGACTTGCTGAGGGATCGCGCCGTCCTTGATCCGCTGTGCGGCTCCGGCGCGGGTGGACGCGTTGACTCGTTGGACGCCCGGTCGGTAGCCCGTGGGCTTGCTGGGCTGCGCGGGCGCCGACTCCGCGCTACAGCATGGAGGTCCGTTGCTTATGAACACCGTCGGGTCATGACCGCCCCGACCTCCCACCGTCATGTTCAGCGAGGACATAGCCGAGTTGACACCGACCGGCCCCGTCTGCGGACGGTCGGCGCCCAGGACCCGCTCGGTGTCGGTGAGGGTCTGCTCCAGCGGGAGGGACCGCCCGCCTCAGCTCCCCCGCCGACCGGTAGGCACCAGCGATCACGGCCTGAGGGGAGACCTTCACCGCTGAGAGTACGTCAACGCTCCCTTGTCCATTTTCGCGCCGGTCAGGTCCGCACCCCGCAAATCCGAGCGGGCCAGGTGCGCGCCCTGCAGGTAAGCGTGAGCCAGGTGCGCGCCCTGGAGGTCGGCGCCTGTCAGGTCGGCGCCTGTCAGATCGGCGCCGGTCAGGTCGGCGCGGGCCAAGTGCGCGCCCCGCAGGTCGGCGTGGGCCAGATAGGCCTTGGTCAAATCGGCGGATGTCTTGCTCTGTTCAGTGGACAGGACAGACAGAGCTGCGGCTATATCGGTTCCCAGGCGTGGCTTCGTGGAGGTGGGGGACCACCATGTGGCAAGTGTGGTGGAGCGGGTGCGTATGAATGCGGAGAGGGCACGAACCACCGTGCGTTCGTCTCGTGGGGAGTCCTCCAAGATGCGCTGGAGGCCGTAGATACTGCCGAGGCGTGTCTCGAGCGAGTCGGAGCCCAGGTTCTGCATGGCTGTGTTGTACCGGTCGGTGATCTGTCCGTCGCGGGTGATCTCTTGGTCGCTGTTGACCTGCTGGATGGATATCCATGCGAAGGTGGCAACGGCCAGTGTGGCCGTGCTCGCCAGCAGTCCCACAGCGCGTTCAATCCGCGCCCACCACGTAGCCTCGTCCACGGCCGACCCGCCGGCCTGCGGAGCGAGCGGCAGCATCGCGGCGAGCTCCCTGACGAGCTCCGGGTTCTGCGCCAGGATCCTGCGGACCTGTAGGCGCAGCGCCGCCACCGCGTCCGGGTCTTCCCCGCCTACGGCGAGGTCGGCCACCGCCGATTCCAGCCGCCCGCGCTCAGGGGCATGGTGTAAGAGCCGGGCCAGGATCCGCGGGCCCAGGTGCATCGTGGCGTCCGCAGGCGCGTCCTGCGCCCGGGTGAGCACCTCCGCCCCGTACGCCCCCACCGCCGCGCTGATCACCGGCACAACCTGGCCCACGATCACCTCCACCTCGGACACGACAACCCCCATACAGCAGCTGGCACAATGTCAGATACGCCTCAGCGTATCTACTCGCGCGTCGGCGGCGGCCCTGTCGTATCGACGGCTTACCGCCCTGGGAGAGGCGGCTCGACTACGGTGCCACGTGACGCGGGGTCAGCTCGTCGGTTCGTCAGGAGTTGCCTGTTCCGCCCAGATGATCTTGCCGGTCTTCGTGTAGCGAGTGCCCCATCGCCGGGCGAGCTGCGCGACAATCAGCAGTCCCCGGCCTCCCTCGTCCGTGGTCCGGGCGTGGCGCAGGCGGGGTGAGGTGCTGCTGGCGTCGGAGACCTCGCAGATCAGGGCGCGGTCCCGGATCAGGCGCAGCGAGATCGGTCCGGTCGCATGGCGGATGGCGTTGGTGACCAGTTCGCTGACGATCAGTTCCGTGGTGAACAGCAGATCGTCCATGCCCCACTCCGACAGCGTCCGACCGGCGAGGCTGCGGGCATTCGCGACGGCGGCGGGGTCGGAGGGCAGGTCCCAGGAGGCGACCCGGTCCGAGCCCAGGAGGTGCGTCCGGGCGAGGAGCAGGGCGACGTCGTCGGACGGCGGACCGGTCAGCAGGGCGTTGACGACGTTGTCCCCGATCTCCTCCAGCGTCGGCCGCGTCACCGCGAGGGCGTTGCTGAGCCGGGAGAGCCCGACGTCGATGTCGCGATCGCAGGTCTCGATGAGGCCGTCGGTGAAGAGCCCGATCAGGCTGCCTTCGGCCAGCTCCAGCGTGACGGATTCAAAGGGCAGGGAGCCGAGACCGAGCGGCGGTCCGGCGGGCAGGTCCAGGAAGTCGACAGAGCCCTCGGGGCCGACGACCACCGGCGGGAGGTGGCCGGCCCGAGCCAGCGTGCACTGTCTGCTGACCGGGTCGTACACGGCGTACAGGCAGGTGGCGCCCATCATCGCGGCGCCGACGCCCTGGTTCTCGGCCGCCGCCGACCCATCGCTGCCGCGCGCCTCCATGAGGCCGATGACCAGGTCGTCCAGGTGGGCCAGCAGTTCGTCGGGGGGCAGGTCCAGATTGGCGAGGGTGCGCACTGCCGTGCGGAGCCGCCCCATGGTTGCCGCGGAATTGATTCCATGTCCGACCACGTCCCCGACGACCAGTGCGACCCGGGTCCCGGAGAGGGGAATCACATCGAACCAGTCACCACCCACACCGCTCGGCGCATCCGCCGGGTAGTACCACGACGCCACGTCCAGGGCAGATCCGCCTGTCAGCTCCTGCGGCAGCAGATAGCGCTGCATCGAACGGGCCGCGGTGCGCTCCCGGGTGAAACGGCGTGCGTTGTCGACACACAGAGCCGCACGGGAGACCAGCTCCTCGGCGAGACGTACATCGTCTTCCTCGAAGGGGCCCAGACGCCCGGACCGGACAAACGTCGCCACGCCCAGGGTGACGCCGCGGGCCCGCAGCGGCACCACCATCACCGAGCGGAAATGGAACTCGCGGATGACGGCGCCAAGCGACGGGTCCATGGCCACCCACGAACCGGAGGAGGAATCCAGGTCCTCCACCAAGGTCCTGCTCTCCAGAAGGCAGCGGGCGACGGGCGAGGACGGGTCACGCTGGACCGCTTCCCCCACGGCCAGTCTCGCCTCCGGGCTGCCCTCACGCACCGACTTCTGCCCCGCGCGACGAATGACGGGGCCGGTGTCGACCGGCCCGGGGTCCGGTTCCTCGCCTCTGATGACAGAGTCCAGCAGATCGACGGCGACGAAGTCGGCGACCGACGGCACGGCGTTGTCGGCCAGTTCCTGCGCGGTCAGCGGCACATCCAGCGCGCTGCCGATACGGGCACTGGCGTCGTTGAGCAGGGCCAGGCGCTCCTGGGCCCGCCAGCGCTCGGTGACGCTGATGATCATGTACCAGACACCCACGGTCCGGCCGTGGCGGTCCTTCATCCCGAAGAAGGAGGCCGAGTACGCACGCTCCCGGTGGGGATCTGCGTAAGTGGGGCCGCGGAACTCGTAGTCCATCACCGGAGCCCCGGTCCGAAGGACCGACTGCATGTTCTTCTCGAACGCCTCCGCCTCCAGCCTGGGCAGCACCTCCTCCACCCGCCGCCCCAGGCGCTTTTCGAGTGGGATCAGGCGCGCCAGGATGTCGTTGACCCAGACGTAGCGCAGATCCGTGTCCAGGACGGCGACACCGACCGGTGCGTGTGCGAGAAACGGTTCGAGCCTCAGCTGGCTGACCCCGCCGCCCGGCATCCGCCAGAAGGCACGTTCCGGTGGCCGGCCGACGAACCTGCCGAAGGCCAGCGCGGCGACCGTGGCGACCAGCACGCCCGGAACCATTTCGTAGATGCCCGACTCGAACGGCCCGAGCAGCGGATTGATCTTCTTCCAGAGAAGCACCGTGGCCGCGCCCGACACGATTCCGGCCATGGCCCCCGCCCATGTCATACGCGGCCAGTACAGCGACAGGAGGACGACCGGCCCGAACGCCGCTCCGAAACCGGCCCAGGCATAGGCGACGATGTTCAGCACTCCGCCACCGTTGAGCGCGATCAGGCAGGCGACCAGAATCACCACCACCACGGTGCCGCGACCGACCCACACCAGCGACCTGTCCGAGGCCCGGCGACGGAGGAACGCCCGGTAGAAGTCCTCGGTGAGCGCGACCGACGACACGAGAAGCTGGCTGTCCGCGGTCGACATGATCGCGGCCAGTACGGCGACCAGCATGGCCCCGGCGACCCAGGGATTGAGCAGTGCCTGGCTCAGGGCGATGTAAACGGTCTCCGGGTTGTCCAGCGGTGTGCCGACTTGCCCGGCTCCCACCAGGCCGACGAGGATGGCGCCGGCGAGCACGACGAGCACCCAGCCCGTTCCGATACGCCGGGCCGCCGGGACGGCATGGGTGCTGCGGATGCCCATGAAGCGGGCCAGGATGTGCGGCTGACCGAAGTAGCCGAGGCCCCAGGCGAGCAGCGAAACGATGGCCACAGCGCCGAGGGAGCCGCCTGCCGTCCACTGACCATCGGCGAAGCGTGCCTCGGCCCCTACGTCCAGCAGGGCCGGCGTCTTGCTGTCGAGGGCGTCCTTCAGCGCCCCGAAGCCACCGAGCGTCCCGATACTGATCGCCGGGAGCACGATGAGGGCGAGGAACATCAGAATGCCCTGCATCACGTGGGTCAGGCTCACCGCGAGGAAGCCGCCGAGGCAGGAGTAGACCACGATCACCAGGGCGGTCAGGGACACCGCGAGTTCGAAGTCGACGTCGAAGACCTGCTCGAACAGCAGCCCACCGGCCACCAGACCACTGGCGACGTAGACGGTGAAGAACACGACGGTGACCGCCGCCGAGACCAGCCGGAGCATCCGGGTACGGTCTTCGAATCGCTCCTCCAGATAGGCCGACAGACTTACGGCGTTTCCGGCGCGCTCGGTGTAGGTGCGCAGTCTCGGCGCGACGAACAGCCAGTTGAGGTAGGTGCCCATCGCCAGGCCGACGGCGATCCAGCCGGCGCCGATGCCCGCCGCGTACACGGCCCCGGGGAGTGCCAGGAACAGCCACCCGGACATGTCGCTGGCACCTGCGGACAGGGCGGCGGCCAGCGGGCTGAGTCTGCGGCCGCCGAGGGCGAAGTCGGCGAACGTACGGGTGCGGGGGTATGCCCAGACGCCCACTGCGATCATGACAAGCACATAAACGATAAATGTGGCCAGGATCGGCGCGCTCAGGTCGGACATGTCTTCCTCGCCTGCGAGGCTGATGAGCACAAGCACGGCCAGTGGCAGGTCTGCACTTGCCCTGTCATACAAATCTACAGATTCTGCGCCGACAGGGACGGCCGACGTCCTCCTCGCGGGTGCCTTGACCACAGCTCCGGCCGGCCTCGCAGTGCGGCCGGCCGTGGAGGAGCCCGCCGGGCCGGCGGGCAAGACGTGGGTGAGCTCGTCCTACCGGGCCGCCCGGAGCCGGTCGGCACGTCGAGTTCGTTCTCGATCGCCGGTTCCGAGCGGTCCCCGGGCCGGGGCCTGGGAAGCATCCCTCCGCATGGCCACGGGACGGGCGCCGCCCGCCCACGCCCGTCGTCCGTACGTGGCGCACGGACAGCCCCAGCGACGCCGGGCACCCCACCGGGCCCGGCGTCCGCAAGCCGCACGGACAGCCCCAAGGCCCCCACCGAACCCGGCCTCCCCACGTGCTCACCGGCAGCCCCCAGCTCAGCGCAACCTCCCCCGTGGCTTCAGGGCCACCGGCGGCAATCCGGAAGCGGGCTTCCGGCCCCGTACGCACCGCCCGGGTGCGTACCGGGCGGACCTCGTCCGCGTCAGGCGGTGTCCATGCGCCGGCGCACCGAGCGCGGACCGGCGCACTGCGCTCCGTACCGCGTCACCCGCTCCCGCAACTCCCGGTCGGCGGTGACCACGACACAGGGCCGCCCGGCGCCCGTTGCCGCAGCGGCCAGCTCGGTGATCAGGTCGTCGCCGCTGCCGTACGCCGCCTCCACCCGCACCCCGGGCACCGAGGCGACGCCCCGCGCGGCCCCTTCGACGACAAGAACGATCTCCGCGGGACCTGTCGCCGCCGACTGCCCGCCGGGAGCCGCCAGCGAGTCCCGCAGCCGTGCGGCGGCGCCGTGGCGGTCCTGCCACCACCGGTCCGGCACCGAGCCGACCACATTGGCGCTGTCCACGATCACGACTGTGTCCACGGGACCAGCATCCCAGGGCCGCGGCGCAGCGGCCGGAGCCGGGCTGAGACAATGACCACGGTATGAACGACCCCGCACCCGATCTGTTTGGACGCACTGGACCTGCCATGACTGCTGTGCGTGCGACGACGCTCCGAGAGCCGGAGGGGACCGGCTCCGAACGACTCTCGGGCGACTGGCTGACCCGGGGCAGGGACGGACTGCTCACCGCCTGCGCGCCCGCAGAAGGCGCGGTACTGCGCTGGACACAGCAGGGAGCGGGCTGGATCGGCCCCGACCGGCTGCCCGCACCCGGCCTGCTGCCCCGGCTGACCGTCGCCCAGGGGGCGGACGGTTACATCCACCTGGTGGGCATGCGCCGGGTCGGCTCCGGCGACGGAGTCGAGCTGGTGCACGCAGTGCAGTTCCAGACCGGGCGGCCGCTGCTGGGCTGGGATGCGATCGGGCACCCCAACAAGGATCCGCGGTGGACGGGCGACCCGGCGGCCGTCGTCGACGGTGAAGGCCGCCTTTGCGTCGCTCTGCGCAACGGCGGTTCCGGCGTCAGCTGCCGGAGCCAGGCGACCCGCGGTGGCTGGGGGCGCTGGCAGGACCTCGGCGGCTTCGGAGTCCAGGAGTCCTTGGCCGCGGCCGTCGACGGTGCAGGGCTCGTCGAGCTCTTCGTGCCCGACCAGAAGACGATCGCGCGGTACACGCAGGAGAAGCCGGGCGCCCCCTTCGCCCTGGCGGACCGGCTGGGCGTGCATGCCGTGCCCGGCACGCTCTCGGCGCTGGCCACAGTGTCCGGCTCGGTCTCTCTGTTCTTCGTCGACGACGACGGAGTCGTCCAGGTCTGGGCCCCGCAGCGGGACCCGCAGCCCCGGCCGCTGATGAAGGCGGCCGGTACCGGTCCGCTCCACCTCGCGCCGGCGATGATCGAGGGCTACCCCTGCACCGTCCTCGCCCAGGAGACGGGCGAGGGGTCCGAGGTCGCGTTCGCGGCGTACCCGGCGGAGAACGAGGAAGCGGGCGCTTGGTGGACCCCTACCTCCACCGGCACCGCCACCGGCACGGAGGGCCCGATGCCGATCGCCCTGCAGGAGCACGGTGACGGCGGGCTGATCGCCGTGGCCCTCACCGGCGACGGCGTACCGATGGCCACGCGTCAGAAGACGGCGGCCGGCGGATTCGCGCTGGGCCGCTGGAAGCCGCTGGTGTGAACGGGCGGCAGCGACGGGCCGGATGACGCGTACGCAGTCTGCGGTGGACCGTCACTCCGCACCGCGGTGCGCCGACCGGGCGTCCGTCACGGTGACCAGTACGCCGGCCGCCTCCGCCGACGCCTCGGAACTCATCCGCACCCTATGGCTGAACTCGACGGGGTCGAACGGGACTTCGGCCTCGGCCGCGCTGCGAACGTGCCCGCGCGGTCGACTGCTCCGGCTTCATGCGGCTGGTGTGGGGCTGTCGCGCCCGCTACCCGCTCGCCGCTTCCGACCGGGTGGGGCGACGGCCTGCGGCGCACCGCCGACGCCATGGCCCGCTCCGACATCGGCGCCGAGGTCCCCGCCCAAGGGCCTGGACGCCTCCGACCGGCTCACCGCACCGGGCGTGCTACAGCCGGGCGACCTGGTCTTCTTCGACCTGGACGCGCGTACCAAGAAGCGCCTCGACCACGTCGGCATCCACCTCGGCCACGACACCGACGGCCACATGATGCTCGTCTCCTGCCGCGAGGAAGCGAACGGTCCGACGATCGGCGACAAGAGCGGCACGTCCCGCCTCGACGGCAACGGCTACTACGCGACGACCTTGGGCAGCGCCAAGCGCCTCTGACCGGCGCCGGACACGCGGAACGGGCCGTACGGGATCTCTCCCGTACGGCCCGCTCGCCGTTCCGACGGGTCTTACGCGGGGACGCTGGCCACGCCCGGCGCCAGGAACCGCTTGCCGTTCACACGCTCCGAGACACCCTCACGGTCCAGGTACGGCGTGATGCCGCCCAGGTGGAAGGGCCAGCCGGCGCCCGTGATCAGGCACAGGTCGATGTCCTGGGCCTCGGCCACGACACCCTCGTCCAGCATCAGGCCGATCTCCTGCGCGACCGCGTCCAGGACGCGGTCGCGCACCTGCTGCTCCGTCAGGACGGTGTCGCCCTGCTTCAGAAGGGCGGCGACCTCCGGGTCCAGCTCCGGCTTGCCGGAGTCGTACACGTAGAAGCCGCGCTTGCCCGCCTCGACGACCGCCTTCAGGTTCGGGGAGACCGTGAAGCGGTCCGGGAACGCCTTGTTCAGGGTCTCCGAGACGTGCAGACCGATGGCCGGACCGACCAGCTCCAGCAGCACCAGCGGCGACATCGGCAGACCGAGCGGCTCGATGGCCTTCTCGGCGGTGGCGACCGGGGTGCCCTCGTCGATGACGTTCTGGATCTCGCCCATGAAGCGGGTCAGGATGCGGTTCACGACGAACGCCGGGGCGTCCTTGGTGAGGACCGCGGTCTTCTTCAGCTTCTTGGCGACACCGAACGCGGTGGCGAGCGAGGCGTCGTCCGTCTTCTCACCACGCACGATCTCCAGCAGCGGGAGGACGGCGACCGGGTTGAAGAAGTGGAAGCCGACCACGCGCTCCGGGTGCTTGAGCTTGGCGGCCATCTCCGAGACCGACAGCGAGGAGGTGTTGGTGGCGAGGATCGCGTGCGCCGGGGCGACCGCCTCGACCTCCGCGAACACCGTCTGCTTGACACCCATCTCCTCGAACACGGCCTCGATGATGAAGTCCGCGTCCGCGAAGCCCTCGGCCTTGTCCAGCACACCGGTCACCAGGGCCTTGAGGCGGTTGGCCTTGTCCTGGTTGATCCGGCCCTTGCCGAGCAGCTTTTCGATCTCGGCGTGGACGTAGCCCACACCCTTGTCGACGCGCTCCTGGTCGATGTCGGTCAGCACGACCGGCACCTCCAGGCGGCGCAGGAACAGCAGCGCCAGCTGAGAGGCCATCAGACCGGCGCCGACGACGCCCACCTTGGTGACCGGGCGGGCCAGGCTCTTGTCGGGCGCGCCGGCGGGGCGCTTGCCGCGCTTCTGCACCAGGTTGAAGGCGTAGATCCCCGAGCGCAGTTCGCCGCCCATGATGAGGTCCGCGAGGGCGGCGTCCTCGGCGTCGAAGCCCTTCTGCAGGTCGCCGTCCTTGGCGGCCTCGATGATGTCGAGGGCGCGGTAGGCGGCGGGGGCGGCACCGTGCACCTTGGAGTCCGCGATGAAGCGGCCACGGGCGACGGCCTGGTCCCAGGCCTCGCCGCGGTCGACGTCGGGGCGCTCGACGGCGATCTCACCGGTGAGGACCTTGGCGGTCCACAGCAGGGACTGCTCCAGGAAGTCGGCGCCCTCGAAGAGGGCGTCGGCGATGCCGAGCTCGAAGACCTGCTTGCCCTTGAGCTGCTTGTTCTGGTTGAGCGAGTTCTCGATGACGACCGAGACCGCGCGGTCGGCGCCGATCAGGTTCGGCAGGATGGTGCAGCCGCCCCAGCCCGGGACGAGACCGAGGAAGACCTCGGGCAGCGAGAAGGCCGGGATCGCCCGGGAGACGGTGCGGTACGAGCAGTGCAGACCGACCTCGACACCGCCGCCCATGGCAGCGCCGTTGTAGTACGCGAAGGTCGGGACCGCGAGGCCCGCGAGGCGCTTGAAGACGTCGTGCCCGCCCTTGCCGATGGCGAGCGCGTCCTCCTGGCGCTTCAGCAGCTCGACGCCCTTGAGGTCGGCGCCGACGGCGAAGATGAACGGCTTGCCGGTGACACCGGCACCGACGATCGTGCCCTCGGCGGCCTCCTTCTCCACCTGGTCGATCGCGGTGCTCAGGTTCGCGAGCGACTGCGGTCCGAAGGTCGTCGGCTTGGTGTGGTCCAGGCCGTTGTCCAGCGTGATGAGCGCGAAGCGCCCGGCGCCGGCGGGGAGGTCGAGGTGGCGCACGTGCGCCTGCGTGACGACCTCGTCGGGGAAGAGCTCCGCGGCGCCCTTCAACAGCTCAGCGGTGGTGCTCACTTGCCCTCCCAGTGGGGGTTTTCCCAGATGACCGTGGCGCCCATGCCGAAGCCGACGCACATGGTGGTGAGGCCGTAACGGACCTCGGGCTGCTCCTCGAACTGCCGCGCGAGCTGCGTCATCAGACGCACGCCGGAAGAGGCCAGCGGGTGGCCGAACGCGATGGCGCCACCGTACTGGTTGACGCGCGCGTCGTCGTCGGCGATGCCGTAGTGGTCCAGGAAGGCCAGGACCTGGACGGCGAACGCCTCGTTGATCTCGAAGAGGTTGATGTCCTCGATGGACAGGCCGGCCTTGGCGAGGGCCTTCTCGGTCGCCGGGATCGGTCCGTAGCCCATGACCTCCGGCTCGACGCCGGCGAAGGCGTACGAGACGAGGCGCATCTTGACCGGGAGGTTGTTCTCGCGGGCGAAGTCCTCGGAGGCGATGATCGAGGCGGTGGCACCGTCGTTGAGCCCCGCGGCGTTACCGGCGGTGACGCGGCCGTGGACGCGGAACGGCGTCTTCAGACCAGCCAGGCTGTCCAGGGTCGTTCCCGGGCGCATGGGCTCGTCGGCGGTGACCAGACCCCAGCCGGTCTCGCCGACTTCGGGATTGGTGCGGCGCACGGAGACCGGCACCAGGTCCTGCTGGATCTTGCCGTCGGCGTACGCCTTGGCGGCCTTCTCCTGCGAACGCACGGCGTACTCGTCGGCGCGCTGCTTGGTGATGTGCGGGTACCGGTCGTGCAGGTTCTCCGCGGTCATGCCCATGAACAGGGCCGACTCGTCGACGAGCTTCTCGCTGACGAAGCGCGGGTTTGGGTCGACGCCCTCGCCCATGGGGTGGCGGCCCATGTGCTCGACACCGCCGGCGATGACGGCGTCGTACGCGCCGAAGGCGATGGAGCCGGCGACGCTCGTGACGGCGGTGAGGGCACCGGCGCACATGCGGTCGATGGAGTAGCCCGGTACGGACTGCGGCAGCCCGGCGAGGATGCCGGCGGTACGGCCGAGGGTGAGGCCCTGGTCGCCGATCTGCGTGGTCGCGGCGATGGCGACCTCGTCGATCTTCTTCGGGTCGAGAGCCGGGTTGCGCCGCAGCAGCTCCCGGATGGCCTTCACGACGAGATCGTCGGCGCGGGTCTCGTGGTAGATGCCCTTCGGGCCCGCCTTGCCGAACGGGGTGCGGACGCCGTCGACGAAGACGACATCCCTGACGGTACGAGGCACGATGGCTCTCCTCCAGGGTGCGGGGTTGCACTGCTGCGGCGCGCAACGCCTGAGCGTGCGCTTGCTTCCCCCATGCTACTTACGGGTAACCATGCTGCCCAGCCCCCTGGAGGCGGGGCGGTGAAGGTCACACGTTCGGGGTGCCGGCGCGGGTGCTCCGCAGGGCCTCTCCGGGCCGGGGCGAGGCCGGGGCCCGGGCATGCGCGGACGGCTCGGGAGGCGGAACGCCGGCACAGCCGGGGATGGCGGAGCAGGCAACGCTTCGGCGCGGTACGACGTCCTGGGCGGAGGACCCGGAGGACAGGGGCCTGGTCGGGCCGGTCAACGGTCCCCATCGCCGTGGCCGGCCCCGCGCGAGGGGCGCTGTGGTTGTGCCGGTCAGCAGTGTCAGCGGGTGCTCTTCCGGAGCGGCGCAACACCACCGAGCGTCGTGCCCGGCGGCGGCGCCTGGTTGGGGTCACCTGCCGAGGACAGGTTTCATGCCGCGGGCGCGGCGTCGGCAGGGCTCCCGATCGCCGTGGCCCCGCGCGGACGGCGCCTGGTGGTGCCGGTCAGCTGTGCCGGCGTGCTCGGCCGGGGCGGGCACAGCGGCATCGAGCGTCGTGCGCCCGCGGGCGGCGCCTGGTTGGGGTCATCTGCCCGAGGGCCGCGACAGCCCCCGCCGGGACGGCACCCGGCAGGGGCCGCGTTCGGGTGAGCCACCGGTCGACCGTCGCCGGGAAGGGCACACGGGCCGAAGGCCTGCGAGGCGCGTCAGCGGAGCACCTGGCGCCCGGCGGGGGGGCCTACGCCGAGGCCGCCACCAGTGCGCCCACCAGCAGCGGAGCGACCAGCAGGATCTGCCACTTCCTCGCGCCCAGCGAGGTCAGCAGATGTGTCACCGACTCCGGCGTCACCGGTGACGGCGGCTCCCAGCAGATCCGGCGCACCGTGTCGGGCGTGATCAGGTTCTCCTGGGGCACGTTCAGTTCCTCGGCCAGCGCCGACACCGCCGTACGCGCAGCCGACAGACGCGCGGCCGCCGCCGGATCCTTGTCGGCCCAGGCGCGGGGCGGCGGCGGACCGGCCACCTGCTGGCCCGGCTGCGGGAGTTCGGCGTCCGGCAGGGCCTTGGCCCGGTCGATGGCGGCCTGCCACTGCTCCAGCTGACGCCTTCCCATCCGGTGCCCGAAACCGGGCAGGGCCGTCAGGGCGTGAACGTTCGCCGGCAGCGCGAGCGCCGCTTCGATGATCGCGGTGTCGCCGAGCACCTTGCCAGGCGACACGTCGCGCCGCTGCGCGACCCTGTCGCGGGCCGTCCACAGCTCCCGTACGGCCGCCATCTGACGGCGCCGGCGCACCTTGTGCATGCCCGACGTACGCCGCCAGGGGTCCTTCCGCGGGGGCGCCGGCGGGGCCGAGGCGATCGCGGCGAACTCCTGGACCGCCCAGTCCAGCTTCCCCTGCCGCTCCAACTCCTTCTCCAGCGCGTCCCGCAGGTCGACCAGGAGCTCGACGTCGAGGGCGGCGTACCGCAGCCATGGCTCGGGCAGCGGACGGGTGGACCAGTCGACTGCGGAGTGGCCCTTCTCCAGGGCGTAGCCGAGAACGCCCTCGACCATCGCGCCGAGCCCGACGCGCGGGAAGCCCGCGAGGCGGCCGGCCAGCTCGGTGTCGAACAGCCGTGTCGGCACCATGCCTATTTCGCGCAGGCAGGGCAGGTCCTGGGTGGCGGCGTGCAGGATCCACTCGGTGTCGGCGAGGGCCTCGCCGAGTCCGGACAGATCGGGGCAGCCCACCGGGTCGACGAGCGCGGTGCCCGCGCCTTCGCGGCGCAGCTGCACCAGGTAGGCGCGCTGGCCGTAACGGTAGCCGGAGGCACGTTCGGCGTCGACGGCGACGGGGCCGGTGCCCGCGGCGAAGGCCGCGATCACCTCGGCGAGCGAGTCCTGGTCGGCGACCACCGGCGGGATGCCGTCACGGGGCTCCAGCAGGGGGATCGGCAGCCCGTCGGAGGGTACGCCGTCGTCCGGAGGAGCGCCCCCGGTGGTTCGCAGTGATGTCTGCGCTGCGGTCTCTTGGGCGTCGGTCACGAGTCAAGGGTATCCGCCCGCCCGGCCGTCTGACCTGCACCTTCGGTCAGGGGCCACGCTGACCTGCGAAAACGCGTCTCAGTGGTTCTCATCGTTTCACTGCGATTGCTGCTACCGAGTGCCCCGGACGTGCGCTCGGCGGTCACTCGCACGCCGGTTCCTGCACTTCGAAGGCCGTGATCTGCATGCCGGGAGCGTTGTGTGCCGGCGGGCACGATCAGTCCCGGGCGCGAGGCTCCTGGAGTTTCGGACGTCCTGCCCGCCCGGCCGTCTCACCGGCACGCAACCGGCGTCCGCCTCGGCTGATGGGGCCACCGCCCGGTGCGGGACGCTACGCGGATGTCGAACAACTCAAGGGTGCGAACGGAATGCGCCCGTCGACGGAACGTTCCGTCGACGGGCACCGAGATGTGTCGGGCGTTTCAGTGGATGATGCCGGTACGCAGAGCCACCGCCACCATTCCGGCCCGGTCACCCGTGCCCAGCTTGCGCGCGATACGGGCGAGGTGACTCTTGACCGTCAGTGCGGACAGGCCCATCGAGACGCCGATCGCCTTGTTCGACTGGCCCTCCGCCACCAGACGAAGCACCTCGACCTCACGGCCGGACAGCTCGCGGTAGCCGCCCGGGTGGCTCGGGACACCCGGGGGGCGGCGGTGCATGCGGCCTGCCGCGGAGCCGAGGGGAGCGACGCCGGGGCGGGTGGGGTGGCCGATGTTGGTACGGGTGCCGGTGACGACGTAGCCCTTGACCCCGCCGGCGAGGGCGTTGCGCACGGCGCCGATGTCGTCGGCGGCGGACAGCGCGAGCCCGTTGGGCCAGCCCGCGGCGCGCGTCTCGGACAGGAGGGTCAGCCCGGAACCGTCGGGCAGGTGGACGTCGGCCACGCAGATGTCGCGCGGGTTGCCGACGCGGGGACGGGCCTCCGCGATGGACGATGCCTCGATCACGTCGCGGACCCCGAGTGCCCACAGGTGGCGGGTGACGGTGGAACGGACGCGCGGGTCGGCCACGACGACCATGGCCGTCGGCTTGTTCGGGCGGTAGGCGACCAGGCTTGCGGGCTGCTCGAGAAGAACGGACACCAGGCCTCCTGGAAAGGTGCGGGACGGGGCCGGCTCGGGGGTGAAGCCGGGGCGAACCGTGCAGTTAGGTCATTGACCTCTTCGGCACCAAACCCGCCCGCCTTTAGAGAATGATCACGATTCAGTGAGTAACAATCGGGGCAATTCGGACAGGCTATCGATCATCCTACGAGCGAGCAGCGCCGCAGCTGCCTGCCCGCGAGCGGGCGGGGCGCGTGGTGGCACGGCCCGTGCCAGTGTCCCGGGGAGTACGCGGCACCGACGTTCAGGGCTGCTGCGGCCCGCGGCGCTGGGGAAGGCTCACCACACCCGTCGTGCCGTCCGCGGCACCGGCCGGCGACGGGGGCAGCCCGGCGACCTGGCAGAGCAGATCGCACCAGGCAGCGAGGTGTGCGGCCGTGTCCGGGACGCCCTCCGCGTCCTCCCGCGGCGTCCATGACGCACGGATCTCGATCTGGGTCGCCGGGCGGCGGTCGGACAGTCCACCGAAATAGTGAGAACCCGCTCGGGTGACGGTGCCGCTCGCCTCCCCGTACGCCAGCCCGCGCGCCTCCAGCGCGCCCGTCAGCCAGGACCAGCAGACCTCCGGCAGCAGCGGGTCGGCCGCCATCTCCGGCTCCAGCTCCGCCCGCACCAGCGTCACCAGACGAAAGGTGCCCTGCCAGGCGTCGTGGCCCGCGGGGTCGTGGAGCAGGACGAGCCGGCCGTCGGCGAGATCGTCCTCGCCGTCGACGACCGCGGCCTCCAGGGCGTACGCGTACGGGGCGAGCTTCTGCGGCGGCCGGGTCGGATCGATCTCGATCTCCGCTCGCAGTCGGGCGGACCGCAAGGTGTCGACCGCCTGGCGGAACGCGCTCGGCACCCCGCCCTGCTCCGTGTTTTCCGGCGCATCGTTGCCGTTGGAATGATCGGAAAAATGTCCCTGAGCCGCAGCCATGCGGGGAAGAGTAAGGGGAACGGGGCCGTCGCGCAGGGAGGGACACCCTGCCCGGGGCGGCCACTTCTTCCGCACGTGCGAAGATTCTGGACGTGAGCGCCAACGACCTTCCCCTGACTCGAGGCTCCGCCCGAGCGGGGGACACCCCGACCCGGGACCGGCAGAAGATGACGTACGACTCAGCGTTCCTGAAGGCGTGCCGGCGTGAACCCGTGCCGCACACGCCGGTCTGGTTCATGCGGCAGGCCGGGCGCTCGCTTCCCGAGTACCTGAAGGTGCGCGAGGGCATCCCGATGCTCGACTCCTGCATGCGGCCCGACCTCGTCACCGAGATCACGCTGCAGCCGGTACGGCGGCACAAGGTCGACGCGGCGATCTTCTTCAGCGACATCGTGGTTCCGCTCAAGGCCATCGGTGTCGACCTCGACATCAAGCCGGGCGTCGGCCCGGTCGTCGCCGAACCGATCCGCACCCGCGCCGATCTGGCACGTCTGCGGGACCTGACGCCGGACGACGTCCCCTACGTCACCGAGGCGATCAGGGCGCTCACCGGAGAGCTCGGCACGACCCCGCTGATCGGCTTCGCGGGCGCGCCGTTCACCCTCGCGAGCTACCTCGTGGAGGGCGGGCCCTCCCGCAACCACGAGAACACCAAGGCCATGATGTACGGCGACCCGCAGCTGTGGGCCGACCTGCTGGACCGCCTCGCGGAGATCACCTCCGCCTTCCTCAAGGTCCAGATCGAGGCCGGCGCGTCCGCCGTCCAGCTCTTCGACTCCTGGGTGGGTGCGCTCGCGCCCGCCGACTACCGGCGTTCGGTGATGCCCGCCTCCGCGAAGGTCTTCGATTCGGTC
Organism: Streptomyces sp. NPDC018833; assembly: GCF_044390825.1. NCBI lineage: Bacteria > Bacillati > Actinomycetota > Actinomycetes > Kitasatosporales > Streptomycetaceae > Streptomyces > Streptomyces sp. NPDC018833. Next base: position 27,660 of record NZ_JBIRZM010000015.1, on the reverse strand, counting down.
GCCTCCTACGGCGTCCCGCGCATCCACTTCGGCGTCGGCACGGGAGAGCTCCTCGGCCTCATGGGCGAAGCGGGCGCGGACGTCGTCGGTGTCGACTGGCGCGTCCCCCTCGACGAGGCCGCCCGCCGGGTGAGCCCGGGCAGGGCGCTCCAGGGGAACCTGGACCCGGCCGTGCTGTTCTCGTCCCCGGAGGCGGTGCGCACCAAGGCACGCGAGGTGCTGGACGCGGCGGCGGGCCTGGAGGGCCATGTGTTCAATCTCGGACACGGTGTGCTGCCGACGACGGACCCGGACGCGCTGACGCGGCTGGTGGAGTACGTGCACGAGTCGACGGCGCGCTGAGAACACCCGGACACGCCGTTCGCCGCGGGCCGACCGGCCCGCGGCGAACGGGTCCGTTTCTCAGAGTGGGTACTCGAAGCCGACCGGGCCGTTGCCGGAGGCGACCCGGCAGTAGTCGGAGCTGTCGCCTCCGTTGACGAGGCCGTTGTTCACGCCGACGAGCAGGAAGTCGTTCCCGGCGCCGCCCAGAATGTCGCCGCTGGACGTGACGACGCCCGCCACCGTGATGTGGTCGTCCCCGTCCCCGCCGTCCCCGTCCCCGCCGTCGCCGACGACGACGCCGCTGACCGAGCCGGACGCGAAGACCGACAGGTGGTCCATTCCGGCTCCGGCGCTGACGGTGCCGTTGACCGAGCCCGCGACAGCGATGGTGTCGTCCCCGCCGAGGCCGTCGACCGTGGCGTCGGCGTCGACCGTGGCGCAGAGGATCACGTCGTTGCCGTCGGGCCGTTCACGGAGGTGCCCGGGACAGTCGTGCCGTTGACCGTGCACGACGTCACGGCGTGGGCGGGGAGCTCGGCGCGAGTGGTGCTAGGGCTGGCGATCGATCTGTCACAATTCGTCACTCAGGGGTCGACTCGGCCGTCCGGCCGCACGAGCGGAACACCCCCGTCCCGACGGTCTATTCTCCGGCCCGCACCGCTGCCGATGCCTTGCGGGCCGCGACCAGGACCGGGTCCCACACCGGTGAGAACGGCGGCGCGTAACCGAGGTCCAGCGCCGTCATCTGCTCCACGGTCATCCGCGCCGTCAGGGCGACCGCCGCGACGTCCACCCGCTTTCCGGCGCCCTCACGCCCCACGATCTGGACTCCCAGCAGCCGGCCCGTACGGCGTTCCGCGATCATCTTGACCGTCATCGGGGCCGCGCCGGGGTAGTACCCCGCGCGGCTCGTCGACTCGATCATCGTCGTCACGTACTGCAGACCCACCTCCCGCGCGTCCTTCTCCCGCAGGCCCGTTCGGGCGATCTCCAGATCGCAGACCTTGCTCACCGCGGTGCCCACCACGCCCGGGAACGTCCCGTAGCCGCCGCCGGCGTTCGCGCCGATGACCTGGCCGTGCTTGTTCGCGTGCGTGCCGAGCGGGACATGGCGTTCGCGGCCCGAGACCAGGTCCAGCACCTCGACGCAGTCGCCGCCCGCCCAGATGTTCTCCTGGCCGCGCACCCGCATCGACAGGTCCGTGAGCAGGCCGCCGTACCGGCCGAGCGGCAGACCGGCGGCACCGGCGAGCGCCGTCTCCGGCTCGACTCCTATGCCGAGCACCACCACGTCCGCCGGGTACTCGGCGTCGTCGGTGGCCACCGCGCGGACCCGCCCGTCGTCACCGGCCAGGATCTTGGTGACGGCCGACCCCGTCACCGTCGTGATGCCCAGCCCGTCCATCGCCCGGTGGACCAAGGCACCCATGTCGGGATCCAGCGTGGCCATCGGCTGCCGGCCGCGCGTCACCACGATCACTTCGTAGCCGCGCTTGAGCAGGGCCTCCGCCATCTCCACACCGATGTACCCGGCCCCGACGACCACCGCGCGCCGGCCTTCCGTGTGCGTGAGGGTGTCCAGCAGCGCCTGGCCGTCGTCGAGGGTCTGCACACCGTGCACCCCGGCCGCGTCGATCCCGGGCAGCGCCGGCCGCACCGGGCGGGCGCCGGTCGCGATCACCAGCTTGTCGTAGCCCGTCCACGCCTCGGTGCCCGTTTCCAGGTCGCGGGCGCGCACCCGGCCGCCCGCCACGTCGATCTCCGTCACCTCGGTGCGCATGCGCAGATCGATCCCGCGGGCGCGGTGCTCCTCGGGCGAACGTGCGATCAGCTCGTCCCGTTCGGACACGTCGCCGCTCACCCAGTACGGGATCCCGCACGCCGAGAACGAGCTGAAGTGCCCGCGCTCGAACGCCACGATCTCCAGCTCGTCCGGGCCCTTCGTCCTGCGCGCCTGCGATGCGGCGGACATGCCCGCCGCGTCGCCGCCCACGACCACCAGTCGCTCCGTTGTCATGGGAACACGCTACGGCCGAGGGCCCGTTCAGTCCTCCGCCGCGGGAGGAGATGTCACCTCCGCCCCCTGCACCCGAGGGCGCGTCACCAACCGCAGCCGAGCTCGCACCAGCCACCGCCACCCCGCGTACAGCAGGCCCAGCAGCGCGGCGAAAGGTGCGACCGCGCCGATCGCCACCGTGATCCACCGCAGCGTCGCCACCAGCGCGTCCCAGCCGCCGCCCAGCGCGTCCAGGAAACCTGGGGCGTCGTCCTCCCGCACGTCCTCCGTCTCCGCTTCGCTCAGTGTCAGGGTGATCGTCGCCAGCGTCGTGCGGTCCTTCAGCGACGCCTGCCGTGCCAGCAGCGACTCCAGCTCCGCCTGACGCGTACTCAGCTGTCCTTCCAGCGTGACCACATCGGACAGCTTCGTCGCCCGCTCCATCAGCTCCCGTACCCGCGCCACACTCGCCCGCTGCGTCGCGATCCGGCTCTCCACGTCCACCACCTGGTCGGTGACGTCTTTGGCGTCGGCCTTGCGGGAGAGCAGCTTTCCGGCGCCGGCGAGTTCGGCGAGGACCGCCCCGTACTCCTCCTGCGGGACGCGCAGGACGACATGCGAGGTCACATGGGTCTCGTCGAGGCGTTCCGTGGTCTCGTTCTCGACCCGTCCGCCGGCCTTCTCGACCACCGCGCGCGCGTTCGCGAGCGCCTTGGCGGCGTCCTTCACCTCCACGCCCAGCTCAGCGGTCCGGATGATGTGCTCCGTCGGCGGCGCGGACGGTCCGGTGGCCTCCTCGCGTGCCGCGCCGCCAACCGGTTCACCATCCGGCCTGTCGGCCGCATAGCCGGATCCGGCCGCCTTTTCGCCCTCGCGAAGGGCGGGCTTGGAGTCGGCCTGCGCGGTGTCGGCGGACGACGAGTCGTTCGCGCCGCAGCCGACGAGGCCCAGCGAGGCGGACAGCAGAAGTACCGCGCATGTCCGTCGTACAGCCAGTCGTGCGGCCAGTCGTGCACCCATGAGACCCCCCGGGCGATATGTGGTGAGCGGTTGCCGGTTCGACGTCCCGCATCCGCCGCGGGTTGCCCGATTCCGGTTCCGAACCGGTCACGGTCGGGACTCGGTACGGGGGTTGGCCGGGCGTTTGAGAGAGTTGCCTCATGAACGTGGACACAGCTGCGCGTCATGTCGTCGTCATCGGAGGCGGCATCGCCGGTCTGGCCGCCGCCCACCGGCTCGTCACGGCCGGTGCGCGCGTCACCCTCGTCGAGGCGACCGACCGCCTCGGCGGCAAGCTCCAGGGGGGCGAGGTCGCGGGCGTGCCGGTGGACCTGGGCGCCGAGTCGATGCTCGCGCGCCGGACCGAGGGCACCGATCTGGCCCGCGCGGTCGGCCTCGGCGACCGGCTCCAGCCGCCCGCCGTCGCCGCCTCCGCGGTTTGGACCCGAGGCGCCCTGCGGCCCATGCCCAAGGGCCATGTCATGGGTGTGCCCGGCACCCGGGACGCGCTCGCCGGGCTGATCTCGCCCGAGGGGATCGAGCGCATCGGGTGTGAGAGCGAACTGCCGCCCGCGGCCGTCGGTGACGACGTGGCCGTCGGCGCGTACGTCGCCGAGCGCATCGGCCGCGAGGTCGTCGACCGGCTCGTCGAGCCGCTGCTCGGCGGGGTGTACGCGGGCGACGCCTACCGCATCTCGATGCGCGCCGCGGTCCCCGGGCTCTTCGAGGCCCTGCGGCACCACGACACGCTGCTCGACGCCGTACGCGAGGTCCAGGCCAAGGGCGCGGCGCAGCAGGGTGCCGGCCCCGTCTTCATGGGCCTCGCCGGCGGCATGGGCACGCTGCCCGCCGCCGTCGTCGCGTCCGTACGCGCCCTCGGCGGCGACATCCGTACGTCGACCGCGGTCCTCGGGCTGACCCGAACCGGCTCCGGCTGGCACATCCGCACCGACCGAGAGCCGCTGACCGCCGACGCGGTCGTCCTCGCCACCCCCGCTTGGTCCGCGTCCGTGCTGCTCGCCGCCGAGTCCCCGGCCGCGGCCGCCGAACTCGGCCGCGTCGAGTACGCCTCCATGGCCCTGATCACCCTCGCCTTCCGGCGGGCCGACCTCGGCTCGCCGCCGCCGGGCAGCGGCTTCCTCGTCCCACCCGTGGACGGCCGGGCGATCAAGGCGTCCACCTTCTCCTCCAACAAGTGGAGCTGGGTGGCCGAGGGGGCGGGTGACCTGTTCGTCCTGCGCACCTCCGTCGGCCGCTACGGCGAGGAGCAGGCGCTGGAACGCGAGGACCCCGAACTCGTCGACGCGTCCCTCACCGACCTCGCCGAGGCGATCGGCCTCACGGCCGAACCCGTGGCGTCGGAGGTCACCCGCTGGACCGGCGGCCTGCCCCAGTACCCCGTCGGGCACCTCGCCCGGGTCGCCCGCATCCGTGACGAGGTGGCGAAGCTGCCCGGACTGAGGGTCTGCGGAGCGGTGTACGACGGTGTGGGCATCCCCGCCTGCATCGGCAGCGGACAGCGCGCGGCGGACGAGATCCTCGCCACGCCGACCCTGGCGCAGGGCACTGATCGGGACGCGGGACAATAGCCGTATGAGTGCGCCCGAAAAGATCCCGAACGCAGGCAAGAAGGCCAAGGACCTCAACGAGGTCATCCGGTACACGCTGTGGTCCGTCTTCAAGCTGCGCGATGCACTGCCCGAGAACCGCTCCGGCTACGCCGAAGAGGTTCAGGAGCTGATCGACCAGCTCGCCGCCAAGGACGTCACCGTGCGCGGCACGTACGACGTCTCCGGCCTGCGCGCCGACGCCGACGTGATGATCTGGTGGCACGCGGAGACCTCGGACGAGCTCCAGGACGCGTACAACCGCTTCCGACGCACCCGTCTCGGCCGCGCACTCGAGCCGGTCTGGTCGAACATGGCGCTGCACCGACCCGCCGAGTTCAACAAGTCGCACATCCCGGCCTTCCTGGCCGACGAGACGCCGCGCAACTACGTCAGCGTCTACCCCTTCGTGCGCTCCTACGACTGGTACCTGCTGCCCGACGAGGACCGCCGCCGCATGCTCGCCGACCACGGCAAGATGGCCCGCGGCTACCCGGACGTGCGCGCCAACACGGTCGCGTCGTTCTCGCTCGGCGACTACGAGTGGATCCTGGCCTTCGAGGCGGACGAGCTGTACCGGATCGTCGACCTGATGCGCCACCTGCGCGCGTCGGAGGCCCGTATGCATGTGCGCGAGGAGGTCCCGTTCTACACGGGCCGCCGCAAGAGCGTGGCGGATCTGGTGGCGGGGCTCGCGTAGTCCGCACCGTTTCGACGGCGAGGTTTCACCGCGTCCCGCGCGGAAACCCAGCCGTCCACGACCGGGCCCGTCGGGCCCGGTCGCCTTGGCCGGGCCCGTGGGATCCGGCCACCGGCTGGAACCGTCAGTGGCTCGTGTCGTGGTCCGGCCACGGGCCTGGCTGCCTCGGCCGGGCCCGTGGGATCCGGCCACCGGCTGGAACCGTCAGCGGCCCCTGCCCTGGTCCAGCCACGGGCGTGGCTGCCTCGGCCGGGCCCGTGGGATCCGGCCACCGGCTGGAACCGTCAGCGGCCCCTGCCCTGGTCCAGCCACGGGCGTGGCTGCGCGCTGACCCGGAAGATCAGACGGCGTGCGGCAGCTTGCGCTGCTCCGCGCGTCGGTCCAGCGACACCGGGTCCGGCTCCGGGTGCGGCGCGCATGATGCGCGCCGCACCGGCGTCTGCCCGTGCAGCAGGTAGTCCTCCACGTACGCGTTGACGCACGCGTTGCCACCGCCGCCGATGCCGTGCGTGCCCGCTTCCTCCTCCGTGATCAGCACTGAGCCCCCCAGCCGCCGCTGCAACTCGTGCGCACCCTCGATCGGCGTGGCCGCGTCCCGTTCCGCCGCCAGGATCAGTGTCGTGGGCAGCTCGCCCGGCTGCGTACGCACGTCCACGGGTTGCTGCCGGGGCGCCGTCCAGAACGCGCACGGCAGATTCATCCACGCGTTGTCCCACGTCTCGAACGGCGCGACCCGCGCGAGCAGGGTGTTGTCGTGATCCCAGGTCTGCCAGTCCTCGGGCCACGGGGCGTCGTTGCACTCCACCGCCGTGTACACGGCGTTGGAGTTCTCCGTCTCCTTCGCCGTGTCCGGCCGCGGGGCGGTCTGCGCGATCAGCGGCTGCGGATCGCCCTTCAGGTACGCCGACAACGCGTGCGCACGCAGCGGCCAGTAGTCGTCGTGGTAGCCCACGCTCAGCATCGCCGCGTGCAGCTGTCCCGGGCCGACCTTCCCACCGGCCGGCTTGAGCGCCAGCTCGGCGCGCACCCGCTCGTAACTGCGGGCCACTTCCTTCGGGGTGGCGCCCAGCTTGTACGTCGCGTCGTGCTTGGCCACCCAGGCACGGAAGTCGGCCCAGCGGGTCTCGAACGCCGCCGACTGGGCGAGGTTGTTGCGGTACCAGATCCGGCTCGGGTCGGGGTTGACCGCCGAATCGAACACCATGCGGCGCACATGGCTGGGGAACAGCGTGGTGTACAGCGCGCCGAAGTACGTGCCGTACGACGCGCCCATGAACGTCAGCTTCTTCTCGCCGAGCGCCGCGCGCAGCACATCGAGGTCACGGGCGTTGTTGAGCGACGTGTAATGACGCAGCGCCGCACCGGCCTTGCGCGCACACCCCCGCGCGTACGCCTTCGCCTGCGCGATCCGCTCCTGTTTGTACGAGGGGGACGGGTGCGTCGGGGCCGGGGTGGGCGCCTTGATGAAGTCCGCCGGGTCCTGGCAGGACAGCGGCGCCGAGCGGGCCACGCCCCTGGGCGCGTAGCCGACGAAGTCGTAGGCCCGTGCGATCGTCTTCCACTCGGGCAGCTCGGCCGCCATGGGGAAGTACATGCCGGAGGCGCCCGGGCCGCCGGGGTTGTACACGAGCGCACCCTGACGCTTCGCCGACGGGCCGCTCGCCCGCACGCGGCTGACGGTCAGGGTGATCTGACGGCCCGACGGTTTCGCGTAGTCCAGCGGGACCCGGACCGTGCCGCAGGTGACCGGCTTCGGCAGGCCCTCCTCCTCCGGGCAGGCGCCGAAGGCGATGCCGGTGGCCGCCGCGCGTGTGGCGGCCACCGCGGTGCCGTGGGCCTCGGCGATCGCGCTCGTCAAGCCGTCGGCCGGGTGGGCGGCGCCGGCCGGAGGGACGGTGAGTGTCGTGAGGACCAAGGAAACGAGGCCCGCTACGGCCCCGAACTTCGCAACTGCTCTCATCGCGTTCCCTTCGTGCACGTGCGGCAGCCCGAGGGCCAGGGGACGAAAAGGATCCTTGGTGGGGCGATTGATGTTGTAAAGCACCGAATGTGCGTGTCGCGTGTCGGCACCGACCGCCAGGTCAGCGGATCCGGTCGGCCGCCCGGCCGCATCCGAAGGCGGCCCGCAGCTGCGGATCGTCGAGTGCGTGGACCCCGTGGACGGCGACCTGGGTGAGCCGAGCGCGTTCACCCGCGCCGGAGGGGCCGGTTGCCTGCTCGATGAGCGAGTCGAGCAGGCGGTTGCCCAGCGGCGAGGCCCAGCCGGTGTAGGCGTGCACCTCGAAACGGGCTATGGCCAGGCAGCCCAGCGTCAGGACGAGCGGCAGCGCGAACCAGGCCATGACCGCACCCGGCCGCTGGTCCTGAGGGAGCGTCAGCAGTGTCCCGGCCGCCAGGACCACGGTGAGCACGGTCGACCCGCGGACGGCCCGGAGTGCGGAGACGACCGGATTCCTGACGGCGTCGGGGACGGCGAGGCCCGCGCGGACCAGCCGGTCGGCGAGGGACCCGACGGATGCGGCGGCGGACACGGCGGCCCGCACCGCCGCGGTGGGCGCCTGGCCCGAGGGGCCGATCGCGCCGATGACCGCACGCTCCAGGTCGTTCTCGCCGTCCGGGTCCACGACCGTCGCCCACCCCGTGTGCGCCAGCAGCAGTCGGCGCCCGCGGTGCATCGACACGAGCGTCAGCTCGGTGACGCGCTGGGGGCCGCCGGCCAGGAACGCGGCCTCGGGGAGCGTGAGCTCGTACGACGCGCGCATGTCGTCGTGGGTCTCCTCGGCCCCCTCGTCCAGGTGACGGGGTGCGTCGGCGGCAGCCAGGCACAGCCGCAGGCAGCTGACCGCCGCGACGGCCCACGCCAGGAGGACGAGGATGAGCCAGAGCATGGGCGAGTTCTACGCGAGGAGTGCGCGTCGCGCCACAGGTTGTTCGCCATGTGGACGTGTGCCGGGGAGGTGTGTCACGAGCTGCTGGACGAGCCGCAGCTGGAGCCGGAGGAACTTCCGCAGCTGGAGCCGGACGAGCTTCCGCAGCTGGAGCCGGATGAGCCGCCGCAGCTCGAACCGCCGCCGGACCCGCCGCAGCCCGCCCCGCCACCGCCGGACCCGCAGCCCGAGCCCGGGCCCGGGCCCGCGCACCAGAGGGGCTCCGAGGCCGAGGCGTCGTACATGCTGTACGCGTACGGCGTATGCGAGACCGTGGAGCGGGATCCGGCGCCGTGCCGCGCGGCCGCGGTCAACTGGCTCCACAGGTCCCGGTCGTGAAGTGCGCGCACCCCGCGCAGAGCGACGGCCGCGACGACTCCCGGGGCGGTGTGGGCGTACGCCGCACCGTAGTGGCGCAGGGCGCGGCGGCCGTCGGGGGTGACGCGACGGCTCACGCGGTTGGCCCGGTTGAAACCGATCACCATGCCGGGGATCAGGGCGGGCAGCGCTGTCACGACGAACGGCAGTCCGGTCGGCTGGTGGCCGGTGCCCATGAACTGCACGACCGTCACGACGAACGAGACCGGCAGGCCGATGAGGCACAGGATGCCCTGCGTCAGGCCCCAGGCCGCGAGGCCGCTGTGCTGCCGCGGCGGCGTCATGAGGCCGCGGGCGGCCAGGGCGTGGCCGATCTCCTGCACGGCGGGGCCGCGCATGACCTCGCGCCGCAGGACGTGGAGCGCGCAGCCGGGGGCGACGGCCAGCGCCTGGAACACCTGGCGCTCCACGGGGTCGTGCGCGACCTGACGCAGGGCGGTGACCACACCGGGGCCGCCGATGACGATACGGCCTTCCGTGTGCAGCACGGCGAGCGCGGCATCGGTGACGCGGGCCGGACCGCCGGCGAGGAAGGCGGCCTCGTACGCGTCGTGGATGCGCGGCTCACCCTGCGAGGCGCTGCGCAGCGCGGCGGAGACCTTGACGATCAGCAGCGTGGAGGAGAGGCCGACGGCGAGGTAGAGGGCGAGTGCGGCGAAGGACATGACGTTCACCTGCCGATGCCGGCGAGTGCGGCGCGTGCGGCATGCGCGATCCGTGCGGCCCGCCCCGGGGGCCGGGGCGCGGCCCGCTCCTGCCACCAGAGCGTGAGCCGGCGGCGGGCGGCGGCGTCCTCGGGGCGGCCGGTGGCGAGCAGATGCCCGGCGAAGTCGAGCGCGTCGCCACGGTAACCCGCCTGCAGGGGGCGGCCCTTGGCGTACGAGAAGAACGCGGGGCGGTAGGCGTGGCCGAGGATCCCGGGCAGCTCGGGCGCCACCTTCGCGACGATGTCGGCCCGCTTGGCCATGAGCGCTCTGCTCTGCACCCGCAGCCGCCGCGGGTCGAACCCCTCGGGCGCGGGCGTCCCCGCGACAAGAGCGGAGACCAGCGCGGCCTGCCCCAGCCCCAGCCGCTCCCGCGCGGCGGTGACACAGGCGGGCGTGGCCCGCGCCGTCGCGGCGGCCGGATGGCCGGCGCGACCATCGACGGGTGCGGCGTCGGTGCGTTCGGCCCCGGCCGCGGTCGGTGGCCGCGCGGTGGAGGACGTTGGGCCGGTGGTGGCTGCTGCCGCGATCGGGCGCGTGGCGCCGACTGGCGCGGCACCCTCCCGCGTGCCCGCGGGCTCGGCCCGCACGGCGGGCGTGGGCCGTTCCGCCGCGACCCGGAGTGTTTCGCGGATGCTCGACAGTTCCGACGCCAGGACGTCGTGCGGCGGGAAGTCGTCGTCCCGCTCCAGCAGCACCCCCGGCGGGCGCACCCTTGTGCGGAGGTCCGCGAGCACGTCCAGGACCGGCCGGGTCACCGGGTGGGCGTGGGTGTCGTGCCAGACGCCGTCCCGTTCGACGCCGCCCGCCACATGCACGTACGCGATCGCCTCCACCGGGAGCGCGTTCAGCGCCGCCGACGGGTCCTCACCGCGGTTCACATGGTTCGTGTGCAGGTTCGCCACGTCGATCAGGAGCCGTACGCCCGTCCGCTCGACCAGCTCCGCGAGGAACTGGCCCTCCGTGAGCTCCTCGTCCGGCCACGAGATCAGCGCCGCGATGTTCTCCAGCGCCAGCGGCACCGGCAGCGCGTCCTGGGCGATGCGTACGTTCTCGCACAGCACGGCCAGCGCGTCCCAGGTGCGTGGTACCGGCAGCAGATGGCCCGCTTCCAGCACCGGGGACGCGGTGAGCGCGCCCCCGGCCCGTACGAACGCGATGTGCTCGCTCACCAGCGGCGCGTCCAGCGCCTCGGCCCGCTCCGCGAGGTCCGCGAGGCGGCGCGGCGACGGGCGGTCCGCGCCGCCGAGGCCGAGGGAGACGCCGTGCGGGACGATCCGGGTGCCGCGCTCCCGTAGCCGGGTCAGCGACGCCGGCAGATGCCCCGGGCAGAGGTTCTCCGCGACGACCTCGACCCAGTCGACGCCGGGCAGGCGCTCCACCGTCTCCGCGATCTCCGGCCGCCAGCCGATTCCGATGCCGAGTTGCATGACGTCCCCCTCGTCTGCCCGACAGGCCTGTGTCCGGCATGTGATGTGCAGAGGTCATGGCCCGGCCGGGAGCGGGTGAATCCGCAGAAGGGGACGTTCAGAGCTTCATTTGAGGTTCCCGGGCCAGGTGCTCCCACCGGAGCTTGGTTCCTGCCGGGTGAGGTTTCCCGGCGGGTGGGGTTCCTGCCGGGTGAGGTTTCCCCCGGCGGGTGAGGTTTCCCCCGGCGGGTGGGGTTCCTGCCGGGGTGAGGCTCCCCGCCGGGGACGAGATCCCCGGCGGGTGGGCGGTCACCCGGCGGGCGGCACCTCGGGACGGTTCGTGTTCACCGTGCCCGGAGCACCGGGCGAGGGCTGGGAGGTGAAGGACTGCTCACCGGTGGGCTCCGCCGGCTGCGGTGCCGGCGGCAGGTTCCCGTCCGGCGGCGGAGGGCCGGAGGGACTGGCCGTCGCCGCGCCCGCCGCCTCGTTCGCGATCGCGTCGAAGTCGACCATCCCGGTCGCCTCCAGCATCGTGATGTGGTCGAGCACCGTCTGGTTGGCGTCGCTGGCGAGCTGGCGTATCAGCGCGTTGCGGGTCGTGTGCCGGACCTGCGCGATCGCTGAGAAGACCTTGCCGTGCGCGTTGCGCAGCAGGTTGGCGAACTTGCGCTCGTACTCCTGCCCGCTCGCCGCGGACAGTTCCCGCAGCCAGCCCTGCTGTTCCTCCGTGGGCTGGTTGGGGAGTTCGACGCCCAGCTTCGCCGCCACGTCCCGCGCCCGCCGGTCCAGGTCGGTGTGGCCCACGATGAGGTGGTCGCCCGCGTCCTTGATCGCCTTGCTCGGCGCGCGTTCGATGGCCTGCTGGCCCGCGGGCAGCTCCCACAGCCCGGCCAGCCGCACCTTCACCAGCAGATCGCGGTCGGCGGCCGAGAGGGGACCCCACTGGGTCGCGACGGTCGAGGCGTTGAGGTTCGCCTGCCCTGTACCGGAGCGGTCGGCGTAGGACCAGACGGGAAACGCCAGCGCGCCGACCGTGACGACGAGAGCCGCGATGATGAGTGCTGTCCCATTGATGCGCCGCAACAATGTGCCTCCAGAGCCGATGCGTGAAACGGCAGCCGAAACCGCCCCCCTACTGACTGGCCGGTCAGTCCCGCCGGCCGTCCCGCCGGTCGAACCTAGCCGGTCAACCTACGTGGCGGTACTGGAGAGTACGCATCCGGGGCCCGCGATGTTCAGCCGCGCAGCGACGGATGATCGGCGACCACCGTGCACGAGCCCGGAGCGATCTCCGTGAAGCCCGCGTCGCGCACCACCGGCAGTCCGCTGTCCGTGAGTGCGCGCCAGCGTGCCGGATCGGCGGTGCGCACCGACAGACGGTACCCGGCCGTCCGCCATGCCTTCCGTTCGGTCTCCGACAGCTCCCACCAGGCGAGTTGGGCGCCGTGGCCTGCCTGGGCCATCGCCTTGCCCGCCGACATGTCCAGCTCCGGGCTCAGCCAGAGCACCGGTGTCTCGGGGGCGGGGGCCGCGGGCGGCTCCGGGTCGTCGAGATCGGTGCCGGACACCTGGAGCTTGGCGAGTTCCTTCGGCCATCCGTCGAGCGGTACGGGCGGGAAGACCCGGACCTCGGCCCGCTCGCCGGTCACGGTGATGCCCGGCAGCGCGGACGCCCGGCGCCACTCCGCACCGCGCGCCCGGCGCACCACCTTGCGGATCCGGGCGTCCTGCCAGTCCCGCATCGCCCGGGCCCACTCGCCCTCACCCGTGGACCGCTCGTCATCGAGGATCTCCAGGACGGCACGGGCCGCGGTCTCCAGCGCGTCGGTGCGGGCGGGCGGTTCGGCCTTCTCGATCCGTACGACCAGCGGTAGGACGAACTGCGGTGCCTCGTCACGCAGGCGGTTCTCGTGCCGGAAGGGACTGTCCGTGGGCCGGGCGGATTCGGTGCCGGGGTCTTCACTGCTCACCCGATCAGTGTGCCAGCCGCCACGACTGGGCATTCGGGGCAGTTGGCGGAACGAGTGCCTCCGGGTGACGATGCCTCCCATGAAGAGCGATCTGTTCCGCAGCGAGAACATGGCGCAGCAGGCGACGGTGCCGGGGATGACCCTCCAGAACGCCAAGTCGGTGAAGTACGCGGTCAACGGAGAGATGCACGCGCGCCAGGGCTCGATGATCGCCTTCCGGGGCAATCTCCAGTTCGAGCGCAAGGGCCAGGGAATCGGCGGCATGCTCAAGCGCGCCGTGACCGGCGAGGGCCTGCCGCTCATGGCGGTGCGCGGCCAGGGCGAGGCGTGGTTCGCACACGAGGCGGCCAACTGCTTCATCGTGGACATCGAGCAGGGCGACGCGCTGACCATCAACGGCCGCAACGTGCTGTGCTTCGACGCGACCCTGTCGTACGAGATAAAGACGGTGAAGGGCGCCGGCATGACCGGTGGCGGCCTCTTCAACAGCGTCTTCACCGGCTACGGGAAGCTCGCGGTCATCTGCGAGGGCAATCCGATCGTGATCCCCGTCTCCCACCAGCAGCCGGTGTACGCCGACACGGACGCGGTCGTCGGCTGGAGTGCCCATCTGAACACCTCGCTGCACCGCTCGCAGTCCGTCGGGTCGGTGATCCGCGGCGGTTCGGGCGAGGCGGTCCAACTGAAGCTGGAGGGCGAGGGCTTCGTGATCGTCCGGCCCAGCGAGGTCACTCCGCAGAAGTCGGCCCAGAGCTGAGGCTGCAAGGAGTCGGCCGCCGTTACGGCCTCGGGGGTCCGTGGGTGCTGCGCGACGTCGACCTCGACGTCGCCCCGCGCACTTTGGTCCGCGTCGAAGGCGCCAACGGCAGCGGCAAGTCGACACTGCTCAGGCTGCTCGCCGGCATCGACGCACCGACCGAGGGCCGCGTCACGGGCCGGCCGCGCGCCGCGTACGTGCCCGAACGGTTCCCGGCCGCGCTGCCGTTCACCGCGCACGGATACCTGGTCCACCTCGGACGGATCCACGGCCTCGGCCGGCGGGCCGCTTCCGCTGCCGCCGCGGAGTGGCTGGAGCGCTTCGGGGCCGCAGGCCATGCCCGTACGCCGCTCGGCACGTTGTCCAAGGGCACCAGCCAGAAGGTCGCCGTCGCCCAGGCGTTCCTCGCCGGGCCGGAGCTGCTGGTCCTCGACGAGGCGTGGACCGGACTGGACGCGGCGGCGCGCGAGGAGTTCGACCGGGCCGTCGCCGAACATGTGGCGGCGGGAGCGGCCGTCGTGTTCGTCGACCACGATCCGCACCGACTGGCGGGCGCGGTCGATGCCGTGCACGGGCTATCAGGCCGCTCTCCTGCTGCGCTCCCAGCGCTGGCTGCCGCCCGTACTGCTCTACACCGTCACCCTGGCCGTCGGCGTGCAGACGGGCCGTCCGGTGCTGGACGCCCTCGGCTGGACGGCCGCCGCGCTCCTGCCGGTCACCGCCTGGCTGGTGCGCGTCTGCGCCACCCAGGAGCCGCCCGCCGCGCGCGCCGTCACGGCCGCGGCCGCGGGTCCGCCTCGGGTACACCTGTCGGCCCTGCTCGCCGCCGTGGCCTGCGCCGGGGCGGTCGGCGCCGTGGCGACCGGGTTCGTCACCCTGATCAGCGACGCGAAGAGCGCCGACCACAAGGTCGTGGTCCCCCTGCTGCCGGCCGTGGCCGCCGGGCTGCTCGCGTGCGCGGTGAGCGTCCTGGTCGGCGCGGCGGTGGGCGCGCTGTGCACCCGCCCCCTGCTGCACGCACGCGGCTGGTCGCTGCTGGCCACCGCGACGGCGGCGCTGCTGGCCCTGGTGACCGCCGGCTCACCGGCGAAGCACGCGGTGAGCAGCCTGGTCACCGGCTCGCGGACCGGGACGGTCCAGCTGCCGGTGCCCGCCCTGGCGGCCGCCGCCCTGTTCGCGGCCGTTGCGGCCGCGATCACCTGCCTGCTGTGCTCCCTGCGGGGCGCGGACGGGGGAGGGGCGTCGGCTTAGGGGAGGAACCGCGTCGCCTCCGGCCGCGGACTACAGTCGTACGTATGGACGAGCACGAGCCGTACTGCGAGACCTCGACCGACTCCGGCACCGGTGCCGGACCGGCCGCGGAGGCAGGCCCCGGCGAGGCGTTCGCCGAGTGCGTGCTGTGCCGCGAGCCGACCGAGTACCCGGCGTCCGTCAAGGGCGCTCCGCTGTGCCCGGTCTGCGAATGGCGGGAGGCCGAGAGGTCGGCCTGCTCCGGCTGACCGGCGGCGGGCGGACGCGAGCCGGTCGGTCCCGCACCACCTCGCCCTCGACTTCGCCCTCGCGCGGCAGCGCGGCGAAGCGGCCCGGATCGCGCCGACCGCGGCACCAAGGGCCGACCGCGCCGCTAAGGAGCGTGCGGGGCGCGCATCAGGTCGGAGACCTTCACGAAGCGGTACCCCCGGCGGCGCAGCTCCGGGACGATCCGGCGAACCGCCTTCTCGGTGACCGGGGCCGCGCTGTGCGTGCAGTGCATGACCACCAGCGAGCCCGGTCGCACGCCCGCGAGGACCTCCTCGGCGACGGCGCCCGCGTCGGTCGCGAAGGCGTCTTGGCTGACGACGTCCCACTGCACCGCGGTGACCCCGGTGGGTGCGAGGGCGCGCAGCGCGGCGTCGTCGTAACAGCCGCCGGGGAAGCGGAAGTACGGCACGACATTGCGCGCCCCGGCTTTCTCGAACGACCTGAAGGCGCGGTCCACGTCCGCCCGCATGTCCTTCGCGGCGACGACGGGCAGCCCGTAGCAGCCGGACGTGAAGGCGTAGTGGCTGTAGGAGTGGTTGGCGATCTCGAAGAGCGGGTCCGAGCCGATGGCCTTCGCCTGCGCCGGGTACTCCTCGGCCCAGCGGCCGGTCATGAAGACGGTGGAGGGCACCTTCAGCGCGCGCAGCGCCGCGATGAGACCGGGGTTGTCGAAGCGCTCCCCTTGTGCGGCGCGTGGACCCTGGTCGGCGGTCATGTCGGCGTCGAAGGTGAGCGCGACGGTCCTGGGCGCGGTGGCGGAAGGGGCCGCGGCGCGCCGGAAGACGGGGGTCAGCCCGTGCGGGCCGGGAGCGAGGCTCGGCGCCTTCGGCCGCTGCGGCGCTTGCCGTTCCAGGGGCTTGCCGGGCTGCGGTGATGCGGCGGCCCCGCCCGTCGCGGTGGGGGAGGAGGACGGCTTGAGCGCGGCGGCACCCGGATCGGTACCGCGATCGGCTCCGGCGTCGGTGCCGCACCCGACAAGTACGGCAGCCAGGGCGGCCATCACCGCAGATCTTCTTACGCGAGTGGTCACTGACGGAAAATATACGATCATCGCACCGATGGACCGTCAGGGGCGCTCCTGCATCAGGGTTGCCTTTCGCGGCGTAGTGGTCGGCCCCGTCCCTTGCACCGTGCAATGATGCCCCCCTGTTTCACGGTCCGCTGCGCGGACCTCGCGTACAGGAGGAACGGGATGGCCCTGCCCCCCATGGCCGGTGTGCTCGCCACGATGGAGGACGTGCTCGCCGTGCCGGAGGATCGGGGTGGCGCCGTGTGGCGACTGGATCCCGCCGCGCGCCAGCTGGACGCGAACGTCATCCGTGTCGCGCCCGGCGACCGCGTCGATCGCCATGTCGAGCCCGACCTGGACGTCCTGCTGTGTGTGCTCACCGGCAGCGGCGAGCTCACCGTCGGCGGCGAGACCCAGCGCCTGGAGCGCGGCTGTGTGGCCTGGCTGCCGCACGGCACCGAGCGCGCCCTCGCCGCCGGGCCGGACGGGCTCGTCTACGTCACGGCCCACCGTCGCCGACCGGGCCTGTCCATCAGGTCCGCCGCCCCCTCCGCCCCTGCCCGCGCTGCCGCGGAGGGTGGCGAGTCCGCCTGTCTGCTCCACCGGATCTGTCCCGGCTGCGACCGTCCCGCCGAGGACGCCGGCGCACGGTACTGCAGCCGCTGCGGCACCGAACTACCCCAGTAGAACGGTCTCCTGACGCCTCGTCGGTGACATGGGATTCGCCATCGCGACGGTCATCGGTGAGCACAACGCACGCCTGATGCGTATCAAGGGTCGGACGCGTCCCCCCGGTTCCCGTCGGCAACCGGATTCCGTACCCCCCGCAGGAGGCAGCGAGTTGAGTCACAGGCGAATACCCAAGCGAAAGGCCGTGCTTGCAGGAGCCGGGGCGGTGGGCATCGCCGCGGCGGCCATCCTGCTGCCACAGGCCAATGCGTCACAGTCGGATTCCGGCAGCGACGCGGCCCCCAGGACCATGGGCGCCGCTTCCGCCCAGGATCTGCTGTCGCGGCTGGGCCCCGAACTGGGCGACGCGTACGCAGGCGCGTACTACGACGCGGACCGGCAGCGGCTCGTCGTCAACGTCGCCGGGGACGACGACGAGGCGGTCGACCAGGTCAACGAGGCCGGTGCCGTGGCCAGAAACGTCGAGAACAGCATGGGCGAGCTGAAGTCGGCGGCGAACACCCTGACCGCGAAGGCCACCATCCCCGGCACGGCCTGGGCCGTCGACCCGCGGACCAACCAGATCCTCGTCACCGCGGACCGCACCGTGCAGGGCGCACGCTGGGACAAACTGGAGTCGGCCGTCAAGTCGCTGGGCTCCGGCACGGCCCGTATCGCCAAGTCCGCGGGCGAGTTCAGGACCTTCCTGGAAGGCGGCGACGCCATATTCGGCGGTGGCGCCCGCTGTTCCCTCGGCTTCAACGTGACCACGCAGGACGGCGCGCCCGGCTTCCTCACCGCGGGCCACTGCGGTGTGGCCGCCGACAAGTGGTCCGAGGAGGCCAACGGCGCGCCCATCGGCACGGTCCAGGCTGCGACCTTCCCCGGTGCCGGCGACTTCGCCCTGGTCACCTACGACGACCCGGCGACACAGGCCCCGAGCACCGTCGACCTCGGGGACGGCGGAACGCTGGACATCGTGGGCGCGGACGACGCTGCGGTCGGCCAGCAGGTGATCCGTATGGGCAGCACCACCGGCCTCGACGACGGGCAGGTCACCGGTCTGAATGCGACCGTGAACTACCCCGAGGGCACCGTCACCGGCCTGATCCAGACCGACGTCTGCGCGGAGCCCGGCGACAGCGGTGGAGCACTGTTCACCCGCGAGGGCACCGCGATCGGTCTGACGTCGGGCGGCAGCGGCGACTGCACATCGGGCGGCGAGACGTTCTTCCAGCCGGTGACGACGGCGCTGGCCGCGGTCGGTGCCGAGATCGGCACGGGCGCGGGCAACGGCGCCGGTGACGGTAATGGCAACGACGCCGGCGGCGCGGGTGCCGGTCAGCAGGACGGCTCGGGGCAGCAGGACGGCATCGGTCAGCAGGACGGCTCGGGGCAGCAGGACGGCATCGGTCAGCAGGACGGCTCAGGGCAGTAGAACGGCGCGGCCGGCAGGACCGCGTCGGCGAGGCCGACGGCAGCGGCTTCGACCAGCCGCGCGGCTGAGTCGGTCCGTGTCACGGGGGGCGGCGGGGACCGGGGCCTGACGGCCCCGGGCCCCGCCGTTCTGTGCGGCCTGTGCCCGGCCTCACCCCTCGTCCGGACCTCCCGCCGCGCAGTCGCCGGCCCCCGCGCCGCTCCCCGCCGTGTCGAGCGTCGCGGTCAGCGCGTCCAGCTCGGCGCGCAGGGCACGGATGCGGTCCAGCGGCAGGCCCGTGGCCTCCGCGATCCTGCGCGGCACACCCAGCGCCCGGGCCCGCAGGGCCGCACCCTCCGGGGTGGGCCGGATCGTCACCGAGCGCTCGTCCGCCGCACTGCGCCTGCGCTCCACGTACCCCGCCGCCTCCAGGCGTTTGAGCAGCGGGGAGAGCGTGCCGGACTCCAGGCGGAGATGCTCGCCGATCTGCTTGACCGGCAGTTCGCCGCGCTCCCACAGCACCAGCATCACCAGGTATTGGGGATAGGTGAGGCCCAGGTCCTTCAGCGCCGAGCGGTAGACGCCGTTGAACGCGCGCGACGCCGCGTGGAGCGAGAAGCAGATCTGGTGGTCGAGGCGCAGGAAGTCCTCGTCCGCCACATCGTGCAGCGTCTGGTTCTCCGTAGGTGCGTCCATGCCTTCAGAGTACCAAGCTGCGCGCGATTAAGTTGCACACAACTTAATTGTGTGCTTTATTTGGGTGGTCGATCCGCCCCGGCGGACCACCGCAGGCACTACCGGACGAAAAGGGATGTACTCATGGACGCGCTCTACACCGCTGTCGCCACCGCGAACGGCCGCGAAGGCCGTGCCGTCAGCTCGGACGGCCAGATAGACCTGCCGCTCGCGTTCCCGGCCGCCCTCGGCGGCAACGGACAGGGCACCAACCCGGAGCAGCTGTTCGCCGCCGGCTACGCCGCCTGCTTCGCCAGTGCGATGGGCATCATCGCCCGTCAGGAGAAGATCGACGTCAAGGACGCCTCCGTCACCGCCGAGGTGTCCATCGGCAAGGACACCGACGGTGGCTTCGCCCTCTCGGTGATCATGCGCGTGGAGTTCCCCGACCACCTCCAGGGCGAGCCCGGCCGTGAGCTGCTGGAGAAGACGCACGCGTACTGCCCGTACTCCAAGGCGACCCGCGGCAACCTGCCGATCGAGCTCGTCGTCGAGTAAACCGGGCACCACCGCCCGGCCCGTGGTCATGCGCCGTCGGGGACATCAGACGCCTGTGGGCGCGGGACCGCACTGCGCGGTGCCGCGCCCACAGGCGTCAGGCCGGACCGGTCAGTGCCAGGGGCCCATGATCGCGAACGTCGTGCCCGGCGTGTAGCAGTTCACGTACATCGTGCCGCCGTCCGGTGAGAACGCGACGCCCGCGAACTCGCCCCACTCGGGCTCCTCAGGGGTACCGATGTTCTGCGCGTTCCGCGCCATCGGGTACACCCGACCGCGCTTGGTGAGCCCGTACACGTGCTGCGCGCCGTTCCCGTCCTCGCACACCATCAGGCCGCCGCTCGGCGCGAGGCAGATGTTGTCGGGAGACTCGCCCGGCAGCTGGACGTCCGAGTCGGGGCCGAAGACGATCACCAGGGTGAGGCGCCGCCGCCCGGGCTCGTACTTCCACACCTGCCCGTAGTGGTCCGCAGCCGATCCCTCCGCACTGCGCGCGAAGCTGGACACGAAGTAGACCGCGCCGCCGCCCCAGTAGCAGCCCTCAAGCTTCTGGGCGTGGGTGATGCCCTTGGGACCGAAGTCCTGGAGCCTGATGGGCGTCTGCTTCGCCTGGCCGTCCGGTACGGGCACCCACTCGATCCGCTCGAAGCGTGCCCCGGTCTCCTGGATCTCCGACAGGTCCGGCACGCCCGGCACCCGCATCGCCTGCAGCTCCCCGCCCGCGCGCAGGGAACCGGTCCCGCCCATCGGCCTCTCGGGCAGGAAGCGGTAGAAGAGGCCGAACGGACGCTGGAAGGCGTCCTCCGTCTCGTAGACGATTCCGCTCGACGGGTCGATGGCGATCGCCTCGTGCTGGAAGCGGCCCATCGCGGTGAGCGGCACGGCCCCGGTGCGGCGTGGATCGGCGCCGTCGACCTCGAAGACGAAGCCGTGGTCCTTGGTGTAGCCGTTGGTGCCGGCCCTGTCCTCGGTCTCCTCGCACGTCAGCCAGGTGCCCCAAGGGGTGGGACCTCCCGCGCAGTTGACCGCGGTACCGGCGATGGCGACCTGCTGCGACAGCACGTTGTCGCGGCCGTCCAGCTCCAGCGCCGTGCACCCACCCTTGCCCATCGGGTCGTAGGTCAGGCCCTCGACGGCCGGTACGCCGATTCTGGCGTTGCGCCTGTTCTCGTGGTTGCGGACCAGGTGGACCCGGCCTCGGCGGCCGGCGAAGGCCGCCATGCCGTCATGGTTGCTCGGTACCGGGCCCTGCCCGAGGCTCAGTTGGTCGCCTTCCCTGGACAGGACCTTGTAGCGGAAGCCCTTCGGCAGATCGAGCAGGCCGTCGGGATCGGGCACCAGCGGGCCGTACCCGCCGTGGCCGCGGGCGGCGGCCGTGCCCGCGAAGAGTTCGGAGAACGCACCGGTGAACGCGATCCCCGCACCCACCGCACCGGCCTGGGCCAGGACTTGACGTCGTGTAGCGGTCATGAGGCACCAACTCCCTGTGGGGGCACCCCCATGCCGGAGGCCATGGGGGAGGACAGGAATGTGACCCGCATGTGTGTATCACGCAGACGGCATCTGCGTAACCATGCGGGCCACTGTGGCCCATGGTGCGCTCCGCTCAGCCCAGCGTGGCGGTGAGGGTGATCGGCGTGGCCCTCAGGGCCTGGCTCACCGGGCAGTTCACCTTGGCGTCCTCGGCGGCCTTGGCGAAGGCGGCCTCGTCCAGACCGGGGACCGTGCCCACGACGGTCAGGTGGATGCCGGTGATGCCCTCGCCCGGCTGGAAGGTCACCTCGGCCTTGGTCTCCAGGCGGGCCGGCGGCGTGCCGGCACCCGCCAGGGCGTGTGAGAAGGCCATGTTGAAGCAGCTGGAGTGGGCCGCTGCGATCAGCTCCTCGGGGCTGGTGCGGCCGCTCTCGGCGGGCTCGGTCCGGGCCGCCCAGGAGACGGGGTACTCGCCGATGCCGGAGGAGTCGAGAGAGACGACGCCCTTGCCTTCGAGCAGGCTGCCTTCCCAGACGTTGTGGGCCTGACGCGTGGTGGCCATGATGGTTCCCTTCAGATCGGGTCTACTGCCCCAACCTACTGCGCCACCAAGGCCTTCGCGTCCCGCGCCAGCGCGGTGAGCCGGGAGATCGCCCGGAAGTACTTCTTGCGGTAGCCGCCGTTCAGCATCTCGTCACTGAACAGCCGGTCGAACGGCAGGCCGGAGGCGAGCACCGGAACCTCCCGGTCGTACAGCCGGTCGGCGAGGACGACGAGCCGCAGCGCGGTTGACTGGTCGGGCACCGGCTGGACATCGGTGAGGCACACGGCCCGTACCTCGTCGGTCAGCGCGCCGTAGCGGCTCGGGTGGACCCTGGCCAGGTGCTCCAGCAGGTGCGGGAAGTCGTCCAGGGATGCGCCCTCGGTCGCGTACGCGGCCTTGGTGACCTGCTCGTCGGAGTACGGGGGAGGGGCCTCGGGCAGGCCGCGGTGGCGGTAGTCCTCGCCGTCGATCCGCAGCGGGCGGAAGTGGGCGGACAGGCCCTGGATCTCGCGCAGGAAGTCGGCGGCGGCGAAGCGGCCCTCCCCCAGCTTGCCGGGCAGTGTGTTCGAGGTGGCGGCGAGCGCCACACCCGCGTCGACCAGCTTGCCGAGCAGGGTGGAGACCAGGACGGTGTCACCCGGGTCGTCGAGCTCGAATTCGTCGATGCACAGCAGACGGTGCCCGCTGAGCGTCCGGACGGTCTGCTGGAAGCCGAGCGCGCCGACCAGGTTCGTCAGCTCCACGAACGTGCCGAAGGCCTTCAGCGAGGGCTCGGCCGGGGTGGCGTGCCACAGCGAGGCGAGGAGGTGGGTCTTGCCGACGCCGTAGCCGCCGTCGAGGTAGACGCCGCGCGGCGCGGCGGGCGCCGTGTTCCTGGGGGCCCTCGAGAACCAGCGCCGCTTGCCGCCACCCGGGGCGTGCCCGTCGCCGAGGCCGGACGCGAAGTCGCTCAGCACCTTGACGGCCTCGATCTGGCTCGGCTGCTGCGGATCGGGGACGTAGGTGTCGAAGCGCACCGCGTCGAAACGCGGCGGCGGCACCATCTCGGCGACCAGACGGTCGGCGGGAACGTGCGGCTCGCGGGCGCACAGCGACAGAGGCGCGGCTTCGGCTATCGGGCTGGTCGGCACAGTACTCAACTGTAAGGGGCGTGTAAGACTGCACGACATGCGACGCCTGTTCCCTGTGACCGACCAGACACCGCCCGCCGACGTCCGGGAAGACCGGGAGTGGTCGCTGGACGAGCTGGCCGACGCCTATGCCTACCCCGCCGCCGTGCCTCAAGAGGGCGGCGCCGACCGCCCGCATGCCTGGCTGCGGGCCAACATGGTCTCCTCGCTCGACGGCGCGGCCCAGCACGACGGCCGCTCGCAGCCCATCTCCTCCGACACGGACATGCGGATCTTCGGCACGCTGCGCGGCCTCGCCGACGCCGTGGTGGTCGGCGCCGAGACCGTACGGCTGGAGGGCTACCGGCCCGCCCGGGCGCGGGCGGCCTTCGGGGAGCGCAGGGCTGCTGCCGGGCAGGGGCCCGCGCCCGCGATCGCCGTGGTCAGCGCCTCGCTCGACCTCGACTTCTCGTTGCCGCTGTTCACCCAACCGCTGGTGCCCACGCTGGTGCTCACCGGAGCCGCCGCGGCCCCCGACCGCATCAGGGAGGCGGAGAAGGCGGGGGCCGAGGTCGTCGTGGCCGGTGACGGGCCGGGTGTGGAGCCCGCGCGGGCCGTACGGGCGCTCGCCGAGCGCGGCCTTGTGCGCCTGCTGACCGAGGGCGGCCCGCGGATGCTGGGTCAGTTCGCGGCTGCCGGGGTACTGGACGAGCTGTGCCTGACGGTGTCGCCGATGATGACGGTCGGGGACGCGCAGCGCATCGCGGGCGGACCGGTGCTGGCCGATCCGGCACGGTTCGCACTGGCGTCGGTGCTGGAGGAGGGGGGCTTCCTCTTCACCCGGTACCGCCGGGTGTGAGGCGTGCCGGACACGCCGCGCGTGGTGCGAGGGCCGGTGGCCACAGCGGCCGGTGGCCGTCGCGCGTCAGTGGCGCGCTAGCCGGAGACAATCGCGGAACTTATCGTTCCGCTTAGCTTCGGAGGGGCACACTTATCTCGCAGACCCCGTGTTGTCACGGGGGACGGATGGTTTCCGCAGAAGGGCTCCTGAACGTGTTCACAAGCGTACTGATGATCGAGAAGCCCCTGACCTCCGAGGACGTGGAGTTCGTCACCACCCTGCACGGGGACGAGGCCGTCGCTTTCATCGTGCTGATGCAGCCGCGTGGTGACCAGGCCGACGTGCTGCTGCGTGCCATCGACGACGTGGCGCTCGGAGAACTGAAGGAGGCCGTCCGGGAGGCCGAGGAGCCGGCGGGCGAGGAGGCCAAGGCCCCTGCCCAGCGCGCCCTCGAACGCTCCCTGGCCGCCCTGCGTGCCCGCGGCTGCGATGCCGTCGGCCAGGTCATCGAGTCCCACCCGCTGGACAAGCTCCAGGCCGTCGTCGACGGGGAAGCCGCGGACGAGGTGATCGTGCTGACCGAGCCGCACTACGTGGAGGAGTTCTTCCACCGCGACTGGGCGTCGCGGGCCCGGCACAAGGTCGGCGTACCGGTGCTGAAGCTCTTCGCGCACAGCGAGTAGCGGACCCGGGGGCGCGTCCGCAGGCAGGAGCAGGCAATAGGGTGGGCCCCTGCACGTGTACGCACACTCCGGGAGACAGACACATGGCACCCGCCGTTCCCAGCGCCATGGAGCGCCCGCACTTCATCGGCATCGGCGGAGCCGGCATGTCGGGTATCGCGAAGATCCTCGCCCAGCGCGGCGCGAAGGTCGCGGGCAGCGACGCCAGGGAGTCCGCGACCGCCGAGTCCCTGCGGGCGCTGGGCGCGACCGTGCACATCGGGCACGCCGCCGAGCACCTGGCCGCCGACGCCAGCTGCGTCGTCGTCTCCAGCGCCATCCGTGCCGACAACCCGGAGCTCGCCCGCGCCGCCGAGCTGTCCGTTCCGGTCGTCCACCGCTCCGACGCGCTCGCCTCGCTGATGACCGGACTGCGCTCGATCGCCGTCGCGGGCACGCACGGCAAGACCACCACCACGTCCATGCTGGCCGTGGCCCTGACCGAGCTTGGCCTGGACCCCTCGTACGCCATCGGCGGCGACCTCGAGGGCCCGGGCACCAACGCACGGCACGGCGAGGGCGAGATCTTCGTCGCCGAGGCCGACGAGAGCGACCGCAGCTTCCAGAAGTACGACCCCGAGGTCGCGATCGTCCTCAACGTCGAGCTCGACCACCACGCCAACTACGCCTCGATGGACGAGATCTACGAGTCCTTCGAGACGTTCGTCGGCAAGGTCGTCCCCGGCGGCACGCTGGTCATCGCGGCCGACCAGCCCGGCGCCGTGGAGCTGGCCTCCCGCGTCCGCGACCGGTCGTCCCTGAAGGTCGTCACCTACGGGGAGTCCGAGGGTGCGGACGTCCGCATCCACAAGGTCACCCCGCGCGGTCTGACCAGCGAGGTCACGGTCCTGCTCGGGTCCCCCATGCCGGAGGCCGGGGGAGGCCGCCTCCTCACGTTCACCGTCTCCGTCCCCGGCCGCCACTACGCCCACAACGCGGTGGCCGCGCTCGCCGCCGGCGTCGCCCTCGGCATCCCGGCGCACAACCTGGCCTCCGCCCTCGGCACGTACACCGGCGTCAAGCGCCGCCTCCAGCTCAAGGGCGAGGCCGCGGGCGTCCAGGTCATCGACTCCTACGCCCACCACCCGACCGAGATGACCGCCGACCTGGAGGCCATGCGCGGCGCGGCCGCCGACTCGCGGCTGCTCGTCGTCTTCCAGCCGCACCTCTTCTCCCGCACCCAGGAACTGGGCGCGGAGATGGGTCAGGCGCTGGCGCTGGCCGATGCCTCGGTGGTCCTCGACATCTACCCGGCCCGCGAGGACCCGATCCCCGGCATCACCAGCGAGCTGATCGTCGACGCGGCGCGCACCGCGGGCGCCGAGGTCACCGCCGTCCACGACAAGGCGGCCGTCCCCGAGGTGATCGCGGGAATGGCACGGCCTGGCGATCTCGTTCTCACGATGGGCGCGGGCGATGTGACGGACCTCGGTCCGAAGATCCTGGCCCGCCTGTCGAACTGAGGGAGCGGTTGATGTCGTACGAGGTCGAGAAGCCGGACGAGCAGTGGCGGGCGGAGCTGAGCCCCGCGGAGTACGCGGTCCTGCGCCAGGCCGGGACCGAGCCCGCGTTCGTCGGTGAGTACACGGACACCAAGACGGCCGGCACCTACTCCTGCCGTGCCTGCGGGGCGGAGCTGTTCCGCTCGGACACGAAATTCGAGTCGCACTGCGGCTGGCCGTCGTTCTACGACCCCAGGGACACCGACGCGGTCGAGCTGATCGAGGACCGCTCCCACGGCATGGTCCGCACCGAGGTCCGCTGCGCACGCTGCGGCTCCCACCTGGGCCATGTCTTCGAGGGCGAGGGCTACCCCACGCCGACGGACCAGCGGTACTGCATCAACTCGATCTCGCTGCGCCTGGAACCGGACGCGAACTAGGGTCCGTTCACATCGTTCTCGCGTGTCGCGGCCTGCGGTGGCCGGAGGTTGCGCATGCAGGCGTAGCCCCGCGGCACCGCAGCGTCGCTGTCCTCGTCGGACGAGGGGCGCGGGGTGCGCGTGCTCCCTCATGGAAGTGCTCTGCTGGCGATGGGCGCGGAACCGGCCTCGTGTTGTCAAAGGACTTGGCGGTCCGGGCATACGCAAAGAATCGGCCCGCGCTACGAAGGGCCAGCTCCAGCCCGCCCTGAACACCTGTCAAACCGGTGCGGAACAGGGCACGCGTTCCGTCCTTCACGTTCCAGGAGCACGTGCGGACTTCTGCGGTCACCGGGTCGTCATGAGATCGATCGACGAGCGTGACCGCGGACATCGGCCCGGCGTCGCGCGAGGCAGAGGAAGGCCTGCGTGTGGGTCGGCGCCGACTGAAAGAAACTGCCTAGCTGTCAGCTCATTGGTGAAGAGGTTTGGCTCTCCAGCATCGTGTGCACCGTCAGGGTTCCTGCTGTCGTGCCGGTCAGCCACTCGGTGAGGGTGATGCCCTGGGGCCAGTGCTCTCCCTCGTGATTGCACCACATGGCGCCCGCGGGCTCGCGGAAGTCGACCAGCGACCAGATGGTGCCACCCCAGTCGTAGATCAGCACAAGGCCGGCGGGGATGCGGCCGGACGGATCTGGGCCGTCCTCGTACAACTCCGCGATGTCCCAGAAATTCCCCTGCGCGCGGCCCCCGCTTACGCCCAGGATGCCTTCGTCCGGGCCGAACCCGCCGTTGGCGACTTCGAGGTACAAACGTCGCAGCAGCGGGGGCAGTGGGAACCCGATGGTTTGTTCTGCCTCGGCGATGGCCTCCGGTGCTGCGGGCGGAGGCATAGCCCGCGTTCGTGCCACGGCGCGCAACGCTTCGACAACCTCGTCATCGGTCAAGGGCTCAGCCTGTCAATTCGAGCAGTGAGGGCCATCCCGGGCCTGGACTCGCACGAGAGCAATGCTCAGATTCTGTGGATCTGCCCGGGAGGACGTACCTTCCCGGGTGATTGATCGATAGGTCACCGAGCAAGACCGACGTTCGCGGCGTCGGTCGGGAAGACACATCCATGCTCACCGTAGTCAACGAAGACGGCGCCACGCGAGTTGGGTCGTCGCTGCTGGACGAGATCGTCCGGGAGGGCGCCCGCAGGCCCAGGCCCGCTGGCGGGCTGTGAACGCACCCCACCCCGTCGCTCTGGTCCGTGCCGGGGCCCGCTGCGAACGCGGCCACCTCGTCGAACGCCCCGAGACCCTCTCGGCGTGAGCAGCCTCAGCCGGATCCGCAGAAGCCGGGAGGATCTCAGGCACTCGTGCGCCGTATGTGCAGGTGGCCATCGCGGGGGGAGGGTGCCTCTATGTCCTGCGTCAAGGCGCCCCTGTCGGGTTTGGGGCGGTTCGGGCTCGCTGGGGTTATGCGGCGAGCTCGACGTCCTTGGGGGT
>NZ_JBIRZM010000014.1:148812-216147 GCF_044390825.1 Streptomyces sp. NPDC018833 | reverse complement strand
CCGAGGCCCCGATCTTCGACCTCGTCGACTACGGCGTGGTCGGCGACCTCTTCGACGTCGTCCCGCAGCTGACCGAAGAGGTCAAGACCCGCAAGAGCTGAACCTTCCCGGGTCAGTTCGTATCGCCATGCCAGGAGGACCGGATGTCCACCCCGAATCAGCCGGCCGGTACCTCCGCTGCCCACACGCCCCCCGGTGACCAGCAATGATGCCGGAAACATCGGCGCCCCGCCCCGAGGTCGCAGGCGCCCGGCGAGGGGTCACCGGGGGCGGCGTCTCTCCCGTGGTCAGAGAACTGGCTGACGCGGCACTCGCCGGGTTGCCGGCCCTTGTCCAGGACGTGGTGGAGCTGATCTGGCGGGAGGAGGCCGCCTACCACTCCGAGTCCCCTGTCACCAAAGCGGACTTGACCGACTCGGTGCGAGTCAACATGGAACGCATGCTCCACGCCTTCGCCGGCCGGTCGCCCGAGCACCCCCACGTCTACGACGCCCCGCAGGCCACCGGCCGACGGCGGGCCGAGCAGCACTTCCCGCTCGAGGCGGTACTGCACTCCTACCGGCTGGCCATGGAAGCCGTCTGGGACAGGTTGCTTGCGGAGTCGCGGATCAGGGGTCCGGAAGTACGGGAAGCACTGCTCGACCACGCCGCCCGGCTCTGGCAGGTCATCGACCGCTATTCGGTGAGCGTTGCCGAGGCGTACCGTGCGCGCGAAAGCGATCTCGCCCGCCGGGAGGAGCAGCGCCAGGATGCCCTGCTCGATGCGCTCATCCAGGGCCACGGCCGGGATCCGTCCGTCGCTGCCGAGGCGGAGCGGGTGCTGGGCCTGCCGAGGGAGGGACGCTACGTCGTGGTCTGTGCCGGACACGGCTCCGTCCGTGCCCGCCCGACCGCCCGCTCCCTGCGTGGCCATCTCGCGGCCCGTCACATTCGCTCGGTGTGGCGCACCGAACTCGACCGGGAGTTGGGTGTGGTGTCGCTCGTCGGCACCTCGCTGCCACGCATCGCCGCGCTGTTGTCCGGGCAGCTGGAACAGCCGGCCGGGGTGTCAGGTGCGGTGGCCGGCCTGGCGGAGATCGGAACCGCGGCCCACCTGGCCGAGCTCGCGCTGCGCACCGTGCCGCCGGGCGCTGTGCAGACCGTCGTCTTGGACGACCGGCTGCCGGAGGCGCTGCTGGTGTCCGCGCCGCAGCTCGCCGCCCGGCTGCGGCGCAGCATGCTGGGCCGGGTCCTGGACCTCCCGGACGACGAGGGGGAGACGCTTCTCGCGACACTTCGCGCCTGGTTCCACAGCGGCCGGTCAGCTGCGCGTACTGCCGAGGCAGTGCACTGTCACCGGAACACGGTGTTCAACCGGCTGCGTCGTGTCGAAGAGCTCACCGGCCACTTCCTGGACGATGATCGCGACGAACTTTCCTACCGTCTCGCCCTCGCCGCGCTGCTCATCCAATCCGATGACCGGGCCGAACGGGACCGCTGAGGCCGTTGGCGCCTGTGCGCGGTGCACAGCCAGGACGTGACCCCGGCACATGGGGATCAATGCCATCTGCTCCTTAGGATCCTCGAAACATTGCGGTAACCGGTCAGGACGAACCCGTATCCGCCCCGCCAGGAAGGTCAGGAGCCGGCCATGCTGAATCTTGCGGTGGTTCTCGAGGACAGCGCCCGCGCGATGCCCGATCGCGACGCCGTCATCCTCGGCGATATGCGCCTCACATACGCGGAGTTGGATGCGGCCGCCGCCCAAGTGGCACATCTTCTCACCGAGCTCTCCATCGGCCCGGGCGACAAAGTCGCCTTGAGCAGCCCCAACGTGCCCTACTTCCCGATCGTCTACTACGGCATCCTCAAGGCGGGTGCCACGGTCGTGCCGCTGAACGTGATGCTCAAGACACGTGAGATCGCCTACCACCTGAAGGACTCCGGAGCAAAGGCGTACTTCTGCTACGAGGGCACCGACGAGTTGCCACTCGGCCGGGAGGGATGGGCGGCTTATCAAGCGACGGACTCCTGCACGGAGTTCTTCCTCCTCACCACCGACCCGAGCGCCGCCACGGGTCCGATCCCCGGTGCCCAGGCCCTGGGACCGGCGGTCGCCGGCCGGCCCGCCGCCTTCGAGACGGCAGCGACCGAGCCCACGGACACCGCGGTCATCCTCTACACCAGCGGCACCACCGGACAGCCCAAGGGCGCGGAACTCAGCCACTCCAACATGATCCTCAATGCACTCACCTGCCATCGACTGTTCGGTGGGGACCCGCACGACGTTCACTTGGTGACACTCCCGCTGTTCCACTCCTTCGGTCAGACGGTGCAGATGAACGCCGGGCTCGGCGCAGGCGCCACCCTCGTGTTCCTGCCGCGGTTCGCCCCGCGTGCCGCCCTGGAAACCATGGCCGCCGAGTCCGTCACCTTCTTCGCCGGCGTACCGACGATGTACTGGGGCATGCTCCGCGCCGACCTCGACGGGCTCGATACCGAAGCGATCGGCAAGAACCTCAGGGTGGCGGTCGCGGGCGGCGCGAGCCTGCCCGTGGAGATCCACCGGGGGTTCGAGAAGCGTTTCGGCGTGACCGTCCAGGAGGGCTACGGCCTGTCGGAGACCAGCCCGGTCGCGCTCTTCAACCGGCTGGGGTGCACACCGCGCGTGGGCTCCGTGGGTCTGCCTGTCTGGGGCGTGCAGATCCGGCTCATCGACGACACCTGGAATGACGTGCCGGACGGTTCCGTCGGAGAGATCGCGATCCGCGGGCACAACGTCATGAAGGGCTACCACGCCCGGCCGGCGGCCACAGCCCAGGTGATCCGCGACGGCTGGCTGCGGACAGGTGACCTGGCGCGCCGTGACGACGACGGCTATGTCTACATCGTGGACCGTGCCAAGGACCTGATCATCCGAGGTGGCTTCAACGTTTATCCGCGGGAGATAGAGGAGGTTCTCATCACCCATCCCGAGGTGAGCCTCGCCGCTGTCCTCGGTGTGCCGCACGACAGCCACGGCGAGGAGGTCAAGGCGTACGTGGTGTGTACCCCCGGGGCGCAGATCACGGAGCAGGGCCTCATCGAATGGTGCCGAGCCAACATGGCCTCCTACAAATACCCACGCCTCGTGGAATTCCGCGACGCCCTCCCCATGAACGCCACCGGCAAGATCCTCAAGCGCGAACTCGCCTGAGGTCGCGGCAGCGGTCGGTGGGTTTACCAGAAACGGCAGGCCAGGCCGGTGACTGGGCACGTGCCGTCAGCGGCTCCACACCGGCGCCGCAGTTTGCCTGCATCAGGCCAGTTCAAGCAGTGCCTCGCCGAGCGTCGCCACTCCTTCGGCGATGGCGCCGGCCGGGGTGGCCGCATAGCCGAGGACGATGCCGGGTGGTCCGGGCAGCTGCCGGTGCCACGACAACGGCTGGCACTTCACACCCCGGGCGAGCGTCGCGGCGGCAAGCTCGGTGTCGGCTACCTCTGCCCTATAGGTGACGGTCAGGTGCAGACCGGCTGCTGCGCCGTGGACCACCGCGCCCGGCAGGTGCTCGGCGATGGCTTTGATCATCGCGTCGCGGCGCCGCCGGTGACGGCCGCGCAGCAGCCGCAGATGCCGTTCCAGGTCACCGCATTCCATCAGGCGGGCCAGCACCAGTTGGGGCAGCACCGCGTTGCCCAGGTCCGTGAAGCGCTTTGTGTCGATCAGGGCATCTCGGTGGCGGCGCGGCGGTATCACCCAGCCGATGCGCAGCGCGGGTGCGAGCAGTTTGGACACGCTGCCCATGTAGCACACATGGTCGGCGAGCAGCGCGCGGAGCGCGGGTACCGGCGGCCGGTCGTAGCGGTGTTCCGCGTCGTAGTCGTCCTCCAGTATCAGGCCGCCGTCCTGGGCCCAGCGCAGCAGTTCGCGGCGGCGCTCGCCGCTGGTCACCACGCCGGTGGGGAATTGGTGGGCGGGCGTGAGCAGTACCGCGCGGGCGCCGGTGGCGCGAAGTGCCTCTACGTGCACACCGTCGCCGTCGAGGGGCACCGGTGGGGTGGCCAGGGCTCCGTGCTGCAGATGCCGGCGGATGCCGAGTGAGCCCGGGTCCTCGACTGCGACGCGGTCGATGCCGTCCGCCCGCAGCACCGGGTGCAGCAGGGTGAGCGCCTGAGCGGTACCGGCGACGACCAACACCTCGTCCGGGTCCGTCCGCATGCCGCGGGTGCGTGCCAGCCAGCCGGCGATGGCGCTGCGCAGTTGCGGGGTGCCGCGAGGGTCGCCGTAGCTGAGGTTCTCGGCGGACAGTTCGGTGAGCACCGTTCGTTCCGCTCTCAGCCAGGCCGCTCGGGGGAACACCGTCAGATCGGGCTGGCCGGGGGTGAAGTCGATACGGGCAGGGGTGGCACGCAGCATGTCGAACACATCGGCGCCCGGTTCGCCGACGAACAGCGTGCCAGGTGCAGCGTTCCCGGCGGTGCCCGGGGCCGAGGGCCGCGAGGGCCCGGTCCCGGGACGTGCCCTGGGCGGCACAGGAGCAGGTACCGCGACCACTACGGTCCCGCCGCGTCGGCGCCCTTCGACGTGACCGTCCTCGGACAGCCGCCGGTATGCCTCAGCGACCACCCCCCGAGAGACCCGCAGTTCGGCGGCGAGTACCCGGGTGGGCGGCAGAATGCTGCCCACCGTCAGCCGGCCGTCGGCCATCGCCTCGCGCAGCCGCCCGGCCAGCCAGGCCGACTTGCCACCGACAGGCGCTTCCCCGGCGTCGAGCTGCAGAAAATCCGAGCCATGGGCCGAGGGGGTCCCACCGTTCGTCGACGACGCACCCGTCGCACCTGCCGTGGCCGGTCCGCCCGCTTCCCGTCTCGCCTGATTCACCAGGCCCATGGTGTCAGGCGCCACTGCGGCTCCTGCTCACCGGCGGATTCTCAGCAGCCAAAGACGAACTCCGGTGAGGACGGGGTGAGGATGGCGGCCGTGGGGTCGGTCGACCAGTGCGCGGCCAACTCTTCGGCGACTGTCTTCAGCAGCTCCGGCACGGCCTGCGCGCCGTCGTCATGCATGCCCTCCGCCACCACGAGGACCGTGCTGGTGCGCTCGCTCACCGCGGAGTCGCCGCTTTGCCGGTTGGTCCAGCGCCGGGCATGGG
Organism: Streptomyces sp. NPDC018833; assembly: GCF_044390825.1. NCBI lineage: Bacteria > Bacillati > Actinomycetota > Actinomycetes > Kitasatosporales > Streptomycetaceae > Streptomyces > Streptomyces sp. NPDC018833. The sequence goes on along the minus strand of NZ_JBIRZM010000014.1, from coordinate 211,036 downwards.
CCCTGCCGGCGGAGTCGGCGAAGATCACCTCACCAGGTGCCGGGTGCTCGATGGCGCCGCCGAATGTCGTGTAGCGCTCGTCACCCCGCGCATGGCGCACCGTGAGCAGGGGGCCGGCGATGCGGTCGGCGTCGAGAACCGCGACCGGGACCGCGTAGGCGACCGAGATGGCGTTGCACAGGTCGACCACCGGGTGGATGCGTGGGAGTTTCCCCTCCTTCCGCAACCGCCGCAGCAGCGACTCCGCGGCGCACCGGTACTGCGTGGGCTTGAGCCCCATTCGGGAAAAGGCCCGCCGCCAGGCCAGGACTTCGGGGAACTCGCTCTCTGTGGCACCGGCCAGCCGGGCCGCAGCGCGGGCGGTGTATGCGGCGACTCGCCGGCCGACGTCGGCGTCGGCACCGACTCCGGTGGCGTACAGCGCTCCGGCGGTGAGCTGGGGGTAGCCCGACCAGATGGCATCCGTGTGCTCGAAGCGCATGATCACGCCACCGCCAGTCGCACGCTCATGCCCAGGAAGCAGGCTGCGAACACCCGCCGCACGCCGGTCATCACCCGAGGCCGGGCCAGCACGCGGCTGCGGACGGCGGCGGCGCACATTCCGTACGCGGCGAAGACGACGAAGGTGAGTCCCATGAAGACGGCACCGAGTTGGAGCATCACGCCAAGAGAGCCGGATGCACCGGCGGGGACGAACTGCGGCAGGAACGCGACAAAGAACATCGTGAGCTTCGGGTTGAGCAGGTTGACCAGCACCCCGGAAGCGATCACGCGGAGCGCCGGCCGCGGCTCGACTTCCTGCGCGACGGCCAATGCCTCCTTGTCACGCAGCATCGCCCACGCCATGAACAGCAGGTAGCCGACACCGAGGTACTTCACCGTCTCGTAGGCGACCGCGCTGGTGTGCAGCAGTGCGGAGAGGCCGGTGATCGTCGCTGCCAGGTGCGGCACGATACCGAGCGTGCAGCCGAACGCGGCGACCGCGCTCGCCCGGCGGCCATGGGACAGCCCGGCGGCGAGGGTGTACACCACGCCCGTGCCGGGCGTGATCACCATCACCAGGGTGGTCAGCAAGAACGCGATACTCAAGGGGGACCTCCGCGAAGTTCGGCGTCCTCTCACCGTGCCGCGACCATGGTCCGACCAACAGGGCCAAAGCTGTCCCGGATCAGTGGTCCAAAAAGGATGGCCTGGGCTGTGAGGCCCAGACCTCAAGGGCGGTGCACCGGTGGATCTTCTACACGCCTGCGACTCCCTTCCCCGCAGCCGACACCGATCGGGGCGGTCGGCCGGTTCACAGCCGCGGCCTGAACAGCTGTCAGGGCAGAGGTGTGGTGTGGCTGAGGCAGTAGCGCGATCAACTGCCCGCTCGGGGAGCCGTGACCGGCTTCGCTGCCACATACAGCCCTACCGCCTGTCGCGTCGCAGGCCTGTACCGACACCTGACAGACAGTCAGCCGAAGCGGCCTGCATCGCTGCTCCTGACCAGCAGCGATGCCGAAGTGAGACCGTCGTGCCAATAGAGTGACCTCATGTCTGCCACATTGAGCTCCACGAGAGCCCTCGCCGCGCTCCGGACATCGGCGCGTGTCTCCGCTGAGTTGATGCTGGTCCTCGTGATGACTGCGGTGGCCCTGTGGCTTCTGGGCCGGATGTGGTCGGTGGTTTGGCCGTTCATCGTGGGCCTGTTCCTCACCACGCTGACCTGGCCCCCGGCTCGTTTCCTGCGCCGGCGCGGGTGGCGTCCCGCCCTGGCCGCGTCCGTTGTGACCCTGCTGTTCCTCCTGGTCGCCGCGGGCATCGTGGCGCTGATCGCCGTGCCGGTGGGGTCCCAGTCCGGCGAGCTGGCCGACGGCGTGGTCGAAGGCATCCAGAAGCTGCGTGAGTGGGCCGCGGGCCCGCCGCTGAACATCGGCGACGACCAGATCACCGGCGCCTTCGACGCCGCGATCGCCCGCATGCAGAACAGCGTCGGCAGCATGGTCACCGCTGTCGTCACGGGAGTGGGCACCGTGGTCAACGGCGTGGTCACTGCCGTCCTTGCGCTCTTCCTGATGTTCTTCTTCCTCAAGGACGGCCCGCGGTTCCTGCCGTGGCTCACCCGTCAGCTCCCCGGACGGCTCGCCACCGACATCCCGATCGTGACCGCGCGCAGTTGGGACACCCTGGGCGCGTTCGTGCGTTCCCAGGCATTCGTCGGCTTGCTCGACGCCGTCTTCATCGGCCTCGGCCTGTGGATTCTGGGGGTCCCACTGGTGCTTCCGCTGGCGGTGCTGACCTTCGTATCCGCGTTCGTGCCGATCGTGGGTGCCCTGTTCGCGGGGTTGGTCGCGGTGCTCATCGCGTTGGTGTCGAACGGCCTGACAGACGCGCTGATCGTGCTGGCGATCATCGTCGTGGTGCAACAGCTCGAGGGCAACGTGTTCCAGCCCATGATCCAAGGTCGCGGGCTCGGTCTCCATGCGGCGGTGATCCTGCTGGCGGTGACGTTGGGCGGCAGTCTGGCCGGCATCGTGGGCAGCCTGCTCGCCGTACCGGCCGCCGCGCTGATCGCGGTGGTCTGGGGCTATCTGCGCGAGCAGCTCAGCGACCCGCCGCAGGAGCCGGAGACCGAAGAGTCGCACACGGGTGCCGCCGTCCCTTCGTAGCACCATCCGCTGCGCTTGCTGGAGCGCGCTCGGGGCACTCGCACCGCTCCTGATGTGGGCTGAACGATTGACCACAACTCCTAGAGCGGGATGCGGAGGTCGAGCACGGGCCCAGTGGCGTCGACCGGCATCGCATCCATTTTCTCCAGGACATGGAGCATCGGCTTGTTGCCCGCCGACACCGAGGCGGCCAGCGTGTGGTGTCCCTCGCGGCGGGCAACGGTCGCCGCGTGTTCGGCCAGTGCGGTGCCGAGCCCCCTGGCCTGCCACGCGTCCTCGACCAGGATCGCGAGTTCCCCCACCCCTTGCTGATCGGTGCGCATGACGTTCGTCATGGCGATGATGTGGCCCGTACGCTCGGCCGGCGTGGTCACCAGCGTGGTGCCGCGCCCCGGGTTGGACAACTGACGCCATTCGGCAGGTGAGAGCCCGGACTTGCCCGCGTGGTATCGCAGGGCTCGGCTGCCCAGCGAGCAACGGCGGTGCAGTTCCTGGACCGGCGCCAGGTCGACGGGGGCCGCCTCCCTGGTACGCGTGGCGGTGCCGTCGGTCATCGTGATCGAGTGTGCGGCGTCTCGGCGGCCGGCGTCGGGCATCGACGTTCTCCTCACATGGTGATCGTGACTGCTGTGCCGCGGGCTGGGACGCAAGTGCGGCCTTGCCACCGCAGCAGTCTTTTGCCGTCGCCAGATGGACTCAAGAGGACTTTGCGTCATGTCGATTGCGCTGCGCTTATGTTGAACTACGGAGAGGAGCGAAAATATGAAGGAGTCGTGCCCGTAGTCGACGCCGATGCTGACCGTTGCTCACATCACGGCTCAAGGATTTGTACGGAGGGCCGCCGGCCATCGCGAAGAGGACAGGCCGATGAACGTCCGCACTTGGCGTAAGTGACCCGGTTCTGAGTGGGTGGGCAGACCACTCAACCCGCCGGTGCACGGACGCGGATGCCGGCGGCCGGGGGAGTTGGAAGGAAGCCCTGTGCGGGTTGCCGGGGAGCTCGGCTGAGTTGTTCGGCGGCGGGTAGGGTGGCGGCTCGGGCTCTCCGCAAGATCTGTTTGAAGACGGGCCCCAGTGCCGCTTCAGGCAACGTTCGCCCCGTTGTGGCCTGTGAGGTCGAGCGGTGGGTGGCGATCCGCGGTGACCCCTTATTTCGGTGGCTCCGTCCGGCCGACCCTGGACAATGCGTCCATGCATATTCGAGCCGTGCGCCTGGACGAGCTGCCTCGTCTGCAGGACATCGAGAGGGCCGCTGGGCACTGCTTCCGCGACATCGGCATGCCGGAGATCGCCGACGACGAGCCGCTTCCGCTCGGTGAGCTCGCCCGCCACCACCACGCCGGGCTGGCCTGGGTCGCGGTCGGCGACGCCGACATCCCGGTTGCCTACCTGATTGCCGACCGCGTCGACGGCAACCTCCACGTCGAACAGGTCTCGGTACATCCGGACAGTTCACGCCGCGGTATCGGCCGGTCCCTGCTGGAGCGGATGGCGGATCACGCCACGAGCGAAGGCGTGCCCGCTCTGACCCTCACCACTTTCATCGAGGTCCCGTGGAACGCCCCCTACTACGCGCGCTGCGGCTTCCAGCTTCTGGACGACAGCGGGCTCACCCCAGGCCTGCGGAAGATCCGCGAACGTGAAGCGGCACATGGCCTGGACCGGTGGCCTCGGGCCTGCATGCGCCAGGCGCTGTGACACCGTGGTGCTGCCATGAGGCATCGGCCGCCGCTGAGCGGCTCCTGGGAAGCGAACCGCCAGCCGGTGTTGTGCTGGGTGGCAGGCCCACGAGGCGCAGAGGTGCGGCGCCGCCGCCCACGCGGTCAGCCGATCTTGAGAAGGCCGGCGTCGACGACCGCGCGGCCGAAGGGGCTCGCGAGTTCGGCGAGGCGTTCGCAGTCGGCGTCGCCCAGTGCGGCGTAGGCGGGAAGGGCCAGGTGGTCGGTGCGGTCCTCGATGTGCCGGCGCAGGCGTGCGCCTTCCTGGCTGAGGGAGTTGCCGTCGAGGAGACCTCGCGTGCGCAGGCGCTCCTCGGCGCCGGCCCACTGCTCCTCCGGCCACGCGCGGCTTGCCTTGAGGAAGTCGACGGGGACGTCCCCGGTGGCAGCGTGCAGAATCAGGGACTCCAAGCCCCCGATGCCCTCGCTCAGCAAGCACGCGACATGGCCGTCGCCACGGAACTCCCGTAGCAGTGTCTGGGCATGCCACAGCCCCAGTACCGGTTCCTCCGGCCAGGGCAGCGCGGCATGAGCGGCGAAGAGCGGGCGGCCCTGCGCGTGTTCGCAGGCCGCATCGGCGGCCCTGCGGGTCAGTGCCAGGACCTCGTCCAGAGCGGGGAGTTCGTGGATCCCGGCCCGTCGCAGGGCCTCGCTCGCGGCGGCGTGGCGCGCGTCCAGCACCTGCTGTGGCGTCGCCGCGTCCCAGGCCCCGTCGACCGCCTGCCGTACGAAATCGGGGTTGAAGTTGTAGAAGGTCGAGATGACCAGCTCGGCGGATGCTCGGCCGAAGGCGGCGCTCCGGGAGGCGAAGTACCCGGCGCGTCCGCCGAGTCCGAGCTCCGCGTACCGTCGCCTTCCCTCGGGTGCGAAGTAGATCATGGCGTGTACGGGCTCGAGTCGGCGCCAGGCTGCTCGCGCTGCTTTCATGGGGTCACCTCTTCTGAGAGTCGACGGATGGGGACTTCGCGGTGGTTCCGTATTCGCCATGTGCTCGCAGGTGTTCGAGCAGCAGGAGGTTCAGCGACTCGGGTGCCTCCTCGGGGACCCAGTGGCTGACGCCCTGGAGGGTCTCGAACCGGTACGGCCCGTTGACCCACTGCCCTGTCTCCTGCGCGGCCACCGGGCCGAAAGCGCTGTCCTGCGTGCTCCAGACGTACAGCGTGGGCACATCGATGACGCCGATCGCGCCGTCGGGGCGGCCGGCCCGGTACCAGTTCAGCGCCGCGGTGAGAGCGCCCGGCTGGGACAGGTGCCGCACGTAGGCCTCGGCACTGTCCTGCGGGACCTTTCCGGCGTAAGAGGCGCGAAGCGCCTCGGCATCGCCTGCGAGCATGCGTTCTTCGGTCGCGGGCGCTTCACGCCAGTCGATCATGTAGCGCGATCGTTCGCGTTGGTCGGGGTCGGTGCGCAGGGCGGTGGCCAGAGCACCGGGGTGCGGAGTCGAGACGACCGTCAGGGTGCGTACGCGGCCGGGGTGGGCATCGGCGGTCCACCACGCCACCGCGCCTCCCCAGTCGTGGCCGACCAGATCGAAGGATTCCCAGCCCAGTTCCTCCGTGATCGTGACCACATCCTCGACCAGGAGGCTGATGCGGTAGTCCTCGGGCCGCTCGGGGCGGGCTCCGGGGGAGTACCCGCGCTGGTCGGGTGCCACCACCCGGTAGCCGTGCGTGGCCAACGCCGCGATCTGCCGCTGCCAGACCAGCCGCGTCTGCGGGAAGCCGTGCAGCAACAGCACCGGGCGGCCCTCGGGGGGACCCGCCACGGTCGCGTCGAACACGCCCGCGGCAGTGGAGATGCTCAGCTCGGTCACGTTCCACCCCTTCATACCGACTGGTCGGTAGCTTTCAGTCGTGGAAATGGATTGTCAAGGTCGAGGGCAGTCGCATTCCCGCAGCGGTGGCCGCATCGCGACGCTTTCGGCCAGGTGGCAGGCCGGGACCCAGTTGAACATGACGCCGGATTCAACTATAACCAAGGAGGCCGGGTACCGTCTGCGGCCACGGCGCGCGTCATCGGCACAGGAGAGGCGGCCGCTGACTGCTCGCAGCGCCCCAGGCGGTATTCGGCCGGACCGATCGGCATCGAGCCCGGCTCGCGGAGCTCGGGAGTCCAGCCCCGAAGCTCCCGGACGAACCGGACCCACAGGAAGCAGTGAGGCGACATGAGGGAAGCAGTCATCGTTTCGACGGCGCGGACGCCGATCGGGAAGGCGTACCGCGGCGCGTTCAACGACACCCAGGCGCAGGAACTCGCCGCCCACGCCCTCTCGCACGCGGTGCAGCGCGCCGGGCTCGAGGGAGGTGAGGTCGAGGACGTGATCTTCGGCTGCGCCGTGCAGCAGGGGTCATCCGGTGGGAATGTCGCCCGTCAGGCCGCTCTTCGTGCCGGACTTCCGGACACCGTGTCGGGGATGACGGTCGACCGACAGTGCTCGTCGGGCCTGATGGCGATCGCGACGGCCGCCAAGCAGATCATCGGCGACGGAATGCAGGTCGCTGTCGGCGGCGGTGTCGAGTCGATCTCCTTGGTGCAGAACGACCGGATGAACACCCATCGCATGGCGGACCCGTGGCTGGTCGAGCACAAGCCGAGCATCTACATGCCGATGTTGCAGACGGCGGAGATCGTCGCCGAACGCTACGGCGTGAGCCGGGACCGCCAGGACGAGTTCGCGCTGGTGTCACAGCAGCGCACCGCGGCGGCGCAGCAGGCCGGACGGTTCGACCAGGAGATCGTGGCGCTCGACAGCGTCAAGAAGGTCCTGGACAAGCAGTCGGGGGAGGCGCGGGACGAGGCCGTGACCCTGACCCGGGACGAGGGCAACCGCGCCTCGACCACACTCGACGGCCTGGCCGGGTTGGCGCCGGTGCTGCCGGACGGTCAGGTGACCGCGCATTCCAGCGTCACGGCGGGCAACTCGTCGCAGTTGTCGGACGGCGCTTCGGCGTCGGTGTTGATGGAGTCGAAGGAAGCCGAGCGCCGCGGACTGGAGCCGCTGGGGGTGTACCGGGGCATGGCCGTCGCCGGCTGCGGGCCGGACGAGATGGGGATCGGTCCGGTGTTCGCCATTCCGAAGCTGCTGAAGCAGCACGACCTCACCGTCGACGACATCGGTCTCTGGGAACTCAACGAGGCGTTCGCCTCCCAGGCGCTGTACTGCCGCGACGAACTGGGCATCGACCCGGAGCGGTTCAACGTCAATGGCGGCGCGATCTCCGTCGGCCACCCGTACGGAATGACTGGTGCCCGCCTGGTGGGGCACGCCCTGATCGAGGGCAAGCGGCGCGGCGTCAGGTACGTGGTGATCTCGATGTGCGTCGGCGGCGGAATGGGCGCAGCCGGGCTGTTCGAGGTCGTCTGAGGTCCGCGTCCCGGCTGGGGCGCCGGTGGGACCTGCCCGCCGTCGCATGAGGCCGGTGGAAAGCCGGCCGTGAGAGAGGGAGTGGGTACTGTGTCGAAGACGGTGGAAAAGGCCCGAACCGCGGTCCTCGTGGACTTCGGCGGGGTCATCACCTCAAGTGTGTTGCGGGCATTCACCGACTTCGGCGCATCGCTCGGCGGCGACCCGCGCCTGCCGCTCGATCTCCTGAGCCGGGACCAGCCGTCGCGCACCCTCCTGGCCGATCACGAGTCCGGCCGTATCGACGCCGAAGCCTTCGAGCGAGGATTCGCCGAGCGTCTGCGCGCCCACGGCGCCGACATACAGGCGGAGGGGCTGACGGCCCGGATGCAAGCGGGAATGTCGATAGATCAGGACGTGCTCGCCCTGCTCGATGATCTCCGCGCCGCCGGGTATCCCGTTGCACTGGTATCCAATTCGTTCGGGACCGGAACCTACGACGGCGTCGACCTCGCCGCTGTGGCCGACGCGGTCGTCATCTCCGCGGAGGTCGGGATCCGCAAGCCTTCCCGGCGGATCTACGCGATCGCATGTGAACGCCTCGGCGTCGCCCCCGAGGAGGCAGTCATGATCGACGATCTGCAGCAGAACCTCGACGGAGCGGCGCGGATCGGAATCGCGGGCGTGCTGCACACCGATGCCTCCGACACCCGCCGCCAACTCGCCGAACGCTTCCGGATCACCGCCTGACCGATGGACCGACCGACCGATCGCGGGGGAGCAGTCATGCCCGGGCCGAGACCGCCGGCGAGCCGAGCCGCGGTCCTGACGCCCGTCACTCCTGCCCTTCGCTGTGCAAAGACGTGATTCGAGTCCGGATTCATTACTACTCGGGCAAAGTGGACCCGCACCGCATCTGCCCACATCCCCGGAAGGCATCGCCCATGGCTAATGTTCTCGACCCGGTCTGCCGCCACGCGGCCGCAACTCCCGACAACATCGCGCTGCGCGGCGGCGCGGATCAATGGACCTACCGGCAACTGCGCGACGCGAGCGCACGGTACGCGGGTGCCTTGGCCGCCGCGGGCCTGACTCCCGGGGACCGGGTGCTGCTGGCGGCGCCGTCGGTGCCCGAGTTCGTGGTGGCCTACCTCGGGATCCAGGCCGCGGGCTGTGTCGTGGTGCCGGTCAACACGATGTCCACCCGGGCCGAAGCCGAGTACGTCCTCGGCGACGCCGGGTGCTCGTTGGCGATCGCATGGCACGCCCTCGGCCCCGCCGTCGCGGAGGCGGCCGCGACGCTCAAGGTGCCCTCCTGGACGCTGTCCCCCGGCGCGACGGTCACGGATGCCGCCCCCGCCCCGGTCGTCGACCGGGACCGCGACGAGACCGCGGCCATCCTGTACACCTCGGGTACGACAGGGCGGCCGAAGGGTGCCCAACTCACCGTCGGGAACCTGTTGTCCGCCGGGGAGATCGGCGCCGAGTGCAGCCGCGGATCGAGTGCCGACCGTACCGGCACGGGACTCCCACTGTTCCACGTGTTCGGCCAGGCGTCCGTCATGATGGCGACCTTGACCGTGGGCGGCTCGATGTCGTTGCTGGCCCGGTTCGACCCGACGTCGATGCTGGAGATGATGCGTCGCGACCGGCTCACCATCATGGCCGGCGTACCGACGATGTGGAACGCGATGCTGCACGCGGCGGGTGATGCGAACCCGGCGGACTTCGCCGGGCTCCGCGTCGCCGTCTCCGGCGGTGCATCCCTTCCCGGGGAGATCGCCCGGGCCTTCGAGGCCCGGTTCGGCTGCACCATCCTCGAAGGCTACGGGCTCACCGAGACCACCGCGTTCGGCACCTTCAACGACATCGACCGCGGCGGCAAGACCGGGTACACCGGGCGGGCGGTCCCACGGCTGCAGGTGCAGGTGCGGGACATCGACGGGAACGAGTGCCCGCCGGGTACCGTCGGCGAGGTCCACATCAAGGGGCCCACAGTGATGCGCGGCTACTGGAACCGCCCCGCGGACACCGCCGCGGCAATCTCGCCCGACGGCTGGTTCCGGACCGGCGACCTGGGCGAAACCGACACGGACGGCGACCTGCGCATCGTCGACCGGATCAAGGACCTGATCATTCGTGGCGGCTACAACGTCTACCCCGGTGAGGTCGAGGAAGTCCTCTACGAGCACCCGGACATCATCGAGGCAGCCGTGATCGGCGTTCCCGACGACCACTACGGCGAGGAGGTCGCCGCGCTCGTCGCCGCCCGGCCCGGTTCCGAACTCGGTGCCGCAGAGGTGTCGAGCTGGACACGAGAGCGGCTGTCCGCCTACAAGGTCCCGCGCATCATCCGGTTCGTCGACGCGCTGCCCAAGGGCCCGAGCGGGAAGATCCTCAAGCGTTCCATCGACCGTACGGAGCTGACCCGCGAGCCCGCACCCGGCGACGTCCCCGCCCGCCGCCACTGAACATCCGCCGACGGACGAGATGTGTCCGCCGCACAAGAAAGACGTATGACACATGGTGAGTTGCTCATGAGCCTGCCTCCCGTCCTGCGGGACCGGCTCCGCCTGCCCGTGGTCGCATCGCCGATGTTCATCGTGTCCGATCCGGAGCTGGTCATCGCCCAGTCCGCCTCCGGCATCGTGGGTTCCTTCCCCGCGCTGAACGCACGGCCCCAGTCGGCGCTGCGCGGATGGCTGCGGCACATAACGAATGAACTGGCCAAGCACGACGCCGATCGTCCCGAGGCGCCGTCCGCGCCGTTCGCGGTCAATCTCATCGTGCACAAGACCAACTCACGACTGGAGGAGGACCTCGAGACCGTCGTGGACTTCAAGGTGCCGATCGTCATCACCTCTCTCGGCGCGCGGGCCGATGTCAACGATGCGGTCCACTCCTACGGCGGCATCGTGCTGCACGACGTCATCAGCAACCGGTTCGCGCGCAAGGCGGTGGACAAGGGCGCGGACGGACTGATCGCCGTTGCCGCGGGTGCGGGTGGACACGCCGGCACCCAGTCACCCTTCGCGCTCGTCCAGGAGATTCGCGACTGGTTCGACGGCCCTCTTCTGCTGTCGGGCTCCATCGCCCACGGCCGCTCGATCCTCGCGGCGCAGGCCGCCGGCGCGGACCTCGCCTATGTGGGTTCCGTTTTCATCGCCACCGACGAGGCGAACGCGGAGGACCGGTACAAGCAGATGATCGTGGACTCCACCGCTGCGGACATCGTGTACTCCGACCTGTTCACCGGCGTGCACGGCAACTACCTCCGCGGCAGCATCGAGGCCGCGGGGCTCGATCCGGCCGCACTGCCCGGCTCCGATCCGTCCGCAATGGACTTCGGAAACCGGGACGTCAAGGAGGCGAAGGCGTGGCGGGACATCTGGGGCGCGGGTCAGGGCGTCGGCGCGGTCGGGGCGGTACTTCCCGCGGCGGCGGTCGTCGAGCGCCTCGCCGGTGAGTACGCCGAGGCGAAGCGTCGGCTTCAGCGCATGTGACGGTGTACGGTGCAGCCGCACCACACAACTGAGTGCCGGTCTCGGCGAGTACCGGCGACGTGGTCCGAGCGGCGCCGCCTCGCTCGCGGACTCCGGCCGCTTCGGTTTGCCTGCGGACGTTCGGCACGCGGCTCCGGAAGTTCCGCGGGCCTCGCGCACCCTCGCACATTTATGATTCTGGCGTCGGATTCAAGTAGGGTTTTGGAGATGGACACCACTGTGCCCGAGGAGAATGACAGCGAGAAGGCCCCGCCGATGGCGCCTCTCTCGCCACTTCGCGAGCCGCCGACGACGAAGCGCGGAGCGCGGACACGCGCCGCCTTGGTGCAGGCCGCGCGGAAGGTGTTCGAGCGGGACGGCTACCTCGACACCCGCCTGGTCGACATCGCCAAAGAGGCCCGATGCGCATCGGGTTCCTTCTACACCTACTTCGCCAACAAGGAAGAGGTGCTTGCCGCCGTCCTCCTGGAGGCGCAGGAGGACATGTTGCACCCCGGCATGGGCCGGGTGCAGGGTACTGACGATCCGTTTGCGGTACTCGAGGCGAGCAATCGCGCGTATCTCGAGGCGTACAAACGGAACGCGAAGCTGATGGGGCTGCTTGAGCAGGTCGCACAAGTGGAGCCGGTGTTCCGTGAGTTCCGGAGCCGACGCTCGGATGCGTTCGTCCGCCGCAACGCCCGCGGCATCGCCGACCTCCAGGCGCGGGGTGTCGCCGACCGTGAGATCGATCCGATGATGGCCTCCCATGCGCTCTCGGGGATGGTCAGCGTCGTGGCCTACAAGGCGTTCGTGCTGGGCGAAGGGCGCGAGGAAGGTACGCCGGTGGACTTCGAGGAGCTCGTGTCCACGGTCACGCGGCTCTGGGCGAACGCCCTGCGGTTCCCCAGCGACCGCTGATGCGGCAGTAGCGCCGCCCGGGGTGGAGCCGGCGCCCTCCGACCGTTCGACGGTCCTGGTGCCCGCAACTTCCGCCTGTTGCCGCGGCTGAAGAACATCGGCAGCATCCGCCTGTACGTCCTGACGATGCTGCGTCCGGCCGGCCGGCGCTCGGCGGTTCGCTGATCCGGCCGATCCGCTGGAACCTGATCGAGCAGCAGCACGACCACGCTGCTGCTCCAGCAGGTGCTGGCGGAACCAGCATGGGCATCGAGGCCCTCGGGTGAGGACCGGCACGGCCTGACCGCACTGTTCCGGTCCAGCGTCAACCCGTACGGCATCTTCCGCCTGGACCGGCCTTGACCGGCTCTGCCGCACCGGCGACCACCTGGCAGATCTCCTGACAGAGCGACCACCGCTACCGACCAGCCCGAGTATCCCAGCCGGACCACACACCAGCCCCGCGACCAGCGACCGTCATGATGCCCCGGCCTCGGGCCGGAAACCGGGACATCATCACGGTCGGCACCCAACGACACCCTCGAGGAAGCGCAGTGCAGTGACGGAAGGCTTGAAGTGGATTGGGCAGCACGCATTCGATAAACCGGCGGCTGACGGGATGCTCGGCGGGCTCTCCATGACCGCGATGCGCGGGGTCCCTGTCCGGGACCTGCTGCTCAGGCTGGGCGCGAATGAGGAGGAGTTGTTGCGCGGTATGCCGTACCGCGACTTCCACCCGACCCGGGACGCGTCCTGCATGTACGGCGCGTCCGGTGAGTGGGCGTACGTTCTGGAAGACCGAGGGGCGTGCACCTGGTGCGAATGGTTCTTCGAGGACGAGGACAAGATGACCCCCGCGGCCGGGGAGGAGCTGATCTGCCTGAACGCGAACGTAGCGGTCAACCCGAGCTATCTCGTCTACGCGCCCGGCGACGGGAACGTGTACCTGAACAACTTCGGCGACGATCTGACGGACCGCCCGCATGCGGTAGAAGGCAGCAAGCTGGCCGCCCTGGGCGAGGGCCTGAAAGCCGCCGGGGCGACCTGCCCGGAGGGGTACACCATCCCGCAGTGGCATGACCTTCTCGACGCGCAGGAGGGTGGTCCGTGCGGCGTGGTGTGGCAGGCCGTCGGCGACATCCTGGGCATCCGCATCCCCCGGGCAGACGTGGAGCAGGGCCGCTTGCCCGCAGCCAGGCTGACCGGCCCCCATACGTAACACTGCGGGTCGGCGCGGATGGGTTCCGTGCCCCCTTGAGTCGCACCAGTCGGCCACCCCGGCAGTGCCACCGGACTCCGTCGGAGCCGGGGCGGGCCGAGACAGAGGTGTGGAGCCGGTGCGCGCGGCGCCCGTCGGCTGTCGTGCCCTCTGGAGACGGACCAACGGGCGGCGAGGCCAACGGTGAAACCCGCGGCGGCAGTTCTGTGGAACAGGCGGGCATCTCCACGTGGTGTGTGCACCCCCACAGTTGAACTTGACGTCGGATTCAAATATACATGGTGCAAGCCACGGTCACATCATTTCGGGGTGGCCTGGCACGGCACACCCCGCCACGGAGAGGGTTCGCTGTGAACGTTGCACAAAGAGTCGCCGTCGTCACCGGGGGCGGTGGAGGCATCGGCGGCGCGTTGGTCGCACGGCTCGCTCGCGCCGGTGCGCGGGTCGTCGTCGCAGACCTCGACGCGGACACCGCACGGGCAGTATCGGAGAAGGTCAACGCCGACCACCCCGGAAGCACCGTCAGCGCCGGCGCCGACGCGTCGGACACCGCCCAGATCCAGCAGTTGATCGCCCTCGCGGAGAGCGCGTTCGGACCGGTCGACCTCTACTTCGCGAACGCGGGCATCGCCGGGGCACCGGGCCTCGACGTGGGCGAGCACGACTGGGACCTCTCGATCGACGTGAACCTTCGAGCCCACATCCGTGCGGCGAGGCTGCTGGTGCCGCAGTGGCTCGAGCGCGGCGAGGGCTACTTCGTCAGCACCGCCTCGGCGGCCGGGCTGCTCACCCAGATCGGCTCCGCCACCTACGCCGTCACCAAGCACGCGGCCGTCGGCTTCGCCGAATGGCTGAGTGTCACCTATGGCGATCGCGGGGTGCATGTCAGCTGTCTGTGCCCGATGGGGGTGAACACCAGGATGCTGTCCTTGGGGAAGGACTCCGGGGACGCGCTGGGAAGAGCGGCCGCGCAGGCGGTCACGTCCGCGGGTGACGTCCTCGAGCCGACCGAGGTCGCCGACGCCGTCCTCGCCGCGATCGAGGAGAAGCGCTTCCTGATCCTGCCGCACGAAGACGTTCTGGACATGTACCGGCAGAAGGGCTCGGATTACGACCGTTGGCTGCGCGGGATGCGCCGCTACCAGAACTCCCTGCTGGCGCAGGCATGACCGGCGGATCCGGCGAACTCGTCCTCGCCGAACACCGCGGGCCCGTGCTGGTGCTCACGTTCAACCGGCCGGCCAAGCTGAACGCCTGGACCGACGAACTCGAGGATCGCTACTTCACACTGCTCGACGCCGCCGAAGACGACCCGGACGTACGCGCCGTCGTGGTCACCGGCGCGGGACGCGGATTCTGCGCCGGCGCCGACCTCCAACGGCTGCAGGCGGTCGGCGAGGTCTCCGAGGCGGACAGGGCGCGGCGCCGACGGCGCGACGTGCCGCTGACCCTGCGCAAACCGCTGATCGGTGCCGTGGGCGGGGTGGCCGCGGGCCTGGGCATGGTGGAGGCGCTCTACTGCGACATTCGTTTCGGCTCGCCCGCGGCCCGGTTCACCACGGCATTCGCGCAGCGCGGGCTGATCGCCGAGTACGGGATCTCCTGGCTGTTGCCGCGGCTCGTGGGGCACAGCCGGGCCGCTGACCTATTGCTGTCGAGTCGCATGGTGGACGCCGAGGAGGCGCTGCGTATCGGACTTCTCGACCACCTGGTCCCCACCGGCAGTGTGGTCGATGCCGCTGTCGCCTACGCCGCCGATCTGGCGACGCGCTGCTCCCCGGCATCCATGGCCACCATCAAGAGCCAACTCCAGGGCGACGCGGACGGCACGTACGCCGATTCCGTGACCCGGGCGGAAGGCGCCATGCTCCGGGCCTTCCGCGGAGCCGATTTCGTCGAAGGCGTGGCCAGTCACCTCGACAAGCGCCCGCCGAACTTTCCCTCACTCCCCGTCAGGAGCTCAGATGTCCCTGTTTGACATGTCGGACCGCGCCAAGAAGTACCAGGCGGATCTGCTCGAGTTCATGGACTCGCACATCTACCCCGCCGAGGAGGTGTACCACGAGCAGATGCGCGCGTCGGGCGACCCGAACTTCCACCCGCCGATCCTGGAGGATCTCAAGGCGGAGGCGCGTAAGCGCGGACTGTGGAACCTCTTCCACCCGCACCCCGAGTGGGGCCCGGGGCTGACGAATCTCGAATACGCGCCGCTGGCCGAGATCATGGGGCGCAGTCACATCGCCTCCGAGGCGTGCAACTGCAACGCCCCCGACACCGGCAACATGGAGGTGCTCACGCTCTTCGGCACCGACGAGCACAAGGAGAAGTACCTGAGGCCCCTGCTCGACGGGACGATGGCCTCGGCCTTCGCAATGACCGAGCCGCGCGTGGCAAGCTCCGACGCCACCAATATCGAGTTGCGGATGGAGCGCGACGGCGACGAGTACGTGCTCAACGGGCGTAAGTGGTTCGCGTCCAATGCCCTGCACCGTAATTGCCGGGTGCTCATCGTCATGGGGAAGACGGACCCCACCGCTGCCCCGCACCGGCAGCAGTCGATGATGGTCGTCCCGATCGACGCTCCCGGGATCACGGTGATGCGCGGGCTGCCGGTCTTCGGCTACCAGGACCGTGAGGGGCACGCCGAGATCGACTTCACCGACGTGCGGGTGCCGGCCAAGGACGTGCTCAAGGGCGAGGGCGAGGGCTTCGCGATCAGCCAGGCCCGGCTCGGGCCCGGTCGTATCCACCACTGCATGCGGGCGATCGGTGCGGCCGAGCGGGCGCTGGAGCTGATGTGCCGGCGCGCGCAGTCACGGGTGACGTTCGGTCGTCCGGTTGCCGACCGGTCCAACATCCAGGACTGGATCGCGGAAGCGCGCATCGACATCGAGATGATCCGCCTGCTCACGCTCAAGGCCGCGTATCTGATGGACACGGTCGGGAACAAGGAAGCGCGCACCGAGATCGCGGCCATCAAGGTGGCCGCCCCCAACATCGCGCTGAAGATCGTCGACCGCGCCATCCAGGTGCACGGGGCAGCGGGAGTGACCGAGGACTTCCCGCTGGCGATGATGTACGCGGGTCTGCGGACGCTGCGGCTGGCGGACGGCCCCGACGAGGTCCACAAGCGGGCCATCGCCAGGCAGGAACTGCGGCAGTACCGCGACGCGGCGACGGCGACGCCGGCGGTGAGCTGAGATGACAGGACTCGATCTCACCGGTCGCACCGCCGTCGTCACCGGCGCCTCGCGCGGTATCGGGCTGGCGATCGCCCGGGCCATCGCCGCGGCCGGCGGAAACGTCGTTCTCACCTCCCGGTCCCAGGAAGCGGCTGACGCCGCCGCGGCCCAGGTCGGGGGCACAGCCGTCGGCGTCGGTGCGCACGCGGTCGACGAGGAGGCGGCCCAGCGCTGTGTGGATCTGACGCTCGAGCGCTTCGGAAGCCTGGACATCCTCGTCAACAACGCGGGGACCAACCCGGCTTACGGGCCGGTCATCGACCAGGACCACGGGCGGTTCGCCAAGACCTTCGACGTGAACCTGTGGGCTCCCGTCCTGTGGACGGGTCTGGCCACGCGGGCCTGGATGGGCGAGCACGGCGGGGCGGTCGTCAACACCGCGTCGGTCGGCGGTATGGCCTTCGAGGCGAACATCGGGTTGTACAACGCGTCGAAGGCCGCGCTCATCCATCTCACGAAGCAACTGGCCCTGGAACTCTCGCCGAAGATTCGCGTCAACGCGGTGGCACCGGGTGTGGTGCGCACGAAGCTGGCCGAGGCTCTCTGGAAGGAGCACGAGCAGGCGGTGGCCGACTCGACGGCGCTCGGGCGGATAGGAGAGCCTGCCGACATCGCCTCGGCGGTCGCCTTCCTCGTCTCCGACGCCGCCAGTTGGATCACCGGCGAGACCATGGTGATCGACGGCGGGCAACTGCTCGGTGACGCGCTCCCGTTCAGGCAAGGAGTCGGCATCGGTGTCTAGCGCGGGCATCGTCGGGATCGACGTCGGGGCGGTGAGCCGCTGGTTCGGGACCCTCGGCGTCGACTTCACCGGGCACTTGGTCTTCGAGCGGATCGGGCTCGGCCAGTCGAACCTGACCTATCTCGTACGGGACCAGGGCGGCCGCAGGTGGGTGCTGCGGCGCCCACCACTGGGCCGCCTGCTGGCATCGGCGCACGACGTGGCCCGCGAGGCGCGGATTCTGGCCGCGCTGGAGGGCACCGCCGTCCCGACCCCGCGGGTGCTCGGGCTCACCGATGATCCTGCCGTGACCGATGCTCCACTGCTGCTCATGGAGTTCGTGGACGGCCAGGTCGTCGACACGATGCCGATCGCGCGGTCGTTGACGCCCGAACGCCGCCGGGCGATCGGGATGTCGTTGCCGCGGACGCTGGCGAAGATCCACGCGGTCGATCTCGAGACGGCCGGGCTGACCGGTCTGGCCAGCCACAAGCCGTATGCGCAGCGTCAGCTCAAGCGGTGGTCGGGCCAGTGGGAGAGGTCCAGGACCCGCGGGCTGCCCGCCCTCGAGGACCTCACGCGACGCCTTGCCGCAGCTGTTCCGGAGCAGCGCGAAGTGACGCTCGTGCACGGCGACTTCCATCTGCGCAATGTCATCACCTCCTGCGACACCGGGGAGGTGACGGCGGTGCTCGACTGGGAGTTGTCGACACTGGGGGATCCGTTGGCGGACATGGGCAGCCTGCTGGCCTACTGGCCGGCCAAGGGTGAGAGCACCTCGGGCGACTTCGGCGCGGCCGCTCTCGACGGCTTCCCGACCCGCGAGGAACTCGTGGCGGCCTACTCGGCGGCGTCGGGACGCGACCTGACGGCGCTGGGCTACTGGCACGCGATGGGACTGTGGAAGGTCGCGATCATCGCGGAGGGCGTCATGCGCCGCGCGATGGACGAACCGCGCAACAAGGCCGCGTCCGGGACCCCGACCGCGGAGCGCATCGACGCGCTGGTGGCGAAGGCCCACGAAGTCGCGGACACGGCAGGCATCTGACCCGGTCGCATGGCCACGGGACTTTGACACCCACGCATACCAAAGGAGTTGGTGATGAGGCAAGCAGCCCTCGTATCGGCGGCGCCTACGTCGATCGGGAAGGTTTACCGCGGCGCGAACGACAACACCGAAGCACAGGAGCCGGCGGCGCACGCGATCGACGCGACGGGCCAGTTCGAGGTGGTGTCGTGAACCCCGCCGCACTGTTCGACGTCAGCGGAAAGACCGTGGTGGTAACCGGCGGCTCACGCGGAATCGGGCTGATGATCGCGCACGGTTTTGTGGCGGCCGGGGCCACGGTGATCATCTCCTCCCGCAAGGCCGAGGCGTGCGAGAAGGCGGCAGCGGAGTTGTCCGCCCTGAGGTCCGCCGGCGCCGGAACCTGTCTGGCGCACCCGGCGGACCTGTCCACCGCCGAGGGCCTCGAGAGCCTGGCCGAGCGGGTCGCGGAGGTCGCGCCGCGGCTGAACGTCCTGGTCAACAATGCGGGAGCCGCCTGGGGTGCGCCGATCGGCGAGTTCCCCGACTCGGGGTTCGACAAGGTGCTGAACGTCAACGTCAAGGCCGTCTTCTCGCTGACGCAACGGCTGCTGCCGCAGTTGCGGGCGGCCGCCACCGCGGAGGACCCCGCGCGAGTGATCAACATCGGCTCGATCGACGGGCTCGTCGTCTCCGCCTCCGACAACTTCTCCTACGTCGCGAGCAAGGCGGCGGTGCACATGCTGACCCGCAAGATGGCCGCCACGCTCGCGAGTGATCACATCACCGTCAACGCCCTTGCTCCCGGCCCGTTCCCCACCAGGATGATGGCGCACGTCCTGGACGACCCCGAGCTGCGGGACGACGTGGTCGAACGGGTGCCCCTCGGCCGCGTCGGCTCCCCCGAGGACATCGCGAGTCCGGCGATCTTCCTCGCCTCCCGCGCGGGCGCATACCTGACCGGCACGGTGATCCCCGTGGACGGCGGGATCTCCGGGACGCGCTGACCGGTCGCATGTGAAGGTCACCGCGCCCACACGGGAAACACCGCCACACACTCTCCCCCCTGAAAGGCGGCTCTGGCAGCGATGAGCTGGTTCGACGACAGGCCGTGGACGGCGCAGTACCCCGAACGGATCGCGGAGGTGGACCCGGCCCCCCACCGCACCACGCTGGAACTGCTGGCCGACGCGGTGGCAGCCGCCCACGACAGCCCGACCACCAAGGTGTGGCCTCGCGAGGTCGAGTACGTCCGCTACCGGCACCCCGCGGTGCGCGAGGCCGCCGTGGTCGGTGTGCCCGACCACAACCGCGGTGAGACCGTGGCGCCCTTCGTCAGCCTGAGGCCCGGCGCATCTGCCGCGCCCGATGAACCGGTCGCCTACTGCCGCGAGCACCTGGCCGCCCACACGGCCCAGCGGACCGTCAGCATCCGGAACGAACTGTCCAAGACAACAAGCGGCAAGATCCTGCGCCGCGAACTGCGCGGGGCGACGTCCGCGTGACGAGCGAGAGGAGCGAGAGGATGGCCGGCCTGCCAGAAATCCTGGCCCTTGACGAGACCGCGCCGGACCGGTTCCGGTCCGGGCCCATCCCCAGCGAGTGGGCGCGGACGTTCGGTGGCCAGATCGCCGCCCAGTCGCTGATGGCCGCGGCGCGCACCCTCGACCGGTCGTACTCGGCCCACTCGCTGCACGGCTACTTTCTGCGGCCCGGCCGTCCGCACGAGCCGACGGACTTTCCGGTCGAGCGGATCCGCGACGGTGGCAGCTTCTGCACCCGCCGGGTGACCGCAGTCCAGGCAGGGGAAGCGATCTTCACGATGACGGCGTCGTTCCATCGCGGGGACGAAGGATTCTCCCACCAGGTGGACATGCCGGCGGTGCCGGCACCCGAGGACATCCCGGAGTCCGACCGCATCAACGGCTGGGGCATGCCGCGGCCCGCGGAGTGGCGCCACTGGGAGATGCGATGGGTGCCCAGGGGGGAGACCGGCCACGTTCCGGCGGCGCCGGCCTGCCAGCGGGTGTGGATCCGGTACGGACGTCCGCTGCCGGATGACGGTGCCGTCCACGCCTGCGCACTGACCTATCTCAGCGACATCGCGCTGCTGGGATCCGCGCGGCTGCCACATCCCCGAACCGCCGTACAGGGCGCGTCGCTGGACCACTCGCTGTGGTTCCTGCGTCCCTTCCGCGCGGACGAGTGGCTGCTGTACGACCAGGTCTCCCCTTCGGCCGAGCACGGCCGGGCGCTCACCCACGGAAGGCTGTTCGACACGGGCGGGCGTCTGGTGGCTGCCGTCGCGCAGGAGGGACTCATGCGCTTCGACCGGCCCCGGTCGATGGCGGCCCGCGACACAGAAGAAGGGACGCGTGGTGCGCACGCCTCAGCGAGCGTTCAGTGATCCCCTCGGCCCGACCATCGCCGACATCCGTTGATCAACGAATTCAGGAAGTGGTGCCAGGCATGTCCACCCACTACAGCGTCACCGGACGCACAGCGATCCTCCGCATCGACAACCCTCCGGTAAACGGGCTCGGGCATGCAACGAGGAAGGGCATCGTGCAGGGTCTGCGGCGTGCCCTGGACTCCACCGATGTCGAAGCCGTCGTGCTCACCGGCCGCGAGGGAGCCTTCTCGGCCGGGGCCGACATCTCGGAGTTCGGGACCGCCAGGACCACCGCCGCACCGAGCCTCGGCGATGTCATCACGGCCCTGGAGGACGCCGGCAAGCCGGTCGTGGCGGCGATCGACGGCACCTGTCTGGGCGGCGGACTGGAACTCGCGCTGGGCGCCCACTATCGGGTCGCGACATCGAGCAGCAGGATCGGTCTCCCCGAGGTGCACCTCGGTCTGGTCCCCGGCGCCGGCGGCACGCAGCGGCTGCCCCGTGTCGTGGGAGCCGGCGTCGCGGCGGACATGATCAGTGGCGGGGCACCTCGTACGGCGCGGGAGCTCGGAGACCTCCCGGGCCAACGGCTGTTCGACCGGATCGTGGACGGTGACGTGATGGCGGCGGCGACGGAACTCGCGGTCGAGGTCGCCGCGGTACGGCCGCTTCCTCGGGTCCGGGACCTCAGCGTCGGTCGCGACGACGCGGCCGCGGCACGTGCGATACGCGAGCGCCTGCGCCGGCGCAGCCGCGGATTCGTGGCGCCCGCGCAGGCTCTGGCACTCGTCGAGAAGGCGGGAACCACACCGTTCGATGAAGGCCTGGCCGAGGAGCGCAGGACATTCCTGGAGCTGATGAACGGCGAGCAGTCGGCCGCGTTGCGCCATGCCTTCTTCGCCGAGCGGGCCGCCCGCAAGGTCCCCGACGTCCAGCCCGGGACGCCGGCACGGACGGTGGACAAGGTGGCAGTCATCGGTGCCGGAACGATGGGCGGCGGCATCGCGATGACCTTTCTGGGCGCGGGGATTGCCGTCACCATCGTGGAGAGCAGCCAGGAGGCGCTCGACCGCGGCTTGGACGTCCTGCGCCGCAACTACCAACGTCAAGTGGACAGGGGGAAGTTGACGGCCGACGGGCTGGAGCAGCGCATGGCGCTTCTGACGCCGACGCTGGACTATGCGGACGTGTCGGACAGCGACCTGGTCATCGAGGCGGCATTCGAGGACATGGACGTCAAGCGTTCGGTGTTCACCCGGCTCGACGAGGTGGCGAAACCCGGCGCGATTCTGGCGTCGAACACCTCGACCCTCGACATCGATGCGATCGCCGCGGTGACCGGGCGCGCCGGGGACGTCCTCGGCATGCACTTCTTCAGCCCCGCGAATGTCATGAAACTGCTGGAGATCGTGCGCGGGGCCAAGACCTCGGACGACGTGCTGGTCACGGCCATGGCGGTGGGACAGCGGATCGGCAAGACCGGTGTGGTGGCCGGGGTGTGCGACGGCTTCATCGGCAACCGGATGCTCGCCAAGTACCGGGATGCGGCGATGGATCTGCTCCGCTCGGGCGCGACACCCGCCGAGATCGATTCCGCCGCGGAGAACTTCGGCTTCGCCATGGGCCCGTTCCGGATGGCCGACCTGGCGGGCAACGACATCGGATGGGCGATCCGCAAAAGGCGCTACGCGCAGGACCCCGGCACGCCCCGGGAGGAGATCTCCGATGCCCTGTGCGAAATGGGACGCTTCGGGCAGAAGGTCGGCGCCGGGTGGTACGACTATGCGCCCGGCAGCCGAGAGGCGATCCCGAGCCCTGCCGTCGAAGAGCTGCTGACTTCGTTCCACTCCGAGCACGGCACCGAGCTCCGTACCTTCGAGGCGGATGAGATCGTGCAGCGCCTCGTCTTCGCACTCATCGACGAGGGCGCGCGCATCCTCGACGAAGGCATAGCCCTGCGCGCCTCGGACATCGACGTCGTCTACATCGCGGGGTACGGCTTCCCGAGGTACCGCGGCGGACCGATGTTCTACGCCGACACGGTGGGCGCCGCACAGGTCCTCTCCGGACTCCGGCGGTTCCACGGAGATGACGGCTGGGAGCCCTCGCCGTTGCTGATGCGGCTGGCCGACGAGGGTGGCACATTCAACTGACGCCATCACCGCAGATGCGGGACCCGGCGATTACGCGGCGGCCGGCCGCGACTTCTCCAGGAGGAGTCGCGGCCGGCCGTCGCGCCGTGCGGAGCCGGCACGCGCAGCCCGGGGCCCGGGGCCCGGGGCCCGGTGACAGGAGCCCCGGGCCCACGCGCTGAGGGGAGTGCGGACTCTGCCGTGCGGTCCGCCCGCGATGGTCAGTTGCCGACTGCGGCCCGTGTCGGCAAGGTGACGATCATCTTGCCGGTGTTGTCGCCGCGGAGCATGCCGAGGAATGCCTCGACGTTGTTCTCGATGCCTTCCACAACGGTCTCCTCGTAGTGGAGCTTCCCCTCGCGGATCCAGCCGCCGACCTCCTCCACGAACTGCTGTTGCAGGTCGTTGTGGTCCGAGACCAGCAGACCGCGCAAGGTCAGGCGCTTGCCGATGGCGACCACGAGGTTGCGCGGGCCGGGGGGCGGCTCGGTGGCGTTGTACTGGGCGATGGCCCCGCACAGCGCCGCGCGGCCGTGCACGTTGAGGGCGCCGATCGCGGCCTCGAGGTGGTCGCCGCCGACGTTGTCGAAGTAGACGTCGATGCCGTCCGGGGCCGCGGCCTTGAGCTGCTCGGCCACCGGCGCCTTCTTGTAGTTGAACGCGGCGTCGAAGCCGTACTTGCTGAGGAGGAGTTCGACCTTCTCGTCCGAGCCGGCGCTGCCGATGACCCGCTTGGCGCCCTTGAGCCGGGCGATCTGCCCGACCTTGCTGCCGACAGCACCGGCCGCGCCGGAGACGAAGACGGTGTCGCCCTCGTGGAACTCCGCCACGCGCAGCAGGCCCGCGTAGGCAGTCAGTCCGGGCATGCCGAGGACACCGAGGTACGTGCTCAGCGGAGCGTTCGCGGCGTCGACCTTCACAACGTTCGCCGCGTCGAGGAGCGCGTACTCCCGCCAGCCGAGCCCATGCAGGACGTGATCACCCACTGCGATGGGGCCGACGGCGGAGTCGTCGCCCACGGCGACGACGACGCCGACCGCGCCTCCGTCCATCGGCTGGTTCAGCTGGAAGGGAGGGACGTAGGACTTCACGTCGTTCATCCGTCCGCGCATGTACGGGTCGACCGACAAGTGCAGGTTGCGTACGAGGATCTGACCGGAGCCGGGCGAGGCGAGGGGCACCTCGCGCAGGGCGAAGTCCTGCGGCCGGGGCACGCCGTTCGGGCGGGCGACCAGGTGCCATTCACGGCTGGTGGTGGGTAGAGCGCTCATGGTGGGGACGTCTCTTTCTGTCGTGTTCACTGCATGGCTGGAGGGGGATCAGCTGAGCGGCTTGGCGAGGACGGCTTTGCGGTGGCTGAAGGTCTCGATGGAGTAGTGGCCGTGGTAGCTGCCCATGCCGCTTTCGCCGACGCCGCCGAACGGCAGGTCGGAGATGGTGAGATGGGCCAGCGGCAGGCCGAATCCGAGGCCGCCCGAGGAGGTTTCGGCGGCGAGCCGCTCCCGGGCGGTGTCCGATTCGGTGAACGCGTAGAGGGCCAGCGGCTTGTCGCGGTCGTTGATGAAGTCGATGGCCTCGTCGAGTCCGGCCACCTCGACGATCGGGAGGATCGGGCCGAAGATCTCCTCCCGCATGACGGGTGCGTCCGGTGCCACCTCGGCCAGGACGGTCGGCGCGATGTACTTCGTCTCGCGGTCGTACGCCCCGCCTGTGACCTGGCGGCCGGAGGTGAGGAGGGCGGTCAGCCGGTCGAAGTGGCGTTCGTTGACGATACGGCCGTACTCCGGGGAGGCGGAGGCGTCCGGTCCGTACAGGCCCTCCACCGCCTTGGCCAGGGCTCCCTCCAGAGCGCGTGCGGTCTCGGGGTCGGTGAGGACGTAGTCGGGCGCGACACAGGTCTGCCCGGCGTTGAGGAACTTCCCGGCCGCGAGGCGGGCGGCGACGGTGTCCAGATCGGTGCCCCGGTCCACGAACGCCGGGGACTTGCCGCCGAGTTCGAGGGTGACGGGGGTGAGGTGCCGGGCGGCCGCGGCCATCACGATGCGGCCGACCGCGCCGTTGCCGGTGTAGAGGATGTGGTCGAAGCGCTGCTCCAGCAGGGCGGTGGTCTCCGGGACCCCGCCTTCGACCACGGCGACCGCGTCGGTGTCGAGGTACTGCGGCAGGAGGCGGGCCAGGGCGGCGGACGTGGCCGGGGCCAGTTCGCTGGGCTTGGCGACCACCGCGTTGCCCGCGGCCAGGGCACCGGCCACCGGGGCCAGCAGGAGCTGCGCCGGGTAGTTCCAGGGGGCGATGACCAGGACGACGCCCAGGGGGTCGTACTGCGTCCAGGCACTCGCCTCCCCGATGAACGCGGGGACGGGGGCCTGTTCGGGGCGCAGCCAGTCGTCGAGGTGCTCCAGGGTGTGGTCGATCTCGCGTATGACGAAGTCGATCTCGGTGCGGTAGGCCTCGGTGGAGCTCTTTCCCAGATCGGCGTGGAGCGCCGCGGCGAATGTCTCCCCCTGTTCGGTGAGCAGAGTACGCATCCGGTGCAGTTGCCCGGTACGCCAGGCCACGGGCTTGGTGGTGCCGGCGCGGAAGGTGGCGCGCAGCCGGGCGACGAGCTCGGCGGGCTGCGCGGGCGCAGAGTGGTTCATGGTTCCCTCACAGGTGCGGTACGTGGACGGGGGCGGGGGCGTCGTCGCCGCGCCGCCGGGCAGGCCCAGGCGTCGGCGTCGGCAGGGGATCAGCCGCGGTTCAGGATGTCGATGATGTTCCGGGCGAGCTGCTCGGAGGAGGCGGGGTTCTGGCCGGTGTGCAGATTGCGGTCCGCCACGACGTGCTCGCTGAACGGGGCGGCGGCGCGGAAGTCGGCGCCGAGTTCCACCAGGCGGTCCTGGAGCAGCCACGTGGCCTTGTCGGCGAAACCGGCCAAGGTCTCCTCGTCGTTGGTGAAGCCGGTCATGCGGTAACCGGCGAACGGCCAGCTGCCGTCCTCGTGCCGGGCGGCGAGCAGGGCCGCGGGGGCGTGGCAGAGCACGGCGAGCGGCTTGCCGGAGTCCAGCGCAGCGGTGAGCAGGCGGCCGGAGGTGGCGTCGACGGCGAGGTCCTCCATGGGGCCGTGGCCACCGGGGTAGAGGACGGCGGCGTACGCGTCGAGGTCCACCTCCTCGAGCTTGACCGGGTGCTCCAGGTCGGCGCGGATGGAAGCCAGGTACGCGGCGATGGCGTCGGCCTGCTCCTTGCCGCCGGTGGACTCGGCGGCGAGGCTGACGGCGTCGACGGTCGGAGCGACGCCGCCGGGCGTGGCGACGGTGACGTCGAACCCAGCCTCGCGCAACAGCCGGTGCGGTGTGGCGAGTTCCTCGGCCCAGTAGCCGGTGGGGTGCAGGGTGCCGTCGGCGAGTGTCCAGTGGTCGGAACCGGTGACGACGAACAGAACTGCGGTCACAACTGTCTCCTTCGGGAGGTGCGCGCGGCGCGCGGTGGTGGGGGTTTTCTCGTCCGGCAGGGGGTGTGCCGGTGATGGCGTGGGGGCAGTGGGCGGCTCAGCCGATGGTGACGATCACCTTGCCGCGGGTGTGACCCCCCTGGTTGAGCCGCTGTGCGTCAGCGGCCTGCTCGAGGGGGAATGTCGCTGCCACGTCCACGCGCAGCTGCCCCCGCTCCGCGAGGACGGTGAGCGCCTCGAGGTCCTCGGCGTCGGGCCGGACGAAGACGTACCGGCCCCCGAGGCCGAGGACGGCGCCGTCGGCGACGGAGGCCAGGCGGCCGCCTTCGGCGAGCAGCCCGGGGGAGAGCTTCAGGGCTTCGCCGCCGATCAGATCGAGCACGGCGTTCACACCCTGCGGCGCCAGTGCGCTGACGCGGTCGGTGAGGCCATCGCCGTAGGCGACCGGCTCGGCGCCGAGCCCGCGCAGGTAGTCGTGGTTGCGCTCGCTCGCCGTGCCGATGACACGGGCGCCGAGCGCTCGGGCGATCTGTACGGCCAAGGAGCCGACCCCACCCGCCGCGGCGTTCACCAGTACGGTGTCGCCGCTGCCCACGTTCAGGGCGCGGGTCAGCGCCTGGTAGGCGGTGAGACCTGCCAGCGGGATGCCCGCGGCCTCCTCGAAGGAGAGGTTGGCGGGCTTGCGGGCGAGCGTACGGACCGGGGCGGCGACGTATTCGGCGAAGGTGCCGCGGGAGACGAAGTCCTCACGGACGTAGCCGATCACTTCGTCGCCCGGGGCGAACTCGGTGACGCTGACACCGGCCTCTTCGACGACGCCCGCCACGTCCCAGCCGGGGATGACGGGGAAGACCGTGTCCATGACGCCGTCCAGGTATCCGGCCTGGATCTTCCAGTCGACCGGATTGACGGAGGCGGCCATCACGCGGACCAGTACGGTGTCCGGGGCGAGCTTCGGGTTCGGGACGTCGCCGTACTCCAGGACGTCCGGGCCGCCGTAGGCGCGGTAGGTGATGGCCTTCATGGTGGTGCTCCTTGCTGTGGTCGTG
This sequence comes from Streptomyces sp. NPDC018833, assembly GCF_044390825.1. Classification (NCBI taxonomy): domain Bacteria; kingdom Bacillati; phylum Actinomycetota; class Actinomycetes; order Kitasatosporales; family Streptomycetaceae; genus Streptomyces; species Streptomyces sp. NPDC018833. The sequence goes on along the minus strand of NZ_JBIRZM010000014.1, from coordinate 183,730 downwards.
CGGTGGTGCGGGATCGCAGGGGTGCGGATCGGGTGGGTCGTCAGGCAGCCGCGGTGGCGGCGGCCGGCTCGGGGGCCGGTTCGGCGGCGGGCCGGTGTTCCGCACGGGGCGCCTGCCGCTGCCGCTTCAGGCCGAGCAGTGCGATGGCCAGGACGACGGCGAAGGCGGCACCGGCGATGGTGAAGCTCAGGGTGAACTGGCTCTCGGCGGGCAGCGGGGGCACTCCGGCCGGAAGGTTCTCGATGGTCCGGGAGGCGAGCAGCGTCGTGATCAGCGCACTGCCGATCGAGCTTCCGACCGAGCGGGAGATCGAGTTGATGCCGTTGGCGACGCCGGTCTGGTGAGGCGGCACTCCAGCGACGATCAGTGCGGGCATCGCGGCGTAGCCGAGGCTGATGGCCGTTCCGACAGCCATTCCGGCGCCGATCACCGAGGGGGTCGAGGAGTGAGCGGCGGCCAGCCACGTGAAGCCGGCCGTGCCGATCACCGCGCTGAGCGCGAGGGTGAGGCGTGGGCCGATCCTGCGGATCAGCAGGCCGCCGAACTGGGAGGCGACGAGGGAGGCGATCGTGCTGGGCAGCAGGTACTCGACCGAGGCGCGGAGAACGGATGCGCCGAAGCCGTAGCCCGCGATGTCCTGCGGTATCTGAGCCAGATAGGAGACGCCCAGGAACTGGGCGAACATCCCGAATCCGACGAAGAGGCCCGCGAGGTTGCTGAACAGCACCGGGCGGTGGAGGAACATCCTCATGTCGACCAGTGGTTCGCGCACGCGGTTCTCGGTGAAGGCCCAGACACCGGCCAGGACGACCGCTCCGGCGAAGCTGCCCAGAGTGCGGGCGGAGGTCCAGCCCCACTCGTGACCCTGGGAGATCGGCAGCAGCAGCAGGACCAGGAAGAGCCCGAGGGTGAGGGCGCCGAGGATGTCGGTGCGCCCTCCGGTCTTGGTGCGGCTCGCCGGTACGAGGAGGACGACGGCGAGGAGTGTGACCAGAGCCAGCCCGGCGGCCATCCAGAAGACGGGGTGGTAGTCGGCGTTCTCGCCGCGGGTCAGCAGGCCGGTGGTGACCAGTGCGAAGCCGCTTCCGAACGCCAGGGTGCCGCTGACCAGAGACATCGCTCCGGGCAGCCGGTGGGCGGAGACCTCCTCGCGGAGTACCGAGAGCGCGAGCGGGAAGATCGCCGTGGCGGCTCCCTGGAGAACGCGGCCGACGATCAGCCAGAGGAGCGAGTCGGTGGTGGCCGCCAGGACCGAGCCGGCGATCATCACCACCAGCACGCCGATGAGGGTCGGCTTCTTCCCGTGCTGGTCACCCAGGCGGCCGAGCAGGGGAGTGAAGACGGCTGCGGAGAGCAGGGTCGCGGTCGTGACCCAGCTGACTTCGGCAGCAGTGCTGCCGAGGCTGGTCCCGATCAGACCCAGGATCGGGACCACCAGTGTCTGCATCATCGACACGACCATGGCGGCGAGGCTCAGGACGAGGACGACTGCGATCTCACGTCGGTGTCGGCCGGGCGACGGGGCAACGGTGTGGGACACGGGGGCTCTCTTCGGGGCGGGCGGGGCGGGGGTGGCGCCCGAGCCCGGGGAAGGGGCTCGGCTCGAAACAGCTAGATGCTTGATGAACTCAAGCAACGACGACGAAGGTAAACTTCAATGGTTGAGGAAGTCAAACTTTGAGCTTCACCTAAACTGCAGACATGTCCCGCACCCCCGCCCCGCACCCGGCTCCCGAAACCCCTGACCCGAAGGGGAGCGAGCCCACCCACGTCGACCTCCTGGAGCGCCTGGCGCGCGCCGCTGCCGGCTACTACCGCGACCTCGCCGCGGCGGCCGCGGTGCAGGGCCTCACCATGACGCAGGCCAAAATGCTCATCCTGCTCCGGCAGCCCCTGCCCATGCGCGCTCTAGCGGGAATGCTCGCCTGCGACGCTTCCAACATCACCGGGCTTGTCGACCGGCTGGAGGCTCATGGACTGGTCTCCAGGCATCTCGACCCGGCCGACCGGCGGATCAAGAACGTGGTCGCGACGGAAAAGGGGTTGGAGGCGGTCCGTGTGATCCGCGCCGATATGCGGGCCACCTCGGCGGCCTTCAACCGTCTCGACGACGAGGGCCGCCGCAGCCTCTACGAGCTGCTGGGGCGCCTGCACCCCGACGAGACAATCTGACCTCAACCTCCCGGGTCGGCCCAGGAGTCGGGCGCGTGAGGACTTCGTGCTGGAGACGGACGACTGGGACGCCGGCCCTGCGCGGCTGCTGCCCCGCCTGATCAAGAGGCGCACCCGCGGCCCGGTGTTCGTCACCCATCCACCGCCCGGGACCGGGCAAGGTCGTCTCGTCGCGGGATGTGTGCCCGGACACCGGCCCGGCCCGGCAGTCGTACGGGCAGGCCCGCTGCCGGGGGACTGCCGGCGCTGAGCGGTCGTATCCACCGTTGACGGCCGGGACGCCTCCCGCGCAGAGGCGCGGCCGACGAGTGGACGGCTCGTGCGCGGCTGAGAAGCGGAGCGAGCGCCGGCAGTCAGGGACGGTGACGCCCGCCCCGTGGTTCGGGGGGATGTCCGGGCGGGATGGTGGGTCCCGCCCGGCTCTGGGGCTGCGGTTCGGTCTTGGGGTTCGCGGCGGCAGCGGTCGGGCCCCGGTGGGCTCTCCCCCCGGACGAGGATCCGAGGGAGAGGCCTGCCGGAAGGGATCGTTCAGCAGCAGCGGCTGGGTCTGTCCAGTTCGCGGCGTGCCGTGTGGATACGTTGGAATTCGCGGCGGGTGGGCAGTGGCACATGGGGGTGGTGGTGGCGGTGGCGTTCGCAGTAGCGGTCGTAGTCGGCCTCGCCGGTCACCTCCCGTACGTACCAGCGCACAGCGCCCAGCAGCTTCCCTACGGTCGTCATGAGCGCGTCCCCACCAGCTCTTCGGGGCTCCGCTGGTCGGGCAACTCGATGCGGGACTCGACGTACGGCGCCTCGGTCGTCGGTAGCGGCTCGGTGGAGCGGACGGCGCGGACGCACACCACGGCGCAGTTGACCAGGACCGTGAGGACCAGCACAAGGAAGACGGCCATGATCACACCGTCGACCGTGTTGTTGAGCACGATGGTGTGCATGTCGTCCATGTTCTTGGCGCCCGGCAGCAGTTGGCCGTCTTCGATGGCCTTGGCGTACTTTTCCCGAAGGGCGAAGAAGCCGATCGCCGGGTTGTCGGAGAAGATCTTCTGCCAGCCGGCGGTGAAGGTGACTGCCACGTCCCAGGCCAGCGGGATGCCGGTGACCCAGGCCCAGCGCAGCTTGCCGTGCTTGATCAGCAGCGTCGTGGTGACGGCGAGGGCGACCGCGGCCAGCAGCTGGTTGGCGATGCCGAAGAGCGGGAACAGCTGTTTGATGCCGCCGAGCGGGTCGGTGACGCCGGCGTAGAGGAAGTAGCCCCACGCGCACACGACGATGGCGCTGGTGATCCAGATGCCCGGCTTCCAGGTGACCCGGCCGATCGGCTTCCAGACGTTGCCCAGCATGTCCTGGAGCATGAACCGGCCGACCCGGGTGCCGGCGTCCACCGTGGTGAGGATGAACAGCGCCTCGAACATGATGGCGAAGTGGTACCAGAAGGCCTTCATCCCCGCCCCGCCGAACACCGTGGCGAAGATCTCCGCCATGCCCACGGCCAGGGTGGGCGCGCCACCGGTCCGCCCGACCAGCGTCTCCTCCTCGACGGCCTTGGCCGCCGCGGCGAGCTGGTCCGGGGTGATGGTGAAGCCGAGGTTCCTCACCGCCTCGGAGGCGCTTTCCACGGTCGGCCCGAGCAGCGCGGCCGGGGAGTTCATCGCGTAGAACAGACCCGGCTCCAGCACGCAGGCGGCGATCAGGGCCATGACGGCGACGAAGGACTCCGTGAGCATGGAGCCGTAGCCGATCATCCGGACCTGGGACTCCTTCTGGATCAGCTTCGGCGTGGTGCCGGAGGAGATCAGGGCGTGGAAGCCGGACAGGGCACCGCAGGCGATGGTGATGAACAGGAAGGGGAACATCGACCCGGCGAACACCGGACCGGCTCCCGTCGAGGCGAACTCGGTCACCGGCTCGGCCTTGAGCACCGGGGCGGCGATCACCACGCCGACGGCCATCAGCGCGATGGTGCCGACCTTCATGAACGTCGACAGGTAGTCGCGGGGGGCCAGCAGCATCCACACCGGGAGCACGGAGGCGACGAAACCGTAACCGACCAGGCAGAAGACCAGGGTCTCCGGGCTCCAGAGGAAGTACCCGGCCAGCGAGGAGTCCGCGACCCAGCCGCCGCCGAGGATGGCGAGCAGGAGCAGCACCACACCGATGACACTGGTCTCCACGACCTGGCCGGGCCGCAGGTAGCGCAGGTAGAAGCCCATGAAGAGGGCGATGGGGATGGTCATGGTGACCGAGAAGGTCCCCCAGGCGGACTCCGCCAGCGCGTTGACGACGACCATGGCCAGGACCGCGAGCAGGATGATCATGATGGCGAAAACGCCGATCAGCGCGGCGGCACCACCGACCTTGCCGATCTCGTCCCGGGCCATCTGTCCCAGGCTCTTGCCGTCCCGGCGCATGGACAGGAACAGGACGATCATGTCCTGCACCGCGCCCGCCAAGATCACGCCCACGATGATCCAGACAGTGCCCGGCAGATACCCCATCTGTGCGGCCAGGACAGGGCCGACCAGAGGGCCGGCACCGGCGATGGCCGCGAAGTGGTGGCCGAACAGCACCCGCTTGTCGGTGGGGTGGTAGTCGACACCGTCCTCCAGCCGCTCCGCCGGAGTGGCACGCGCGTCGTCGACCTCCAGAACCCGGCGGGCGATGAACCGCGAATAGAAGCGGTACGCGATCGCATACGAGCCAAGGGCCGCCACCACCAGCCAGACGGCCGAGATCTCCTCGCCCCTGGACAGGGCCAGCACACTCCAGCCGATCGCCCCAGCGACGGCGACGGTGCTCCACAGCAGGATGGCGCGCGGGGTCAAGCGGTTGGCCCGGTGCTGTGGCCCGGGGGCTTCGGGCAGGGCGGATTCGGACATGGCGGCTCCTCACCTCTGGGGTGTTCGGTGACGACGTGCTGTGTTGCGGATCAGGGACCGGGCCGGCGATGCCGGCGACCAGGGTCGGGACGGCGATGCGAGTTCCTGGTCAGCAGATACACACCGAGCAGGGCGAGAGCGCATCCAGGCACCCAGGCCAGCTGGTACCAGTAGAAGAACGGCACTCCTGCCAGCCTCGGGCGTGCACCGCCGTACCAGGGAACCCACAACAGCCCGGCCGCTGGAGCGAGGAGCAGCACGGCTGCCGTGATGCGCCGCAACCGGTGTGGGACGAGCGGTGTCATGCCGTGACTCCTGTCGCGCCATCGGTGGGTTTTCCAAAGAGTTGCCGAACGGCGGTGACCGGTTGACAGCGAATATCCAGAATATTTCCCCTGGATTCCTGTCATCCGGATCGGCCATCCGCGCAACGGGCTTGATCCGCTGTGGCCACGCGCTCGTCGAGGCGGCGTGCGCCGAGCCGGCGCCACGGCGGCTCTACCCGGCCACCAGCCACTGGACGCTGCGCCCCTCCACCAGTACCCGCCCTTCGCCTCACCGGCGTTCCGCATCGAGGCGGGCGACCACGGCCGGGGGTGGGACGGCAGCCTGACCCGGCAGGTAACGCCCGACGACGAAACCTGTGACGCCCGGCGCCCTCGGCCCGGTCCCGGCGGAGCGCCTTGACGACGGTGACGGCTGCCCCGGCCCGCCTCGGTGAGGCCGCGTCAACTCCCGGTTCTGCCCAGGCGGCTGTCCGGTCACCCAAGATCTTGAGAGAAGACCCGCCCTTGATGCCCATGGCCTGGCGAACGACCAGCCGGGCCTTCCCGCTGTCGCCCTGTTCCTGGCCGGTTCACCCACGCGGCCATCGCGCGGCTCGGGACCGGCTCTTCCGTAAACCGTGCAGGCGGCTGCGCCGGGTGGCCGCTGCGGACGTCGGCGACCGGGCGGAGAGTTTGCAGCCCCAGCACAAGGCTGAAGGAAGGAGAGCTGGTTCAGGCACACGGACGAGTTCTACGTGATCCCGAATGGTTCGGCGGAAACCATGGCAGTGGGGTTGTGCCCATGGCTGAAGATCGCACTGGAGCCGGGAGGTGCCTGGTTCAGGACCCAGAGGCCGATCAGTACGGCGAGGGCGAAGACGACCGTGATGAGGACCGTGAGGACCAGGCGACGCCTGCGCTCCCTCCGGAGCCAGCCGCCACGGGCGGTGCGAAAGGCATCGGGGGCGGGGTGGAGTTGCCCGGCGAGGGCTTCGAGGGCCTCACTGAGCTGCTCTTCGGTACCCCGGGCGTTGGGAGTGCTGTTCATCGCCGGGCCTCCAGCGCCTTGTTGAGAGCGGCGAGGCCGCGTGAGGTGTGGGTCTTGACCGATCCTGCGGAGATGCCCATCGCCGCGGCGATCTCACCTTCTTTCAAGCCCAGCCAGTGGCGCAGCACGAGAGCTTCGCGCTGCCGGGCGGGCAGTTGCTGCAGAGCCTGGACCAGGGTCCGCTGGTCGTCACGGAGCAGCGCCGAGTTCTCGGCCGAGGCGATCCAGTCGGGGGGTGGTGCCTCGGTGTGCCGACGGGCGACCTGGAGATGACGTATGCGCATACGAGTCAGGTTGCAGACGATAGTGCGCAGATATCCCGCCGCGGACTCGATGTCCCGTAGCTTCCGCCACTTTCGGTAGATCTGGTAGTAGGCCTCGGCCACGATGTTCTCCGGGTCATCGGCGCCCAGCAGCGCGGCGAGGCGGAGCATCGAGGGATAGTGCTCGTCGAAGAGCCGGACGACGGCCGCCTCTCGTTCCTGGTCGGCGGGACCGCGCGGAGCGGGCGGCGCGGGCGGTGCGGCCTGAGTGGGCTTGTCGGCCGTCCCATGCCGCACAGGTGTGCCATCGGTTCCGTCACCGCCGGCGACCGGCGGTCCCGCAGGCGGCGAGACACTGGTGGGGGTGGTTCGTCTCATGAGGTGCTCTCTCCCGTCCCAGGAAGGCGTCCGTCCGGTCGGCACGGGGCCCACACGGTGGTGTCCGCGCCCCGGGCCGTGCCGATCCGGTTCAGTAGGGCGGTGCCGGCCAAGGTGATCGCCAGATTCAGGAGCAGGGCCGCCAGCCCCGCATAGATCTCCAGGGGCCGGCCGGAAGGGCCGAGCCCAGGGAGGGACACGAGGGGGGAGAACCCCTCTCGAACGACCATGACCGTGCCGGACGCCATGCCGGCGGCCCATCCGGCGATCAGTGCTCGGTGGTGCAGTCTGGCTGTGAACAGTCCGATGGCCACCGCGGGGAAGACCTGGAGAATCCACACGCCGCCGAGGAGCTGGAGGTTGATCGCAGCCTGGTCCCGGAGCCCCAACACGAAGGCGATGGCTCCCGCCTTCGCGATGAGGGTGACCACTTTGGCGATCCTCACCTGACGCTTGGGCGTAGCGGTGGGATGGAAGTACTCGGCGTACACATTGCGCACGAACGAGGTCGCAGCCGCGACCGACATGACGGCAGCGGGCACGAGCGCGCCCACCGTGATGGCCCCGAAGACCAGGCCTGCCAGCGGCGCCGGCACGAGGCGGTCCACCAGGACGGGGACGGCCGCCTCGGCGCCCCCGTCGGGGGCCTGCACGCCCGCGGCGAGCGCGGCGATGCCGAGCAGTCCGAACAGGGCGAGAACAGCGGTCCAGGCGGGCAGGGCGATGGAGACCTTGCGCAGAGTGTCCGGGCCGGAGGCGGCGAATGCCGCGGTGAGGACATGCGGGTACATGAGCAGTGCCAGTGCCGATCCGACGGCGAGGGTGGCGAAGGCCGGTTGCTGACCGGGGCCCAGGGCGAGGGAGACGCCGCCGGAGCCCGGTCCGGCGAGCCGACTGGCCGCCTCGTCGAAGACCGCACCGGGCCCGCCCAAGCGGGCCAGGACAAGCCATGTGATGGCCGCGACCGAGCCGTATACCGCGATCGCTTTGAGCGCCGAGATCACGGTGGGTGCGCGCAGGCCGTGCCGGTAGGTCGCCACTGCGAGGCCGGTGAAGATCGCGGCCATGACAAGGTCCCCGGTGGCGGCGTTCGGGTAGAGACCGCCTGCACTGAGGACGGCGCGGATACCCAGGAGTTGCAGGGCCAGGTAGGGCATGGTCGCGAGAATGCCGGTAAGTGCGACCGCCAGGGCGAGGGGCGGCGAGCCGTAGCGTCCGCGGACGAAGTCGGCGGAGGTGACGTAGCCGTTGGTACGGGCCACACTCCACATCCGGGGCAGCAGGACGAAGGCCAACGGGCAGACGATCACGGTGTAGGGGAGGGCGAAGAACGCCAGCGCTCCGGTTCCGTACACAAGGCCGGGTACGGCGATGAAGGTGTAGGCGGTGAATACGGTCCCGCCCAGCAGCAGCCACGTCCAAACGGTCCCCAGACTGCGATCGGCCAGTGCCCATCCCTCCAGGGAGGGCAAGGCGTCGTTGCTGTGCAGGCGGCGCGCGGTGAGGGCAATCACGGACGCACCGACGATGACGGCGAGGAACGCCGCGGCCATGGGGCCTTCTGTCATCGGTCACCGTCCTTGGCGTCCGTCTGGGGGCATGGCCCCGGGTGCACGGTCCCGTTGCCTGCCAGTTGCGTTCGGCGCGGATCTCGATGACAGGAATGTGGCGGAAATCTTCTGGACACTCACTGTCGACCAGATCGCGGGACTGGCGACTCTTCCACAGAACCGTAGAAATGAGGAGATTACGGTAACGATGGAGACTGCCGGGAAGCGAACAGTGCACGCCGCAGTCGGCCGGCAGCGACCCCGGCGACGGGTCACACCGCAAGAGCCCGCCTTCATCGTGCCCACGCGCCCGGGGAAGGGATCTCGTCACTGGCAAGGGCTTCGCCCGGGCGCGCGGGTACGGTGGCGACACGGTCCCCGATTTTTCTGCGCGACGCAGGTGATCGCGACGGGGATGAGTCCGCGAGCGACGTCGTCCGGTTGATCGTCGCCCCTGGTGGCGCGGCCGACTCGAGCGTGCTCGCCCTGGCCCGCGGCGAGCGCGGTCGATCCCCCACGAGGTGATCGGCCCCGACCTCTGGGCGGCGAGTGGACGGGGCCGGAAGCGAGAAGGAAAGGCGTGCCCAACGCGCCGGCCGTACCACGCAAGACGCCGTTGGGGTACTAGCTCTGCGGGACGTCCTTGACGAACACGATGCCGTCGCTGTCCGCCAGGTGGGCCGGGTCAAGCGGGGCGTAGCCGAACCAGGGGGATACGCGGGGCGCGGACCGCGTGTCGCCGAGGGCGGTGGCCAGCCGCGGGGCGTCGATGAGGCAGCGGTCCTCCGGGAGCGCGTACAGGAGTCCTTCGACAGTGTCCGGCGGCGGTGTGTCCACTCCCTGGTGCCGCATCGTGCCGAGGGCCGTGGCCACGAAGGCGTACCCCTCGCCGAGTTGGGCGCTCACCAGCGCACCGGCGCTCCACCACTCCAGTGGCATCCCGCCCATCCGCATCGTGCTCTTCGCCCGCTGGAGATGGGAGTTGTGGGCGTGGACGAGTGCCGGGCCCCGAGCGGCGACGGCGAGGAGGTTGTGGGCCATCATCTGGTCCCGCACACCCGCCAGTCGGGTCATGCGGGCCGGTGAGGTGTCGGCCATCCAGTAGTGGTAGCGCAGCAGGCCGGTCGCGGTGCGCCCGTACAGGCGTGCCCGGTCCCAGTCGTCCCGCGAAGTCGCCGTGATCAGGTGCGGTGTCTGCTCGTCGAGCAGCGCCTCCAGATCGTCGGCGAGCAGCCGCAGCTGACCGGCCTCGGCCGCCTGCCCCACCGACTGGGCCGGGTCCCTCATGGCGGCGGGATTGGTCCAACGGGCGTCGGCGCCGAGCAGGCAATCGAGCGTTTCCGCGGTACAAGGGAGCAGGTCCGCGTCCACCCAGGTCGAGAGGTAGCCGTGGAGCGCGGTCAGGGCCTGCCGGGGGCTCGCGGCGCCGGTGATCTCCAGCGGGCCGTCGAAACCGGCGAAGCGGAGCCGCTCGGACGGGGGCCGGCCCTCGTTGTAGGCGCGCATCCAGCGCACGAGCTCGCGGTTGGCCGCGGAGGTGCCCCAGTCGTGGCTGATTCCGCGCTCCATGACCTCGTCGAGGGTGCCCGTGCCCGAGGTGACGTAGTCGTCCACGACGAGGCCCAGCATGCAGTCGCTCTCGATCGCGATCGTCCGGTAGCCCTCCTGCTCGACGAGCTGCCGGAAGAGCTCGTTGCGCAGGTCGAGCAGAGTGTCCTCGCCGTGGGTGGGCTCGCCCAGGGCGAGCAGCCGAGGCCGGGCCGGGGAGCAGCTTCATGACGGCGGCAGCCTCGACGGCATGGGCGGTGTCCTTGATGTCAGTAGCCATGCCTTCAACGGTATCGTTGAACCCTCGGTTGAAACTTTTCCGCGACATCGGCAGGACCATGCAACGAAAGCTTCAAAACGGAGAGCGACTCAGGCCGGTTGATCTGGCGCGCGGGCACGGTCTGTCCACGCAGGCGATCAGGAACTACGAGGAGGCCGGCATCCTTCCGGCCGCCGGTCGCACACCCCACGGCTACCGCACCTACACCTCGCTGCACGCGGGCGCCCTGCGCGCATTCCTCGCCCTGGTGCCCGGCCACGGCCACCAGACGGCGACGTCGATCATGCGGGCCGTGAACCAGGGCGCGGTCGATGAGGCATTCCGCCTCATCGACGAGAGCCACGCCCAACTCCTCGACGACCGGCGGACCCTCCAGGCCGTGGAGAGCGCCCTCCGCGACCTGGAGCCCCCCACGGCGCCCGAGCCCGGTGCGGGGTCCGAGCCGGCCGGGGCGTCCGGGCCCGGCGGCACGTTCATCGGGCCGCTGGCGGACAAGCTCGGAATCCGGCCCGCGACGCTGCGTAAATGGGAGCGCGCCGGGCTGGTGCGCCCGCGCCGCGACCCGCTGACCGGGTACCGCGTGTACGACGAGGCCGACGTACGGGACGCCCGGCTGGCCCACCAGCTCAGGCGGGGAGGCTACCTGCTGGAGCGGATCGCCCCGCTGATCGCCCAGGTGCGGGCGGCCGGCGGGCTGGGGCCCCTGGAGGCCGCACTGTGCGACTGGCACGGTCGGCTGTCCGCCCGCGGGCGGGCGATGCTGACCGGGGCCGCGGAGCTTGAGGCGTACCTCCGTGAGCGCGGATGAGACTTCGGTCGCCGGACACAAGAGAAGTCACCAACGGTTCCGTCTCCGCCGACCCGTCCGCCGATGTCGGCCTGGCCCCGGGCAAGCCATCACCCAGGGGCCGCAATTTTGTGGGTGAGCGCCGGCCTGGCGGTCAGGTGACCGTGACCCGCAGGACGTACCGCTCGCCGGTGCTGATCGCCTCGGCCTGCTCTGCCAGATCGGCGTGAGTGAACTCCAGCAAGGCCTCCTCGGCTGCCCTGCGCAGCAGGGGAAGGATCTCGGCGACCGGCCGGCCGCGGTGCGAGCCCGCGAGCCGGTTGAAGGCCTGCTGATACGGGACGCCGTACGCGCCTGTGCTGTCGGCCAACAGCCGGTCCAGATTCTCCCTGCCCAATGCGATCTCGCCCATGGCTCGCTCCTGACCCTGCCGGGGCCCGGCCTCTCCAAGCCCTCCTCTTTGACGCTACGAGCCGGGTCTGACAGTGAAGGCGGCGCAGGGAGCGACCCAAACGCCCCGGCACATCGGCAAGCACGGGTGTTGTCCCGCCACTGCCGCGTTCCGCACCCCGCCATCGGGTGGTGCTGAGGTGGAGGTGGCCGACGGCCTCGGGATGGCGAGGGCGAGATCCGTGCCCGGACAAGACCACGGGGACGCCGCCACGTGCGCCGGTCGGTCAGCCGGGTGGCGTCGACAGGTGGATGAGGATGCCGCACACCTCTTCCACGATCTCCTGGGCCTCCGCCTCGTCCGTGCAGTTGCCCAGCTCGCGCGCCGCCCCTCCGATGATGGTGGTCAGCACACTCACCCGGACCCGGCCGGCACGTTGCTTCTCGTCGACCTCGAGGAGCCGGGCGTTTCGCCGTACCCACGCGCGGTCCCAGTGGCGGCGCAGCGTGTCGAAGCCGACCGGACCGTCGTCCTCCGCGAGGAGCCTGGCGAACCGCCGGTTGTCCCAGGCGCCCTCCAGATACGCCCTGGCTCCCGCCACGAAGAGGGCGATGGGATCGTCCACGCCACGGTCGCGCTCGGCGGCCAGCGTGGCCGCGGTCCGGCGCTCCTGCTCCTCTTGGAACTCCTCCCACAGGGCGAGGTAGAGCCCACGCTTTCCGCCGTAGTGCTGGAAGAGGTTGCCCAGCGGGAGGCTGGAACGTGCCGCGATCTCGGCGAGGCCGGCGTCGGTGTAACCACGGTCGCTGAAGACCTCCAGCGCGGTGTTCAGCAGGGCATGCCGAACCGAGCCGTCGCGCTCGGCGTGCCCTTCCGGCAGACCCGTAGGTGCCTGCCCGTCCGGCCGCTGACGTGCCGCTTCCGCCCCGGTTGACTGCACGATGCCGCTCACTGTCGATCCCCGCCTTCCCCGGCCCCGTCGCGGATGGCGAGGGCGACCAGCAGTTCCAGGAGGTCGGCGATCCGGCGCGGATTGCGTCCGGTGCGTTCCTCGATCCGGCGCAACCGGTAGTGCGCCGTGTTGTGGTGCACCCGCAGCCGGTCGGCGGCCTGCCGCAGATTGAGATCCGCCTCCGCGAAGGCCCGTATGGTGGTCGCCAGCGTGTCGCCCCGTCGGCGGTCCTCCTCCAGCAGTGCACGCACGCGGGGATCGACCAACTGGCGGGCGAGGTCGTCGGCGCGCAGCGCCAGGTAGTCGAAGGGGGACAGGCGCGGCAGCGCCGCCACCCCGCCCGTGCTCGGTACAAGGTCGAGGGCGGCCCGTGCCTCCTCGTAGGCGCGCGGGAGTTCGCGGGCACCATGGGCGACGGTGCTGATGCCCATGGAGAGCATGCTTCCCTCCCGCGCCAGCCGCCGTTGCACGGCCTCGAAGTGGGCACAGACGTCCTCCGCGTCCATGCCGGTGCGGACCACGGGCACGGCCACCACCTCGCCGTGGCGTACGACGACCAGGGTCCGGCCGGCCCACGGCCCGGCGACGCTGATGGACGCGCTGGTGGCGTAGCCGTGCTCGGCCGAGGAGAGGTCGCCGGTGCGGGTGTCGCCGACGCACACGGCCACGACCGCCATCATCGGCGAGTGCGGCCCGATGCCGTAGGCCTGTGCCGCGGCGAGCAGGGGACCGCGAGGCGGCGCCGCGCCGGCCAGGAGCTGGTCCAGGAGGTCCCGGCGCTCCCGGTCCGCGTCCGCGACCACGTGCTGCTGGTACTCGACATAGGCCTGTGCGGCATGGGTGCTGGCGTAGTCGACGTACCGCATCAGCGGTGTGACGAGGGACAGCGTGGCCTGCTGTGCCTCGGCGGACGTGCCGGCGCAGTCCAGCAGTGCGTCCCACAACACCTGCCGGCCGACCCGGAATGCGCTGATCCAGTCCTCGAGGGCGAACCCCGCGCGTGCTCTGCGCATGGCCGCCGCGCGGCTGAAGACCAGGTCTTCGGGGGCGATGTCCCGGTCGCCGGCCAGCGCCGCCATCTGCATCCGGTAGTGGATGAGGACCTGCTCCCGTACGTCGTCGAAGAACCGCTCGTCCTGCAGCGTGTAGGACGGGATCTCCGTGCGCATCACCGCGATGGCGGTGTTCGCCACGTCCTCGAGCCGGTCCTGGACGGCGTGCACGACCCGGTGCCGCTCCCGGATGAGCGGTTCGGAGAGTGCGGAGGTGCCCAGGGCGGGACCGCGAGACATGGTGCAGATCGTCGCGGTTCTCCTCGTGTCCCGTCAACAGGCTCAGCGGGGCACTTGCCGGGGGGGCTGGGCGCGGCGCACAAATCGGTGACCGTGAAGTTGGGTGCTCGCACCCAATGTGCGCCCGTAAGGCCCCCACCTACTGTGACGCTCGCCAACCCCCCAGCACCACGGAAGGGACGTCACTCATGCTCGCGGTCGACGCTGTCAGCGTGCGCTTCGGCGGGATCACGGCACTGGACGGTGTCGCGTTCACCGTCGAGCCGGGCACCGCCGTGGGGCTCATCGGGCCGAACGGAGCCGGAAAGACCACCTTGTTCAACTGCCTCACCAGGCGCTGCACCCCCGATGCGGGGACGGTGCGGTTCGAGGGGGAGGACCTGCTCGCCCTCCCGCCGCACGCCGTTGCCGGGCGCGGCATCGCCCGCACCTTCCAGAACCTGGGACTGTTCCCGCGGCTCACGGTCCGGGAGAACGTCATGGTCGGTGCCCACAGCCGGGGACGCACCGGACACTTCGCCGCGGCGCTCCGGCTGCCCCGCGTCCGGCGGGAGGAGGCGGAACTGCGCGACCAGGCGGACGAACTGCTGCGACTGCTCGACCTGGCGGACGTCGCGGACCACCCCGCCTCCGGGCTGCCGTTCGGCACCCTCAAACGCGTCGAACTCGCCCGAGCACTCGCGGTACGGCCCCGGCTGCTGCTCCTCGACGAACCCGTCAACGGCCTCAGCCACGGCGAGGTCGGCGAGTTCGCGGACCTGGTCCGGGCGGTGCGCCGGGACTTCGACCTCACGCTCGTGGTGGTCGAACACCACATGGGGTTCGTGATGGGCCTGTGCGACAAGGTGGTGTGCCTCGACTTCGGGCGCAAGATCGCCGAGGGCCCGCCGGAGGAGATCCAGCGCGATCCGGCCGTCCTCGAGGCGTACCTGGGGGTGGCGGCATGAGCGAGCCGACCACCGACCGCGCCGAGGCCGGGGAGACGGCGGAGCCGGACTTCCTGAAAGTGTCCGGCCTGCACGCCGGATACGGCCAGGCACAGGTGCTCCAAGGCCTGGACTTCTCCGTCGCACGCGGCGAGGTGTGCGCGATCCTCGGACCCAACGGCGCGGGCAAGACCACCACGCTGCGGGCACTGTGCGGCATGGTCCGCGGCCGCGGTTCGGTGACCTTGAACGGAACGGAACTGCTGGGCCGCGCGCCCGAGCAGGCCGCCCGGCTCGGCGTGGCTCATGTGCCCCAGGGCCGGGGCACCTTCAACGACCTGACCGTCGAGGAGAACCTGCGCATCGGCGCCCACCTGCGCTCGGGCCGCGCCGAGCGCGCGGCCGTGGCCGCCGACCTGGAACGGATCTATGGCTACTTCCCCAAGCTGCGCCAGCGGTCCCGTCAGGCCGCGGGCAGTCTCAGCGGCGGCGAGCAACAGATGCTCGCCATCGGCAGGGCGCTGATGCTGCGGCCCTCGCTGCTGCTCCTGGACGAACCGTCGCTGGGGCTCGCGCCGCTGGTCACGCGGGAGCTTTTCGAGATCGTCCGTGTCGTGAACGAGGAGGAACGCACCACTGTGGTCGTCGTCGAGCAGAACGCCCAGCTCGCACTGGATGTCGCGCACCGGGCCCACGTACTGGAGGCCGGCCGCCTGGTGCTGTCCGGACCGGCCGAACAGATCCGGGAGGACGGGCAGGTCGCCGAGGTGTACCTCGGTGTCTCCGTCCGTTCCGGGAAGGGCGGGTGAGTGCCGTGAGTGAACTGCTCCAGCAAATGGTGGAAGGGGTCGGCTCCGGCGCCGTCTACGCCAGTCTGGCGCTGGCCCTGGTGCTGATCCACCGGTTCACCGGGATCGTCAACTTCGCGCAGGGTGAGCTCGCCATGATCTCCACGTACGTGGCATGGCAGCTCGTGGCGTCCGGGATGTCGTTCTGGCTGGCGCTGCCGGTCACCCTGGCGGTGTCGTTCGCCGGCGGCATGCTGGTCGAACGGATCGTCATCCGCCCCGTGCAGGGTGCGCCCGAGCTGACGCTGGTGATCGTCACGGTCGGCCTGTTCATCTTCGTCAACGCGATGGCCGGCCTGATCTGGTCGTTCACCGTGAAGGACTTCCCGCAGCAGTTCCCCGACGGCGGCGTCGACCTGGCCGGGGTGCTCGTGGACTGGTCGACCCTCGGGATCATCGCGGTCGTGGCCGTCGTGATGGGCCTGCTCTACCTGATGTTCCAGCACACCTCCATCGGCCTGGTGATGCGGGCGGTCGCCTGCAACCCCGCCTCCGCGCGGCTGTCGGGGATCCGGGTGGGCCGGGTGCTGATGCTCGGCTGGGGGCTGGCCGCGACGGTCGGTGCGGTGTCGGGCGTGCTCGTCGCGCCGGTGCTGTTCCTGGAGCCCAACATGATGGGCGGAGTGCTGATCTACGCGTTCGCCGCGGCCACCCTCGGAGGCTTCGACAGCCCGGTCGGCGCGGTCGTCGGCGGCCTGGTCGTGGGCCTTGCCGAGACGCTGGCCGGGGCGTACGTGGACGTCATCGGTGCCGATCTCAAGGTGGGTGTACCCCTGGTGATCATCCTGGCGGTGCTGCTGGTGCGGCCCCAGGGCCTGTTCGGACGGGCGGCGGTGGAGCGCGCATGAGCACGATATTCGCAGCACTCGGCACCGACCGAGCCCGGCGCCTGCGGGCCGCACTGACCGCGCTGGTCGTGGCGGCGGTCGCCGTAGGGGCACCGTTCTACCTCGCCCCCTTCCAGGTCTTCCAGCTGACCATGGTGCTGCTGTACGCCGTGGCGCTGGTCGGACTGAACCTGCTGGTCGGATTCGGCGGCCAGATCTCCCTCGGGCACGGCGCGTTCTTCGCGGCGGGTGCCTACACTGCGGCGGTCATGCTCGACCGGTACGACACCGGCCACCTGGCCACGCTGCCGGTGGCGGCAGCCGGGTGCTTCCTGCTGGGCCTCGGTTTCGGGGTGCCCGCCCTGCGGCTGCGCGGGCTGTACCTGGCCCTGGTCACCCTCTCGTTCGCGGTGTTCCTGCCGCCGCTGCTCAAGCGGCTCGAACCGGTCACGGGCGGCTCCATGGGACTGACCGTGGACAAGCTGCAGCCGCCGGCGTGGAGCGGACTGGCCGAGGACCAGTGGATGTACTTCGTCGTCCTCGCCGTCGCCGCGGGGGCTCTGCTGCTCGCCCGCAACCTGCTGCGGTCCCGGGTCGGCCGGGCACTGCTCGCCGTGCGGGACAGCGAGAGCGCGGCGGAGGTCATGGGCGTGCGGCTGTCGCTGCACAAGACCCTCGCCTTCGCGTGGAGCGCGATGTTCGCGGGTGTCTCCGGGTGTGTGTACACCTGGGTGATCGGTTTCGTCTCACCCGAATCCTTCAGCTTCGTCCTGTCCATCACGCTGCTGGCCGGCCTGGTGGTCGGGGGGCTGGCCTCTCTGTACGGACCGCTGCTGGGCGCGGCGTTCGTGATGTACGTGCCGAGCGTGGCCCAGGACGTCAGCGATGCGGCGCCCGGCGTGGTGTTCGGCCTGCTGATCATCGCGGTGATGTTCGTGGCCCCGACGGGACTCGCCGGTCTGGCGGTCCGTGTCCGTGGTGCCGCCGCCCGCCGCCTGACCCGCGCCACCCCTGCCGCCGACCGGACGCCCGCGTCCGCGTCCGATTCCGGGTCGGACACGCAGTCGGCGTCCGAATCCGACTCCGGGTCGGACACCCAGTCCGCGTCCGAGTCCGCGTCCGATTCGACGCCAGAGTCCACATCCGCATCACAACCCTCCGACGCACCCGCGGATCCCGCACCCGTCGACGCCGAACCCGTGGGCGCACCGCCCCGCACGGAAAAGGAATGAATCACATGCGCAAGACCACCGTTCTGCGGGCGGCTGCGGCCGCGTCCGCCGTCCTGCTCCTCGCCACCGCCTGCAACAGCCGGCGGGAGCAGGACGAACAGGGCACCGCCGCCGACGGCGCGTGCAAGGGCCAGCAGACCACCGGCATCACCGACAAGACCATCAAGCTGGGCGGAATCTACCCGCTGTCGGGACCGGCCTCCGCGTACGGCACGATCAGCAAGGGCGTGGACACCTACTTCAAGTCCGTCAACGACAAGGGCGGCATCGACGGTCGCACGGTGGAATTCGTCGTCCGCGACGACGGCTACCAGCCGCCCAAGGCGGTCGAGGAGGCCCGCAGACTGGTCGAGCAGGAGAAGGTCTTCGCCGTGTTCCAGACCCTGGGCACCCCGTCCACGGCAGCCGTGTGGGACTACCTCAACAAGCGGAAGGTGCCGCAGCCCTTCGTGGCCACGGGTGCGTCGCTATGGGGTACGGACGACAAGCACCCGTGGACCATCGGCTGGCAGCCCAACTACGTGTCCGAGTCACGGGTGTACGCCAAGTACCTCAAGGACGAGAAGCCGAAGGCCAAGGTCGCGGTCCTCTACCAGAACGACGACTTCGGCAAGAACCTGCTCGGCGGGTTCACGGAGGCCGTCGCCGGCAGCGGCATCAAGGTGGTCGCCGAGGAGAGCTACGAGGTCACCGACCCCTCCGTCGCGGCGCAGATGTCGAGCCTCGCCCGCTCCAAGGCCGATGTGCTGCTGAACATCACCACGCCCAAGTTCGGCAGTCAGGCCCTCGCCGCCGATGCCAAGAACACCAAGTGGAACCCGCTGCACATCGTCAACGCCGTGTCCGCGTCCGCCACCGTGCTCAAGCCCGTCGGCTTCAAGAACGTCCAGGGTCTGGTCTCGGCGACCTACTTCAAGGACCCCGCCGACCCTCAGTGGGCCGACGACGCGGAGATGAAGGCGTACAAGGACGCGCTGCGCAAGTACGCGCCAGGCTCCGACCCGACCAACCAGTACAACGCCTACGGCTGGGCCGTCGCCTCCAGCCTGCACAAGGCGCTCGACGCGATGAAGTGCCCGACCCGGGAGGGGCTGCGGGACGCGGTGCGCAACCTCAAGGACGTGAAGGTGGACATGCTTCTGCCCGGGGTCACCTTGGCCACGGGCCGCGGCGACGCCTTCCCGATCGAGACCATGCAGCTGATGCGGTTCAAGGGTGAGCGGTGGCAGCTGTTCGGCCAGCCCGTGGACACCCGCAAGGAGTTCGGCTCCCCGGCCAATTGAGCCGACGGGGGCGGTCCGAGTCGATTCCCGACATCTGCGGACCGCCCCCGTCCGTTCGCCTGCCTTGCGGGCTCTGTGCGTCCGCTGGAGTCGGCCGCATGGCGCAGGCACCGGCCCGGGACCCGCGGTGCGCGGTCGCGTGACGCCGTACTGGAAGGCGTCGGCGAACCGATGTCGCGCCACCGGTGTGCCGCCACGTCCATCTCGATGAACTCCGCCGCGTGCGGTCTGCCTGTCGGGTCGATCCACTGGCACTTCAGCAGCAAGGACGTCCATGTCGCGGTGCTGGAGCGGGCCAGGACCGCGCTGCCGGCGGCTCTGTCCCCGGGCAAAGTGCCGGGCGCCGAAGCCGCGCAGCGCCCGGACCTTCTCGCGGCGGTCGAGGACGCGTTCCAGCGTCACCACCCGCAGAGCCCCAAGCCATTGCTGGGCTGCGCATGGTGCAGCAGGCCGCCAGTGCGGCGGCCGTGGCCGAAGTGCGTCACTACCGCGACGCGCTGGTGGCGCGGGCCCGGACTCGGTGAGCTCCGTCCTGGCGTTGCGGAACCGCCCCGAAGCGGGGACGAGTGAGTGCACATCGGGGATGGCGAACGCAACCGCCGTGGCCTGTACGCAGGGTGCACGCGCCGGCCGCGGTGCGGCATCGGCCGTCCGACGGTCGGCCTCCACGGTGTCGGACATGGTGTCCACGGTGTCGGACATGGTGTCCACGGTGTCGGACATGGTGTCCACGGCGAACTCCTGCCGGCCCTGCTTCCGCAGGAGCGGGGCCGGTGGCCCGCCGCGACAGCGGCCGATGCGGTGGCGGTCCGCGGAGGTGTCGGCGCGTGAAGGGTGGCCGCCGAGGGCCAGGGAGCCGAACCGCCAGTGGCATACTGCTGGTCCGATGAGCGAACCATCCGCGGCAGCACGACGCCCCCCGACCAAGCGCGATGACCAGCGAGAGGCCTCCCGCCGCAGGCTCTTGAACGCGGCGCTGCAGATCCTCGCGGCGGAGGGCTACCGCGGGCTGACGGTGAAGAAGGTCGGCGACCGTGCCGGAGTCAGCCGAGGCATGGTCAACTACCACTTCACGTCCAAAGCCGGGCTCGTCGAAGCCGTTGTCGCCGATATCCGCGAGACCTTCGTCCACCGGCTCCGCGCGCTGCCCGGGTACCCCCGGATGAGCGGCCTCGAAGCCGTGCTGGCCAAGCTCGACAAGTTCTTCGCCCGTCTGGCGGAGCCCGAACCAGGAGTGCGGGCACGGGCGTTGCTGGTGCTCCTCGTCGAGGCGGTCGGCAGCACCGACGGAATGAAGGGCTTGATGGCCGAGCATTTCAGTCTCGTGCGGACCGGCGTCGAGGAGGACATCCGGCGGGGGATCGCCGATGGGAGCATCCGCCCCGACGTCGACGTGGTCGCGCAGGCGTTCCTGGTGGAGAGCATCGCTCGCGGCGTACTCCTGCAGTATCAACTGGACTCGGCCCGGACCCGCCTGGCGGACATCGCCCGGGCTGCCCACGAGACACTGGTGTTCGGGCTCACGTCGACGCCGGGCGACGACTGAGCCCCGTCGCCTGGGGCCGGATGAAGCGGCGGGCGGGGACGGGCCGCCGCGCGTCATACGGCGCTGAGTCCGCCGTCCACCACCAGGCTCTGGCCTGTGATGTAGGAGGCGTGGTCGGAGAGCAGAAACGTGACGGCCTCGGCGACCTCCCAGGCGGTGCCCTGGCGGCCCAACGGGATGCGCTCGAAGGAGGCCGTCCGGGATGCTCGCCCGGCCGAGGCCTGCCGTCCCATGGGGGTGTCGATCAGGCCGGGGACGACCAGGTTGGCCCGGATCCGGCGAGCGCCTGCCTCCTTGGCGACATGGCGGGTGAGCCCGAACAGACCGGCCTTGGAACTGTCGTAGGCAGGCGAGTTCGTGGCGGCGCGCAATCCTGCGACCGACCCGATGAAGACGACGGCGCCTGCGTCGGCCATCGCCGGCAGGGCGTGCTTGGCGGCCAGAAAGGGCGCACGCAGATTCAGGGAGAGCACCTGGTCCCAGTCCTCGGGTGACGAGCCCGTCAGGCCGGTGCCGAGACCCACACCCACGTTGACCACAAGCGCATCCAGTCCGCCGAGCCCGAGGACCGCCTCGGCGACCATGGCGGCCGACTGCTCGGCATCCGTGGCGTCACCTACCACGGCGACGCTCAAGGTCCCTTCGGAGCTGACGAGTTCGGCGGTTGCTGCCGCCGCAGGGGCGGACACGTCGGCGCAGGCCACGTCTGCGCCTTCCCGGGCGGCGAGGACGGCGATCGCACGGCCGTTGCCGACAGGTGCCCGCGGGTCGTCGTCGGGGCGGGTGCCCGCGCCGATCACCAGCACTTTGCGGCCGGCCAGGCGACGGGCCGCCTGCTCGAGGTGACCCTCATCCATGGCTCCGGCCCCCTTCAACAAAGCCCGGCCTCTCGAAACCGGGGTCCAGTTCCACACCGGTCGCGTTCAGGAAGAAGGCCACCATGTGGTACTGCCCCACCAGCATGACGATCTCGATCAGCTCGGCGTCGTCGAAGTGCTCGGCCAGGGCCTCCCAGGTGGCCTCGGACAGCCTTGCGTCGCTGTGCAACTCGTCCGCAGCCCGGATCAGGTGCCTCTCGAGGTCCGACCAGCCGTGCGCTTCCGCCCCTTCTGTGATGCGGTCGATGTCCGCATCCGTGACGCCCGCGGTCTTCGCCAGCGGGAGGTGTCGGCCCCACTCGTACAGGGCGCCGGTGTTGCGCGACGTACGCAGGATCAGCAACTCGCGAAGCCTTTCCGGCAGTCGGCCCCTACGGAGCAACTGGCCTCCGAAAGGCATGAATTGCTCGTAGAGGTCGGGATGGCGCACGAGTGTGGTGAAGATGTTCGGGACCCGGCCCCCTGGGTCGCGGGGTGCGGCGGCCAGCAGCTTCCGGGCCTTTGCATCCCAACGCTCCTCGGGGAGCGGCATCAGCCGCGGACGAGTCTGCGCGGCAAGCGCAGGAGTCTGCTCGGCGAGTTCGTGGCGCTCTGACATGGCGACCTCCCACATGAGGCGCTCACCATAAGTGACTGGCTGAACGCTTAGCAAGTGAATTCTCCCCCGCAGACCGAGTGACTTCGACCCGAGCGGTGTTCGGTTATCGAACTGCGGGTACCGTGAGCGGCAGAATCATGGCGCTACGAAGGGCGGAGCGCGGAGCGATGCGGGGGTGCAGCGGTGGCCCGACCGACCAGGCCGATCCTCTCCAGGGCGCGGATCTGCGCCGCGGCGCTGGCCATCGTGGACCGTGACGGGCTCGCCGAGTTGTCGATGCGCAAGCTCGCCCGAGAGCTCGGGGTCCAGGTCTCCTCGCTCTATGAGCATGTCAGGACCAAGGACGACGTCCTCCATGAGGTCGCCAACACCATCATGGAGGGCGTGGACGTCTCCGGCTTCGAAACCGGCGACTGGCGGCACGGGGTGGCCTCCTGGGCCCGGTCCTACCGCGCGGCTCTCGCCGCCCATCCGCACATCGTGCCGTTCCTCGCCTACGGTCCGGCCCGCCGTGAGGCCTCGCTGCGGCGTGCCGACGCCGTGCACGGCGGGCTGGTCGGCGCCGGATGGCCCCCGCGCTACGCCACGATGATCGGAGCCTCGACCAAGTACCTGGTCGTCGGATCGGCGATGACCTCCTTCTCCCGCGGGTTCGACGACGATGTGCAGGTCTACGTCGAGCGGTATGCGCAGCTGGCGGATGCCCACCGGCTGGCCGACCATGCCGACACGATCGACCGTGACAGCTTCGAGCTGGCCCTGGAGATGTTCCTCGACGGCCTCGGCCGCCTCCACGAGCGCGTCGTGTCGCACCAGGCTCCGGAGCCGACTCCTCGTCCGAACGACTGATCCCCGCGGCTGACTCCTCGCCCGCACGACTGAGTCCACGGCCGGCTCCTCGCCCGAACGACTGACCCCGCCGCCGACTCCTCGTCCGCGCGTCCGATCCCCGCCACCCCGTGCGTCCGCTGCCGCAGGGTGCTTTTCCTGTGCCGACTTCACGCCGACGCCTTGTCCGGCGTCGTGGTCCACTCTAGGCTCCCCCCGCACCGAACGGCGTTCGGTTAAGGTCGATCCCGACCCTACGACGACCTGACGCCACCGCTTGCAGCGAGGAGTTGATGTCGTGTACGGGAGATACGAGCCGCCCCCGGGATCCCATGAACTGCCCTACGGGTTCCATGAGCCACGCAGGAGACCGCCGTCGTACGCCGGCGGGCCTCCCGAGGAAGTGGGCGCCGCGCCACAGGTGATGACCGCCCTCGCGGAGCTGCGCGCCGCGCGCCGTTCCAAGGTCTTCCCCGTCGCCACCGCCGTGCTTGGCCTTTACCTGGTCAACGCGCTCCTGGCGAGCACGGCGCGTGACGTGATGGCGATCAGACTCGTCGGCCACCTGAATCTCGGGCTCGCATTGGCGCTGCTGCAGTGCGGTACCACGCTGGCGGCCTGCCGGTGGTACGCGCGCTACGCCGACACCACCCTGGATCCGCTGGTCGAGAGGGTCCGTGCGGGGCTCGGGTACCCAGGGGAGGAGCGGTGAACGCAGCCTTGGTGCTCGCACAGGAGAACCGCACCGGACTCGTCCTCACCGTCTTCGCGGTCTTCGTCGTCGGTGTCGTGCTCATGTCCCTGATGGACGCCGCCGAGAAGGACACGCCCCGCCGCTTCTTCGTCAGCGGTGGCGGGCTGTCCTCCTCGCGCAACGGCATCGCCCTGTTCGGCGACTTCATCTCCGCAGCGACGTTGCTGGGCACCCCGGGGCTGATCGCCCTGGCCGGGTTCGACGGCATCCCCTACCTGCTGGGCCCCATCGTCGCCTGGGCAGTGATCCTCCTGCTGATCGCCGAGCCGTTTCACAACACCGGCCGCTTCACGGTCGGCGACGTGCTCGCGCACCATCTGCGCCCGGGACCGGTGCACTTGGCCCTGGGGCTCGCCACGCTGGTGATCTCCCTGTTCTATCTGACGGCCCAGCTGGTGGGGGCCGGGGCCCTCGCCGCCCCGTTGCTCGGCATCTCGGGAGTCGCCGCCCAGAACCTCCTGATGTTGTTCCTCGGCATCCTGATGATCATCTATGTGGCGCTCAGCGGTATGCACGGTGCGACCCTGGTGCAGTGTTTCAAGGCGGCCTTTCTGCTGGTCGCCAGCGGGTTCCTGGCCCTGCTGGTGCTGGCGGAGTTCGGCTGGAATCCCAGCGACCTGCTCGGGGCCGCGGCCGACCGCAGCGGCGTCGGCGAGCGCTTCCTGGCGCCCGGAGCACGGTCCCAGGGCGGTGCTGCCGACACGCTGGACGGGCTGAGCCTGCAACTGGGCGCGGTGCTCGGAGCCGCAGGCCTGCCGCACCTTCTGCTCCGCCTGGGAGCGGTGCCGACCGCACGAGCCGCCCGGAAGTCCGTCCAATGGACGGCCGTTCTGACATGCGTCTTCTGTGTCACGGCCGGGGTACTGGGGTTCGGCGCGGCGGCCCTGGTCGGCCCGCAGGAGGTCATGAGCGGGAACTCCTCGGGGAACACGGCCACGTTGCTGCTGAGCGACGCCCTCGGCGGGTCGCAGATGCTCACCCTGATGTCCTGCGTGGCGTTCGCCACCATCCTGGCCGTCGTGGCGGGCGTCGCCCTCGCCGCAGCCACCTCGGTGGCGCACGACATCTACGGCGTGGTGATCAGGAAGGGGCGCGCCACCGAGTTCCAGGAAGTGCTGGTGGCCCGGGTGTCGGTGGTGCTGATCGGCTCCGCGGCGACGGCCCTCGCCCTGTGGGCCTCGCGTATCAACGTCTCCTTCGCCGCCGGACTGGCCTTCGCGGTCGCCGCCTCAGCCGTCCTCCCCGCCCTGCTGTACGGCCTGTACTGGCGGGGCTTCACCACCACCGGAGCGGTGTGGAGCATCTACGGGGGCTTGATCTGCTCGGTGTCTCTGGCGGTATTGTCTCCCGCCGTCTCCGGAACTCCCACGGCGTTGTTCCCCGACCTGGACTTCGCCGTGTTCCCGCTGAGGTATCCGAGCATCGTCTCCGTCCCGCTGGCCTTCGTGCTCGGATGGCTCGGTTCCGTGCTCAGCAGGGAGAAGCCCCAGCGCGCTGCCCGGTCCGCGTTCGAACACCGCATGCTCGTAGGCAGCGACGCCTCGTGAAGCGCAGCGCGGCGCGCGGCGACGTCACCGTGGCGAGAGGGGGCGACGGCGTGGTCCGCGAGCCAGCGCTGAGGAGGTCGCAAGCCGCGTCCTCGTCGCAGGTCACGTACGGGGTGCCGGCTCGGTCGCGAAACGGCGGATCAGGTCGGCACGCGAAGTGACGTGCAGGCGCTCGAAGATACGTCGCAGGTGGTAGTCGACCGTGCGGGGGCTCAGGCACAAGCGGGCGGCGACCTCCTTGTTGGTCGCTCCCTTCGCCACGAGCAGGACGATCTGGTGTTGACGGGAAGTCAGCACTTCTGTCGTCCTGCTCGGCCCGGCGGAGTCCCTGTCCTCGGTGGGCCCGTCGTCACCAGCGGCCCGCAACTCGGCGCGCGTTCGGTCGAGCCACCGCCGTGCCCCGTGTCTCCGGAAGACTTCTGCCGCCTCCCGGAGATGGGCACGGGCGTCCGCGCGCCGCCGCTCGCGGTTGAGGTGCTCGCCGTAGAGCAGGGCTGTGCGGGCCCGTTCCAGCTCACGATCACCGGGTGGGTGCATGTGCAGGGCGAGCCGGAAGTGCTCCTCGGCTCGGTCCGCTTCAAGGAGCGCACGGCAGCGTGCCGCAAGGGCCGCCGGCCACCCCCGGCCGATCACCTCGGCCCACCGGATGAAGCCCGCCGCGGCCCGCTCTGCCCGAGGGCGGTGACCAGCACGGACGGCGGCCTCCACATAGGTGGGCGCGGCCTCGAGCGCGATACCCGGGTGTCGTTGCCTGGTTCTGGTCAGCCGATGCAGCCTGGCCGCGGCCTCGCTCCAGTTCCCCGAGGCGAGATCGAGGTGGGCCAGGCCCCACAGGCCGAGGGCGGAGGCGAGTCCCACGCCTGCCGCCGCGTCGCCGACGACGCGGTCCGCGTACTGCTCGCAGGTCTCGGCATCCCCGGCGAGTCCGGCGGCGAGCATCAGCATCCCCATCAGGGTGCGGACACAGTGGAGCTGGCCCGTCTCATGGGCCAGCCGCAGCGCCTCGGTAGCGGTGAGCGTCGCCGCCTCCGGCCCGTTCAGCCAGCATTCGGGGTAGGCGAGGTACTGCATGGCGTACGCCATGGTCGGTGTGTCCCGTTCCTCGCGTGCCCGGGCCACCGCGCGGGTGGCCAGCGCACGGGCGCGCAGGTCGTCGGCGATGAAGAGCGCGCCCTGGGCTCCCCATACGAGGAGAACGGGATCGTCCATCGACGTGGCGGCGGCCAGGTGTTCGCGCAGCCGGGACACCGCCTCCAGAAGCCGGTCCTGAAAGGAATCGGCGACCGCCAGGAGAATGCCGGCGGACCACCGGGTCTCCGGCTGGACTGGTTCACGAGAGGCGTCGAGTACGGCCGGCACGCGTTCGCCGGCCCGCACCAGTGAGGCCGTGTCTCCGGCATGCAGCCCCGTCTCCCCTGCGGCCACCAGCGCCTTGACCGCGAGGGAGGGGTCGGCGCCGGCGAGCGCGTCGGCGGCGTCCATCATCCGGTCGCAGGCATCAGGTGCCGCTGCGCAGTGCTGCGAGATCACTGCGTGCAGGTAGGCGATGTGTCCCCGTACGGACATCGCGTCCCCACCGACCAGGGGCTCCGCCCGCTCCAGCAGGCGTGCGGCGTGCCGCAGCCGCCCGGCGCGCCTGCCGACATCCGCGGCGGCGAGCAAGCGGGTTCCCCGGCGGGCATCCTCCGCTGTCAGTTCGGCCGAGCGTGTCATCAGCGCCCCGGCGTGGGCGTACTCGCCGTGTCGGCGGGCCTGGGCGGCCTGGCGCTCCAACTCGTCGGCCAGGTGGGCGTCGGCGCCCGGCAGCAGTGCGGCCTCGTGCCACCAACGGCGGTTGTCGTCGGTGTCGGCGAACACGCGCGCCAGCAGCGTGTGCGCCCAGTGCCGATCGGTCAGATCCACACCGCGGTAGATGGCCTCGGGAAGGTCGGCGCGGCGGAAGGAGACGGTGGCCTGGTCCACGGTGACCAGCTCCCCGGCCACGGCGGGTTTCAGGGCTGCCGGGGTGATACCGACCTGGTGCGCCACGCGGAACAGGGAGGGCAGATCCAGGCGCGGTTCGGCGGCGAGCAGCACCAGCAGTCGCCGGCAGTCCTCGGGAAGCCGACGGAACGGACCAAGTCTGAGATGCGCGAGGCACGGTCCCAGCGGCAGTGGGTCGGGCAGCCGGAAGGGCTGGCTGAGCTGAGCGGGGCCCAGTGTCCGCAGCAACTCGAGCAGGACGACGGGGTTGCCACCGGCCGTGTGGACGAGCGCCTCGCGTACGGCGGGCGCCACCGGAGAGGGCTGGTACCGCGCGATCAGCCGCAGGCAGTCGCGGTCGTTCATGCCCGGGAGGTGGAGCACCGGCACACCTGGCATCAGCGCAGCCGCGTCGCCGTCCGTCGCGGCGAGGATCATCACGCGTTCGGTGCTGATCCTGCGGGCCACGAAGCCGAGGGCGTACCGGGACTCCGCGTCGACCCACTGCAGATCGTCGACACGGACCAGCACCGGACGCCTGCCGCCTGCGGTCGCCAGGAGCTCCAATAGGGCGACCGGGACGAGTGACCGCTCCTCCGGGGATGGGACCAGGCCGCGAAGCAGTCGCTCCGCGACCTGCCGGCAGGACGGCGGCACCCCGCGTAGGTCGTCGGCCAGCGGCCGGACGAGTCGTTGGACCGCTCCGTAGCCGAGGGTCTGCTCCGCCTGCACGCCGTCGGCGCAGAGCGCCCGGACGTCGTCCACGAGGTGCATCGCGTAGCGGAGCAACGCGGTCTTGCCGATCCCCGGATCCCCCGTCAGCAGCAGGGCCCCGCCGGCTCCCCTGCGGCAGGCTTCGAGCCTCGCCACAAGCTTTCGGCGCTCGTTCCGCCTGCCGACGATGGGGTCCTCGGCGCCGTACGTCATGAACGTACGCCTCCCAGGTCGCTGTTCTCTGGTCGAGAATAATGATTATTCTCCCGCTGAAACGCAATCGGCCGAGGGCGATTGTCCGAATCCCGCCCCCCGACCCGCGAAAGCCGGACCGACCGGTCCCCGTACGCCTGCGGGCCGTGTGTCCCCGGGGCCGGCCCGGTTACGCTGGGGTGGTGGCAGAGCCTGATTCCCTCGCAAGACCGTCGAGCACCGTGGTTCGCGAACGGCTGATCGTGGCAGCAGTCCAGGAATTCGGTGAGCAGGGCTACGATCGCGCGCGCGTACAGGACATAGCCCGTCGTGCCGGGCTCTCCACCGGCGCCATCTACGGCAACTTCCGGAACAAGGCGGAGTTGCTCGCCGAGGCGGTCGACTACGGTCTTGCCGCCGCCGGGCGCAGACTCGGCCGGGCACTCAACCAAGGGGCAGCCCCCGCCGACGTGCTCCAGCTGGTCATCACGTATCACTCCGACCCTCACCAGCGTTCCTGGGCGCCGCTGGTGAGCGAGGCGCTCGCCGCGGCCAGGCGGGACGGGGAGGTCGCCCGCAAGGTCCACGCCGCCCTCCACCGAGCCGAGAAATCCCTGACGGAGCTGGCCGAACTGGCCCGGCAGGACGGCTCCCTCACCGCCGACATCGACCCCGCGTTCTGTGCCCGCCTCGTGCTGTCGGTGTCTCTCGGGATGGACGTCCTCACCTCACTCGACGTCAAGGGCCCGGACCACGGCGCCTGGACCGCCTCGATACATCGCCTGTTCGCCGGACTGGCGACCGGCCCCGCCGACTGATCGCCACCTCTGATCACGCCCTCGCCGGAAGGTGTTCCGCCCGGCACCACTCGCGTACGACGGCGGGGCCTGGAGCCCATGGCGGTCGGCGCACCAGGACAGCGGTCGGACGTCACCGGCGGGCCGCCCGGGTGAATCGGCGAAGTCGCCGGTGTTGCACTGGTGAGGCCGGCCGAGAGATCTCCGAACATGCTGGTCAGCGACACGACAGGAATATTCCCGAATTCCGGTCGTCTTCGGGTCTGTTGACAGGAGAAAGGTCGCCCGTCACTCTGCGGTCAAGTCGCAGAGGGTGAAATCGCAAACCGTTCCGACCGCCCCATCGTCTGGGGACCGGAACGCGGAAAGCAGCCGGTGCAGGCTCCGGAACAGCTCCGTCCTGGGCCGACTGCTGTCGCAATGACCCCCGCAATGCGGATCAATTTGCGGATCCTTTCCTGGCGGATCCTTTCCTGACAAGCCGACGGTTCCGTCCTCGGACGCACGCCGCCGGAATCCGTTCGACTGCCCCCTCACAAGGAGGAATTCGTGTCTCAGTCAAGACCGGCCCTTACCGCCGTCACCACCGCTTTGGCAGCCGGCGCACT
Source organism: Streptomyces sp. NPDC018833 (assembly GCF_044390825.1). Lineage (NCBI taxonomy): Bacteria > Bacillati > Actinomycetota > Actinomycetes > Kitasatosporales > Streptomycetaceae > Streptomyces > Streptomyces sp. NPDC018833. The sequence goes on along the minus strand of NZ_JBIRZM010000014.1, from coordinate 154,390 downwards.
GCTGGCCGTTACGGCGCTCCCCACGACCGCCGCAGCCGCCCGGCAAGCCGCGCCGGCCCAGCAGAAAGCCACCGGCGTACAGACGACGACCGTACGGTACGGGCCGTTCACCATCCCGGCCACGGACGGACACGACCACGGGGGGACCGGAAACCGGATCAAGTTTAACGTCCAAAAGCCGTGCGACGATTGCTTCATCACGGGATTCAAGCCCAATCTCGTCTACGCGGACGGATCGAACGCCAACGTCAACACCGGGCCGATGCTGCACCACGCGGTGTTCGGCAACCACTGGAAGCGCGACACCGTATGCAACGGTCCACAGCGGATATTCGCCACCGGCAACGAGCGGGTGGAAACCGTCCTGCCGTCCGGATACGGCGTCAAGGTCGGGAAGGGCGAGCGGTGGAACATGCTGTACGACCTCATGAACCACGCGCCGCAGAGCAAGGAGGTCTACATTTCCGTCACCTTCACCCATGAGTCTGCGACGGGTTCCGGAATCAAGCCGGTCACGCCGATCTGGATGGATGCAGGCGGCTGTCTCGGCAGCGTGTACGACGCCCCCGAGGGCGTCAGTGAGAAAACCCGGCAGTGGCGGTCCACCGTCTCCGGAAAGCTGGTGCACATGCGTGGGCACCTCCACCACGCGGGCCACTCCGTGTGGACCGAGAACCTGACGACCGGCGAACTCCTGTGCAAGATCGTGGCCGAGGAGGGCGGCACTCCCGAGTTCATCGATCCCCACGGGAACACCGAGATCTCCGACATGCCACCGTGCAGCGGGAACCCGCTCGGCAGGATCGACCGGGGTGACGTCCTGAAGATCACCAGCAGGTACGAGATCGAAGGGCACGTGCACGACGACGTCATGGGGATCATGGTCGGCTGGGTTGCCAAGGACTGAACGTGCCGCGGGGCGCGGCGGGGTGGGGCCTTGGTACCCGCCCCGCCGCGCCGCCACCACAAGAGGTGATCTCATGGGCCCCGGTCGATCACGCGGCTCGGTTTCCCGGCGGTTGGTCTGGCCCGCCGACGTCCTGGTCTGTCTGGTCTGGGTGGCCAGTGTGTGGGTCGCCACGCGGGTGGAGGCCGGTCCCGGCCTGCGGACGACGGCGTTGTTCGTGCACCTGGGGGCACTGGTCCTGGGGATGGGCTCGGTGCTCACCATCGACTACTACGGCCTGCTGTGGCTGTGCGGCAAGCGGACCCTGCGCCAAGTACTGGACTTCACCGCACCGTTGCATGTACCCGTCTGGACGGGCCTGGCCGGCATGGTGCTGAGCGGCGTCGTCCTCGGCCCCGATCCGGCCGTCGCGCTCATCCGGGTCAAACTGGCGCTGGTCCTGCTGATCGCGATCAACGGGGTGCATGCGCAGGCCCTGCACCGGACTCTTCAGGAGCAGGGAGACGAGGGGGCGACGCGGCGACTGCTGGTGCGCGGCGGAATCTCAGCCGTCGTCTCGCAGTTGGGGTGGTGGGGAGCGGTCGCGATCGGATTCCTCAACAGCCGGCCGTGAGGGCGTGGGGGCCCGTGTCGCCGGCGGCGCCGGCTATGTCTGTGCAGTCGCCCCGCCACAGCCCACCGGCCAGGCCGCCGCTCCCAGGCGATCAGTGCCGGCGCGTCGTAATCGGTCCCAGAGGCGAAACGCCCGGGATAATCCCGTAGCCACTGGCGCTACTGCGCTCTTGGGGCGAGAAACTTGCTCGTCGCTTCGGGTGACCGTAGGGGATGCTGCAGGCGTGATCGAGCGAGAAGTCGCGGTTCGGATCGTTGAGGAAGAGCTGGACCGCAAGTATGAGAAGTGGTCGGCTGCGGGCGTGGCCTCCATGCGCATGTCTGTGGTGCATGTCGAGGAGCACGAGCTGGTGTGGATCATCGACTGGCAGTCCGAGGAGTTCGTGCGCACCCGGAACCCCGAAGCCATGCTGGCCGGCAACGGGCCGTACCTTGTCGACCGCATCGACGGAGGGCTGCACCAGATCGGAGTCGTCTCCGCGATGGGCGGAGAGTGGGAGGCCGACTACCGCGTTCGTATCCGTGGCCTGGCTGTCCGCACTGCGGTAGACGATCTACATGATGAGGTACGCGCAGTCGCTGCCACCCACGGGCGCATGCAGTCCGTGCGCACCCTGCGGCAGAGGCTGCCGGTCCTGTCGCCTGCGCAGGCCCTTGCGTACCTGAGCGCATTGCTGGACGGCGATGCCCCAGCCCACCTCGTGGCGGTCGCTGTCGAACAACTCGTCGAACCCATCAACCCGGTGCTCGCTGTGGCGACCATCCGCCCGGGAAATCCAGGCCGGACAACCTGACTCTCACAGGTTGACTTCGCCGTTGGTAAGCCCCTGAGCGGTCTAGTGGGCCTGGGTGAGCGCTTCAGAGGTCGGGAGCGGAGTGCCACCTTGCTGGATAGGTGACATCTGGTCGCGAGGGTTGACGCCAGGGCCGTCTCCGCGGAGGAACTCGCGGGCGCCGCGGAGTCTGGTCCGCAACCGCTGCTGCGTGGCGCGGCTGTCGAGGCGTACGTCGAGGGCCCCGGGCAGGGAGGCATCGACTCGTCGCCCGGCGGGCAGCCGCGCGCCGTCGAGCCCTTCGCGCCGGGCGATGAGTACGCCGAGGTCGTGACGGCTCACCGCGTCCGGCCCGGCGAGGTGGAACACCCCGGCCGCGTCGGACAGCGCGATCTCCCACAAAGCGGCTGCCAGGTCCTCGACATGGACCGGGCAGCGGATGTCATCGGTGAACAGCACCCCGTCGCGGCTGCCGACCGCCAGGGCGTGCACCGTGCGCTCGTGCACGGATCGGCCGTGTCCGATGATCAGTGAGGTGCGGGCGACGGCGGCACCCGGCACCAGAAGCCGCACCCCCGTCTCGGCAGCGGCCTTTGCGGCGCCGTACGGGGTGACCGGATCGGGCAGGCAGCTCTCGTCGTAGCGGACGTCCGCGCCGGAGAACACCGCGTCGCTGGAGACATGGACCAGGCGGCAGCCCTGCTCGGCGGCGACCAGCGCCACGCGGACAGCGCCGTCAGCGGTGATCGCCCAGTCGGACCTGGCGCTGGACGCGTTGATGACGACTGAGGGGGCCACGTCGGTGATCACCCTGGCGACCCGCGCAGGATCCCGGACGTCGAGAGGATGCCAGGCCACGCCTGGGGTCCTGCCGGGCCGGGAGGCGAACGTCGCGGCCGTCTCGTGCCCCGCCGCGGTGGCTTGACGGACCAGTTCGGTCCCCAGGAAGCCACTGCCACCGATGACCAGGACTGTCATGACCGACACGGTAGCGGACGGCAGTTGCCGACACGCGGCCCGCGGCACCACAGGGCCGCACAGTGGGCCAAGCCGGGCCTCCCTGTCCTGCCTCGACAACCGTGACGAGCCTCGGTCGCCTTGACGCCACCTGGCACTTTGCCGATGTTGAAGACGGCGCCAGCTGCGCACGAAGCCCGGAACAGGGGCCGCCGGCACCATCCCCCGCTCACGCGGCCGAAGGCTCCGCGCAGTTCATGGCGCATCGCAGACACTCGGGTGACCGCTCTCTGCCGGCGATCGGTGCCGTGGGCGCACTGGCAGGCGTGTTCCTCGGCCGACGCCACCGGAGGTGTCCGCGCAGGGGATGACGCCGGCGGCGAGGTACCTGTACGGAACGGCAGAACGGCCGGTCCTGGGGGTTACGGGTCCGGTTGATCGCGCGGGATCCTGACGGATGTCTGGCTCGGCGGAGGGAGCAGCCTGTGAACTGCCCGAGGTGCGGGGGAACAGCCCAGCAGGGTCCGAACGGGTCGTGGTCTTGTCCGAACTGCGGGCCCATCAGCGGCAGTACGCCCGCCGCAGACGCGAGGGCACTACCCTCGACAGAATGAGCGCGCCACAGGAAGCACCCCAGCCGGCCGCCGCAGACGACGGTCCGAAGATCACCCGGACCGACTGTGACCGATGCGGAACCCGGGTCGCGGGAATCGACGGCCGGTACGCGTGTGGGGTGTGCGGCTGGGTGAACCACTGGTCCGAGGGGCACCGGCCACTACCGCCAGCGGAAGCGGACGTCGACTTCCCCGGCCGGACCGGCGCCGCCACCCAGCGCGAACGCTGACCGACTGCAGGCCGCCTGAGCTGTCGGTGCCCTGGGTGACTCGGGTCCCCACATGGCACTGCGAGAAACCACCGGAAGTCGTCCCGATGGCTCCGTGAGCATCAGACAGATCCGGCCGCCCCCAGGATGGACCGGTTGAGCGGCACGCCGTGAAGGAACCTGTGCCTGTCGGCCGCGCTGCCGACCAGCTCGGACTCGCGCATCACTTCGGCGCGTCCCATGTCCGCACCAACGACCCGGGAACGCTGAAGGCGGCCATGGTGATGCTCTGCGCCAGTCGCACGTGGCGGTCCGTCGACTGGGAGTCGGTGCCCGAGCGGCCCAGAAGGTCCCGCCACCAGGATCTGCCACTCCATGGGCGCCCCGTCAGAACAGTGAGTTGTCGCCCCGCAGCCGACGTCGCAGGAACGAGGCGAAGGTCTGGTCCTCCAGATGCGTGAGCGAGGTGCCCCCCGGCTCGACGTACCCGACGCGCCAGTCCTGCGGGTCGCTCGTCAGGGCGAGCCAGCCGAACGCCCTGCCCTCCCATTCGCCCCACTGCAGGAACACCGGGTCCTCGGTCAGCCAGGCGACCCTGGCGACGGGGAACACCCGCATCCCTGCGATCACTCCCCCGGGGAACTCCCTCATGACCGTCAGGTAGTCCTCCGGGAACACGATGGACGACTCCCTCGCATTCTCCACGGCCCGGTCGGCGAGCTCCTGCGCGTACTGCCGGACGCCCGGAACACCGATGTTCCGGATCCGGGCGACAAGCTCCTCCACTGCGCCGATGTCCGGGTTCGACAGGACCGTGGCCGTCGCCCGCATGTCGTCGGCGACCTTCCAGAAGGAACCCGATTCGTATTCCTCGATGGTCTCGAATGCGGGAATCCCCTCGCTACGTCCGAGCAGCGCCCGCGCGACCAACTCCGAGGCGGGGAAAGGGAGGTCGAGCCACAGTTGGAAATCGTCGTCTGTGACGACGGTCGTCCAGTCCGCGGTGTCGGCGGCGGTGGTGTCCCACAGCAGCACGCCGTCGGTGGCGGTGCGGCCCCACGGCACCATGCCGCCGGGCTCCGGGTAGAGGGGGAGCCACAGCCGCTGATCGCGGCTGCGCAGCGACAGCTCCATGTCCCCGATGCGCAGTGAGGTGGGCCGGGTGAACTCTTCCAGGGAGCGCACGGGGAGGCCATCGGGCCGTTCGAGCAGTACGGAGCCCGCGAAGACTCCCGCCGGCACAGCCTGGACCAGGAACTCGAAGTCTTCGGGGACGACTCGGCCGTACCCGTCCGCCGGTCGCGTCGGGGCGTCGAGGCCGAGCAGTCGGACGACGTCGAGATGATTCATGTGTTCCTCCCTGAACGGCGTCGGGGGGGGGGGGGGGGGGGGGCGGGGGGGGCCCCCCCCCCCCCGGGGGCGGGGCGGCCCCCCCCCCAGGGGGTTCGTGGGACCGCGGCCGGGCGGAGGTGTAGACCCCGGTGTTTAGGGGGGGGTGGGATAACC
>NZ_JBIRZM010000014.1:0-148802 GCF_044390825.1 Streptomyces sp. NPDC018833 | reverse complement strand
CGTACCCGGCCCGCGGGGCGGGGGGGGGCGCCGGGGCCCCCCCGGGGGCCGTGGCCTTTTGTTTCCTGGGGGGCCCCCCCCCCGGGGGGGGGGGGGGGGGGGGGCCCCCCCCGGCCCCCCCCCCCCCCGCCTCGGCCGTACCGGATCAGTCAGTCAAGGGTTTCATGACTCCGGAGCCTGTCAGTCGTGAACTCCGCTGTTGATCAGGCGTGAGAATGTACCCGAGGTACTCGACACGTACATGTGCACGCCGATCGGAGTCACCCGGTTCGGGATGTAGATCGGAACGGACTGGTGATACACCCGTTCACCCAGCTTGAGCCGCCTCTCGATCTCGTACTCCACCGACCGCATCTCCTTCTGATTGGCGTAGGCGGTCGTGGGGACGATGTTCTTCCGGAGGTGGGTGCCGCCGAATTCACGGGCGATCAGGTGAGCGACCGACCTCGTAGGCCAGGTCCGCACCGGCCACGGCATCCTTGTACGTGACGGTGTCGCCCTTGGCGACGGGGGTGAGCTTGCCCGCGCCATCGAGGCCCAGAGTCACCGCATGTCCGTCACCGGACTCGAAGCGGAGCAGCCTGTCGGCAGTGGCCCCGAACCAACTACTGGCCGCGTTCGTGGTGTTGGCGAAGGCGTAGCCCTTGGCGCCGGTCGGGGTGACGCTCGGGATCGATGTCCTTCCACGACTTCCCCGACCGGTACGCCGTCGGCACCGCCGATACCTCGGCCTGTACCCGGCCGTCGGGGCCACCGGGGATTCCCGGACCCCGGACGACCGCCGCATCGACCGCCGCGGTATCGCCGTCGCCGCGGCTCTGCTGCTCGCATGCGGCGCGCTCGTCACCTACGGAGTCCTCGACTCCGATGACGACCCGGCGGACAGGCGGGCGACCACGCCCACCGCCGAGGTGACCTACGAGGTGCTCGGCGAGGGCGCGGCCGACATCTCCTACCGCGGGGCCGACGACGACAAGGCGAATGTCGTCACGAAGGCCGGCCTGCCGTGGCGGAAGACCGTGAGCGTGCCGCTCGGCGCCTCCCCGATCGTCAGCGTCACCCTCGGCGAGAAGGGCGGCACGGCCAGCTGCACCCTGGCCGTACGCGGCAAGCACGTCCAACGCGCCACCGCCACCGGCGCCTTCGGCCGGACCACGTGCAGCAGTGAACTCCCCACCCCGGAAGCGTCCGCACCGCCTGAAGGAGCACAGTGACCCCGCACCTTCTGCGTCGTACGGCCAGGATCGTGGCGGCCACCGCCGTCGCCCTCGCCGCTCTCGGTCTGACCTCCCCGGTGACGACGCGGTGGCCGCGGTCGCCGCAACGGGCTGAGCTCGTCGGGAGAAGACCGGTCGGGCCGTAGCGACCACCGTCGACGTTCGTGGAGACCTATCGCGGCCACTGCACCGAATTCGTCGCGATCCGGTGCTGCCCGGCGGCGTTGCACTGCCGGCCGGAGGCGATCACGGTGTCACCCTCTCGGCTGCCCATCGGGTACCGGCACACCCGTGGGGCTCGGCGTGGGACTCCCCGTGGGAGAGGCACTGACACTGGGGGAGGGACTTGCGGGAGGGGTCGCCGTGGGGGAGGTGGGGGGGTGGCTGGGACGGCCGTTGGAAGGACGGGGGGTCGGTCGGGCCTTCACGGGTGGGGGCGGACTGGTGGCATCGGGAACGTGGGGAACCGGTGACTCCCTGGGAGTGGACGTCGCGCGAGGACGCCGAGTCCCGGCACCGCTCCGGTCCCTGACGCCTCCTCCTCTGGCCGGGCGCGTTGCCGGGCGTTCCGGTGGAGGTGAGGCCGTCGGTGAGGATTCGGTGACCTGGGCATCGGGCTCGTCGGGAGACGCCTGTTCCGGGACCGGCACTGCCCGTGGGGAGCCGGCGGAGTGCTGGGGCAGCAGCGATGCGGCGGCCAGGCCGCCGAGCATGGCGAAGGTGGCCGCGGCAAGAGTCCGACCACCGTACTTCTTCAGTCGCGGCGGACAGCGGCGCCGGGCTACGGGCACATCGGCTGAGGAAGTGGGGGACCAGGAAACCTCGGGGGACTCCAAGGAGCCAGGTCCCTCGCTGAGGAGGACCTCCCACACCGCCGCGTCGGCTGCCGGAGCACCCGTGCTCCGATCGCTCGACGGTGACGTGTCGGACTCGTACGCCCCGCACTCCGGGCACGTCACGGTGCCGTTGAGGGTACGGCGGCAGGGAAGGCAGTAGTCCATGCGCTCGACCGATCAGTGCGTGAGTCGCTGGAAGGAACCGTGCGCCGCCGACCCGGCCGGACAGCAGCCACCGGCGGCGGGAAGATGACGCCTGGTGTCTTTCGAAAGAATCCTCGGCATGTGCGAACCTCACTCACTCACCGGTGCAGGTGGGTCACCGGTTACCGAGGAAAACGGGGCGGGGTGTAGCGCCGTTCAAGCGTTGACCTCAAACGTGGGATACGTAACTCCCTTGAGGTTTACGACTGGTCACGCCGGCGCCTCGCCTCGGTGTCCGAGCCGACAGTCACGGCTCCATCGAGCCGACTGCGACATCTCCGGGGGCCGATCGTCCTATGCGGCGCGGGGATTCTCGCCAACTGGAAGGATCCCTCGGCCTGGAACGCCCACCCCGTCACGGAGGCCCTGCTCCTCCGCGCAGGCGGTTCTTGGTGGGACGGCGTCACGGACGGGCTTGGGCGGCGGACAGAGGAGCTGGTCGACCCGTTCCGGCGACCGTGACCGTCACCGCATTCGATGCCCTCTGCGTGAGCATCCAGCGCGCAGTCGTCAATGAGCTGCCGACGCAGTGGAGCGCCGACTTGGCGGCCCTGCGGACGTAAGTGTGAGCCTCCCTTGCGACAGCCTGCCGACTGCAGGGCCGTCGCAGCGCGGTAGGTGAGAGGGCGCCGTGGATGCCTGAGGTCGCACCGTGATCGACGGCGTGCCGCCCGCAGGTGTTGTCGCCGTGAACGGCGGGAGCCCCGCAACCGGCGGCCGGTTCCGGGGCTTCCGTTCCCGGCGTGGTTCTTGCCGGGAAGAGACGCAGGGCGTCAGACGATGCAGGAGGGCAGGAAGGCCGGGTCTGCCGGGCCGGTGCGCTCCAGCGCGTGCAGGACCCACTGGTGGACCACCGGATCGTTGGGCGCCTGGTCGTGCTCGATGGCATTCAGCGGGCAGGCGTCCTGGAGGGTGACATTGGTGACCTCGCGAGCCGGGCCTTGGAGGAACGCGCTGGTGTAGGGCGTGACGACCTCGTCGTACTTGGTCGTGACGACGGTGTAGTCGGGGCCGGTCGGCGTCTCGTCCTTTGCGTTCAGGTCGGTCAGGAACTGTGACCCCGCCTGCTGCTCGTCGCAGGCCGGGCAGGGACTGTCCTGGAACTCAACGGGCCGGGGTATGGCGTTCTCCGTGCCGTGATTGGACGGAACGATCCCGACGAGGTCGTCGACCTCAGTAGCGCCGCCGAGGTTCTTGATGTAATAACGGGGCATCATTCCACCCTGGCTGTGCCCGACGAGGTCGACCTTGCGGGCATCGGTGGCCCCCAGCACCGCGTCGACGAACGCGTCGAGCTCCTTCGCCGACTCGGCGATGGGTCCCATGGCATTGCCACCGTAATTGAGGGCAAAGACACAGTAGCCCTCTTGCTTCAGCACGGGGCTCAGCGTCGGCCAGTTCTTGGCCATGGTCTCGAAGGTGCCGTGTACGAGCACGACTGGGTCGGGATGCTCGGCGGTGGGCTTGCAGGACCAGTCATTGGCGCCGGGCGGAGAAACGTCGGTGGTGTCGGCGACGGCGGACGGAAGCGGGCAGGCGATGGTGGTGACCGCCAGAGCGAGGACGGTCAGGATCGAGCGCAGGCCAAGCACGAGTATGCCCTTTCGTGGGGGAACGGGAGTGCACACCACAGACCGTGGCTGGAGATGACTGATGGGCGTGCCGGTTTGTCTCCGGGGGATTCGGCGCTGTTTGCAGCCATCGGTGGAGAGAGGGCTGGGGATCACCCTCGTTCCATGATCCGAACGCCGTTCGGCAATGTCGTCCGGTGCGGCGATTTTGCGCGCACGTTACTCACGTGTCAACCCTGTGGCCGTCCGAAATCCGACCCCCGCTGTGACCTGGCTCGGCGGCCCCGAGGCCGCCCAGCGGCCCAAAGTCGCGGAGAGGAAGCCCAGCCCGGCGATGTCGTCCAGACAGCTCCGGGGCAACCGGGGTCCTCGATGCGGGCCAGGTGGCCGACGTGCCTCGGGCGGGGGCGGTGCCGGGAGCAGTCAAGGCCCTGCGGAAGGTCTTCGCGCCCACAGGCGGCCGGGTCCGAAGGCCGCCACACCTGTCATCGCGGCCGGGGACGCGACCGCGTACCCCTTGGAGTGGCAGCCTTCCAGGTCCCGCCCCTCCCATACATCGTCCAGGACATCGCAGGCTGGGTCCGAGGTGCCGTCGCAGACGTCGTCGATGTGGCGGCCGGGTGCCGTGAGCTGATGGAGCGCCCTGGGGGCGGCGCTGTCAGTCGTGAGAGATGCCGGGCTGCCGACGGGTGCGAACCACGTGTTGCAGTCGGGCAGTGGCCTCTCCTGCCGCCTGTCAGCGGCGGTGTGAGTCCTGTCGCACAGTACCGCTGAGCGCTGCCCCGTGGTCGATACGGCGAGCCGATCGCCGGCCGGTCAGAGGCCCTGCGACCCCCGGAGGCGGTCCCCCGGGCCGAATGGCGCCTGTGCCACCGTTACCACCCTCTACCCGCACGACCCGCCCGTGGTGCGTGACCAGATCCGCCGCGAATTCCACGAAATGTGGCGCCTCGACCGAGGCGCCCTGAACCCCGCCGCTCGCACGCGCTCATCCCCGGACCCGCCCCGCCGCCGAATCCCGGCTGGGCGGCCCGCCGCCGTCGCGCTCCGGGTGGCTGGCCGGTCTTCGAGGCGCTGATCCGGCGCCACGAGGAGGAAGACGCCCGGAGAGGTCCACGGGCTCGGCCTGCATGACCTTCTCCCACTCGGGCCACTCACTGTTGCCGATCACGACGGCAACCGGGATACCGAGCGACAGGCCGTGGCGGACGCCGCCGAGAAAGGATCTCGTCTACTCGAACTCTGTCTGGGCACCGCACCCGTAGCCGAGCCGGCGCCGCGCCAGGTGGGCGGACACCAGCTCGATGGTGACCGTACGCCGACGGGAAGCCCCTCCAGTGTCGCCACCGACGCGGGACCGTGGGACTCGTCTTCGGTCGGCCGGCACAACCTGCTCAGTACAAGTTCTCCGGATTCTCAGACCACGGTCTTCTTGTCGAGCACCATGTCGTGGCCGACAACAAAGGAGGCCTCGTCGGAACACAGCCACACCACCGTCTCGGCGACTTCCGCGGCGGTCGCCCCGTCGGCGTGGTTCGTCCCCGCCTCGTGCGCCGGCCCGGGGCTGATCGCGTTGATCCTGATGCCCTTGCCGATGTACTCGTGCGCGGCGGTACGGGTCAACGCGCTCAGCGCCGCCTTCGAAGCCGCGTAGGCGCTCATGCCCACCAGCCGCCCGCTGCTCGCCATGTTGCAGGCGGTGTTCACGATCACTCCACGCCCGCGCGACTCCATGTGCGCGAGCTCGTGCTTCATCGCCATGAAGACCCCCGTGAGGTTGGCGGCGAGGATGTCGGCCCACACGTCCTCGGCGATGTCGGCGACGTTGCTGTTCGGCCCGGTGACGGTCGCGTTGTTGAACGCGATGTCCAGCGCGCCGAACCGCTTCACCGCCGCCGCAACCATGTCCGCGGCGGCGGCCGAGCCGCCCCGCGTCATGTCCGCCACGACGCTGTCGGCCTCACCTCCCGCATCGCGGATCAGCTTCAGCGTGCCCGCGAGTTCCTCCGGGTCAGGCCCAGCCACCAGTACGCGTGCGCCCTCCCGGGCGAACGCGACTGCCGCCGCCTGGCAGATGCCGTCGCCGGCTCCGGCGACCAGGGCGACCCTTCCAGCGAATCGTGCGGACATGATCGAGCTCCTTTTTCTCTACTGATCTCGGTGAATCGTGTCGAGCAGTTCATCGGCCCACGCGGTGCTGTAGTCCTCCAGTCGCGGGAGGCCGCCCTCGTAGGGGGATCCCGTCCACGTGAACGTGGCGCCGGGATTGTGCGCGGCGTACCCGCCGGCCGCGAAGAAGTGCGGACTGCCCTGGATCCGCGGACCCTTGGCCGTGGCCCACTGCTCGTAGACCTCGGCGCGTCCGCTGCCCCTGGCCAGCGCCGCCGCGAGGGCCCGCGCGTCGACGTGCTCGCACTGCTCGGCGAGGTCGAGGATCACCGCGTGGACGCTGATGCATTTGCTGTCGGCGTAGAAGGCCTTGCGCAGCGCGATGTCCAGCTCGTCGCTGCCCCGCAGCCCGCCGATCCCGGGCTCCTTGGCGGCCTGGACCGCCTCCAGCGCCGGCAGTGTGGTCACGGGGTAGGCGTGCGCCGGGCCGTTCCACAGCCGCCAGCCGAGCTCGGGCCGGTGCGCCGCGATCGCCTGGACTTCCGGGTCCACGATGAACTTCGGGGTGGGCTCCCGGTTGAACAGCTCCAGCGGGAACGCCTTGTGGTCGATGATCAGGGCAAGCTCCCGCCGCTCGGCGGCGGCGTGCAGGGTGTGCAGGGCGAGGCTCGCCCACGGGCAGCCGATGTCCGACCAGACGGTCACCGTGGAGGCGGCGGTGTCGTTCTCCATGTCCGTTCCTTCACGTCCTTCATGAGTACGGGCTCCGTGGGTACGGGGGTACGGGTGCGGCTGCGCCCGGCCGCCGCCCGGCGGCCGAGCGCACGCCGGTCAGAGCTCGACGCGGACGTCGTACTCGGTGACCCAGGTGTTGAACTCGATCAGGCGCTCCAGGACGGCGCGGGCGCTCCACGGGCCGCCGACCCCGTAGGAGCCCTCGGGCACGTCGAGCAGCTTGCGGATGTCCGCCTCGGAGACGAGCTGCAGCACCGGGGCGTCCTCGACCAGGAGGGACTCGACCTGCTCGCGCAGAGCCAGTTCGTACTTGCGGTCCTGGGTGGAGGGGTACGGGTTCTTCTTGCGGTCGAGGACCGAGTCCGGCAGCAGACCGCGCATGGAGGCGCGCAGCAGGCTCTTCTCGCGGCCGTCGAAGGTCTTCATCGCCCAGGGGGTGTTGTAGACGTACTCCACGAGGCGGTGGTCGGTGAACGGGACGCGCACCTCCAGGCTGACCGCCATGCTGATCCGGTCCTTGCGGTCCAGCAGGAAGTTCTCCCAGCGGGTCAGGTTGAGGTACGTGACCTCGCGCATCCGCTCTTCGAGGCCGCTCTCGCCCTCCAGGCGGGGGACCTCCTCCAGCGCTTCGGTGTAGCGCCCCTTGACGTACTCGGTGAGGCCGAGCTTGTCCCACAGGCCCACCGTCTTCAGCGCGCCGATACCGCCGGCCTTCTCGAAGGGGTGGTGCCACGGGAAGCTGTCCGACTCGACGGCCTCCTTGTCGTGGAACCAGGTGTAGCCGCCGAAGAGTTCGTCGGCCGCCTCGCCGGACAGCGCGACGGTCATCTGCTCCTTGAGCGCGCGGCACAGGATGAGGAGCGAGTACTCCATGTCGCCGGTGGAGACCGGCAGGTCCTGCGCCCGCAGGACGGTGCTGCGCACCTCCGGGTCGAGGATGTCCTCGTTGTCGAGCTCGACGATGATGTGCTCAGCGCCGACCTGCTTGGCGACCTCGACGGCGAACGGCGTGTCCGGGTCGGCCCACTGGACGTTGGCCTCGAAGCGCTCGTCGTGGCCGACGAAGTCCACGGAGAAGGCCCGGATGGGCTGCTCGATGCCCTGCTTGGTGAGGGCCTTGGCGGCGAGCGCGGTCACGGCGCTGGAGTCCAGGCCGCCCGAGAGCAGGGTGCCGACGGTGACGTCGGCGACGAGCTGGCGCTCGACGATGTCCTCCAGCAGGTCGCGCACGTTGGTGATCGTGGTGTCGAGGTCGTCGGTGTGCGGCTGGGCCTTCAGCTCCCAGTAGGTGCTCTCGCTGCGGCCTTCGCGGGTGAAGCGGACGATCGTGGCCGGCTTGACCTCGTGCATGCCCTTGTAGACGGCGTGTCCAGGGGTCTTGACGATGCTGAAGATCTCCTTGAGGCCCTCGGCGTCGACGACGGCCTCGGCCTCGTCGTGGGCCAGGATCGCCTTGGGCTCGGAGCCGAAGAGCACGCCGTCGGCGGTGGGGTAGTAGTAGAGCGGCTTGACGCCCATCCGGTCGCGGATGAGGAGCAGTTCCTCGGTGCGCGGGTCCCAGATGGCGAAGGCGTAGATGCCGTTGAGGCGCTCGGCGAAGTCGGCGCCCCACTCGACGTAGGCGCGCAGGACGACCTCGGTGTCGCTGGTGGTGCGGAACTCGTGGCCCAGACCGCGCAGTTCCTCGCGCAGCTCCTGGAAGTTGTACACCTCGCCGGTGTACGTGATCACCGGCTGCGTATCGTCGTCGGCGTCCGCGACCATGGGCTGCTTTCCGCCCTCGAGGTCGATGATCGCCAGGCGGCGGTGGCCGAGTATCGCGTGGGTCGAGGTCCACAGCCCACCCGCGTCGGGGCCGCGGCACTCCATGGTGCCCGTCATGGCGGACGCGGTGTCGGTGTGCGCCGTAAGATCGCGCTGGAAGCTAACCCATCCGGCAAGGCCGCACATAGATGATCGGTTCCTCTCGTTCAAGGGCGGGGGCCGGGCCAGGGGTCCTTGGCCGACTGGCATGAATGTGCTCCACGGCGGATGGGCCGGTCCATCGGCGCCGGTTCACTTCGTCACGTGACCGGGACTTCTTCGTTCAGGTCCGCGGCACCTGACGAAGTGGCGCACCCGACGTTGCCGGGGCCCGGGCGGGGCAGGACATTTCCGAGCATGACCAGGACCTTCCTCGATACCGGTCCACGGACCAAAGAACCTCCCCTGCACGCGCGAAGGCGGGTGCCCCGCGTCCTGGAGGTCGCCCTCTACGAGTTCGCGCTGTCCACCGGCATGCTGTTCACCGTGGTCACGGCCGTCCGCTGGATGGCGGGACCCGGCACGCCCCTCGCGGATCTTTTCCCGACGCTGACCAGCCAGCTCGTGGCCATGGGCCTGCTGGTCGGTGTGATCGTCATGCTCGTGCTCGGGCCGTCCATGCGCCGGGAGACCGCCGGGCACCTGAACCCGGCCGTCAGCATCGGCCTGTGGCTGCTGCGGGTCTTCCCCGTCCAGGCGGTGCTGCCGTTCGTCGTCGCGCAGTTGGCCGGCTCGGTGGCCGGAGTGGGTCTCGCGCGCCTGGTCTGGGGTGACGCGGCCGCCCGGGTCGGCGACGCCGCGCTGACGCCGGCTGCCGACTGGAGCACCGGGGCGGTGTTCGCCGCGGAGGCCGGTGCCATGGCCGTGATCATGCTGATCGTGGCCTTCGCCGGGACGCGCCCGCACCTGCTGACGTACCTGCCCGCGGTGGTGGGCGCCTGCGTCGCCGCCGTGATCATTTTTCTCGGGCCGCTTTCGGGCGGCGGCGCCAACCCGGCGCGCCAGTTCGGACCCGCGCTGGTCTCCGGCACGACCGGGCTGCTGTGGGTCTATGTACTCGCCCCGGTGGCGGGGTCGCTGCTGGCGGCCCTGGTGGCCGGACTGCTGAAGTGGCGGGCCCCGGCGCGCTGAAGCAGACGCCACAGGGGGCGGCAGCCGGCTTGTCGGCCGGCTGCCACCCCCTGCGGCGTTGCCGGGCTGCCGCTCGCGGCGTCAGAGCGCGCCCGGCCGTGAGTCGACGGCGACCTTGCCCACCTGGAGCTGGACGCCCTGCACCACAGCCGGTTGCCCGACCGGCTCGCCTCGTCGAGGAACCGCTCGGGGCCCGGGCGCCGCGGTCCGGGTCGTAGTAGTGGTCGGGCCGGTCGCTCAGCTTCACCAGGCCGCGACGGTCGGGCCCCTCTGCCGTCGAGGAGCGTGAACATGCCGATGCCGCGGGACAGATGACGCGGCGAGGCCTTCTCCCTCGGTGCCGCCATGGTCGAGGTCAGGTGGCCGCGGTCGGCCGGGACGCGGCCGAGGTCGTCGGCGCCGAGGACCTCGCGGCCGTCGGCCTTCCAGGTGGCCTTGCCCGCCGCGTTGTCAAAGGCGATGGCCAGGTCGTGCTGCGGGCCGGGTTGCCGGGTGGCGACAAGGAGCGCGTAGGAGAACGCCGTGTAGGTGGAGCCGGTCTTGGGGAGCCGCTCGTGGAAGGCGTGAACGCGAGTCGTTGGTGCCGAAGAAGTCGAAGACCAGGTTCGTCGCTCGCATGGCTTGCCCGAACGCCGTGGCGCCCTGGGGCAACGGGTTTCGCCAGTCGGTTGTCTGGTCGGGCGCCGCGTTTCGGGTGCCCGACCAGACACTCACTCGGTTACAGGTACGGCCGGGTGATCAGCTCAATTGCGTGACCGGCAGGGTCTTTGAAGTACACCCCTCGACCGCCGTGCTCGTTGTTGATCTCGCTTGGGCGTCGCATCTGCGGATCGGCCCAGTGCTCGATGTCTCGGTCACACAGCCGCCGATACGCACGGTCGAACAGCTCGTCGTCGATCAGGAACGCGTAATGCTGCATCTGGATCTCCACCGGCGGCTCGGCGAACTGAAGCAGCACGCCGTCGGGGAGCTGGATGTTGGTGAACGGGCCCCAGGACGGCGCTTCCGGGAGTTCCAACAGCTCGCGGAAGAACTGAGCCGACTCGTTGCGATCCTTGGCGGCGATGATGGTGTGGTTGAACGTGACTGTCATTCAGCTGACCTCATTGTTGTTCGACACGAAGAACGGACTCTCGGTGCACGAGCGTTGGGAGGTCCGCGTGCCGAACTGAGGGGGTGGCCTTCTGCGCACCCGCTGTGCGATCAGCCCTCCACCGGGTGGCCAATCTGTGCGTGGCGTAGCGCCGGTCCGGTGTTCACGTTGGTTTACCTTACGTGATCTCGCTGGCTGCGACAACAGGATGGCGATCGGCTGCTGGGTGGTTCGTCACGCGGCCTTGGCCGGGTATGCGGTCCACTGACGGATGGGTGAGTCAGGGGCGAAGGTGGTCTTCGGCTCGGCACGGGTGTTGCGCCAGCGGATGTAGTCGGCGATAGCGGCGTTCTGTTCGTTGTGGGTGCGATGGTCGGTGCCGTTCAGCGTGAAGTACCGCCAGGTCGCGAACTCCGACTCCATCCAGTTCGGCCACGAGCAGTAGGTCGGTGAGAAGACCAACTGGACGTCGTTGTCAGCGGCCCAGGCGCGGACTTCGGCGTGCCGGTGCGGGGAGAAGTGTCCAGCACCACGTACAGCTTCTCCCGGGCCAGCGGGCTCGCAGGTGCCGACAGGGGCCGACCGCTCAGCAGTTCGCGACCAGCGCTGCGGAACGTCTCCCGCGGCCTCGACCAGCCCTCGAAGTCGGCGCTGACGAAGGTCATGGCGGAGGGTGCGGCCGCCAGGGAGTTCCCGTTGCGAGGATGGCGGCGGCAGCCTGGCGGCTGACGGCGCGCCTGGACGGGCTGGCCGTCCAGATGACGTCGCACGCCGGTCACTGTCCCGGCGGCGATGTTCCAGTGGACCGATGAGGCTCTCGCTCGTGCATGGGCATTGACCAGGCGGCGTTGACCGCCACGGCACGCTGGGCATCGACCAGGCCGCGTTGACGGCCACGGCACGCTGCGCACCGGCCCGTCCAGGGGCACGCCGGCACCACCGCCGACCGGACCCCTCGGCGGCTCAGGTCTCCCGCAGCGGTTCGTAGGCCGCGGCGTGCAGTCCGAACGTCCAGGCGACGCCTTCCTTCGCCGTGCGCGTCGTGGGCGGCACGCGCAGCCAGTACGTACGGTGGGTGCCATCCGGCTCCGGCGTGGAGTTGACCACCTCGACCATCACCACGTCCTCGTCGTCCGCGAGCGCGATCCGCCACAGGATCCCGCTCTCGTCGCGATGCACCGGCTCGGCGCCGGACTCCGCGAGGTAGCGGTCGTAACCGTGGTACTCCAGCATCACGCGGCGCAGTTCCGCGTTCTCCTCCGTGCGTATCCGCTCGGGGGTCAGTGCCGTCAGCTCGTGCAGGAACTCGGCGGGCACTGGCATACCGCGCCACGCGTGCAGGGCGAACCCGTCCGGGAAGAGCAGGGCGGGGCCGTCGCCGTTGTCGAGCCGGCCCGCCTCGTCGCGGTGCAGCTGCGTGGGCCGTTCGCAGATCACGACCGCGTTCTCGTACGGCCACCACCAGCCGGCGTGGGCGGCGACGCGCGCGAGTCCCTCCAGCCGCTCGCCGCGGCCGTCGAAGGCGGCCAGCCATGCCGCGTCGTGCTGCCCGAGGACCGCGTCGAGCAGGACGACACGGAGGTTCGTCTCGGCCTCGGCGCGGCCGGCGGTGTCCTCCGGCGCCTTCTCCAGGAGGGCGTCCACGACTCCTGTCCGTATCCGCTCGGCCAGCGAGCGGGTGCCGTCCCAGAGCAGCGCCCCGGTCGTGCTCCACAGTGCGGTCCAGCCGCCGGGACCCATCTCGTCGTGCACCCGGCGCCGTTCGTCCGCCCAGGGGCGGGTACGCACGTCGTCGCGCACCGAACGTCCCGGCTCCTCGAGGGCCCGCACGGCCTCGACGCCCGCGAGGGGCGAGCCCGCCCAGACGATCCGCTCGGGCGCGGTGAGCCCGGCCGTACGGTACGCGAGCCGTACGCCCTCCTCGGCGGCCGCCCGGTCCGCCGGTCCGGTCGCCGCCGCGATGGCCCGCCACTTGTCCGCATACTGCATGTGAAAGTCCCGTCCCCTGTTGTCGTTCCGCATCTCGTGCCCGGTCACCGCCACGCCCCGCGGGGGTCAGTCGGCGACGATCCGCACCGCTCCGGGCAGGTACTCGCGCTGGCGCACCACCCGGTACCACCCCTTCGGCAGCGGTATCGCCGCGTGCTCCTCGTGCACCACCCGGCCGCCTTCCGGCAGATGGAGCAGCATCGGCCCGAACGGCCCCGGCTCGCGCACCAGTCGGCCGCGCCCGGTCACCGCGTGGGCATGGCCCGTGACCTCGCCGAGGGCGAGCACCATGCGTCCGCGTGCGTCCCGTGCCTCGCCCGGCGCTTCCGCGACGTGCGAGGGCACGGCCTCCCCTGCGACGGGCACGATCAGCACGTCTCCCTGCCGGTACATGTCTCTCCCCTTCCCGCCGGGCGCCGTGTGCGTCCGACCTGCTCATGACGTTAGGGGGCGGGTCTGACAACGGCGTTCGGCGTCGCGGGCTGGCCGCCCCCGCGGGCGGGAGTGTCAGTGGCGCTTGGTAGAACTTGCTCGCACGTCAGCGATCAAGCCTCACCGGTGTCTGGAGCCCGTCATGACCATTTCGGACCATCTGCAGGAGTGGTACGGCCTGCCCGCGTTCGACTTCCCCGACGCCGAGGCCCAGGCCGCGCTGCCGGCGCCGGAGAGCGTCGCCTGGCGGATCTCCGTCGACTCGTACGACAGCGAGGAGGAGTGGCCCGAGGCGTTCGCCCGCTTCGCCGCCGCGGTGGACACCACACAGGTGCGGGCGCTGATCGTCGGCTCGTGGAGCGAGGCCTACGACTCGTCTCCCGACGACGTCATAGAGGCGCTGACCGGGGCGAAGGACCGACTGCCGCGGCTGCGCGGGCTGTTCCTGGGTGACATCACCTTCGAGGAGTGCGAGATCTCCTGGATCAACCAGGGCGAGGTGACGGGGCTGCTCGACGCCTTCGCCGACCTCGAGGAGTTCGGTGTGCGCGGCGGGCAGGGGCTGGGGTTCTCCGCGGTGAAGCACGAGCGGCTGCGCTCCCTCGTCGTCGAGACGGGCGGGCTGGACGCGGGCGTGGTGCGCGGCATCGCCGCGAGTGACCTGTCGGCGCTGGAGAAGCTCGACCTCTGGCTCGGCACGTCGTGGTACGGGGCGAACGCGGACGTGTCGGACCTGGAGCCGTTCCTGTCGGGCACGAGGCTGCCGCGCCTGCGGCATCTTGCGCTGCGCAACAGCGAGATACAGGACGAGATCGCCGTCGCGGTGGCCGGTGCGCCGGTGGTCGCACGCCTCGAGATCCTGGACCTGTCGATGGGCACCCTCGGTGACGACGGCGCCGAGGCCCTGCTGAACGGCCAGCCGATGACCCATCTGAAGAAGCTGGATCTGCACCACCACTTCATGAGTGAGGCGATGGTGCAGCGCCTGTCCGACGCCCTGGTGCCGGCCGGTGTGGAGCTCGACGTGTCGGAGTCGGAGGCCGACGGCTCCGGCGGTAGGGAAGACCGCTACACGGCTGTCGCGGAGTGATCGGCTCCGTCCGCCGCACCGGCCCCCCTCTCGCGGTCGTCGGCATTCCGACGGGCCGCCGTGTGGCGTTGTTCCAGGACGCGCTGCGCACCGCGGGCCTGCCCGCCGCGCGGGTGGTGCCCTGGCTCGATGTGCTGGGCGGCCGGGCGGAGTTCCGGGCGGGCGAGCTGGTACGGATCGACTCTCCGGGCGGGGACGCCGAAGTGGAAAGGGCGTTGCGCGGGGTCGAGGACCCGACCCGCGTGGAGGGCACCCGGCTCTGGTACGAGCGGTTCACCGCCGCCGTATCAGAGATCGCGGCGCTGGCGGCGGCCGGCGGGGCGGAGCTGCTCGACGATCCGGCGGGGCTCGCCGTGCTGTTCGACAAGCGGCTGTGTCACGCGGCCCTGTCGGCGGCGGCCGTTCCGGTGCCCGAGTCGCCGACGTCCGGCGCCGGTGCGCCCGAGGCCGGCGGCTGGGACGACGTGCGCGCGCTGCTGGCCGCGACCGGCCTCCGGCGGGTGTTCGTCAAGCTCGCGCACGGCTCGTCCGCGTCCGGGGTGCTGGCCCTGGAGACGGCGAGCCGGGGCCGGGTGCAGGCCACCACCTCGGTCGAACGGGACGCGAGCGGACGGCTCTTCAACAATCTGCGGGTCCGGCGCTACAGCGGCGAGCGCGAGGTCGCCGCGCTGATCGACGCCCTCGCACCGGACGGTCTGCACATCGAGCGCTGGCTGCCGAAGGCGTCGCAGGACGGGCGGGTCGCCGATCTGAGGGTGGTGGTGGTCGCGGGCCGTGTCACCCACGCGGTGGTGCGTACCAGCCGCTTTCCCATGACCAATCTCCATCTGGGCGGCGGGCGCGGCGACCTCGCGGCCGCCCGGGCGGCGACGGAGGCGGCCGGCGGAAGCTGGGCGGAGACGCTCGCGGTCTGCGAACGGGCCGCGGAGTGCTTCCCCGGGGTGTCGCGCGTAGGCGTCGACCTGCTGCCCGCGACGGGCTGGCGGCGTTTCGCCGTCGGGGAGGTCAACGCGTTCGGGGATCTTCTGCCGCGGCTCACCGGGCTGCCCGGGAGCGGCGCGGAGGGCCTGGACACCTATGCGGCGCAGGTCGCCACCGTACTGAGCAGGACGAGGAACCATCAGAGTGCATCTGCCTGACCACGACACGCTCCATGGCCGCGAGGCCGCCGAGCCGCCCGACATGAACGAGGTCGTCGGGCGGGACGATCTGCTGCTCGTCACGCTCGACACCCTGCGCTTCGACGTCGCCGCCGAGCTGGCGGCCGAGGGTCGGATCCCCCATCTGGCCCGTCATCTTCCCGGTGGCGTCTGGGAGAAGAGGCACGCGCCGGGCAGTTTCACCTACGCCTCCCATCAGGCGATGTTCGCGGGTTTCCTGCCCACCCCGGCGGCGCAGGGGCCTCATCCGAGGCTGTTCGCCGCCCGGTTCGCGGGCAGTGAGACGACCGCGGGCCGTACCTTCGTCTTCGACACCCCGGATCTGGTCTCCGCCCTCGCGGGGGTCGGTTACCGCACGGTGTGCATCGGCGGTGTGGGGTTCTTCAACAAGCAGGGACCGCTGGGTTCCGTGCTGCCTGCTCTGTTCCAGGAGAGCCACTGGGAGCCGGAGTTCGGTGTCGCCTCGCCCACGTCGTTCGAGGCACAGGTGGGGCGGGCGGAGCAGGTGGTGGGCGCGCTGCCGGCCGACCGCAGGCTGTTCCTGTTCGTCAATGTGCCTTCGCTGCACCAGCCCAACTGGTTCCATCTGCCCGGTGCCACCCGCGCCGCCGGTGACTCGCGTGCGACGCACGCCGCGGCCCTCGAGTACGTGGACCGCCACATCGGGCGGCTCTTCGCCGCCGCGAGCAGCCGCCGCCGCTGCTTCGCGATCGTCTGCTCCGACCATGGCACCGCCTACGGCGACGGCGGTTTCACCGGCCACCGGATCGGCCACGAGGCCGTCTGGACGGTCCCCTACGCCCACTTCTTCCTCGAGGCCTCCGCATGAGTACCCCCGTACCGCGGTTCCGTCCGCGCCCCTACCAGAGCTACGTCTACGCCTATCCGCACAAGACGGCCTACCGCCCCCTCGGCGACAGCCGGCCCGTGCTGCGCGAGCTGTGGGCGCACGAGCCCAAGGACGCCCTCTCGCTCTATCTGCACATACCGTTCTGCGAGGTCCGGTGCGGCTTCTGCAACCTGTTCACCAGGATCGGCGCTCCCGACGAGCTGACCGGGCGTTACCTGGACGCGCTCGACCGCCAGGCGGCCGCGGTGCGGGAGGCGCTCGGGGACGACGGCCCGGTCCGGTTCGCGGCGGCCGCGTTCGGCGGCGGCACACCGACGTTCCTGACGGCGGGTGAGCTGGAGCGGCTCTGCGACATCGCGGAGAAGCGGATGGGGGCGGATCTGACGGCGGTGCCGCTCTCCGTCGAGACCTCCCCGGCGACGGCAACGGCCGACCGGCTGGCCGTGCTCGCCGAGCGCGGCACCACCCGCGTCAGCATCGGCGTGCAGAGCTTCGTCGACGCAGAGGCACGGGCCGCGGTCCGTCCGCAGCGCCGGGCCGACGTGGAGGCCGCGCTCGGCCGGATACGGGACGCCGAGATCCCCGTCCTCAACATCGACCTCATCTACGGCATCGACGGCCAGAGTGAGCGGACCTGGCTCTCCTCGCTCGACGCCGCCCTCGGCTGGGAGCCGG
The DNA here is from genome assembly GCF_044390825.1 of Streptomyces sp. NPDC018833. NCBI lineage: Bacteria > Bacillati > Actinomycetota > Actinomycetes > Kitasatosporales > Streptomycetaceae > Streptomyces > Streptomyces sp. NPDC018833. The sequence continues at coordinate 131,907 of NZ_JBIRZM010000014.1, read as the reverse complement.
AGGAGCTGTATTTGTATCCGCTGTACGTCCGGCCGCTGACCGGTCTCGGTCGCCTCGGGGCCGCGGCCGACGCCGCCTGGGACGAGCAGCGGCTGCGGCTGTACCGCACGGGCCGCGATCATCTGCTCGCCCGCGGGTACGAGCAGGTGTCCATGCGCATGTTCCGCCGTGCCGGCGCCCCGCCCTCCGCCGCCGACGACCACGCGTGCCAGACGGACGGCATGATCGGGCTGGGCTGCGGCGCCCGCTCCTACACGTCGGCCCTGCACTACTCCTTCGACTACGCCGTCGGCATGGGCGAGATACGGCGCATCATCGACGACTTCACCACCACCAGGGACTTCTCCCGCGCGAAGGTGGGCCGCTGGGTCGACGAGGGCGAGGCGCGCCGCCGCCATCTCCTGCAGTCACTGCTGCAGGCGGAAGGGATGGAGGTGGCCTGCTACCGCGAGCGGTTCGGCGCCGCTCCCGCCGACCACTTCCCGGCGGAGCTGGAGCGGTTCGCCGCGCTCGGCTGGCTGGACGCAGCCGCTGCCCCCGGCCGGTTGCGGCTGTCTCCCGAGGGCCTGGCCCACTCGGACGCCCTGGGTCCCGAGCTGTTCTCGCCCGCGGTGCGCGCCGCGATGGCCGCGTACGAGCCGAAGTGAGCGGGGCCATGGATCTGACCGTGCTGTACCGGGGCCCGCTCGCTTCCTGCGACTACGACTGCCCCTACTGCCCGTTCGCGAAGCGGCGCGACAGCCGGGAGCAACTGCGCGCCGACCGGGTGGCGCTGGAGCGCTTCACGGCCTGGGCCGCGGCGCAGACCGATGACCGGCTGTCGGTACTGTTCACCCCGTGGGGAGAGGGCCTGGTCCGCTCCTGGTACCGCAAGGCACTGACCGAGCTGTCACATCTGCCACACATCCGCCGGGTCGCGATCCAGACGAACCTCAGCTGCCGTACCGACTGGATGGCGGACGCGGATCCGGCGAAGCTCGCCCTGTGGTGCACGTATCACCCCAGCCAAACTCCTTATGACCGGTTCATCACCAAGTGTCGGGATCTGGTCAGGCGGGAGATTCGGTTCAGCGTCGGCATCGTCGGCTTTCCCGCCCATCTCGCGCAGGCGCACAGGCTCCGCGCCGATCTGCCGCCGCACATCTACCTCTGGGTGAACGCGCCCGAGGGGCAGGAGCTCTCCGACGCCGAGGCCGACGCCTGGACGGAGCTGGACCCGCTGTTCCCCTACAGCCGCCGTCCGCACCGCTCCGCCGGGCTGCCGTGCCGCACCGGCGAGTCGGTGATCTCGGTGGATGGCGACGGGACCGTCCGGCGTTGCCACTTCGTCCGCGCCGAGCTGGGCAACCTCTACGACGGCTCGTTCCGCCGCGCGCTTCTGCCCCGGTCCTGCCCGCTCGCCGTCTGCGACTGCCACATCGGCTACGTCCACCTGGAGACGCTGCCGCTGTACGACCTCTTCGCCGGCGGAGTCCTCGAACGGATCCCCGCGGCGATTCCCCCGGCGCACCTCTCCGGTACCCCCCGCGCCTGACCTGCTCCGTGCTCAGAGCGGCAGCAGGTCGGGGCGCTTGGCCTCCACATGATCGCCGCCGCCGAATCCGGTTCCGCGGGGCGCTTCATGTCCGCCGTGGCCGTGGGCAAACAGGAGTCGATGGCGTATTCGACGTACCCGCGATCGGGAACCCGCCCGCTCCGCTAGCATGTTCGAGCTCACAACGATCATGTTGAAATATCACAAATCGGCTGAAAATTGATATCTACGGTAACGCGAGTGTTTTCGCGAATAGGCGGCAGCCCTCGGTTGGCTGCATGGCGTCATCCACGCGTCATGCTGTGGGCCGCGGTGAGTGTGCTGGCCCTCGGATTCCTCATTGCACTGGAGATCGCCGCGCGTCGGTACGGCGTGCGGGGGCCGATGAGCAACCAGGTGCGAGAGGTGATATTCGCCCCCAAGTCAGGGCCGCTGTTGTACGCCGGTATGGCGTTGATGATGGTGGTGCTCACCTGGCGGCAGCGGTTCGTCGCGGTCGGCGCCGCGATCGGCATCGATGTCGTCTTCTGGCTCGTGCGGTGGGTGGTCGATGCCAAGATGATGGCCGGCAACGGCGCGTTGTGGGTGGTCTTGGCCCATGGCGTCATCGCTCTCACACGCCGCACCGGCCGGGACCGTGTGCTGCTACTGAAAGGCGTCGGACTGGCCCTGCTGCTGGTGGCCGGTCGTAAGACCGGCGACATCTGGCTGCTGATCACGTCGAAGTCCCGTCCGGTGGTGCTCGACCAGTACGTGGCAGCCGCCGATCACGCGTTGGGCAGCCCGTCATTGCTGGTGGGCCGGATCGTCGAGGCCACCGGCACGGTCGGCTTCCACGTTCTCGACTGGGTCTATGTTCAGCTCGGGGTGGCCGCGGTCGTCGTCGCGCTGTACCAGTTGCGTAACGTGGCGGTCGAGCGCCGCTTCCCCGGCCATCACCTGGTGCGCACCTTCCTGGTCATCGGCCTGCTCGGGCCGGCCATCTACATGATCTACCCGGTGGTCGGACCGGTCTTCGCCTACGGCGCCGAAGGCGGGCACTGGGCGGTGGCCCACCTGTGGCCGGACACGCCGCCGCCGCTCAATACCCCGCATCCGATGCCCTTCGACGAGATCACCCCGCGCAACTGCATGCCCAGCCTGCACACAGCGTGGGCCACCGCGATCTTCATTCATTCCCGCAAGGGCCCACGGGCTCTGCGATTCGCAGGCGCGTTCTGGCTGATCGCCACGCTCGGCGCAACACTGGGCTTCGGCTACCACTACGGCGCGGACATCGTCGCCGGCGTGGTGTTCACGCTCACGATCGAGACGGCGCTGCGCGCACTCGACCGCGGCTGGGACCGGCCGGGAATCCAGCTGGTCGTCTACGGCGCCGCGGTCTTCGCTGCGCTCTTGGCGTCGTACCGCTATCTGTCGGTGGAGATGGCCGGACATCCGTGGGTGTTCGGGCCGCTGCTCATTCTGGCGATGACCTCAGTGGTCTACGGCTACGTACGGACCACCAAGCTCTGGGAACGGAAGGCTGCGTCTGCGCATCTGCCGAAACCACGACGCGAACCGCAGCCCGAACCGCAGCCCGAACTGATTTGAGCCATGTCGCGGCGGGTCGTGGGCTGAGCGCCTCGCGGGTTGCCTTCTCAGGTGGCGGATACCTCGCCGGCCGCGTCGACTCCACCCGCGGGCCGAGTACGTGACCAACGCAATGAACTCGCTGTTCACGGCAGTGTCCAATCTGCAGAATGCCGCGTTTCTTGTGTGACCAGTGTCGACCCCCCCTCGCGATTGCGGTGACCACCGCGTAGCAACCGACGGCGAAGCGGGAACCGGGCTGCATGTCCGCCCAGGTCCACGCCGGGGGTGCCCCACTGCTCGGCTCTGCGAGCCAACCTTTAGACCTGTCGGCCGACCGAAGAGGTCAGGTGCGCACCCCACTTGTAGCGTCGATTGCGCGGTGCCGACCGGTGCCGCATCGATGCCTGCACAAGTCGGTGAGGCGGGCGGACAGACGAAGGGCAACGGGCTGATGCTCAGTGAGACGACATCGAAAGTGACCTGGGGAGCGATTTCCGTCGCGGTCTCCCTTGCCTTTGCCGTATCCGTCTCGGTGCCCTCTCGAGTTCCCTCTTCGAAGTCTGACCCGCCTGCAGCTGCGGCTGATCCTTCGGATTCGGCCTTGGCCCCCGCTCACGCTCCCTCGACTTCCCGTCGAACCGGGAAATCGGAAAATGCTGTGCAGCGGCTCATGGGCGGGGTCATCGAATGCACCTCCAAGAAACCCCGGCTCGCCCGCGCCCTGACCCGGGACATAGCCCGGGCCCTGGCCGGTCGCGCCAGCCGGGCGTCCATCGCGCTGTACGACCGGTCCACGCGTACTTCGTGCGCATACCGCGCCGACAAGCACTACGACTCGGCGAGCATTGTGAAACCGATCGTCCTTGGCGCTCTGCTTCATGCCAGAGGAGAGGGCCTGTCCGAAGAGGAGCAGGATCTCGCGAGGAAGATGATCGTGAACTCGGACAACGAATCGACGTACGTGTTGTGGGACATGGTCGGCCCGGACAGCATCCAGGATTTCCTGGACGAGGCCGGAATGATGAACACGACCATCGACGAAGCGGGCTTCATGGGTCTGACGCAGGTCACTGCGAGGGACCAGGCCACCCTGCTCGAACTGCTCACGGGCGAGGACGATGCGGTCCTGGACGAGGAGGAGCGCGCCTACATCCTCGACCTCATGCGGGACGTGCAGGAGGATCAGCGGTGGGGAGCGCCCGCCGGAGCTCCGTCGGATGCCGACGTCCAGGTGAAGAACGGGTGGCTTCAGCGTTCCGAAGAGAACCTCAGGAACCCCTGGGATCGCGGGGACTGGAAGGTCCACAGCATGAGCGCGATCACCGGCCGCGCGCACGACTACGGCCTGGTGGTCCTGACCGAGAACAACAGGGTCCCTGAGGACGAGCATCCGGAAGCGGGATGGGACTATGGCATGGACACGATTGAAAGCGTGGCCCAAGCCATCCACCGGAATCTGTACCCCGGCCGGTGACGCGTGGGCGAGTACCACTCGGGTCCCATTCCCGGCTCGCGCCGGGTCCTGGTGGTGGCGAACCCCGCCGCCTGCGTCAGGCGACTCGTTAGGTGACTGGTCCGGCTGTCGTCGTGGCCGCGTTCTCGGCCGGCGCCGTCCGCTTACCAAGTGGGCCGTGCATCCCTTGGGCCGACCACGGCGACCCGCAGATGCGCGGGTTGTCACCACACAGCAGCCTTTTCGGCGGTTCAAGACGCCAACTCCCCCGGGCGGGTGGCAGCCCCAGGCAGACCGGCGGGCGCTGGGTCACCAGGTCAGGCCGACGCCTGCGAGGGCGGGGTCAGCGGTGGTCTGGCGCCGGAGATTCCGCTCCCGACCACAGCGGGTGACCGGGCCACCCGCTCACGCGGTGCTCACGCGGTGCTCGCGCGGGATGCCCGCGTCGGTCCGCGGCCCCGGGTCGGCACAGATCGGCGGCGACTGCTATTCCTTGACGGCTCCCGCGTTGGCGCCTTGGACGAAGTAGCGCTGGAAGCAGAAGAACAGCGCGGCGACGGGCAGGGTGGCCAGGAGGGCCGCTGCCAGTTTGAGCGGGTACTGGGTGCCACCGCCGAGGCTGCCTGAGACGAGCCGGGCGAGTCCGGTGGTCAGGGTTTCGTACTGGCTGGACTGGGTGGCCACGAGGAAGTGGGTGAATTCGTTCCACGAGCCCTGGAACGACAGGATGGTCAAGGTGATCAGGGCGGGCCGGGCCATGGGCAGGACGATCGACCAGAAGGTGCGGAAGACCCCGGCGCCATCGACGCGGGCGGCTTCCTCCACTTCCCGGGGGATGGATTCGAAGAACTGTTTCATGATGAAGATGCCCGCCGCGTCGACCATCAGGGGCAGGATCATGCCGGTGTAGGTGTCGAAGAGCCCGAAGGTGTTGAGGACCAGGAATCTCGGGATCAGCAAGGCCACGTTGGGGACCGCGAGGACGGCGATGATGAAGCCGAACAGCAGGGTGCGGCCGCGGAAGTGCAGCCGGGCCAGTGCGTAGCCGGCCATCGAGTCGAACAGGACACGTCCGGCGGTGACGACGACGGCGACGAGACCCGAGTTGCCCAGCCAGCGCAGGAACGGCACACCGTCACCGGCCTGGCTCAGTCCGAACAGCCGCTGGTAGGCGGCGGTCGTGGGGGTGGTGGGGATCAGCCCGAGGGGGTGTGCTGCTGCCTCCGGGTCCGTTTTGAACCCGGTCACCAGCTGGATCACGAAGGGCATCAGATACAGCGTCCCGAGCGCCGCCACCAGCGTGTATCCGAGGATGCGCAGCGTCAGGGGGAAGCGGCCGAGTACCGGCAGTCCCGGCGCCCGGACGGCCGCGGCCTTGGCGTTCATCGCGTCCTCCGGGGGCGATTGGTGCGCTCGCGCAGCACGAAGCGTTGCAGGGCGGTCATGGTCAGGATCAGCGTGAGCAGGATGAAGGCGATGGCCGACCCCTGTCCGAAGTCGGCGTCGCCGAAGGCGGACGAGTAGGACAGGTACGCCGGGGTCAGAGTTGTGTTACCGGGGGCGCCCTGGCCCATGACGTACACCTGGTCGAAGACCTGCCACGTGCCGATCAGTCCGAGGGTGAGGACGAGGAAGAGCACGGGGCGCAGCGCGGGCAGGGTCACGTAGCGCAGCATCTGCAACCGGTTGACACCTTCGATGGCGGCGGACTCCTCCAGCTCGCGCGGGATGCCCTGGAGAGCCGCGAGGAAGATCAGCATGAAGGTGCCCGAGGTCGTCCACACGGCGAGCAGGATGATCGTGCACATCGCGACGGACGGGCCGGACAGCCACTCGAACCAGGACAGGCCCATGATGGAGTGTTCGGCCAGGGCGCCTGAGGGGTGGTCGATGTCGACGATGCCCAGCGCGCCGAGGAGGAGAGAGAGCACTCCGCGGGGGTCGTTGAACCAGTTCGGGCCCCTCACTCCGACCCAGGACGCCACGGTGTTGACGGCGCCGCTGCCCTGGAAGAGAAAGAGGAAGATCGTGGAGACCGCGATCGAGCTGGTGACGGAGGGGAAGTAGAACGCGGTGCGCAGGGCGCCACGGCCGCGCAGCATCCGCTGGTTGACGATGATCGCCAGCGCCAGCGCGAGGACGGTCTGCAGCGGCACGGTCAACAGCACGTAGTAGGCGTTGTTGCGCAGCGAGGTGGCGAAGAGGGTGCGGTCGAGTCCGTCCCGGATGAGCAGGTTCCGGTAGTTGTCGAGCCCGACGAACTTCGCCTCTCCGTTGAAAGGGTTGGACTGGCCGTCCCAGTTCAACAGGCTGACCCACAGCGCCATCAGGGTCGGCAGGACCAGGAACAGGCCGAGGACGATCACCATGGGGCTGACGAACAACCAGCCCCAGGTGCCTTCGGCGCGGCGCCCCGCGCGCGGGGCGGATTTGGCGCGGGGCGCCGCGGCCGGGCCGGGCCCGCCGGGCGTGTCAGGTTCGCCCGGCGAGACGGCCGTACGGGGACCCCCGCCCGCGCGCGAACGCGGGACCGGGCGAGGGTGCTGTGACGTACGCGGGGACATGGAGGCTCAGTCGCCCTTCGTGAGGGCCTGATCGCCGTTGCGCTGCAGGTCGGCGAGGATCCTCTTCGGGTCGCTGGTGCCCAGCTTGGCGAGGTCGGTGTTGAACTGGTTGAGGACCTTGTCGAAGCCGGCGACGGTCACCGGGCCCTGGGCGTAGGCGGTGGCGTCGGCCCACGCCTTGGCGGACGGGTTCTTCTTCGCGTACTCGCCGAGGGCGCTGGTGCGGGAGGGCATCACGCCGAAGGCATCCGCGTTCTTCAACTGCTGTGTGGCGGAGGTCAGGTGCCGCACCAGGTCCACGGCCGCTGTCCGGTGGGTGCTGTCCTGGGCCACGCCCCAGCACTGGCTGAAGGCGAGGGTGCCCTTTCCGGACGGGCCGGCGGGCAGCGGAACCACTGAGTACTTCACGTTCGGGTAGTCGGCCTTCATGCCGCCGGTGAGCCAGTTGCCCTCGATGGTCATGGCGGCCTTGCCCTTGCCGAGGGCCTCGCCGCCCCAGTTGGTGTCGACCTGGTTGGCGTACTTCAGGGAGCCGGACTTCAACAGCGACTGCACGTAGGCCAGCGCCTCAGCGTTCTGTGCGCTGTGGGCGGTCATCTGCGTCTGGTCGGCGTTGGTGATCCAGCCGCCGGCCTCTCTCATGAAGACGCCGACCCGCGCGTACTCGCCGTTGATGACCAGCCCGGTGACATTGCCCTTGGTCAGCCTGGCGGCAAGCGTCTTCAGCTGAGCCCAGGTGGTGGGGTAGTCCTTCGCGGTCAGCCCGGCCTTCATCCACAGGTCCGTGTTGATCGCCAGGGCGAGGGTGGAGGTGTCCTTGGGCAGGCACACCAGCTTCCCGTTGTAGGTGAAGGAGGCGCGCAGCTGGGCGGAGAAGTCGTCCGCGTCCTTGATCTGGTCGCCGTAGGCGTACAGGGAGCCGCCCTTGGCGTAGTTGGCGAACTGGCTGGAGTCGACGTAGAAGGCGTCCGGCGGCTTGTGCCCGGCGAACGACTGGGCGAGCTGCTGGTTGATGTCCTTGGCGACGTCCACGGTCACCGTGTTGCCGGACTTCTTGGCGTATGCGGCGGCCGCCTCCTTGACGGCCCTGGTCTCGGCGTCGCCCGAGGAAGCGATCAGAACGGTGAGGTGCTGCTTGGAGCTGGAGTCCTGCGCGGTCTTCTTGTCGCCGCCGAAACTCGACGAGCAGCCTGTGGCGGTCAGTATGGCCGCACAGGTGACAAGGGCCGCGACGGCCGTACGGTTTTGCATGACTTCCTCCGGTGGTGCGGGGCGGTACGTGCGGCTCCACCCGGGCGGCACGGGGACGTGGGTCCGGGGTGGGGGGGAGCGGAGGGTGAAGTTTCGAAGGTGAGGCGGTGCCGGCGGTCGGGGGCACCCGGTGGCGCCTACTCGGTTGGGGCGGACCGCGTCGTGGTGGTGCTGTCGCGGACGACCAGGGACGGCTCCAGCAGGAGACGCTCGGGCGGTGTGCCGGGGGAGGCGATTCGCGCCAGCAGAAGCCGCACGCACTCCCGGCCGACGTCCTCCAGCGGCTGGGCGATGGAGGACAGGGCGGGGGAGAGGAGTGCGGCGGTCGGCGAGTCGTCGAAGCCGACCACGGCGATGTCGCGGCCTGGGGTGGCACCGCGTTCGCGCAGCGTCTGGTAGCAGCCGAGCGCAAGCATGTCGCTGGCCGCGACCACTGCGGTCGCGCCCGCGTCCAGGAGCGGCTCGACGGCGGCGCGGGCGGCGTCGATGTCGTTCACGCTCTGGCCGCGCCGCCCGCGGGTGGACAGGCCGTGCCGGCGCATGGCGCGCTGCCAGCCCTCGGCGCGGTCGTCGCCGGCGCCGGAGGAGCCGCGCTCCCAGCCCAGGAAGGCGATCTTGCGGTGTCCCTGGGCGACGAGGTGCTCGACCGCGGCGTCCGTGCCCGAGGCGCCGTCGACGTCGACCCAGTCACCGATCTGCCGTCCCGACCACATCCGGCCGAAGCCGACGAACGGCACGCCCCGCTTGGCCAGCCACGCCTGGCGCGGGTCGCCGCGCTCGGTTCCGCTGAGCACGAAGCCGTCGACCTCGTGCTGGCCCAGCAGCTCCTCGTACCCCTCCAGCGTCGGTTCGCCGGACGGGCAGGCGAAGAGCAGAATCCGGTAACCGGCCTCGTCGGCGGCGTGCGACAGGGCATGCAGGAAGCGGTCCAGGACGGGGCTGCTGAACGGCACGGGCTGGATGCCGTAGCCGATCAGCTTGCTGGAGCGGGTGCGCAGCGTCTGCGCGGCGCGGCTGGGGCGATAGCCCATCTCGTCGATCATGCGGCGGACCCTCTCCAGGGTCTCGGGCCGCAGCATGTCCGGCGAGTTGATCGCGTTCGACACGGTCTGCGGGGAGACCCCGGCCCGGCTGGCGACCATCGCGAGGGTCACCGGGCCGGCCTTGACCGAGGAACTGCTGCTGGAGCGGGGCATACGGGTCTCCGACTTACAGAGGAGATGTGACTGGATTTTAGCGTTCCAAACACATTGCCAGTGCCCTGAAGAGTCACTTAGTGTTTTTGGAACGATCTAACACGGAGAGGTTCTACTCCTTTGGACTCCACTGTCAAGACCCAGGAAACCAACGGAACGGTCACGGCACCGCCGTTTGCGGCAGGGGGCCTGCAGCCGTTCCTGCACGACGCAGCCGTCACGCTGCACGCCCCCAGCCTGGTGATCTCGCATCCGGACGGGCAGCTCAGCGGGGGCGCGGACGGCTTCTATCACGGGGACCGCAGGGCGCTGTCCCGCCTGACCGTCGCCGCCGAGGGCATCCATCTGGCTCCGGTCCATGGCCGGCCGCGGGGAGCGGACCGGGCCGACTTCAGGGCGATCCTGCGCGGGCTCGGCGAGGTGACAGCGGACCCCGCCGTCGCCCTGCACCGCAGCCGGAGCACGGCGGCAGGCCGGCTGGAAGAGGTCTTCGAGGTCACCAACGCAGGCAGCGAGCACGTCCGTTTCCGGCTGACACTGACCGTCGGCACGGACCTCGCCACGATGGAGCAGGTGAAGTCCGGGCATGCTCTGGAGACGGTTGAGCCGCAGGTCGCTGACGCCGACGATGTCGGCCTGACCTGGACCGGCGACGACTTCACCGTCAGCCTGGCCTGCGAGCCCGCACCGGACGTGCTCGAGGTGCCGACGGTCCGGCTGTCGTACGACATCGACCTCGAGCCCGGCACCTCGTGGAGCGTGACACTGACCTGCACAGCGACCTACGCCGACGGCGACCAGTTCCCGGCCCCGCCGGCACAACCACTGCCCTGGCGCACCCCCGTAATACGCAGCGCGGACCGCCGCTTCGACCAGTGGCTCCAGCAGTCCCTCGCCGACCTGGACCGCCTGCGCCTCACAGACCCGCAGTCGCCGCATGAGGACCGCCCGGACCAGTTCCTGGCCGCCGGAGCCCCCTGGTTCCTGACCCTCTTCGGCCGCGACTCACTCTGGGCCGCCCGAATGCTGCTCCCGCTCGGCACGGACCTCGCCGCCGGCACCCTGCGCACACTCGCCCGCCGCCAGGGCGGGGTCACCGACCCGGCTACCGAGGAACAGCCGGGCAAGATCCTGCACGAAGTGCGCCGCGGCAGCCTGCAGATCGCGCACCAGCTCTCGCTCCCCCCGGTGTACTACGGCACCGTCGACGCCACCCCCTTGTGGATCACCCTTCTCCACGACGCCTGGCGCTGGGGCCTGGATCCCCAGGAGGTCGAACAGCTGCTGCCGCACGCCGAGTCGGCGCTCGCATGGATGCGTGGCCAGGCGGACGCTGACGGCGGCGGCTTCCTCAAGTACATCGACCAGACCGGCTATGGCCTGTCGAACCAGGGCTGGAAGGACTCCGACGACTCCATCCGCCAACGCGACGGCCGCCTTGCCCGTCCGCCGATCGCCCTGTGCGAAGTCCAGGCGTACGCCTACGAGGCGGCGCGGGGCGGTGCGGCGCTGTTGCGGTCCTTCGGCCGCCCGGGGGCCGACGAGTGGGAGGAGTGGGCCGAACGGCTGGCCGACCGCTTCCGCAAGCGCTTCTGGGTCGAGGACGCCCACGGCCCCTACCCGGCGGTCGCACTGGACCGCGACGGCCGACCGGCGGACTCGGTGACCTCCGGCTTCGGTCACCTGCTCGGCACGGGACTGCTGAACCATGAGGAGAGTGCCCTGCTGGCGGCCCGCCTCAGTGCGCCAGACCTCGACTCCGGCCATGGGCTGCGCACGCTGAGCAGTGAGTCGGTGGGCTTCAACCCATACGGGTACCACACCGGTTCGATCTGGCCGCACGACACGGCGATCGCCGTGCACGGGCTCGTCCGGGCCGGTTTCCCGCACGCGGCGGATGCACTGGCGGCCGGCCTGCTCACTGCCTCCGCCGCCTTCGATGCCCGACTGCCCGAACTCTTTGCAGGCCACGGCAGCCAAGCGGGCACGCAACCTGCCCCCTATCCCGCGTCCTGCCGGCCGCAGGCGTGGGCGGCGGCGTCGTCGGTCCTCGTGCTCCGATCGGCCCTTGGCCTCGACGCGGACGTCCCCGCGGGCACGGTGACGGTCGCGCCCACCTTCGCCCACGAATACGGGCCCTTGACGGTGACGGAACTTCAGGTCGCCGGATGCCCGATGCACGTCACCGTAGCCGCGGACGGCACGACGAATGTGGTCGCTCCGGAAGGGCTGGTGGTGGTCGGGGGCAGCCATCGCCACCGCTGACTGATACACAAGCGCAGTCCGCGCAGTCCGCGCAGTCCGCGCAGTCCGCGCAGTCCGCGCGGTTCGGCGCGGCGGTGGGGCGGACGTGGTCTCACGTATCGAGCAGACCTCTCAGGGGCACGGCCGGTTGCGGTTGCCTCTTGCGTTGCTCACCGCGCCACGTGATGCCGCCCTCCCGCTGTCGCGACTCGTGGGCATGGTGCACGCGAACGCCGTGCAGCACGGCACGCGCGGCCGACCGGTTGTCGGCGGGCTGTTCGCGGTGGTGGGCCTCGCAGTGCGTCCCGCCGTGCGGTGTGCGCGGCGGTCGTCGCTCGTCGGTGACGGTCATCGGCCACCGTCAGCGTGACGTGCAACGCCGGGCTTGTCGTACTGCCCGCCCCAGCCGTTGACGTCAGTGGAGAAACCCAGCCCGGCGTGCCCATAGCGCCAGTCGCCGATGGTGACGGGCGTGAGCTTGGGCGAGGCTGACGGGGCTGCCACTGGCGTACTGGGGGTGGGCACAACGAGGGACGGTGTCGGACGTCGGGGGCTCGCCTGGGACACCCACCGGGATGGCACCCCGCCCGCGCGGATCCCGTCCTGCGACGTATTCGCTGCTGCTGGGCGTATCCGTCAGCTCGGGCACCGGGTCGCGCGCCAGGGCGTCGAGGGCTGGGAGCCCGCCACGGGGGTGATGACGTTTCCATCATGACAGGTCAGCGGGGGTTTTCGTAGGACGAACGGCACAGCCCGGAAACGTTGTTGGCCGCTGTCCGCAGCTCGCAGAATCACCGTCATGAATTCCGCGACGAAGCATGCAGGGCAGTCCGGTCACGCGGGGCGGACCGCCCATGCCGAGAACATCGATCACGACGCGGTACTGCGAGCGCGCACGGCGCTGCTGGGCTCCGGCAGGCTCAGTCGTCGTCAGGAGGCGGACGCCTGCCGGACACTTTCGGTGGTGAGCCCGTTGGCGTATCTGCCGCGCCTGGTAAGGGCTCTGCTGAGCCTCAGTTACGAACTTGGCGCTCATCCGCAGGCCTGCCTGAGCGTGTGCGCCGAAGCGGTCGAGGCGGCCCGGCGGCTGGACGGAATGGAGCCGGGACGACGGGCCGAACCGCTCGTCGACGCGCTGGACGCGTACCAGCGGCAGCTGTACGTGCTCGGCCGGCGGGCGGAGGGCCTCTCGGCACGGGAGGAGATGGCGCTGGCCGGCCGCCGGGCGTTCGAAACGGGGCAGGTGGAAAGCCCCGTGTACGGTCTCGGCCCCATGGCCACCGCCTTGGCCGAGGAGGGGCGACACCGGGAGGCGGCGGAGTTGTGCGGCAGGATCGTGGCCGCCGCGCGTCAGGAGGGCTCGGGCAGGGGCCCGTCGTTCTGGGACATGGTCGAGTGGGCGGCCGAGCTGGACGCGGCCGGCCGGCACGAGGCGGCCCTCGACGCCTTCGGAGAGCTGGTCTCGACCAGTCGCCGCGAAGTCGAGGACGGACGCACGTCACTCGCGAACCTGCTGTGGGAACTGGTCCGCTTCGCCGAAATGCTCGACTCCCGCGGGCGGTCCGCCGATGCCCGTGCCGCACGGCGGGAGGCCGGAGAGCTGTTCACCGAACTGGCGGCGAGTGGCGAGCGCAAGAGCTGGAGCTCCATCCTCGCGTGGTGGCGGATCCTGCTGGGACTGTCGGGACGCGTACACGAGCAGGCGCAGCCGGGCGAAACGGAGCTGCCGTTCGGTTCCGACACGCTCGGCTGGTCTCCGGGCCTGTGGGCGGCGTACGTCGAGGGCCGGGCCGGCCTCGAGGCGGTCGCCGCCTCGCTCGCGCCACTGGCCGCCGCCGATCCGGGCAACTACCTGGAGGAGCTGGTCACCGTGCATCGGCGGCTGACGATCCGTTCGGTGTTCTACTGGGAGCGTCGCACTCATCGCATTCTGGAGCCCCTCCGGCCCCTGTTCGACGAAGGAGTCGCTCTCGCGCGCCGACTGGCCGAGGCGGATGAAGACAAGGGCCGGGCGGTGCTCACCAGGGCACTGACGGACAGGTCCACGCTGTTTGTCGCCGCAAAGCGGTACGCAGAGGCGCGCGACGACTTCGCGGAGGCGACCGGACTGCGCGGCTGACGGCAGCAGTGGGCGACGGCAGTGGGCGGCGGCAGATCGCGGGCCGCCGCCCACTGCGGAAGCCTCAGCTCCGCAGGTGTCCCAGCACGGCCCGCACCGCTCGGGTCACCGCATCGCGTGCCTGCTCGGTGTGGTCGATCGTCTCGAACCCGTGATGGCCGCCCGGCACGTCGACGATCTCGACAGCCGCGTCGCAGTCCTCGGCGGCGGCCAGGAACTCCCCGACCGTCACCGCGATCTCTGCGATCTCCAGCTCCACCCGGGTCAGCACGATCGGCAGGCGCTCCGCCTTCCGTACCGCGGCCGCCGGCCGGAAGCGCGTATCGGTGAGCCCCCAGCTCGGCAGGGGAGCGAGTACGGGATAGGTCGCCGCCAGACACCGCAGCCACGGCGGAGGCGATGCGAGCCAGTCCGCGGAGAGCGGTCCGCCGCCGGAGAAGAACCAGAGCGCGACGCGTTCTGCGTCGACGCGCGGATCCGCTCGTACGAGATCGACCGCCGCGGTGACGTCCTCGGCGGCCCGCCCGTAGTCGCCGACACCATGCAGCCGGTGGTCCAGCGTCACGCCGACCGCTCCCAGGCTCGCCACGTACTGGGCGTAGCCGACGAAGCCGGGCCAGTCACGCGGTGTCGGCCGCGTCTCGGCGGGGATCGGGCCGCCGTGGACGAACACCACCGCGGGCCGCGGGCCGTCGGCATCCGGCAGATGGAGGTCGACCCGGCCCACCCGCTCGCGGTGCTGCTCGGGTACGTCCAGCAGGAAGGGCCGTAGATGCGGGGGCTGTTCGCCGACTGCCTCGGTCAGTCGGTGTCCTTCGCCTGCGGCGGCCCGGAGCAGCGCCTCGGCCAGTTCGCCAGGGGCGGACAGCATCGGCCAGTGCCCGGTGGCTAGTTCGAAGAACGTCACCCGCGGGTCGGTGAGCGCCTTCAGACGGGGGTCACCCAGTCCCACCATGGCCTGGACGATGGCGATGCTCGACCCGTTCGCCGTGCACAGGACACCGGTCGACGGCAGCTCCAACACCGCTCCGGACAGGCGCAGCGGCTGGGTGAGAGTGGCCTGCGGCTGGGGTGCGGCACGGTCGGAAAGCAGGGTCAGTGCGTCTTCGGGGACACCGGCCGTGCTGCCCCAGCGCTGCCATCCGTCGGCCGCCGGCGGGGGGATGCGCCAGTCGTCGTCGGACTCGGCCCGACCGACCAGGCGGTCACGCACCGCCTGGTCGGTCACCGACTGGGCTGCCGGTTCGCCGTTCTGGGGGATGCCCGCGTCCAGGTGGACGACCCGGGCGATCCGCTCCGGACGCCGGTCGGCGGCACCGAGTACCGGGTGGATGCCGTAGTCGTGGCCGACGATCACCACTTGGGATGAGGCCACCTCGTCGATCAGCCGCACCACGTCGTCGACATGCGTCTCCAGGTCCGTGTCGGGGCCCGCCAGGTGCCGGCGGTCGCCCATCCCCGTGAGCGTCACCGGATGGACCTCCGCCCCGGACTCCCGTAGCCGTGCAGCCACTTCCTGCCAGACCCAGCCGTCGGTGAAGGTGCCCGACACCAGGACGAATGCCGTCATGAACGTCTCCTCGCATACCTCGGTCCCAACGACCGGCCCCACCGGCCGGCCGCCGTCGCCGGTACGGTAGGAACTCCCCCTGAGGGAGGTTCAAGCCTTGTCCGACGACGGCGCACCCCGCGACGGCATGTGGAGCATCGGAGAACTCGCCGAACGGGCCGGCGTCACCGTCAAGACGGTCCGCTTCTACTCCGACCGCGGCCTGTTGCCCGAAGCGACCCGCAGCAGCGGCGGCCACCGCCGGTACGGCCCCGAGGCGGTCGACCGCCTCCGGCTGATCCGCTCGCTGCGCACCCTCGACCTGCCCGTCCCGGACGTCGGCCGGATCCTCGACCGGGAGGATGCGCTGGAGGACGTCGTCGCGAGGCAGTTGCGGGAGGTCGGCTCGCAACTGGCCGCACTGCGCTGGCGTGAGGCCGCGCTCCAACTGCTCCGGGACTCCACTCCCGGGGAACGCGCAGACCGGCTGCGCCTGATCGGGGCGGTGCCCGTCCCGCCGAGCACCGCGCCGATGGCCCGCTTCTGGCGGCGCTGGCTGCTGCCCGCGCGGCTCCCGGCGCGGCTGGTCTCCGCGATCGTCGATGAGGCGGTCCCACAGCCGCCCGACGACCCCGCCCCCGAACAGGTACTGGCCTTCGCCCGGCTGCACGCCCTCACCTCCGCGGACTGCTCGGGCACCGGCCCCTGTCAGCCCGCGGCACACCGGCCGGAGACGGGCTTCCGCCCGGTCGTGCTCTACGACGGTCTCATCGAGGCCTACGCGTTGGCGTCGGCGCAGATGCTGGCGCAGCGGCCACCGCACCAGGGAGAAGCACTCGACTGCTTCGTCTCCGCCTATGCCCACGCGTGCGGCGCCCGCGACACTCCCGCGTTCCGCCACGGGCTCGCCGGCCGGCTCGCCGCGGATCCCCGTATCGACGGTTACTGGCAGCTGACCGCCGAACTCCGAGGCCCGTCGGAACCCACCGCGGGGGCCGCCCACGACTGGCTCTGCGCCGCCCTCGACTCCCGGACGGCCCGTCCCGCGGCCTGACCCACGCCCCCGCGCGCCGCGCCCATGGGGCCTGGCCTGGCCGGCGTCGCATCACCTGGGCGACGACCCCGGGCAAGGGTTTACGGGGGTGGTGCCGCGTGTCCGGGCACGACGATGGGCTGCTCGTCGAGTGTGGTGAAGACGTCCTCGACGAGCCGTTCGGCCATGCGCGGCTCCTTGGGCTTCAGCATCGATACCAGCCGTCGTCTGTACGCCCGGTTGCTCTCCGGGCGGTCCTCATCGGAGTCGGCCAGATGGGGGCCGTCGCGTCGTAGTCATGGCGGGTGAGGAGGTTCCGTCAGCGGGTTCGAGACGGTGCCGTCAATGGTGGAAAGGAAGAGCCCTTCGGCTTTCACTACGAGGCGAGCACGGTGTCGCTCTCCGCCGGCGTTGCGGAATCGTGCGTCGCAGCGGATCCGGACGGTTTCCCCACGGTTCAGTGCGGCGACGGTTCGGGAAATACGGCGCTCGCGCCATAGCCTGCGGGGGGTCAGGAGAAGACCACGCAGGCGGCGGCCGGCACCGCTACCGCGCCTGCGCGGTGCAGTTGCCCGCTGAGCGGGTCCACATCGAACCAGGTGACGTCCCCGGACCATTCGTTGGCGACGTACAGCCTGCGTCCCGAGGGGTCGGCCACCAGATCGCGCGGCCAGCTGCCACCGCACGCCACACTGCTCGTGACCCGTGGCTTCTCGGCTCCGTCGGCGAGCGAGAGCGTGAGGAGTGTGTTGCTGCCCCGGACGGCGGCCCAGACGAAGCGCCCGTCGGGCGAGACCGAGACGACCGAGGGGCAGGCCCGTACGTCCTCGGGAGCACCGTCGGTGTCGATCGCGACCTCGGAGAGCGGCTCCAGCCGCGCGGACGCCGCATCCAGGCGGCAGACGGTCAGCTGTGGCGCCAGCTCATGCAGTACGTAGACCACCTCGCCGTCGGGGTGGAAGGCGAGGTGACGTGGTCCCGATCCCCGCCGGAGCACCGTCTCGGTTCGTGTACGCAGTTCACCGGTGGCCGGGTCGAGCGCGCAGACGCGTACCGCATCGGTACCCAGGTCCACCGTGAGCACCCAGTGGCCGCTGAGGTCGGGCAGCACCTGGTGAGCGTGCGGTCCTTGCTGCCGGTCGGCGTCAGGGCCCGAGCCCTGGTGCGCGAGGACGGCGGGAGGTCCGGACAGGCTGCCGTCGGCCGCCACCGGCAGGCTGCTCACACTGCCGGACGCGTAGTTGGCGGTGAGCAGTCGGCGCCCGGCCACGCTGAGGTGGGTGGGGCCGGCCCCACCCACCTCGACCGCCGGGCCGAGTGCGGTGAGAGCCCCGGCCCCGGGCCGGAAGGCCGCGGCCTCGCCCGGTGTCGTGTCGCTCACGGCGTAGAGCACACCGGTTTCCGGATCGAGTGTCAGGCACGAGGGGTTCACGACGGTGTCGACGGCCGTGAGCGGGGTCAGCGCTCCGGTCGCCGGGTCCACGGCCGCGACAGTGATGCCGTGGCCGCCTCCCGAGGTGAACGAGCCGATGTACGCCCAGTGCCCGCTGTTCCGGTCCGTCCTGCGCTCCGCGCCGCCCATGGGATGCCCTCTCCAGCCGTCACCGGATCCCCCGTTCCGGATCCGCTCGGAGCTCAACGATGGCCGGGCGCTGTGGTCACGGTGCCGTCGACTGCAGGCGTGGCACCGCGGATGGAGGTGCTGAGCAGGGGGTGTGTTCGGCGGGGGTGCAACGGCAGCACTCGGGGGATGAGGGGCGGACGGGGAACTGCCAGATCGGCGTGCTCCCCGCCTATGCATCTCCACGCGGGCGCACGCTGATCGACCGCCGCTTGTATCCGCCCACCTCCTGGACGGACGGCCAAGAACGGTGCCGGCGGGCCGGCATGTTCCCGCGCGGCGCTCTCAGCCGACGGAGTCACGACGCGCGCCCTCGGTCCCACGGGTCATGCGGAGCACAGGAGGCGTACGGCGGCGGGGCTTAGGACGCTCCTCGCGCCATGGGCGGAACGGCCGGCGCGTCAGAGGGCTCACCGGCCGTGGCGTCCGGAGCGGATCAGGCGTGGTCGGCGAGCTGCGCGTAGCCCTTCTCTCGCGCGCAGTGCGCGCAGCAGAAGAACTGCCCGTCGGCCTGCAGACCGTGCCCGAGGATCCGGCACTGGCAGTTCTCGCAGATCGGTGCCATCCGTTGGGCAGCACACTCGATGCTGTCGAATGTGTGCACCGCTCCCTTGGCGTGCACCTCGAACGACATCTCGTAGTCGTTGCCGCAGACCTCGCACTTGGCCATGGCTGAACCCCTCATGATCTCGGGTGTAGGTGCCTGGAAGGTAGCGAGCGGGCCTCCCCGTGCCGTGCCGACACGGAGGTGCGCACGGCCGATGGGCCTACATGTAACACCCGCCCGGCCCCGCTCGGCTTCCGTCGATGAACCTGAGCCTCGCGCTTTCACGAGGCGGGCTCTCCGACTGGTGGTCAAGAAAGCAGAAAGTGCCTCTGACCAGTGAGAATGAGGACTGTTGAGGTCCTTGTTCCCGCCACCGTCGGAGGCACTTTCCAGATGACGAAGCGTATCGGGTCCTACCCGGGTGTCCGCGTCGAGGGCGGCGGTCGCGGAGTGGTTTCGCAAGCCGGTGCGGTACTGCTGGTCGAGACGGTCCGCAGGACAAGCTCCTCCTGGACGTCGCCCTGGCGGTCGCGCTCGGCGGTGACTGCCTCGTGGATGTCGCGATGCGGCGGTGCGAGCCGGCCGTCTCGGCCCGGTCGCCTCCGACCCGCCGGTCTCCCGCCTGATCGACGTCCATACCGCCTCCGGCGAGAAGGCCCTGCAGGCCATCCGGTCCGCACGGTCCGAGGTGCGTAACCGGGTCTGGTCGCTGGGGGGCAAACACGCTCCGGACGCCGGCGGACAGGTCAGGTCGACCTCGACGGTGCCCTGGTACGCGGCTCCGTCCTCGCCGGAAGCACCCGATCGGCCCGGCTCGGTAGCATGAAACGCATGGCCATCAAACTTGAGAACGTCGGCATCGCCGTTCGCGACCTCGAAGCAACGATCTCTTTTTTCACCGGCCTCGGCCTCACGGTCGTCGGCCGTGACACGGTCAGTGGTGAGTGGACCGACACCGCCGTCGGCCTTGATGGCAATCACGCCAACATTGCGATGCTCCAGACGCCGGACGGTCACGGTCGCCTTGAGCTCTTCGAGTACATCCACCCCGAAGCGATCGAGTCGAAGCCCACTCGTCCCAACGAGATCGGCATGCATCGCGTCGCCTTCTCAGTCGACGACATCGACAAAGCCCTTGAGACAGCCGCAAAGCACGGATGCCGTCCGCTTCGCGGTGTGGCGACCTATGAGGACGTCTACAAGCTCACGTACGTCCGCGGTCCCAGCGGCATCATTGTGATGCTCGCCGAGGAGCTGAAGAAGAACTGACGGCTGATCGGGTCAATTGGCCTCGCGCTTTCACGAGGCGGGCTTTCCGAGTGAGCCGGGCGCACCCTTGGCCGGCTCCGGCCAGGACGGGGCACCCGCATTCCCTCCATCGCCGCGGGCCAGCGAACTGACTACTGTCCTGCACTCGGAAGAGATGCCCCAGCCGGGCAGCCGCTGATCGGGCTGTTGCGGATGTGGGGAATCTGCTCGAAGGGCACGAGTCGGGTGGCCTCGTCGTCGGGGTCGTGCGGACAGCCTGGGGCGGGGGAGGCCATGAGCGCGGTGTAGAGGCGCTCCGGGTGTGGGAGGGACCAGTGGCTGGCCGGAATTCGTCGTGGGCGGTGAGCACAGGCCCCTTTCCGTGGTGGTCGGAGGCCCGCCGGTAGCTGGCCGGACGAGAAGGACAGCCACCGGAACGAGGGCAAGCCACGCGAGGCGGGCACGAGGGCACGGCCCCGCGTCGGTTTTTCGGTGCAGAAGGGGCGGACTTCCGGAGGGCGGGGCACGCGACGGTGTAGCGGCGCCCATGGTGCGGGAACGGCTGACGGCTCGCGACGCCCTGGGGGTTCCACGGGGGGTACGGGCGCGGCTCGACGTCGAACTTGTCGGACGCGGTGCCGGTTGGGATGCGGTGCCCACTCGCCCACTCGCCCACTCGCCCACTCGCCGCACTCGCCGCACTCCGCGCACGCTGGCGTACCAGGGAGCGGCGAGCGGCTGGGCCGGGGGGAACCAGCGCGGCTCTCATCGCCAACACCCAGCGACTTTCCGCCAGTCTGCACGCAGTCCAGACCACGATGCGTGACGCTCTCGACACCGTCCCCTAGACTCTGTCCGCCGCTGGCGAATCACTGCATCACCTGTCCTCCTAGCCCGCGAACATCGATGCCGTCCTGCTCCCGACACACCAGCCCGTCGTCATCGCCGAGACCGCGATCCGCTGCCTGCTCGATGCCATGCCGGAACAGACCTCGCCGTCCCCGCCGCTGAGGTGCGCCGGCGACCCGGCCCCTCCCACCGCGCCCTGGGAGCCCTCCCCGTCCGCTTGCTGACCGCCCGCTGAAGGAGAACGCAGTGTCCCAGCAGCCGATACTCGTCCTGGACCCCACCGGCTCCGACCACCACGCCGAGCACCAGACTCTGCGCGCCCGCGGTCCGGCCACCCGCGTGGACATCCTCGGTGTGACCGCGTGGTCCGTCACCGATCCCACTCTCCTCAAGGAACTCCTCACCAGCCCGCAGGTCTCCAAGGACGCCCGCGCCCACTGGCCGGCCTTCGCCGAGACCGTCTCCACCTGGCCCCTCGCCCTGTGGATCGCGGTGAACAACATGTTCACCGCCTACGGCGGCGACCACAGACGGCTTCGCCGTATGGTCGCGCCGGCGTTCAGCGCCCGCCGCATCCAGGCCATGCGGCCCGCAGTAGACAAGGTCGTCACCACGCTCCTCGACGACCTCGACTCCAAGCCGGCCAGTGAAGCGGTCGACCTGCGTAAAGACCTCGCCTACCCGTTGCCGATCGAAGTGATCGGCCAGCTCATGGGCGTCCCCGACGAACAGCGCGACGGCTTCCGCGCCAAAGTCGACGGCGTCTTCGACACCACCCTCACCACCGAACAGGCCACCGCGAACACAGCCGCCCTGTACGAGGCCCTCAACCAGCTGATCGCGGCCAGGCGCGCCGAGCCCGGTGAGGACATGACCTCCCTCCTCATCGCCTCCCGCGACGACGAAGGCGACGGCAGCGCCCTCGGGGACGACGAGTTGCGCGACACGCTCCTGCTGATGATCTCCGCCGGGTACGAGACCACCGTCAACGTGATCGACCAGGCCGTCACCGCCCTGCTGACCGACCCCGAGCAGCTCGCCCATCTCCAGTCCGGCCGCGCCGACTGGAGCGGTGTCGTCGAGGAGACTTTGCGGCACGAGCCCGCGGTCAAGCACTTGCCCCTGCGCTACGCCCTCACGGACATCCCCTTGCCAGAAGGGCAGACGATCGCCCAGGGCGAGGCGATCCTCGCCTCCTACGGCGCCGCCAACCGCCACCCTGACTGGCACGGGGAATCCGCCGACCGCTTCGACGTCACCCGGCCGACGAAGGAGCACCTGGCCTTCGGACACGGCGTGCACTTCTGCCTCGGCGCCCCGCTCGCCCGCCTCGAAGTCGCTACCGCCCTCCAGCAGCTCTTCGAGCGGTTTCCCGAGATCGAACTCGCCGTGCCCGCCGACGAGCTGAAGCCGCTGCCCTCCCTGATCAGCAATGGGCACCAGGCCCTGCCCGTGCGCCTGCGACCGGCAGCTCGCTGACCCCCCAACCCATCAGGAAACCGTCATGACCACCACTGCCCCTTCACACCGCTCAGCCCAGCCGAGCGGCGCTGACCGGGCCTGAAGTCCGGGCGGGTCGCATCGCCGGAGCGGGCCGCCGCCCGCTCGGGCGCGGCCTCGGGGTGATGCCGTGCACGGTTGGCTCTGACCGAGTTGGGCCACCTTCACGGTCAGGTTCGTCTGCCGACGGGCCAACTGGTCGTGTGTGGTTGCGTGGCGATCCGCGGCGGTGATGAAAGCGGCGACCGGCTGGACTTTTACGTCCCCGTAGGTGCGCTGGATCACGCGGGACTTGCGTACTGGGACGGTCAGCCGTTCTTCAGGTCCAACGTGATGGACGACTGGCTGGCCGCCATCAGGACCGGGACTTTCAAGACTGCCTCCTTCAGCCTGGGGGACATCGGCCTGGAGGTCTCTGGTTGCACCGACGCATCGGCGCTGGCAGGAGAATTGCCGCAGACACGAGACATCGGACCTGCTTCCACAGGGCGATGCCCTGCGCCATGGCGCCGCCAACACCTGAGTCGTGGGGCTTCGGTTGGCACGAGCCTGCGGTAGCAGATGAGCGTGCAGGCGATGCTCGTGGAGACGACAAAGTGTTCCGCTTCATGCTCGTAGCGTCCGTGGAGACGTCGGCAGCCCGCGGGCCAGACCTTGGTGCGCTCGATAGTCCACCGGTGGCGACCCAGCCGCTGTGAGGACTCGATTCCCTTGCGGGCGATGCGGTGGGTAATGCCCTGCTGCCGTTGCCATCGCCGCGGGTGGGAAGTCGTAGCCCTTGTCTGCGTGGAGCTTGCCCGGTCTGCGTCGCCCTCGTCCGCGGCGGGAGCGACTTCGGCGATCCGGTCGCCGCCGCCCCGCCGGAGACCGGCGCACAGCGGAGCGGCCCGGATCCCGTCCGCGTCCGTCGCTCCCGCCAGGCGACCCTCCGTATGCCGTGCACGTCACCTCAGCGGTGTCCGCGCCCGGCACGGCGGTCGGCAACGGGGCAGCGTGGCTCCCTCCTTGGCCAACCGGTCGATGCGCCCGATCAGCTCGAGGCACGAAGAGAAGGAGAGCGGCGCCTCCGGCTCGTCGAGAACAGAGCGCGGCGTGAAGGAACTTATCGCGGAGCGCCGCGAGAAAGGCCGCGGACGGGGGCTGCGGCGGCGGACGGGCGGGTGGCGCAAGCTTCGGCGATGGCCATGCGCTCCAGCGCGGCTGCGGTGAGTACAGCGGAGGCGAGGGCGTAACCGGTGCCAAGCCCGGCAGCGCGGCGAGGGCTACTGGTCCAGCCCGTGCCGACGCGCTGCTGCCAGGCGCCGGCAGTAGCGTGGCGCGGTTCCACCTCTCGCTCCGGGCGCGGACCTCTGCCGCACACTGCACCGCCCCACATCGCGCCGAGGGCCGTGCCCGCCAGGGCACACCGCCGGCGCATGTCCTGCCGGCGCATCACCTGCTGCGGTCCAGCAAGGACGTGAACAACGTGTCCAGGTCCCCGGCGGCCGCGGGCGTGAGCGACGCCTCCCGCAGACTGCGTCGGGCGGTGTCCAGATGCCGGCGCGCCTCCTCACGGGTAGCGGTCCGTCCGCCCGCCTCCTCCACGAGCGCGGCCGCGCGTGCCGCCGCCGTGCCGTCCAGCAGCCCGGGAGACTCCAGCAGCACGGCCAGCTCCTGCGCGGCCTTCCCACCGCCGACCAGCGCGGCGAGCACCGGATAGGTCTTCTTGCGCTGCCGCAGGTCGCCATGGACGGGCTTGCCGGTCACCGCCGTGTCACCCCAGATGCCGAGCAGGTCGTCCACCGCTTGAAAGGCGACGCCCAGGTGACGCCCGGCCCGTTCCAGCACCGACACGGTCCCGGCAGGAGCACCGCCGAGGACCGCACCGAGCCCGAGCGCACAGCCCAGCAGAGCCCCTGTCTTGTGCTCCGCCATCGACCGGTACTGCTCGGGCTCCACCGCGCCGGGGCCGCTCCAGGGGCGCTGCTCGAACCGCAGGTCTTCCGCCTGCCCGGACACCAGCGCATTCAGGGTCCCGGACAGGTGCCGGACCGCGGCTGCCGTCCAGGGGCCCGGCGCCTCGGCCAGACTCTGCACGGCGAGGGCGAGGAGCGCGTCGCCGGCCAGGACCGCCGGACCCGTCCCGTAGGCCTTCCACACCGCTGGGCGCGTCCGACGCAGGCCGTCGCCGTCCATGATGTCGTCGTGTATCAGGGAGAACGTGTGCACCAGTTCCACGGCCACCGCACCCGCGACGCCGCCGTCCGCCCCCACGGCCTCGGCCCCCAGCACGGCGAGCGCCGCCCGTACTCCCTTGCCCTCGGAGCCGCCCGGATCCGGGGTCCCGGTCGCATCGCTCCAGCCCAGCGCGTACGCCGCCATCTCACCGGCCCAGGGATGCAGCCGCCCCACAGCCTCCGCCAGCGCGGGTCGCACCAGTTCACGGCAGCGCGCAAGGACACCGGCCGCCGTAGCGCGGTGGCCGTGGGACGCAGCCACCGCGGCAGCGGGCGTCACGCCCTGCGAGCCAGTGGGCGAGCACACCGGTGACGATGACGTCAGGAAAGAAGTCACCGCAGTCCCTTCACATCGGCCGTCCGCAGCGCCTCCGCGCCGCCCGCGGGCAGCACCGGCCCCCCGGCCCCGGGCCCGCCTCCGGCATCGTCGGGCAGCGGCCCCACCCCCAGCTCGGCCGCCGCTTTCTCCACCATGTCCCGGGCGTGCCGCAGCCCGATACGGTCCAGCATCGAGCGCAGTTCCGCCAGCTCGACGGCGCTTTGCGCGGCGTCCCGGCCCAGCCGGGCATGCGCCTTGACCAGCCCCAGCCGCGACAGTGCCGCCCCTCGCGGCTCCTCCATCTCGCGGAACTCCTCGAGCGCCCGCTCATACAGCTCAAGCGCCTCCGCGTACCGGCCCGCCCGATACAGCACGTTGCCACGCATCTTGTGGTTGTAGGCGAGCGCGCTCGACAACCGCATTTCCCGGCAGGTCTCCTCCGCTCGCGAAAGCAGCGACAG
Organism: Streptomyces sp. NPDC018833; assembly: GCF_044390825.1. Taxonomy (NCBI): domain Bacteria; kingdom Bacillati; phylum Actinomycetota; class Actinomycetes; order Kitasatosporales; family Streptomycetaceae; genus Streptomyces; species Streptomyces sp. NPDC018833. Next base: position 106,628 of record NZ_JBIRZM010000014.1, on the reverse strand, counting down.
GGCACGCTCCACCTCCCCGTCACGCACGGACACCACATCGGCGATGCCCCGCAGCGCCCAGGCCCATCCGCGCCGGTCCTCGGCACGCAACGCCGTCTCGGCCGCCTCCTCGAACAGCGCCAGCGCCTCGTCGTAAGCGCCGGTGTTGCGGTGCATCTGCGCGATGCCCTCCAGCGCCCACACCGTGTGCCGGGCCTCACCGCGCCGACGGGCCTCGGCCAGCAACTGTTCGTGCAGCCTGCCCACAGCCGCGTAATCGCCCTGTATGCGCCCCGTCTCGGCAAGCCCCGCCAGCGAATAGCCCCGCACGACGACGTCACCGCCCCGCTCACCCATTTCCGCCGCCAGCCGCAGCAACCGGTACGCCAGCCGCAACGCCCCCCGCTGCCGGGCAAGCGTGCCGCCACTCCACAGAGCCCACGCCATCGCACCCTCGTGACCGGCCGAACGCGCCGCGCGATAGCTTGCCTTCCACGCTCGGTCGGCTTCCTCGATTCGCCCCAGCCTCCGGTACGCCTCCGCGACGGCCAGCCCGCAGCGCGCCGCCTCCCGCCGGTCGCCTGCCCGCTCCGCAGCCTGCAGCTCCTCGACGCCCCGGTCGAGCACCTCGGCCAAGGAGGCGTTCACCGACAGCGAGCCGAGAGCCCCCTGGTACTCCGGCGCGGACGCTTTCGCCCGCCCCGCCTCACTTACCTGACCCACCATCAGAATCCCTTCCAGTCGACTTTGGTGATCAAGACGCCGACGGAAGGCCGAGGTTCCCCACAGGCCGAGAAGTCCATCTCCGTACGGGTGCCGGGTCATCCTTGAGTGGTACGCAGCGCACTGAAGACTCGTCATCAAGACCTACGACAGCCTCCGGCCCGGCACCGCCGGGTTACCTCCGAGCAGGTGCTCCTGCCGGGTGCATGCGGCTCGGACGCAGTAGCGACGGACGATGCCCTCAGGCCAGTGCCCGGGGGTGGGGCAGCAGTCGCCGCCAGCGGACGCAGGTGGACCAACGGCTGGGATTGGAGACGTACTTGCGTGGCCGTGGCACAGTCAGGGGGTGGACCCCGACCCAGCCTCCTCCATACTCCGTCCTGGGACCCTTTGCTGGGAGAGGGTCGCGATATCGCTTACTGCTTGCTGGCCGAGCGGGCGCCGTGACGGTGTCCCCGGTACGCACACGGGGCCGGCATGCTCTCGTCGCGTAGCTCGGTCGTGGTCGTGGTTGCGCCAGCCGGTTAGTACTCCAGTGCGGTTTCGTGATCTATCCGGTGAGTTGGTCAGTTGACCGTTGTCGGTAGTGGCTGCGGCGGGCTGTTGCCTGGTGGCGTCGGCGCCAGTTGGACCAGTGCAGGAGCCTGGCCGCTGTCAGTGCGTGTTTCGGATCCCAGGGTTCTGAGTAGCCTTGGGTTCTACGCTGGCGTGGTGTCCAAGGGCACCGGGCGGGCCGGGGAGAGGGACTGTCGGGCATGTGGCGAACGGCTGAGGCTGGGGGCCCGGCCTGACGCCTCGTTCTGTTCCTCGGCTTGTCGCGCCAGGCAGTGGCGTACGGACCGGCGGTTGCGCAAGCGCCTGGCGGCCGTGCAGGGCGGTGCGGGCGAGGTCGAGTGTCCCGAGTGCGGGGCCCGGTGGATCGCCGGCGTCGACCGGAGGGCGACGGCCTTGTACTGCGGGCCGCGGTGCAAGGTGAGGGCCTGGAGGCGCCGGAAGGAAACGTTCGGCGGACGGTCACAGTAACCGCATCGCGAACGCATCCTGAGTCCAACTTCGGTCAGCAATCGGTCATTTTCGGTCGTTCGTTGTGATCTCCGGATTTGCGGTCTGACTCTCGGTGATGAGCGGGTCGTGTCCACGTCACGGACTTCAGCTCCGTACCCCGGCCCGCATGGGTGGTGAGACACCATGCCGGAGGAGATCGACAAGGTCGGAAACGTCAGCCAGCAGCGCTACGAGCAGATCGTGGCCGAGCTGCGGGAAGTGGTCGAGCAGCAGACCCAGGGCCAGTTCACGATCGGGGACCGCGCGCTGGAGATCGAACCGATGCGTGTTCCCGACGATGGCCGGGAAGCCTTGCCGGGACGGGATCTGTTCACTGTTCGCCAGGCCCTGACCCGGCTCGCCGAGGACATCGGGCTCAGGCGCACGACGGTGGAGAACGCGCGGTGGACGGCGTCGCGGTGGCCGAAGGAACACCGCCAGACGGGGGCCTCGTTCACAGTTCACCGGGTCCTGGGCAGCATTCCTGACGAGGAAGAGCGGTTCGCCGCGATCAAGCAGCCGCCCGAGGGCAAGAAACGGTGGACGGTCGACGACGCCAACCGGCAGGTGGGACGCCAGGTCGAGCACCCCATCTCGCCGCAGGAGAAGGTCACCGCGATCCACACCCTGGCCCAGGACGAAGATGTCGCCGCGACGGTGACCACCGACTTTCTGCGGCGGCCGGCGGTCGCCGCCCAGGTCAAGGCCGAGGACAGGGTCCGGGTAGTGGAGGAGTTCACCCGCGACGAGAACGTGGCCGCCCAGGTGACCACCGGACTGCTGCGGCGCCCAGACGTCGCCTTCAAGGCGATGAGCGATGACACCGCCCGCCACCAGGTCAACTATGCCCAGGTCGAGCGGGGCCGACAGACCCGCGATGAGTTCGAGGACACCAGCCCGGTCGCCCCAGCGGTCCGCCACATCGACCGGACGGTGGAGTTCTTGGACCTGGTGACCGCCTGCCATTCCTTCGTGGCCGCGGCCGGCCGGGCGGTCCCTGGCCTGCGGGACCGCACACTGGGCGAGGACGAGCGCACGATCGTGCACGAGAACATCGCCAAGGTCCGGGCGACGCTGGACTGGATCGAGACCGCGGTCGACACGGGCAAGGTCGACATGGACGGCGAGCTGGCCCGCATGCTGCGGGGCGAGTAGGTATGCCCCGCGCCTCACGGCGCCGGGGCGAGGCCGCTCAGCGGCATGCTGACACCCTGCGGTTCGTGTTGTTCGAGGCCAGGCCCGCGGGGCTGCTGTTCCCTCAGTTGGTACGCGCCAGCGACCTGTCCGCGAGTCAGGTCCGGGCGGGTCTCGCCTGTCTGCGCGACATCATCGCGGAGAATGGCTGGCCGCCGCTGATCTGGACCAGAGCCGACGGCTATCAGCTCGGGGCTGAGCCGGCCGCGCTTCAGGCATACGAGCGGGCCGTGCTCACCGAGAAGCTGACGGAGTTCCGCCGGTTCCTGACCGGCACGGTCGCCCCGCACGCCGCCGCCCACCCGGGCGACAAGTGGGTCAAGCACATCATCGCCCAGCTCAACTCCATCGAATCCACCCTCGATCTCGTCGTCTCTTCCTGACCGCCGGTGAGGGGCGACCGGCCAAGGGCCGGGCGCCCCCACCCTGCGCTGACCGGACGGGAAGTCGTCATGCGTCACCGCCGCTATCCCTCCGACACCACCAACGCCGAATGGGCCCTAATCGAACCGCTGTTGCCGACCCCGGCCTGCGAGACCAGCCGAGGCGGGCGGCCCGAGAAGCATCCCCGCCGGGAGATCGTGGATGCGATCCGCTATGTCGTGGACACCGGTTGCAAATGGAGGGCCCTGCCTGCGGATTTTCCGCCCTGGCGCACGGTTTGGGGATTTATGGCCCGCTGGGCCGCCGCTGGCGTGATCGGTCAGATCCGCGATTATCTGACCAGCCGGATCCGCCGCGAGATGGGCAAGGGGCCCAGGGCTGTGGCCACCGTGATCGACTCCCAGTCGGTGAAGGCCGCCGAGACCGTCGGCAGGGACTCCTGCGGCTATGACGCGGGCAAAAAGATCAATGGCCGCAAGCGCCACATGATCGTGGACACGCGTGGCTTGCCGCTGCTGGTCATGGTCACCCCTGCCGACCTGCACGACTCCGCCGCGGCGAAGGAAGTCCTCTTCCGCCTCCGCCTCATGCACCCCGAAATCACCATCGTCTGGGCCGACTCCGCCTATGCCGGCAAGCTCGTGAACTGGGCGAAGGAGCACCTGAACCTGACGATCAAGCCGGTCAGCCGTCCCAAGGACGCCTCCGGCTTCGTCGTGTTGCCCCGCAGGTGGGTCGTCGAGAGGTCGCTCGCGTGGATGATGCACGCCCGCCGCCACGCGAGGGACTACGAACGGCTCGTCCAGCACTCCGAGACGCTGATCACATGGGCTGCCATCACCCTCATGACCAGGCGTCTGGCCCGGAAGGGCGCCACCCCCAGCTGGCCGAGGAAACCGGCGCAGGCCGACACCTGACGGCGCTTCTTCTACTCGGCGCCTGACCCGAAGTCCGGCAGCCCAGAAGGCCACCGGACGACGGTGAAATTCCGGCTAGGTCGAACCTACGAGGGGAGGTGGCCTGTGAAGGCCGTTTGGAAGTACGTGTTCTTGGTGAAGTGCTCAAGGTAGCGGGGGTCACTCACTTCGAGGGTGAAGTCGGCAGACGTCCCCTCGTCTTCGTCGAGATCGGTGGGGTCGTCCTGGCGGATCTCCCAGGAGACGATGATCTCTTCGGTACGGCGTGCGAACTCGGCGGGCTGGGGCCGGAGCATGACGTAGCGCTGTCCGTGGGAGCGGTAGCTCCGTCCTCCGAATTGGTCCTTATAGCGCTCTACCACGTTGACGCGGGGTATGCGCACATTGGCGGAGCCGTCTTCGAGCCGGTAGCCCTCCTCATCGACGCGTACCTCACCGCCGCAATAGAGCTCGAAAAGCTCTTTGAACTCGGATTCCGTCGCGGCGGAGACAGGCCCGGCACCGAAGTCACCACCCTCCTTCCAGGCATCCATGATGAGCTGCAGGCCGAACACGGGCCCCTGGGAGAACCCGTAGTTGTCGGGATCGCGGTACTGCACGGTGCCGGTGAGGGTGGCGCCCCGGCGTGCACCAGTGAAGACATCGAAGATGTAGGTCATGCGCCTGGAGCCTAATGATCAGGACTGACAACTACCCTGATGCGGCGGAAGAGTCAGATCAGCGGCTCGATCATCTCGCGCACAGCATGTTCGAGGCAGGCCACGTCGTCTGCTCGTGTTCCCCCGGGCAGGGGAAGCGCGAGTCTGTGTCCCGTTCGGCCAGATGACCAGGGCAGCCCAGGATCAGAAACACGCACTCACGGCCGGCGGGATGAGCGCGACGATGAGTAGGCGGCGGATCTCGGGGACGGTCAGCGTGATCGGGTCGCTGCCGCGGGCGGGGTGGTGGGGATCGATGGGCCGGTCGGGGGCTGCGTCGGCGGCGAGGGCGGTCAGGAAGGCCAGGGCGAGCATGGCGAGCGTGATGTGCCGGTGCCATGAGGTCCAGTTGCGGACCTGGTAGTGCGAGTCCGACCTGGCCCTTGGCGGCCTGGAAGCACTCCTCGACGCTCCAGCGGACACCGGCGACCCGGACGAGTTCCGCAAGGGGCACCGTGGCAGGTGACCAGCACAGGTAGAAGGCGAGTTCGCCGGTGGTGCGGTTGCGTCGGATCAGCAGGTGGCGGTGTTCGCCGGTGCCGATGTGGATCCAGGCCCAGTCGTAGTAACGCGGGCCTTTCGCACCGGCTCCGGCGCTGTGCCGCTGCCAGGCGGTGGCGGGGAGCCGTTCGGCGACGGTGTCCGCGCGGATGGTGGTCCGGTCCAAGTTGATCCGCACCCGGGTGGAGCAGGCGACCGCGAGAACGTAGCCGGTCCCGCGTGTCTCCAGGGCGGCACGAAGCTGAGGGTCCTGCCCGTAGGCTTCGTCGCCGGTCACCCACGGTGCCTTCACCCCGGCGTCCAGCGTGGCGGCGATCATCTCCCAGGCCAGGCGGGGCTTGGTCTGGAACTGCACAGTCTCGGGTATCCCGGCCGCCCGGCGGCGCTCGGGATCGGAGCACCAGGACTGTTCGGGCAGGTAGAGCCGGCGGTCGATCAGGGCCCGTCCCCGGCTGGTGGCGTAGGCGAGGAAGACGCCGACCTGGGAGTTCTCGATGCGCCCGGCGGTACCGGTGTACTGGCGCTGCACGCCCGCCGAAGCCCGGCCCTTCTTCACGAAGCCGGTCTCGTCCACGATCAGCACCGAGCCCTGGGCGCCGAGGTGTTCGACGGCGTAGGCGCGGATGTCATCGCGGACGGCGTCGGCGTCCCAGCGGGCGCAGCGCAGCAGCCGCTGCATCGGGCCCGGCCGCGCATGGCCTGCCTGTTCGGCCAACTGCCAGCAGTTCTTCCGCTCGGCACGAGACAGCAGTCCGAGCAGGTAGGCGCGGGCGGTAGCCCGGGGTTCAACTCGGCTGAACCGGCCCGCGATCCGGGCCACAGCCTGCTCGAACATCGCCCGCCATCGGGCGCCGTCTATGCTGTGACCTGCGGCCACCGCACGATCGTCATGAGTCCACACAACCCTTGATGATCACGCGGTGGCCGTTCCAGTTCTCACCCGGGTCCGACCCAAGATCACGAAGTCACACTGGAGTATTAGGCCGTGTCCGATGGGTCTGGTGATCAGCTAAGGGCGTCCCGTCGCGCCATACCCCACTCCCACATGCTGCGCCCCACCGGCTCCAGCGCCCGGCCCTGGCTGGTCAGAATGTAGCGGACCCGGGGAGGCCAACCGGGTTTGCCGTGGCGCTCGATGACGCCCGCACTGGTCAACTGGGCCAGCCGGTCCGAGAGGACCTTGTCCGAGAGAGCGGGCAGGGCGGCGGACAGCTCGGAGTATGTGGCCTGACCGCGGCGTAGGAACTCGCGGAGTACCAGCGGCGTCCATCGGCCGCTCAGCGTGGCGAGGGTGATGTCGACAGGGCATCGCGGTTCGTGGCCCGGCGGCACGAGGGCGCTATCAGGACAGTCCGCCAGGGGACCGTCCTGATCAGCCGCCGGTGCGTGTCCAACCGTTTGGTGAGTCACGAAGGCCCGTCCTAACGTCCGTCGCGAACAGTCCGCCCACTTGTCTCCAGGGGGCCCTGTGCGTATCCACCACCTCAACTGCGGTTCCCTCCGCAAGATTCCACCGCTCGGCGAAGAACCCACGGCAGGCGTCGTGAACCGGGAGCTGGCCGCTGTCTGCCATTGCCTGCTCATCGAGACGGATTCGGACGGGCTCGTCCTGGTCGATACTGGCCTCGGCACCGCCGACCTGCAGCACCCTGACCGGTCGCTGGGTGAGTAAGGATTATCGCCGCTGAGATGGTCAGGCCGGGTGCGCGGGTGACCGCCACCGGGCCGCGGTACGCGAACGCGCTCAAGAACCGGGATTAGCTGAGGTGCGTCGGCCCACTGTCCGGGCGTGATCAGCACCGCCAGGTGCCGGCAGCCGCCGTCTCCGGCCAGATGAATCTTCGTGGTCAGACCTCCTCTGGACCGGCCGAGCGCCTCGTCGGGGCGGTGCTGAGCAATGTCGTTCATTGCCTGGCCGCCGACGTCCGCGTGACAAGTCCGCGTGGCTGCACGCGCTGGTACTGCTCGACCTCATTGGTGGCGGCCCGGAGGGCATCTACGGCGCTCAGGCCGGCAATGAAACGGAACGAGTGATTCCGTGATATCTGTCACAGCCATTTCAGGCGACAGGGGGATCGATAGTAGATGACCCCTTGTGGATATAAGGTTATTTGTCCATCTCGATACGGACATGCCCTGGGCGGCGTTTGGTCGGCTTCGGTCGTCTCGGCGCATGCGCCCGCCTGTCGATCGCGCAGGCTTTTTTGACGGGGCGTCAAAAGGATCGGAAGGTTCCGCACGCGGGCCAGCACGCCCGTATGCACAAGGCAAGGGCATCCCTTCCTACTATCGCTGCTAGTAGAAGGGGGGCGTTGCCCTCAGCGCGCAGTGGTCCTAACAATGGCTGCCCGCAAAGGCGTCCCCGCAGGTCACGCACAGAATGGGCCGGGCCAACCGCTCTCGGTGGCGCTCCGCGATGACGAGTGAGGTCACACATGAGCAAGCACCGCAGAACGACGCATCACCGGAAGATAGCCATCGCTGCCGTCGCCATGGCGGCCGTGGGTGTGCCCTCTGTCGCCATCGCCTGTATGGACTCGGAGGGGACCGAGCACAGACGGTCCTACGGCCAGTGGGAGAGTGCAGGTTCCGCGCAGGGATGGGACGGGAACGAGTCCGAGCTGTGGTGGGACGGGGACAAGTGGGCCAGGAAGGCGTCCCCGCACGAGTCGCATGTCCCAACGGCGACGCAGGGCACCCCGAAGCCGGCGGCGCCCAAGCCGGCCGCGACGAAGGCGGCGCCCAAGCCCACCGCGACGAAGGCGGCGCCCAAGCCCACCGCGACGAAGGCCGCGCCCAAGCCCACCGCGACGAAGGCCGCGCCCAAGCCGGCCTCGCCGTCCACCGCGGCACCCGCGTCCGGTGATGTCGCCCGCGTTGTGGAACTCGTCAACAGTGAGCGCAGCAAGGCCGGTTGCTCCCCTGTGACGTTGAACGCGAAGCTGAGCAAGGCCGCGCAGGATCACAGCGAGGACATGGCGGCCCACCGGAACATGTCCCACACGGGCTCCGACGGCTCGGACGCGGGTGACCGGATCACGCGCGCCGGTTACAACTGGAGCACTTACGGCGAGAACGTCGCCTACGGTTACGAGACCCCCGAGAGTGTCATGGCGGGCTGGATGTCCAGCCCCGGCCACAAGGAGAACATCCTCAACTGCGCGTTCAAGGAGATCGGAGTCGGCCTCGCGCAGCCCGGTGACTACTGGACGCAGGACTTCGGCACGGCCCGATAGGCGGCGCTGCGAAAGGTTGGAGCGACAGCGGGAGGCCCTGCCGTGATCAGCCGGACGCTGTTGGCAAATCCGTGAGGGCTCGCGTGACGACCGCCTGTACTACCCCGTTGGGGTTGTGCAGGCCCTCGTCGTGTTCGGGGGGTCGTTGCGTGGGTGGAGCGGGCGGAGATCCCGGAGGAGACCGTGCGGGTGACTCGTGCGGTGTTCCCGAAGGGCTGCCTGGCGATGCTGGCGCGGATGTGCTCAGGCCGGTGTTCGCCGATGACGATTTTGAGAGCATGATTCCCCGTGCGGAGGCGTCCGGCGGTGTCGCGTCACGGTCTGGCGCTGGTGTCGGTGTTGCAGTTCGTCGAGGGGCTGACCGACCGGCAGGCCGCGTACGCGGTTCAGTCGCGTCTGGACTGGAAGTACGCCCTATCGCTGGAGCTGATGGAAACCGGGTTCCGGTGGACATCGACGTCGGCGGCCGTCATGCCGGTCTTGGAGGACCACGCCAACGGGCAGTGGTTCGCTGTCACCGCAACCGGTCGACCTGGCAGCACATGCCCGCCGGCCCGTGGGTGGCATGCCCGAGGGGAAACGACGGACGCGATCAGTCCGGTGGGCAAGGACTCGAAGCCGAAGTTCGTCGACGTGCTCGCCGTGTCCCATCACACCGCTGTGATCGGCCGGTTGTTCGTGCCTCGCCCTTGACTTCCAGGCATGTGTGCGAACGCTTCACCCGGAGCTGCCGTAACGCCGGCCGGCCGGTGATGGCAGAGCGGGCAGCCCCTTCATCAGGCGGCTCGCGCCGGCGGCGTAGGCGATGCCGAAGAGGAGCGCGGCGACGAAGGCCAGATGCCGCGAGAAACCGTCGATCAGCGGAAAGATCTGCCAGTGGGTCAGGTAGATGTACAGCGAGCTGGTGGCCAGGAGCCCTGCCAGCCGGTTGAGGCGTTCTCGGCTGGGCAGGGTGGGCACCCACACCAGAAGCACGAAGCCGGCCACGATGATTGCTTCCCGGCCGGGGTCGCCGGGGAAGAAGCCCGGCACGGTGGCCAGTGCCGCGGCGGTGACCAGCAGTCTGCGGCGTACGTTGCCGGCCTTCGCCGCTGCCCACCCGAGTGCGAACAGCCAGAATACGGTGACCGCGTCGGGCATCTCGGTGCGATGGGGCAGGCCGACGAGGTCGTATCGAGTGAGGAGCCCCAGGGCCGCGAGGCCCAGAGGCAGGGCATAGGGGAAGCGGCGCTCCACCCGGTCGGCCACAGGCAGGCAGATCAGGGCGACGACCGCGATCAGGATGTAGATCAAGGCCTCGATGAACCAGAAGTGCATGCCGGTCTTGAGGTCTTCGGGCCCGAAGACACTGTCGAGCAGAAAGAGATTGGCGAGTGTGTAGTCGTCGTTGAGGAGAAGTACGAAACCGATCCATGTCATGCTCGGCAACGCGACGCGGGTGATGCTGGTGCAGACCCGCCGTACGCGAACGCGCCGGTCGGCGGTGGTGAGGTGGAAGCGGGCGAAGTTGTACCCGGCGACCGCGAGCAGGATGTGTGCTCCGCCCTTGATGCCGAACACGTGGATGTGCGAGCCGACGATGCAGAAGATCGCCAGCGCGCGGAGGGCAACGCTGGTCTCCAGCCTTCGCGTGCGAGAGGGGAGGTCCGGCGGCTCGGACGCCCGGAGGTCTTTGATCCGCGTCGTGTGCCAGTGGGCCGGCAGGTGGCCGAGCCGCTCTTCGAGGTGGAGGGACATCTCGACGTACGAGAGCGAGTCCCCGCCCAGGCTGACGAAGGAACAGTTCGCCGTGACATCCCTCCGGTCGAGCACCTCCGCGTAGAGCAGGCACAGATCCGCAGTGCGGTCGCCTGGGGGAAGGGTGCGTTCCGTACGGGCTGCGGCGGCCGCGTGGCTCAGTGCGCGCACGGCTCGGTAGTCGGGCTTGCCCGTGGGCAGGCGGGGGAGGTCCGCCACCATGTGCACGTGGACCGCACGGGTCGGCAGGCCGCACTCGTCGGCGACGAGCGTGCGTATCCGTCGGGCTTCGGAGGTATCGGTTCCCACAACGGCTACGGACAGCGCTTCGTCGTCACCGGTGCACAGGGCGGTGACGCCGTCGCGTGCGAGCATCGCCTCGATCTGCTGGGGGTCGATGCGCAAGCCGAGGATCTTTGTGAACCGGCTGAGTCTGCCGGTGATTTCGTAGAGCCCATCGGGGGTGCGGCGCGCGGTGTCGCCGGTGTGGAGCTCGTTCACGGTCCGGCCCAGCCGGAGATCCTCCGGTGTGTGCGCGTAGCCGAGCATGACGTTGGGGCCGGTGTAGATCAGCTCTCCGGTGTTCTCATCGGGTTGGTCGGGTAGCGGCTGGAGCCGGAAGGAGCCGCCGGGGATGGGGATGCCGGCCGCCGCGGGGTGGGTTTCGGCGAGGTGCGGGGGCAGGTAGGCCATGCGGGCGGTCGCCTCGGTCTGGCCGTACATCACGAACAGCTCCCAGCCGGCGGAGCGGCCCATCGCGGCGTAGCGCCTGACCCTGTCGGGGGTGAGCCGTCCGCCTGCCTGGGTGATGTAGCGCAGGTGGGGGAGTTCCATCGAGGCGAAGCCGACCCGGTCGAGGAGGTCGAAGGTGTACGGGACCCCGGCGAGAGTCGTGCCGCGGTGGGTCTGGAACAGCTCCCAGAAGCAGGTGTCGGCGACCGACAGGTCGGTCAGGATCAGCCCCGCGCCGCGCAGGAGATGGCTGTGCACGACGGACAGGCCGTAGCAGTAGTGCAGGGGCAGGGTGGTCGCGGCGCGGTCGGTGTCGCGGATTTCGAGGTAGTCGGCGATGGACTTGGCGTTGGCCTGGAGGTTCTCGTGGGACAGTCGCACGAGCTTCGGGGATCCGGTCGAACCGGAGGTGCTCAGGAGCAGAGCGAGGTCGGTGTGCAGGTCGTGGACCGAACCCGGGCGACGCTCGTCGAGCACCCATGCGCTGCCATCGGGGTGGGCCACGACGTCCGGGTCGTACGCGTCGATCAGGGACTTGACGGCTTCGTCGTGGCCGCCCGGCACCAGGAGGAGGGGGTGCCCGGCCGCGAGGGCGGCGAGGTGGATGACGAGGGCGTCGAGGGTGTTCGCGCCGACCAGCATGACCAGACGGCGTTCGCTGCCGAGGCGGCGGGCCATCACGTCCACCCGGTGGGCCAGTTGGGCGTAGCTGACCCGGCCGTCGGCCGTGATGACCGCGGTCCGGTCGCCGTGGGCGGCGAGGCCGAGGACGAACGGGACGGACTTGCTGCCTGAACACAGGTCGGGAAGGACTGTCACGGGCGCATCTTAGGAAAGCCTTACCTCGCCCGATAGTCACAGGAAAGTCACAGGTGGCTCATTGGAGATCCACAAGAAGGTAAGCGGTATGCTCGGCTCCGCCGATGCGCCGGCGGAGCCGAATTGTTGTGTGCATCACCCTTGACCTTTAGGTTAGCTTTACCTTACTTATGGGGCGTTCACGTTCTCTGCTGCTGTTGCAGGAAGGCTCCCCATGCGACGCCCCTTGGCCCGACGCTTGACCGCGCTCTTCGCGGCGGCACTCCTCCTCCCCGCCGTCGCCGGCTGCGGCGTCGACGAGGACGACGCAGGGCTCGTGATCTACTCGGGCCGCAACGAGAAGCTGGTCGAGCCGCTCCTCGACGAGCTGGAGAAGGCCGTCGGCACCACGGTTGCCGTCCGGTACGGCGAGAGTGCCGAACTTGCGGCCCAGATCCAGGAAGAGGGCGCCAAGACCAAGGCCGGCCTCTTCTTCTCCCAGGACGCGGGCGCACTCGGTGCCCTCTCCACCAAGGGCCTGCTGCAGAAGCTGCCCCAGGAGTCGCTCGACAAGGTCGACCCGGCCTTCCGCGGCGGCGCGGGCGACTGGGTGGGCACCTCCGGACGGGTCCGCGTTCTCGCCTACCACCCCGACCAGGTCGCCAAGGTCCCGGACACCGTCCACGACCTGGTCAAGCCGGAGTGGAAGGGCAAGATCGGCTACGTCCCGACCAACGCCTCCTTCCAGGCATTCGTCACTGGCATGCGAGTCCTGGAGGGCGACGACGCCACCCGAGCCTGGCTCACGGGCCTGAAGGCCAACGAGCCCAAGGTCTACGACAACAACCTCAAGGTCCTCGACGCGGTCGGCGAGGGCGAGGTCTCGCTCGGCCTGATCAACCACTACTACTGGTACGAGCGGGTCGCCGAGGAGGGCGAGAACAAGGTCAAGGCGAAGATCCACTTCCTGCCCGGCGGAGACCCCGGCGCCCTCGTCAACGCCGCAGGCGTCGGCATCGTCAAGGGAAGCGACCAAGCCCCGGCCGCGCAGAAGGCCGTCGACTTCCTGCTGTCAGAGAAGGCGCAGAAGTACTTCGCAGAGGACACCAAGGAGTACCCCCTGGCCGCGGGCGTGACCAGCACGGTCAAGGGCCTGCCGCCGCTGGCCTCCCTCGACTCGCCCACGATCGACCTCGGCAAGCTGGAATCGCTTCAGGAGACCCTGAAGATGCTTCAGGACGCCGGGATGGTCTGATCCGGATGCATCCCACGGATCCCCTCGCGCAGACGGATCCGGCCGTCCGCCCGACCGGCGCCACCTCGCCGGCCGGGCGGTCGCGTGCCGGTCGTCCACCGGCTGCCCTCCTCGTCCCGGCGGCCGTCGCCGCCGTCTTCGCGCTCCTGCCCCTCGGCTACCTCGCGATACGCTCCCTGGAACGCGGCCCGGCCTTTGCCTGGGACGTCATCGCCGACGAACGCACCGCCCAACTCCTCGGCCGCAGCATGGGTCTGGCCGCCGTGGTCGTCGCCGCCTGCCTGGTTCTGGGCGTCTCGCTGGCCTGGCTCACCGCCCGCACCGCCCTGCCCGGTGCCCGGGCCTGGTCGGTGCTGGTGACCCTGCCGCTGGCCGTGCCCAGTTATGTCGCCGGGTTCGCCTGGCTGTCCGCCTTCCCCGACCTCGCGGGCTTCGCGGGAGCAGCCGTTGCCCTGACACTGGTGAGCTTCCCGTACGTCTACCTTCCCGTCACCGCCGCCCTGCGCGGGACCGATCCGGCACAGGAAGAGGTCTCCCGCTCGCTCGGCCACGGCCCGCTCAAGACCTTCCTGCGCGTCACCCTGCCGCAGCTGCGCCCCGCGGCCGCCGGCGGTGCGGTACTCGTCGCGCTGTACGTGTTCTCCGACTTCGGCGCCGTCTCCCTGATGCGCTACGACACCTTCACCCGAGGTATCTACACCTCCTACCGGGCCAGTTTCGACCGCACCCCAGCCGCCGCTCTCAGCGTCGTCCTCGTCGTGATGACGATCGCGCTCGTTGCCGCAGAGGCGCGTACCCGCGGCCGCGCGGGCCACGCCCGGACGGGCACCGGCACCGCACGCCCGGCCGTAACCCTGGCGCTCGGCCGGTGGCAACTCCCCGCGCTCGGCTGGTGCGCGGCGGTCACCGGCACTGCCGTCCTCACGCCGCTGGCCACCCTCGGCTACTGGCTCGCTGCCGGCAACTCCGCGACCTGGGACCCCGATAGGCTTGCCGACACTGCCGCCACGACCCTCGGCGTCGCCGCCGCGGGCGCCGCGCTCACCACGCTCCTCGCGCTGCCGGTCGGGGTGATCGCCGCCCGTCATCGCGGCCGCACCGCCACCTTGCTGGAGCATTCCGCCTACGCGGGCCACGCCCTCCCCGGCATCACCGTCGCACTGTCCCTGGTCTTCTTCGCCGTCCGCTACGCCGAACCCCTCTACCAGGAACTGCCTCTCCTCGTCTGCGCGTACGCGGTGCTGTTCCTGCCCGTTGCCGTGGCCGGCACCCGCGCCGCCGTGCTCCAGTCGCCCCCGGTGTTGGAGGACGTCGCCCGCTCGCTCGGACGCAGTCCGCTGAAGGTGCTGCGCGAGGTGACCGTGCCGCTGGCCGCCCCGGGCGTGGCCGCCGGAGCCGCCCTCACCTTCGTGGTCTGCATGAAGGAGCTTCCCGCGACCCTCCTGCTGCGCCCCACCGGCATGGACACCCTGGCCACCCGCCTCTGGACCGAGACCGGCACCGGATCGTTCGCCGCCGCGGCCCCCTACGCCGCCGCCCTGATCCTGCTGGCCGCCGTCCCGTCCTACTTCCTCGGAAGGCACCGCACATGACCGACCTGCAGATCACCGGGCTGACCAAGGCATACGGCCCCGGTGCGCCGGTCCTCGACGGCCTCGACCTCACCGTGCCCGGGGGCGCCCTGGCAGCCTTGCTGGGCCCCTCCGGATGCGGCAAGACCACCCTGCTGCGCATCATCGCCGGCTTCCTGCGTTCCGACGCCGGAACCGTCACCATCGGCGGACGCACCCTCAGCGGCCCCGGCGTGCACCTTCCCCCTGAGCAGCGCCGCATCGGCATTGTCCCCCAGGAGGGCGCCCTCTTCCCGCACCTCAGCGTGGCCCGCAACGTCGCCTTCGGCCTCCCCGGCCCCGATCGCTCCACCCGGCGGCTCCGCACCGAGGAAATGCTCGAACTCGTCGGCCTGTCCGGCTACGGCGACCGCATGCCGCACGAGCTCTCCGGCGGCCAGCAGCAGCGCGTCGCCCTCGCCCGGGCGCTGGCTCCGGAGCCGGCCCTCGTCCTGCTCGACGAGCCGTTCAACGCCCTCGACAGCGCCCTGCGCACTGGCGTACGGGCCGACGTGCGCGCAGCCCTGCATGCCACCGGCGCCACGGCGCTGCTGGTCACCCACGACCAGCAGGAGGCGCTCTCCACCGCCGACCTCGTCGCCGTCGTACGCGGCGGCAGGGTGGCCCAGTGCGACACACCGCACGAGGTCTACCGCCGGCCCGCCGACCCCTGGGTCGCGGCCTTCGTGGGCGACGCGGTACTCGTGACCGGCACCGCGGACCACAACAGGGTGGCAACCGCCCTGGGCAGTATCCCGCTCGCGGCCCCCACCGGCGAGCTCCGCCAGGGCGTGGTGCTGCTCCGTCCCGAGCAGCTTCGTCTGGTCGACCCGGATGCGGCGGAAGCAGGTGGCACGGTGACCGACGTCCGCTTCTACGGCCATGATGCGATGGTCAGCGTCGCCGTGGACGGCATCGACGGGGCCATCGACGTCCGCGTCCCCGGCCAGGCTGCTGCCCGACCCGGCGAGCGCACGGGCATCGAGGTGACGGGGGAGGCAACCCTCCACCCCGCTGCCATGTGATGCCGGTGCTCCGTTGTACTGCGGCCGCCTCTCCGCAGCCCGCCAGCTGCCGCGGCTTCGAGCGCCCTGGTTACACCGCTCGATTGGCTCTGTCGCACTTTCGGTGATGACGCAGGGACCGTAAATCGTTCGGCTCTGTCCCCGTAATCGGTGGTTGCACCCCGAGCGGGAGATCGCGACGGCGAGGCAGCGGATGCTCAGTCCGCCGTTGGGTGGCCCCGGAACCTTGTCCTCCCGGCTGGAGCCGGGAAGACAAGGGACTGCTTCCGTCAGCGCGGGCGCCGGGTCGCCAGCCAGAGGCAGATGCTGGGCGGTACGGCACCGGCCAGTCCCGCGAGCAGCGCCGCCCTCGCAATCGGCTCACTGAGGGTGGGCAGCACTCCGCTCAACACTCCCAGGGTGGTCGGCACGGTGATCCGGCAATCGCCCTCCTTGGTCATGGCCATGCCGCCGCCTTCGACGACGATGCCGTAGCCGTTGTCGAGGCATTCCTTGGTCCCGACGACATCGGCCCCGAGCCACAGCAGCGCGGCCAGTCCAGCGAGCACGAACGCACCGGTCAGGCCCATCCGTCGCAGGAATCGGTTCCGGTCGGGAATCTGCGGGTCTTGTGCGCTCATGCGGTCATCATCCTCGAATTCCAGACGTCAGCGGTTGGCGGGGCAGTCATATGTGCCGTTGGACTTGTAGGTGGGCGAGCCCCCGCGCACCCAGTCCGCGCAGCTCGGCACACGCCAGCCACGGTCTTTACTCACCAGACGCTCAGTGTCGGAGCCGAACCGGTTGAAGTTCAGTCCCATGCAGGAACTGCCGGGATCCATTCCCATGTCGTTGCAGTCGTTGCTGAGCTTCTGGGCGTCCATGCCGTACGGGGAGCTGGACTTCGCCCCCTTCTCCGCTGCGATCCAGAAGTAGTAGGTCACCCCGGCGCTGAGCTTCTTCGGGTAGCCCACGCCAACGGAGAAGTCCAGCTTCTGGCAAGAGTCGGTGGTGTCGTCCCAGTCCCAGTAAGGGATGGAGCTGCTGGGGAACGTCCAGCCGTACTTCACCGCGTTCCACTTGAACCCGGTCGACCATCCGGCCCAGAACTGCGTGTAGGCGCTGTCCGCGCAGTACGGGCGCGGGGCGATGTCCACCAAGTCGTAGTTGTACAGCGACAGGTTGTGCTCGTAGCCGAAGTCGTCGCCGAACGCGGCGAGGTCGCTGGAGGAGTACCAGCGAAGGTAGTGCCGGAAGTGGCGCGGCATATCGGTGGGGGACTCGTACGGGTTGTTGTAGGCCTGCATCGTCCCGTACCACGGTGACCACGGTTTGCCGATGTTCGCCGGGGCCGTTGGCTGGTCCGTGGTGGGCGCGTCTTGCTGGCTCTTCTCGGCGGCTGCCCTCATCTCCGCGCGGCGGCCTAGGAGCGTCTCGCGGTCCCGGGTTGCCGCGGCGGCCTGGTCCAGGGTGCCCGCAGGCAGCTGGTCAATGCCCGGCGCGTTGGAGTCGAAGACCTGGGCTCGGGCGAGGACCGGGCCCAGCGCCGTGAGCTGGGCGGTGGACACCTCGCCGTCCACCACGACGAGGAAGACCAGCGGCTCCACGCCGAACTCGGCGGTTACGCTCTTGCGCATGCTCTCGATGGCCTGGTCGGCCGGAACTCCGGGGCCCGGCTGGTCGCCGCCGCCGATGTCGCCGGTGTAGCGCAGCAGCAAGGGGTTGAGCCCGTCGAGACTGATCTTCAGCTCGTCGAGGGTCTGGGGAACGGCGAACAGCAGCCTCGTCACCTTGGGCTGTACCTGCGGGGCGCTCACCGTGACGGAGGTTGGCGGCTGCTCCTCAGCCGTCGACGCGGTGGCGGACGTAGTGGGCAGCAGGGTGAGCGCCAGACAGCCGGCGGCTGCCGCGGCTCCCAGCGTCAGCGAACGGAACTTCACGTATATCTCCTGATCTCAGCTCTTCGTCCGGGACAGGACGTCGCCGGTGCGGGCGTCGATCTCGACGCGTTCCACGTCCGGCACCTCCGCCCCGGGGCGGCCGGTGAGGCCGCGGTCGACGGTGACCGTCCATCGGCTGGCGTTCCATGTGTCGGCCAGGGCGGTGGTGGAGCCCTGGTCGTTGCCGATCGCGGTGCGGGCCGCGTCGATCGCCTCGTCCCGGCTGATCGCGAAGGCCGTCGCGGAGGCCGTGCCCTGGGTGCTCGCCAGGTAGGTGACGGCTCCTGTGCGGCGGTCGATCTCCACCGTCACCTCGCGCGCGCCTGCGTGGCCGTCCTGGACGGGGCGCCAGGTCAACAGGGTGAGGGCATCGCCCTCGATGTGGCTGACCGGCTGTTCAGCCACGAGATCCCAGCTCGCGTCCCATCCGGCGACATTGCGCTGGACGAACTGCTTCGCGGCAGCGCGGGCCTCGTCCGCGCCGAGCCGCACGTCCCCACTGGTCGCCGGAGTGCCCACGAGGTCGACCAGTGATCCGTCGGCGGCCAGCCGGTAGTCGACTCCCTCGGCGGTCTGGACGGTCGTGAGCGGCTCGCCCGCCGGTCCCTGCATGGTGGTCGTGTTCACGGGCGTCAGGGAGGCCGTGGTGGCGAACTGCGGGGTGGCAAGAGGCTGGCTGTTCCACGGCTCGCCCTCGCCCGCGGGTTGGAGCTTGACGGCTCCAGGGCTGGCCACCGCGCCACGGATCACGTACCGGTCCCAGCCGCCCGCCGAACCCTCCTTGGCCACGAGGTCGGTGCGGGCCCTGGCGAGCGCCGTGGACACAGTCACGCCCGTGGTGACGTGATAGGAGAACCGGCTCCAGAAGTAGTTGCCGGAGTAGTTCGTTGTGCTCGGCGACGTCCCGGCAGCGGTCGCCGGGTAGTAGACCAGGTCACTGAAGCTGATGACCGAGTCGACGCCGCGGGAGACCACGACCTTGTTGAAGTCCCCGAGCTGTCCGGCCTGGGCGGTGTCACAGCCTGCCAGGATGAGCAGCCGCATGTCGTCCACGTCGGTATACGGCAGGTACTCGGTGAAGAACCGCACATTCGCATAGAGCGGGAGGACGTCCTGCGTCCGGCCGGCGACGAGGACCGCGTCCTGGTCGTCCGAAGGCCCCTCGTCGGTCTGGAAGATGCCGCCGTTCGCGTGCCCGAACAGGGCGAAGACGCCTGAGTCCAATCCGTCTGACCACGCGTCGTCCGCGCTGCGCCCGGCGGTGTAGCTGGTGCCCGTGTAGCCGAGCGAGCGGGCCGCATCGCGGAACGCCGTGGCGCTGAGCCGGGTGTCCAGGCCGTCGTTGAACCGTCTGCCGAGGCTGGTCTCCTCGACCGCTGCCTGGGCGGGCAGCGTGCCGACCGTCAGAGCGCAGACGACGGCGATGGGTATTGCGAGCAGTGCACGACGGCGACGACGCCTGCCGTGGGTTGTGTATCGCATTGACTCTCCGCACTTCTGTGCCGCTCCAGGTGGTGGAGCGGCCTGTCACCTGCTCTACGAAGTCAGGCGGCAGGTCCCTCGCGAAGATTGGGGACTTTTTCTCGCGCGCCAGGGTCAGAGCAGCGGCTGGGGCAGCACATCCGACGACGGCGGGCCAGGGAGGTAAGGCGGGACGGGTACGGCATCATCCGGCCGCACGACGACATCTGGCTCAGCCGGTATCGGCAGAGGCGGCACGGGCGGCAGTGTCGGTAGCCCGGTGGAGGGCTGGCCGGGCAGCTGCGGCTGTTCCGGCACGAATCCATCAGCAGGGGTGGGACCACTCCCTGTCGGCGGGTTGCCCACCGCTCGGCCCGCTGGTCCTGGCAGGACCAGCGCCCCAGGGCCCTGCGGATCCGAGACAGGGGTCGGTCTTCTCGACGCCGGAAGATCCGGCTTGTCATGTGACGCCGGGTTCACGGCACCGGAGCGCTGGTCCCGGTCGGGCCGAGGAGCGATCACCCCGTCGGTCTCGGAAGGGGACGTCAGGACAAGGCCCGCGATCATCAGCGTCACGGCGGTGGACGCCAGCACTGCCGGCGGCGCGGCAGTCGGCGTACCGCCGACCAGACGGGGACGGCCCCGCCACATCCCCACGACGACGGCCAGTGTCGCTGCCAGCGCAGCCCGCAGTGTCCGCCGTGCCCGGCCCAGTAGGGATTCGGCAGCCTTGTAGGTCAAGCCCATGCGTTGCGCGACCTGCGCTACATCGAGGTCCTGCGCCTTCAGTCGCAGCGCCTCCACCTGATTCTTGGGGAGCTCGACACTCTGGAGAGCCAGCCACCGCGCCTCCGCACGGTCGCACACCGCTTCCTCGTGCGGCACCGTGCTGGGGACGGTCAGCGTCGAGCCGACGCGCCGGCATATCCCCGCATCCCGGCTGAGCTGTCGGTGCTGATCAATGCACAGCCGGATGGTGACCGAGGTCAGCCAAGCGCCGAGCCGGGAAGCGTCCAGGTGCGGGCGTTCCGCGGCTCTGGCCATTGCCTCGTGAACCGCGTCCTCGGCGTCCTGCAGACTCATTGACCGTCGTTGCGCCACCTTCAGCAACTGCTTGCGGTGGTTCCAAATCTGCTGCCATCGGTCGGCAGGTATTCCGGATGGCCCGGAATCCGGAATCTCACGCATACACCAACCTCGACTCTTCCACCAGGGCCAGGGAGTCCAGCGCCATCCTGCTAGAGACTCGGACGGCAATCTAACCCGAGGCCATGGCGGGCTCTGTCCGGGGGAGCGATCACAGACGTGAGCCTCCTCTCGCCGAAATCCAGCACGCCCCGCGGCCACGGGGCGCGTCGGCCTGCCGTTGGTGGTCCCCGACCAGGGCATCGACACCTCCCCCCGGTCGGCCGCGGTGAGAAGTACTGCAACCCCTGCAGGCGTGCCCACCCTCAGCGGCGTGAAAGTTGCGGGCGGTGCGGCTTTCAGGCCGCGGCGGGCTCTTCCCTCCGCCGTCTCGAACTCGATGTCCGGGTACGGGTCGTATGCATCCGGCGCACGGTCTGCTCCGTGGTGGCGTAGGTGCCCGGCCTCGTTGGTGGCCGCCGTCACGCGGCGGCGCAGCGACGGGTCCGAGATGAACCCGGCCAGACGGGGCTTGGTTGCGAACTCCACCTCGTCGGGGACCTCCGCCGCACGGCGCCGCTCGATGTCGGAGCACCAGGAGTGCTCGGGCAGGTACAGCCGACGGTCGATCAGCGCCCGTCCGCGCGTGGTGGCGTAGGCGAGGAAGACGCCGACCTGGCTGTTCTCGATCCGGCCTGCGGTTCCGGTGCACTGCCGTTGCACGCCCGCCGAGGCGCGGCCCTTCTTCATAAAGCCGGTCTCGTCCACGATCAGCATCCCGCCCGCGCCGAGGCGTTCGGTGACGTAGGCCCGGACATCGTCGCGGACCGCATCGGCGTCCCAGCTGGCACTGCGCAGCAGGCGCTGCATCTGCCCGGGCCGGGCATCGCCGGCCTGCTCGGCCAGCCGCCACTGGTTCTTGCGTTCGACGCCGGACAGCAGCCCGAGCAGACAGGCGCGGGCGGTCGCCCGGGGTTCCACCCGCCGGAACCGGCCCGCGATCCGGGCTGCGGCCTGGTCGAACATGGCTCGCCGGCGGGCAGCGTCTACGCTGCGGCCCGCGGCCACCGCACGATCTTCAGGAGTCCACACAACCCCCGATGATCAATCGGTGGCCGTTCGTGCTGCGGGCGGGCAGCGTTCACTCGTCGTAGTACTCACAGTCGTCACCCTGGACACGCGCCCCCAGCACCCCTGCGATCTCCCGCATCTTCTTGAGCAGAATCTCATCCGGGTTCTTCACCACGATCTGCCCCCCTTCCCAGTCCAACCAGGCCTCGTGAGTGTCCCGTTGCGGGTGGGTGGCCATCTGCGCCAGCCACTCGTGCCGGTACTCCCACACCACGTCCTGGCATCGCGGAGAAACCCGGGCCACCTGCACCATCTCCAGGTCGGGGTCGGCAGCGACCACCGCCGCCCACTCCTGCGTGGTGATCTGCTCACCCTTTTCCTCCCACCACGGCGTACGCCTGGTGATGTGTACGCCATAGCCCATGACTGCCACAGTAAGTGACGCTACTGACACCACCGACTCGATCACGAAGTCGCACTGGAGCATGAGGACGGTGAACGCGGAGGCCGACTTCCCTGAAGGCGGTAAGGCGACGGAGTCCGAGAACGGTTTTCAGCGGGTGAGGTCAGCCAGGCTGTTCAGTGCGGCGTCGATCTCGGCCGGAGTGTTGATGACGGCGGTACCGATCCGGGTGTAGGTCGAGGTGGACAGCCGCACGCGCTGGGCGGCGGCGCGGTCGACTACCTGCTGATGGGTGTGTCCGGCCACGCTGAAACAGGTGATGCCCGCGGACAGTTCCGCGTCGGCAGGGGTGTGCACGGTGACCCCGGGGATGCGGCTCAGTCCTTGCTTCACCCGCGTCGACAGCTGTGTGATGCGGGCGGCGACGCGTGCCCGGTCCAGCTGCTCATGCAGCGCTACCGCCACCGGCAGGGCGAAGGCATGCTCGAACGCCAGAAACCCGCCGGGCGACAACGGCGCTGCGCCCCCGCCCCTGATGAAGCTCACGAAGGTGGGCCGCAGCTGGTCGAGGACATCCGGCGCCACCCAGACCAGCCCCGTTCCCCTTGGACCGAACAGCCATTTGTGCGTTCCGGCGATCACCACGTCCGCGCCCAGGTCGGCGGCATCCTCGTCGATCGCCGCCAGCCCGTGCACGCCGTCGACGACCAGCAGGCACCGGTCGGCAGGGCTGCGGCCTTCATTGGCTCGGCGCACCACCTCGGCCACCGCACGCACCGGCATCCGAAGCCCCGTGCTCGACTGCACCCAGGTGATCCCCACGACTCTGGTGTTCGGGCGTATCGCCTCGCCGACTGCCGCCGCGATGCCGTCCGCCGTCGCGGTGGCCGGATCGGCGAACCAGGAGCCCAGCCGTAGCGTGTTGCCATGCCTGTCGGCGGCCAGTCGGGCGGCGGTGCGGTGGGAGATGTGGTCGTGCTCGGTCAACAGGAACTCCTGTCCCGGACGGGTCACGACGCCGTTGTAGAAGACACCCAGCCCGATGCTCGTGCTCGCCGTCATCGCGATGTCCTCGGCCCGGCCTCCTAGATAGGCCGCGAGCGCCTGGCGTACCCGGGGCCATCCGGTAGGACCGTCGGGCAGCGCCAGCCCCGTGGGCACCGAGAGAGGATTGGCGTCGACCTGTGCCCTCAAGTGATCCACCGCATCCCGCACCACCTTCGGATGCGAGGCCAGATAGAACAACGCAAGGTTCACCCATCCCGGCTCCAGGCGAAACTGCGCCCGCAAGGCGTCCCAGTCCACCCGCCCGTCGACCGTGGTGACCGGCCGCTCCCGCGGTGTGTTCACGCTTGCCGCGCCGGAGCTGGGCACGAGGGTGACCGCCACCGCTCCCGCAGATCTCGCCAGCAGACCGCGCCGACTCGTCATCGACATCCAGCACCCCTTTGCACCGCGACCGGCGGAGCGGTGGCGGAATAGCTGTCCGGTGCCCTTCTGGTGACGAGGTTACGCAAGGTGGCCGCGCGCGCCGACAGGCCATTACCCCAAACGGCCTCTATCGAGATGCCGCACAGCACAGACCACCCGAAGGGACCAGCCCCCTTGCCTGGAGACCCACTCCGTCCTTCCCCTTCACCGGAAGGGCGTCGTTCCATGCCCCGTTGACATCCCGCAGCAGTGCCAAGGCCAGAGGAATTCGGCTTCAATAGGCCCCGGCGACCACACACGGTCACCAACCAGGGCGGACCCTCGAAGAACTGGCGCCAGTGGAATAGGCGAGCTCAGCAGCATGAACCCCCAGTGCCCCGTTTCGACTGCCCGACGCAGGCCCAACCTCCTGTCGGAGGCTCAGCCACTCATCTCGGTTCGGTGACCCGCGTCACACCCGGCTCCTGTCAGCAATCGGGTCGCTGTCTCGTTCAAGGGGCACGCGAACGAGACAGGAGCAACGCCATGAAGCACCGCATCGTCGTACTCGGCGCCGGATACGCCGGGGCCTTCGCCGCCGGCAACCTGGCCCGCCGGCTCTCCCCCGCCGACACCGAGATCACCGTCGTCAACGCCGAGCCCGACTTCGTCGAGCGGATGCGGCTCCACCAGCTCGCGATCGGCCAGGACCTCGTGTTCCGCAGGCTCGCCGACGTGTTCGCCGGTACCGCGGTGCGGCTGCGCCTGGCGTGCGTCACCGGCGTCGACCCCGAGCGCAGGACCGTCGCCGTGACCGGTGAGGACGGCGACGGCGAGTTCGCGTACGACACGCTTCTCTACGCGCTCGGCAGCTCCGTCGCCCACCACGGCGTCTCCGGCGTGGCCGAGTACGCCTTCGATGTGACCGGCCGGTCCTCGGCGCTGCGTCTGCGCGAGCGCCTGGACAGCCTGGGCGGGGGCGGCACCGTGCTGATCGTCGGTGAGGGGCTGACCGGCATCGAGACCGCCACCGAGTTCGCCGAGTCCCGGCCCGACCTCTCGGTCGCTCTCGCCGCCCGCGGCGAGCTGGGCGCCTGGCTCTCCCCGAAGGCCCGCCGTCACCTGCGCCAGGCCTTCGACCGGCTCGGCATCACCGTCCACGAGCACACCGGAATCGAAGCCGTCGAGCCGACGCGGGCGATCGCCGCCGACGGTACGTCCATCCCGGCGGACGTGACCGTGTGGTCGGCCGGGTTCGCGGTGCACCCCATCGCGGCCGCCAGCGGCCTGGAGGTCGCCGAGACCGGCCAGATCGTCGTCGACCGCACCATGCGCTCGGTCTCGCACACGGACGTCTACGCAGCCGGTGACTGCGCCCACGCGATCGGCGAGAACGGCCGGCCGCTGCCGATGTCCTGCGCCTCGGCCGGCTTCACCAACATGCAGGCTACCGCCGCGATCATCGCGCGCCTGACGGGCAGCGAGGTCCCGACCATCGGGCTGAAGTACCACGGCAACCACATCAGCCTCGGGCGGCGGGACGCGATCTTCCAGATGGTGGACGGGGACGCCCGGTCGAAGTCCTGGTACCTGGGCGGCCGGACCGCCGCGCGGCTCAAGTCGGGCGTGCTCAAGGGGGCCGGTTGGGGCATCGCCCACCCGACCTTCGGCATGCCGAAGCGTAAGCGCCGCCTGGCCACCACACCGGACCGGTCCGGTGTTCGGGTCGCCGCCTAGCCTGTTCCGCATGGACAGCGTCGCCATCGATCGATTCGAGGCCAGCCGGGGCCGGCTGGCCGCGCTCGCGTACCGTCTGCTCGGCTCGGCGGCCGACGCCGAGGACGCCGTACAGGACGCGTTCCTGCGCTGGCAGGCCGCGGACCGGGAACGTATCGAGGTGCCGGAGGCGTGGCTGACCAAGGTCGTCACCAATCTCTGCCTCGACCGGCTCCGCTCGGCGCAGGCGCGCCATGAGCGCGCTGTCGGAGACTGGCTGCCCGAGCCACTCCTCGAGGGCGACCCGATGCTCGGCCCTGCCGATACCTTCGAGCAGCGCGAATCGGTGTCCTTGGCCGTACTGACCCTCATGGAGCGCCTCTCGCCGGTCGAGCGGGCCGCTTACGTCCTGCGCGAGGCCTTCTCGTACCCCCACGCCGAGATAGCCGGGATCCTCGACATCACCGAGTCCGCGAGCCAGCAGCACGTACACCGGGCCCGACGCCGGGTCGCCGCCGAGCGCCGCGGCGGCGACGAGGTGGACCCCGCGTCCGCGCGCCGGATCGTCGAGGAGTTCCTCGCCGCCGCAACGTCGGGGCGCACCGAACGGCTGGTGGCGATGCTCACCGCCGACGCTACCGCGGTCTCGGACGGCGCCGGACTGGCCAGGCGGCTGCTGCGGTACAAGACGCGCGAGCGCGTCGCCTCCTACGTGCGGGCCGGCTTCAAGCCCACTCCGGCGAAGCGGCGGCTGGCCGGCGGTTCCCCTGCGATCCATATCGCGCTGGTCAACGGCTCCCCGGCCGTCCTCGCCGTGATCGAGGACCGGGTCGTGGGCGCCGTGGCGTTCGAGGTCAGCGACGGCAAGGTCGCGTCCCTGCGCGGCATCGCCGCCGCGGACCGGCTCGCGCGCCTGAGCGGGGCCTGGCGGCAGCACGAACCCGACGCGCCGGTCATCAACGCATGGTGATTCAGAGCCACCGGAATCCAGTGACCTGAGTGGGAATGAGGACGGCACCCTTCGGCCCCGCGCTGCACAGCAGCGCGGGGCCGAAGCACGTCGGTCTCCCGAAGCGGACTCGGCCGTGCGGTTCTGATCCCCGATGGCCGACTATCGGGGGTCTTCAAAGTTGAGCGGTGTGGAGGTGTCCGCGGGCTCGGCGGGTGGTGACACAGCGTGTGCGTAGGCGTTGGTTCTCGGCGTTGCGGAAGCCGAACGCGTTGCGGGCGACGAGCTTGATCACGCGGTTGATCCCTTCGCTCTTGGCGTTGCTGTGTCCGGTGTCGATGAACCCGGCGATCTCGGGCCACCAGCGGTCGACGGTGGCGGCGAGCTGGCGGACTTCGGGGATGTCGGAGTCCGCGCACCAGGTGAGGAACTTCCAGCGGGCGTGGCCGACTTGGTGGCGGTCGGCTCCGGTGCGGGCCAGGGCGAGGAGGGTGCGCAGGTTCTCCTTGGCGATCCAGGCTGTCAGCAGCGTCTGTCCGATCTTCCCCTCGCCCAGGAGGGTGTCCCACATGGTGGCGAACTGGTCGTCGGTGAGGTCCTCGCGGTCGCGTAGAAGCCGCCGTCTGGCCTTCCACTCCGGGTCGCTCGCCCGTCCGCGCCGACCGCGGGTCTCGGCGGTGGTGCGGCGCCTGACCATGGACAGCATCTTGTTGGCGAGCTGGACCACGTGGAAGTGGTCGACCACGACGGTGGCGTGCGGCAGGCTGATGTGGATCGCGGCACGGTAGGTGGCCGACATGTCGATGGCGATGTAGCCGATGCCCTTTCTCCAGCAGTCCGCCGTGGCCGAGGGCGTCGACGAAGCCGGTGTGCCACCGGTCCCGGGTCAGATGCCACTTGTCAGTATCCGCATCCTGCTCCCAGCGGGGCCGTCCGCGGCGGGTCTCGTCGATGCCCAGGACTGCGACCCTCGGCAGAGGTGCCTCAGTGACGTCGCAGGCTTGCGTGCGGAAGGCTTCCATCGCGGTGGCCCGGACAGATGCAGATCCCGCGCGGCCTGGATGACCGTGGAGCCGGCATCCCGTGTGCGGCGCCCGGCCGCACCCCGCAGCCGGGCGGTCAGTCTGGCACCGGCCGGGATCTGCGGGATCTGCTCGGTGAAGGACCGGCGAGGGCAGTCGGCCTCGCGGCACCACCAGCGGCGCTTGTGCCAGCGGAACTCCCATCCGCTCTCGCCGTAAGGGAGATCGCGCGGCCGGGTCACCGCCGAGCCCTTCACCCCCGGGTGGCGAAAACCCCGCAGGCCGGGCAGGCCCTGGCCCTCTCGTCGGCCGTGACCAGGTGAACTCGGCGCCTTCCGTCGGCCAGCCGCTCAACCCGCGCGACGGACACCCCGTCGAGGTCGAGCAGCAACGTCGTATCGTTGACCAAGCTCGTGGCTCCTGCATGATCGTTCTGCGTCGAGAACAGAAATGATCAGGCAGGTCCACGGGCATCCTGCATCCGGGGCCGTGCCCGAATGCGTCATGACAATCGGCCGGGTGTGGTTCGCTGCTGAGGTGACTCAGGACTTGGAGATCGTTGCATTCGAATCCGCCGAGGCGTTCGAGGCATGGCTCGGTGAGAGCCACGCCGTCTCGCCGGGCATCTGGCTCAAGCTTCGTAAGAAGGGCCCCGGAATCGTCGCGCTGGACTACGCCCAGGCGCTCGACGTGGCACTCTGCTACGGCTGGATCGACGGCCAGAAGGGCAAGTTCGACGACCAGTGGTGGCTCCAGCGATTCACCCCGCGCAAGCCGCGCAGCAAGTGGTCCAAGGTCAACCGGGACAAGGTGGCCGCCCTGATCGAGCAGGGGCGGATGCGTCCGCCGGGACAGGCCGAGGTCGACCGCGCCAAGGCGGACGGCCGCTGGGAGGCGGCCTACGACGGTGCGAAGACCGCCACGGTGCCGGACGACCTCGCGGCGGCCCTGACCGCCGACCCGGGCGCGGCGGAGTTCTTCGAGACACTGGACCGGCAGAACCGCTACGCGATCCTGTACCGGATCCAGGACGCCAAGAAGGCCGAGACCCGGGCGCGCCGGATCGAGAAGTACGTAGCGATGCTGGCGAAGGGCGAGAAGCTGTACCCGTAGTCACGGGAAGGGGACCATGGCCGCGTGGTGCCCTGGGGTCCCGGCGCGCCTGCGGCCCCGGCAGCAGCCACCAAATGCCCTCACCGAGCGTAACGAAACGCCAAAGGCCCTGAGCAGGCGCACCGCTCAAGATCGAAGACCCACTATCGGTCGACACGAAGGCCAATTGCCCATCGTCACGGAGGGCTGACCAGGGGAGGGCTGACCAGGGCGGATCCGAGCACCCCTGGCCACCTATCGCTCGAAGTCGTCTCCAGCCAGCGCGGCACGACCGGCAGCTCCAGCGGCGGCATCACCTACGAGGTCACCGGCCCGTTCCGTAGGTGATCGCGATCCCGTGAGTCACCTGAAACCACTCGCCTCCGTGTGACCGGTGCGGCGCGGGCCACCTCACTCCACGTAGCCGGTGTCGCCCTCTCATCACTGGCGAACGCAACTCTTCTCGGCCCCGCCGGGCTTCGGCTCGGCGGGGGACCGTGAATGCCGCCCGGGCCCCGCGGCGCTCGTGCAAGCGCGCAACGTGCACGTCGGACGCCAGGGCGGCCCTTCCACCGGCTGGGGAGGAGGGCCGCCAGTGCCGCGGTCGGTCGCGGGCGGTTGCAGCCAGAGCGCGGTCTGCACCGCGATCAAACGTCCGGCGGCCGTGAGGGTTGATCAAAAAGTCAGGAGCTGCCGCCGGTTCGGGCTGTTACATGGGGTCGATGTCCACGCCGCCCGTGCGGTCGGCCTGCTTGGTCTGCGGGCGGAGCAAGCAGGCCTGGCCCGGGAGCCGACGGTGCTCGTCCGGGTCGGTCGCGCGCTCGGCGGCACCCTGCAGGTCCTGCGCCTGCTGGCGCATCTGCTCGGCAAGGCCGCCGGGGGTCACCTGCAACGCTCGTGATCACTCCTTGATATGGGGGAGAGCGGGCAACTCAGCGGAGCGACGCCCCCGGATTCCGTCTTCAAGGATCACCAGGTGATGGATCGTTGCGGTTACATGAACTCACCGATGTGGAGAGGTAGTTGCGGGCTCCGCTCATACCCCGGGCCGGGAGCGTTCGTCCTCGTGTGGACAACCGACGGAAGGGGGCGATTCCCGGTTTTCTTCGGGGCGCGCTGCGTAGACTCCCCGTAGTCATCCGGTCGGGGAGGGGCATGCGATGAAGGGCATACGAGCGGGCGGCACCGCCCTCGCCGTTCTGGGCGTTGCCGGTGTGGCGGCGGCACGGGCCGCCGCCGATCGGATCGCGCGGAACCCCGATCCGTATCCGCTGGACCGGCTCGCGCGGGAGCCCGAAGGCGAAGAGGTGTTCATTCCGCGGCCGGACGGGACGGTGCTGCGGGCTCTCGTGGCCGGGGAGGGACCGGCGGTCGTGCTCGCCCATGGCTACGGCGCCTCACTGCTGGAGTGGAATCTGATCTGGGAGGAACTGCGATCGGCCGGCCACCGTGTCATAGCCTTCGACCAGCGGGGCCACGAGCGGTCCACGCTCGGCCGTGACGGCGCCGGCTCCGGGCCCATGGCGGCAGACTACGCCGCCGTGCTGGAGCAGTTCGACGTCACGGACGGTGTGCTGGTGGGTCACTCCATGGGCGGCTTCCTCGCGATCCGTGCGGTGCTGGACCACGGCGAGGTCGTCCGGCGCCTGCGCGGCTTGGTGCTCGTCGCCACCTGGGCGGGCCGGATCTACGACGGAGCGCCGCAGAACCGGCTGCAGGTCCCGCTGATCAGAGCAGGCATCATCCAGCGCTGGATGCGCACGCGAACCGGCGCGCTCCTCTTCGGCGCCGCCCAGTGCGGCCGCCGGCCGTCCCCGGCGATGATCTCGGTCTACCGCGATGTCTTCCTGCGGCAGGACCACCGCCCGTTGCTGCCGGTGGTGCGGGCCTTCGCCGCGGAGGACCGCTATCCGCGCCTCGGCGAGATCACTGTGCCCACCGTCGTCGTTGTCGGCGCCGACGACCGCTCGACACCGCCCGTCCACGCGCAACGGATGGCCGCGGGCATACGCGGTGCGCGGCTGGTTACCGTGCCCGGCGCGGGCCACATGATCAACTGGGAAGGCGCCGACGCTCTCGTCGAAGCCGTCGAGTCGGTGGCCGCCCCTGCCCGGGACGGTTCGGAGAGCTAGAGTCCGTCTTCAAAGATCACTAGGTGATGGATCATGGTCGGGTGCGGCGACACGAACTCATCGCTGTCGAGTGGGAGTTGCTGGCTCCCGGAGCCCTGTTCGTCTTCTCAGCCGAATCGCAGGACGCGTGGGGTGAAGGTGCCCTCGGGGCCGTCGGCGCGGCCGACCGACCACACCGTCGCCGTGCCCGGCACCGGCGCCAGCCGCAGCACCCAGGAGTCACCCTCCCCGGCCACCGCCGGTTCGCTGTACTCGGTGAACGACTGTCCGTTCCAGGCAAGGAAATCCGGCCCGGGGACGAACGGCGGATAGCTGCCCGGCGGGCCCCACTTCTGCGAGCGGGTCACCGAGACCCATGCCAGCGCGCCGGACGTGTTGGGCGCCAGTGAGCTGATCGAGCCGAAATCGGTGGGCACGGTCACCCGGCTCCACGCCTGCCCGTCCCAGCGGACCAGCAGTGGTGGAACCGGCCGGCCAGGCGGGCCGCCGACGAACCCGGCTGTGCCACCCGCCCACACCTCCGTCGGCGAGACCGCCAGCACACTGCCCACGGCCGACCGCGGGAACCCGTCCACGATCGTCTGCTGCCACGCCTGCCCGTTCCAGTGCGACACGGCCGCACCAGAGTCGGTGGCGCCCGCGGCCCAGACGTCGTTGGCCGCCAGAATGTGCAGGCCGTACACGGATCCCGGCGGCACCGGCACGTCCCGCCAGCCGCGCCCGTCCCAGCGCAGCAATACCTGCGCGCCGCCCCGCGAACCAATCAGCCAGGTCTCACCGCCGCTGGCGACGACTTTGGTCAGCACGACACCGCGCGGCGGCCGGCTCTCGTACCAGGCGATGCCGTCGAAGCGGAGCAGGTGGGCGCCGCCCCCCGAGTCGCGGCCAACCGCCCAGACGGCGGTCGGTGAGGTCGCGGAGATGGACAGCAGCTCTCCCTGCCAGCCGATCCCGGGCAGACTCTGGCGCTGCCACGCGGTTCCGTCCCAGCGCAGCACCAGCGGGAAGCCCGGCGCCTCGCGACCGACGGCGTCTGCACCCACCGCCCACGCCCGGTCCGGCCCGAACACCACGGCCTCGTTCAGCCCGGCCTGTGGGCGTACCTGTGCCGGGACCGGAACGTGTTGCCAGGACAGGGTTTCCGCCGCGGCCGAGCTCATGATGGTCATGGCGACAGCGAGGGCCGCGACGAGAAGGCGGCGGGGCATGGTCAGCCTCCCAGCCGTTCGCTCATCAGGTTTGGTTTCGAGCCGTAGGTCTCGACGGTCCCGAAGGACAGCAGTGAGAACCCGGCCTTCGCCAGTGCACGCGGTTTGACGTCGATCGCGTTCGTGCGCTTTGGGCCGTAGGTGAAGGTGGTGCGCAAGCCGTCCACCCGTGTGTACTTCGACTGGAACGCGCGGTCGCTGCGCACCGGCAGCCACAGCGCGCCGTCTGGGCCGCGCACCATGGCCTCGGTGTGGGTGTCGCCCAGCGGTGGGTAGGTGGTGCGCCAGGCATGCCCGTTCCAGGTCATCAGGTAGGTGCGGGCCACGCCGTCGGTGTACTGGCTGCCGCCGATCGTGACCCGGCCGGACGGTTCGAGCATGATCGTGTGCACGTTGCTGTTCGGCGGCAGCGACACCTTCGAGTCCCGCCACACCGTGCCGTCCCAGCGCAGGACGGTGGTCCCGGTGCTGGTGTCCGCCCAGGCCCAGACGTCGGTGGCAGTACGCGCGGTGATCCCCATCAGGAACAGCACACCGTCCGGGGTGGACTGTGTGGTCCAGCCGGAACGGTCGTAGTGCAACACCTTCAGCCCGGTGTCGTCCTCACCGACGACCCACGCGGCACCCGGTACCGCGGTGAAGTCCTGGTAGATCCGCAGGGTCTGCGGCAGCGGGACGGCGCTCCACCCTCCCGCCGACCGGCGCAGGATCTTCCCCACCCCCACGCGGTTCTGGAGAATCCACACCTCCTCGCCGACGAGCTGCACCTTGCCGAGCCAGCCCAGCTCACCGGCGCCGGGGAAGGTTGTGTCCCGGCTCCACGCCGTGCCGTCCCACCGGTACAGCATCGGCCGCAGTCCATCGGTGGCGTGCTCGTACCCGGTCGCCCACGCCTCGCCCGGCCCGCGGGCGGCGAGATCGGACACGGTCACCGGCGGGGCGGCTGCCGGCACCGGCAGCGCCGACCAGCTCGGCGTCACAGCCGCGGCCGGCGACACCACCGCGGCGCACACGATCACGAGGCAGACAATGACCGCACGGAGACCGTTCATGAGACCCCCAGAACGCGAAGGTCCCACAGGGTATTGGCGTTCATACACCCGTGAACAGGCGGCATTCGGGCGATCACGGTTCCCTCTCGAGGCCCACCGTGTCGTGGGACTCCTGGAGCCACGGAGTAATTGTCAAGAGTTGTGGATCACGCGGGCCTGATCAGGTAGCTGGAGGCATCAGCCGCGACGTCCCGGTGAAGACGATCAGGGCCACTGTTGCTCCTGCTGTCGTCGTCAATGCATCCGCTGCGATTCGGTCCCACTGCAGCCGTACCACGTCCGTCAGGACGAACGCGACGGCCGAGCCGGCGAAGGCGGCCGCAGCGCCCGCGGCCCAGTTCCGGTGCCGGTCCCAGAACCAGCGCGCCAGGAGCATCACGACGGGCGCGGCAATGGGCAGGGTCGGCTGATCGAGGAGCTTGAGAATGGCGTAGGCCACTGCGCAGACCACCCAGCACAGTGCCGTGACCCGTGCTGTTTCACGCCAGGGAACACCTCGCACGTCCCCCATCGAGCCTCCTCCGGCGTTCTTCGTTCCCAGGCGAGTGGAGCATATGGGTTCGGGGTGTTGCCATTTCTGGTTGATCAACCATGCTGCAAGAGTCTCCGGGCGTTCGGCGAGGTGGCCGCGTTCGAAGCGGGCTCCGGCGCGGACGAGGCGACGAGGTGGGCGCGTTCAGCGCTCGCCAGGGGCCTGGGCGTAACGTCAGCAGCTGGTCGACGTCGTTGGTGGAGCTGCGCGAGGCGGGGCCGTGGGCCGGGTCTCAGAAGGGGGCGAGGGGCGGGCCGGATGCCTGGGGCCGAGGAAGGCGCGTGACCCCCTTCCCCAGAGAGAGCACCTCGTCGTTGAGCTGCCGCTTCGCAGCCCGCTACAGGCTGGAAACCAAGGCGGTACTGGCCTGCTGACAGTGGTGCAACCCACGGGCCGTGACACCCCGGCGAGGCGCTGCGGGCAGATGCAGACGCGCTGCTGGATACGGCGGGACGGCGCAGGCGATCGATCGCGGCGATGAACCGGGAGCGGCTGCGGGCCACCCGCAAGGTCAGGCGCTGACGGCGCGGGCGCACGAGCGCCCGCGGCACCGGCGCGTACATATCTTCCGGTCATATTGAGAACGTGAGGATGGGCACAACTAGCGGCCCCTCGCCACAAATTCTTCACATCATGCCCCTGTCGGCGGCGGAATATTCGCTTCACGGATGAGGTGAAGGTGGCGCCAAAGCAAGATCAACTTTGTTCAAGTCTGTACCTCACGTGGTTAATTGTCCATTTGGCGACCAACCCCGTTCCGCCGGTTTCGGCTCACCGGCCGGGCCCAGGTAGGCATGGCGACTGCGGATCCGATCGCACTGCAGTCCCGAAACACCTTGCACCTGGGGAGCACCTCCATGTCCCGATTCACCCGCCGCCAAGCCCTCAGCGCCGTCGGCGCCGCCGCCGGCCTCGCGGTCATCAGTGCCGCGCCCGCCGTCGGCAGCGCACATGACCGAGCACCGCACACGCCGGCCACGCCGCACACCCACGACGCATCCGGTGCCTTCGACGAGGTCTACCTGGGCCGGCGTATCCAGGGCGCGCCCAGCCACGGCGGCGGTCACCACGAGCACCACGGCGGCGGCTGGACCGTGCACATCGACGGCGAGGAACTGCACGTCATGCGCAACGCCGACGGCACCTGGATCAGCGTCGTCACCCACTACGAGCCGCTCTCCACCCCGCGCGCCGCGGCCCGCGCCGCTGTCCGCGAACTCCAGGGCGCAGCCCTCGTCCCCCTTGACCTCTCCTGAGCCCGGAGCACCAGCCACCATGACCGTACGCAAGAACCAGGCAGAGCTGACCAGCACCGAGAAGCGCGCCTTCGTCGACGCACTCCTCGCACTCAAGCGCAGCGGCCGGTACGACTCGTTCGTCACCACCCACAACGCCTTCATCATGGGCGACACCGACAGCGGCGACCGGGTCGGCCACCGATCCCCGTCCTTCCTGCCCTGGCACAGACGTTTCCTCATCGAATTCGAGCAGGCCCTCCAGTCCGTCGACCCGTCCGTCGCCCTCCCGTACTGGGACTGGACCGCCGACCGCACCCCCGCCGCCTCGCTCTGGGCGGCGGACTTCCTCGGCGGCAGCGGCCGCAGCAGGGACGGACAGGTAATGGACGGGCCGTTCGCCGCCGCCACGGGCGGCTGGAGCATCTCCATACGGGTCGACGGACGCGGCTACCTGCGCCGGGCGCTCGGCGCAGGCGGCCGCCAACTCCCCACCCGCGCTGAGGTCGACACCGTACTCGCGATGAGCAGCTATGACATGCCCCCCTGGAACAGCGCGTCCGACGGCTTCCGTAACCACCTCGAAGGCTGGCGTGGAGTGAACCTGCACAATCGCGTGCACGTCTGGGTCGGCGGCCAGATGGCCACCGGAGTCTCACCGAACGACCCGGTGTTCTGGCTGCACCACGCCTTCATCGACAAGCTCTGGACCGAGTGGCAGGCCCTGCACCCCGACTCCCCGTACCTTCCCCAGGCAGGCACCGCGAACGTGGTCGACCTCCACGACACCATGCGCCCCTGGAACGATGTGACCCCGGTCGACATGCTCGACCACACCTCGCACTACACCTACGACCGAGCCGCGTAGCTCAGCCCCAGGGACCAGGCCGGATACGGCGCGGTGCGGCTGCCCGTGGGACTGTGAATCGTTCGGTGCAACTCCCGATCAAGGAAGAGGCACCGAGGACCGGCAACGACAAGACCGAGCCCGAGAACGTCGAGTCGACTGAGCCGCAGCCGGCCAAGTCCGTGGACGCCAGCTGATCGGCGAGCTGGTGGGCCGGGCCCAGACCGAGGGTCTTGCAACTGACCGGCGAGGGCGGGCTGCTGCAGCAGCTGACCAAGCGACTGCTGGAGTCCGCCCTCGAGGGCGAGGTCACCGGCCACCTCGGCCAGGACGAGCACGACCCGGCTGGTAAGAACGGCGGCAACTCCCGCGACGGGAAACGCGGCAGCTAGGAGAGCTTCGCGGCCAGGACCTCGACGTGCAGAATCTCGGAGGCCTCGGCGAGCAGCTTGGGGGCGTTGTCCATGAGCGCCGCCGCGATCTGGCCCTGGAGGTGCGCGGTGCGGTCCTCCTCGGTGCCGAAGGCGTCGAAGATGCCGAACGTGGTGGGGCCCAGGCGCAGCGCGAACCAGAGGGTGGTGCCGGCCTCTTCCCGGGCCGGGGGGAGGGCTGCGGTGAGCAGTTCCTCGATTTCGCTGGCGTAGTCCGGCTTGGCCTCGATACGGGCGAGCAGGCCGACGCCGGCGGTGTCGGGGACAAGGGCGTTGGTCATGGAGTGCTCCTCGGTGCATGGTGAGTGCGGTGTGGTGCCGCGGCGTTGTGCGATGTGATCACCGTATGAGCGGCCGGGGGACTGCAGGCAGTGGCGGATCCGCCGGATGCTTTACCGTTTGCGACATGAGGATTTCGGTACTGGTGATGGACGACCTCTTCGACTCCGGTCTGGCCACGGTCCTCGACGTCCTGCAGATGGCCAATGAGCTGCGGGAGGAACTGCCCCACCCCCCACCGCGCTGGGAGCTGACCCGCGTCAGCGGGCAGGGTGCCGTCCGTACGGCTTCCGGGCACGTGATCGAGGCCCAAGCCGTCGAAGACGCCCCACGGCCCGATCTCCTCGTCGTTCCCGGAGCCGGCCCCCAACAGCCCGCACCCCTGCTGGAATGGGTGGCCGCCCCGGAACGCGGACCCGAACGCGAAGCGGTCCGGCGGGCCCGGGCCGACGGCGTCCCCCTGGCCGCAGCCTGCACCAGTACGTTCCTCCTCGCCGAGGCGGGCGTGCTGGACGGGCTCGCCGCCACCACCAGCTGGTGACTGGCCCCGGCCTTCCGGCAGAGGTACCCCCAAGTTGCCCTTGACGAGAGCCACATGCTGGCCCACGCCCCGGGGGTGACCACCGCCGGAGCCGCCATGGCGCACCTCGATCTCGCCTTCTCCTTGGTAAGGCAGGCCAGCCCCGTCCTCGCGGACCTGACGGCCCGCTACCTCGTGGTCGACCACCGCCCCACCCAGGCCGGTTACGCCACTGCGAGCCACCTCGCCCGCACCGATCCCACCGTCAGCGCCTTCGAGAGCTGGGTGCGCGCGCACCTCGACCAGCCGCTGCGGATGGCCGAAGCGGCACGGGCGGTCGGGGCAAGCGAACGGACCCTCCAACGGGCCGTGGGCAAGGTACTGGGCATCTCACCCCTGCGGTTCGCCCAGAGCATCCGGCTCGAACAGGCCGCCCACCTGCTGCGCACCACGGACCTC
The DNA here is from genome assembly GCF_044390825.1 of Streptomyces sp. NPDC018833. Taxonomy (NCBI): domain Bacteria; kingdom Bacillati; phylum Actinomycetota; class Actinomycetes; order Kitasatosporales; family Streptomycetaceae; genus Streptomyces; species Streptomyces sp. NPDC018833. The sequence goes on along the minus strand of NZ_JBIRZM010000014.1, from coordinate 69,932 downwards.
CCCACCGAGACCGTCGCCCGCCGCGTCGGATACGAGAACGCCTCCACGCTCACCACACTGTTGCGCCAACGCCTGGGCACCACCCCCGGCCGCCTGCGCAGCGGAGCGACGCCCGCCGGTACCTCTCGCGGGTCAACGTGACCCTTGCTCCGGCTCCGGTCATCGCCGAAGGCCCTCGCCGACCACTCACCGTGACAGCCAAGCCGTACCGCGTGCGAGCTCACCACTCCAGTGGGCCGTCACTCCGCAGTACCGCCCGGCTCATGCCTCAGCGTCCTCATCGTCTTCAGCCGCATCCAGGTCGCGCAGGGGGAGCAGATCATCGCCTGCGGTAGCGGTGATGGCGATCTCTGAAAATCGCCAGGGGCGCTCAGGGGTGTCGGCAAACCTGCTCAGTTGATCTCCCCATCCTTCGTGTGACGTTTTTTCGGTCTCTTCGTGTGAAGTCGTCCGGCGTGTCGAACTGGCGGCGGTGTGTCCTGGAGAGCCTGCGTGTGCTTGAAGGCCGGCCTGTTCGGGGGCCTGGATGCTCACGTGGGAGGAAGACGTGGACACTCACGCTCTGCGTCGTCAGGGGTGGACGATCTCGGCGATCGCCCGGCATCTGGGCCGCGACCGCCAGACGATCAGGGACTATCTGAACGGGAAGAAGGTGCCCGGTCAGCGCCGGCAGGCGCCGGATGCGTTCGTACCGTTTCTGGAGTACTGCCGCCAGCGGCTCGCCGATGACCCGCATCTGTGGGCGAGCACGCTCTTCGACGAGGTCCGCGAACTCGGCTATCAGGGCGGCTACTCGACCTTCACCCGGGCCCTTCGGCGTCACAAGGTGCGGCCGCACTGCGAGCCGTGTCACGCGGTCAAGGGTCGGGACGTCGCGGTCATCTCCCATCCGCCGGGCGAAGAGATTCAGTTCGACTGGCTGGAGCTGCCAACCCCGCCGGAGAACTGGGGTGTTGGTGAGCACGCGCATCTGCTGGTCGGGGCGCTTGCGCATTCGGGCCGGTGGCGGGCCTAGCTCGCGGAGTGTGAGGACTTCCCCCACCTGGTCCAGGCGCTTGATGCGGTGGTGCGCAAGCTGGGCGGGACCGCCCGCCGGTGGCGCTTCGACCGGATGGCCACCGTCTGCTACCCCTCCAGCGGGCAGGTGACCTCCGTGTTCGCGTCGGTTGCGAAGTACTACGGGGTGTCGGTGTCGATCTGCCCGCCCCGCCGCGGCAACCGCAAGGGGGTGGTGGAGAAGGTCAACCACTCCGCTGCCCAGCGGTGGTGGCGCACGGTCCCGGACGGGCTGAGCGTCGAGCAGGCTCAGTCCGGGGTGGACAAACTCGCCGTCCGAATGGACGAGCGGCGCCGCACCGTCGACGGGGCAAGGGTCACGGTTGCTGAACTCGCCGATGCTGAGCCTCTGTTGGAGCTTCCAGCTCTGCCGTTCGCGGCCGAGCTCGTCGTCGAACGGACGGTGACGCCGCAGGGACTGGTGGCCTTCGAGGGGAACTTCTACTCGGTGCCGCCGGGCCTGCCCGGGGCGAGGGTTCGGGTGATTCACCGGCTCGGCGAGGACACGGTATCCATCGCCACCGCGTCCCGGGCGGTCATCGCCCGCCACCGGCTCGCCCCCGCGCGGAGCCGGGCAGACCGTCCGCGACGCCGGTCACGTGATCGCGCTGGAGCGGAAGGAGCTTGAGTCCTTCTCCGACCGGGCGCCCTGCAAGTCCAAGGTCCGCCGCCCGCCGTCCGAGGCGGCGCTGGCGGAGGCCGAGCGGCTGCGCGAGCAGCGGGCCACCGGGTCGACGGCCGAACGGGTCGTGATCGACCTGTCCCGCTATGCCGCCGTGGCCGACCGGCTGCGGCACGTTCCCCGCCCAAGGAGGAGGAGAACGAGGAGTGAGTACGACGCCGATGCAGATGAGCGAAGCACGCCGCTATCAGCAGCTGCGAGCCCACCTGTCCTATCTGAAACTCAACGACGCCGCCGAGGCCCTGCCCCGGGTGCTGGACCAGGCCCGCTCGGAACGGCTGTCGCTGACCGCGGCCCTGGAACGTCTGCTGGAACTCGAGGTCGAGGCCACCGAGGCCCGCCGGCTGACCTCCCGGCTGCGGTTCGCCTGCCTGCCGGAGCCCTGGACGCTGCCGGACTTCGACTTCGCCGCCCAGCCGGGCGTGGATGAGAAACTCATCCGCGACCTGGCCACCCTGCGCTTCCTCGACGACGCCTCCAACGTGCTGTTCGTCGGCCCGCCCGGCGTCGGCAAGACCATGCTGGCCGTCGCCCTGGGGCGGGCCGCGGTCGACGCGGGCCACCGCGTCTACTTCACCACCGCCGCCGAGCTCGCCGCCAAGTGCCACAAGGCCGCTCTGGAGGGCCGCTGGAAGACCTGCATGCGGTTCTTCGCCGGACCCAAGCTTTTGATCATCGACGAGCTTGGCTACCTGCCGCTGCCCGAGGACGGGGCCTCCGCGCTGTTCCAGGTGATCAATCAGAGGTATCTGAAGTCCTCCACGATCTTGACGACGAATGTCGGCATCGCCGACTGGGCCGGCGCCTTCGGGGATGCCACCGTCGCCGCCGCCATGCTCGACCGCCTCCTGCACCGGGCCGCGGTCGTCGGCATCGACGGCCCTTCCTACCGCCTGCGCGGACACCAGCACCAGGCCGAATCCCTCCGCAAGGGAGTGAACGTCCGTGTCTCCTGACACCGTCCCACCCGCCCCCACCGGGCCCGAGCCCGTCAACTGCCTTTTCTGCCAGGGCGAGTTCATCCCGCAGCCGAGGCAGGTCTACTGCTCGCCCCGCTGCAAATCCGCCTTCCACCGCAGGCCCCCGGCCGAGCCCCAGGATCACACCTGCCCCGCCTACCAGGGCACCTTCACCGCCAACCCCCGCATCCGGCAGGTCTACTGCTCACCCGCCTGCCGCCACCGGGCAGCAAAGCAGCGTGACGACCAGCGCAACGAGCAGCGGGCCGCCCGGCTCGGCGAGACGCCGCCGACCCGGCCCGAGCTACCACCACCGCCCAAAGCCGTCACCCGCCCGGGACGCCAGCTCTCCGCGGAGCGAGACCCGCTGGAGCCCACCGCGACCCGCGACTGTCCGCACTGCCGCCAGCCGGTCACCATCGTCGCCCTGCTGGCCACCCCGGAAGCCGCCCGGCCCGCCATGCCCGCCGGACCCGACGTCATTCCGCTGCGGAGGACTCCATGACCGAATTCCTCAGCCACGTTCACTGCACGATCAGTGCCCGACCGATCTCGATGCCCAGAGCCCGCCGACTGCCGGTCGGCGGGCCAGCCGGGTCGTTCGGCAGAGCTGGTCACTCGTCCGGCGCAGTGCTCAGCGCAGCAGGGCACCATTCCTCTTCGAGGATGCTGAAGATCAAAGAGTCTCGCCAGCCGTCGCGAATCAGCTGCGTGTGACGCAGGCGTCCCTCATGCGTCATACCAAGCTTGGCCAGCACCCGGGCAGAGCCGAGATTCCGCGGGTCACAGGTTCCATAGATCCGATGGAGACCCAACTCGCCGAAGCCAAAAGCAAGAAGCTGCCGCCCGATCTGTGTCCCGATGCCCTGGCCCCAGACTCGCGGATGCACGCCATAGGAGATCTCGGCCTGACGCTGGATGTCACTACGAACATGCAGTACCCCCATGCCCACCACATCCCGCCCGAGGCGGGCCACATAGGAAAATTGCCGCTGGGGGCTGTCCGACCAGGCTTTGACCGCACTTTCCACGAAGTCCCGCGTCTCGTCCTCTGTGTTCGGCCCCCACGTCTGATAGCGGCAAGCCTCCGCCAGACACGCCCACGAGTGAATGGCCGGCCAATCCTCCAAAGTGATCTTATCCAGGGCCACCAAGCGCTGATTCATGAGGCGATCATGTCCACTTCAGCCTGTCGCCTGCAAGGACAAGCCATACGCGTGCTCATGCTCGTCACCCTCACCACTCCCTTCAACAACCAACCAAGTGGCAGGGAAGAGCATCACTGGCGACGTTCAAGAAGCCTTATCAGCGAGGAGCGGAAGCTGTAACAGCCCAGGCAGTTGAGGTTCGCGTGGTGCAGCGGGGACGACCGGGCCACGTCCTCATTCAGCACGTCATGCTCGTGCGCCTTGGCGGGCAGGGGCCGCGGAAGGGTGACGGCGGCATCCAGGTGTGCCGATCTGGTCGCCCCTGCGGCACGGTGGACCTGATCAGTCACCCGCTGCTCGCGTTCGTTTTCGCTTCCAGGGCGGTGTGGACCCACGCTGGACACCTGCCTACCGCCGAGAGCCGGGGGCATGGGGAGTACGACAGCTCGGACGGGTTGGTGCGTGTCCGCATGGCGGTCTTTCCACGACGCCTGCGGATCGCAAGGTACGGGTTCCGTGAGCTTCAGCTGCGGGATACCGCGATCCCTCGCCCGGCCCCGGATTTTGTCAGTCTGGCTTTCCCGTCTCGTCGGGCCCGATGTCCTCGGCCGGAGCCGTCCCATCCGGCTCCACATGTCCTCGAAGTCGCCGAAAGGATCTCCCCAGGCCGGCCGCCGCTCGGGGGCGCCACCTCCGCGTCGTGTGGGCAGGACCGGCCGCCTCCCAACATGGGGCGTATCTGGTGCGTGGGGGCGGTAACCGGCGGCCGGCCGCTAACGATCCCGGGACAGGCACGTGCGGCGCCCCGCTTCGGTTGCTCGCGGGGCGCCCGTGCGGGGCAGGGGTCAGGCGGGGGTGACGTTCTCGGCCTGGGGGCCCTTCGGCCCTTGGACGACCTCGAACTGGACCTTCTGCCCCTCGGTGAGCTCGCGGAATCCGGTCGAGTTGATGGCCGAGTAGTGGACGAACACGTCCGGGCCGCCATTGTCCTGGGCGATGAAGCCGAAGCCCTTCTCCGGGTTGAACCACTTCACGGTGCCGGTAGCCATCGTGCTTGTTCTCCTTCGTGCGGACACGGGACAAGACCCGCGTCTGGGGGTGCGAAGCGATCGTCACGGCTGCCCGGCGTCCTGAGCGTCCGACACGCCCGCACACATGAGTGATCGTCTCGCCGGGCCGGCGAAGCCGGCACGAACCCTTCGCAGACGTGTCTGAGAAGCCTCGCCCGTGGTCAGGGTCTGCCACCGGCTGTGTTGAGGGGCTGGCTCTGGTGAGCTTGCCAGACGCTCCTCCTCACCGGCCAACCAGAGCCGCTCGCTGAACCCGTCCGCGGGTCACGATCACAGGTCGCTCCGGCAGAAACGCGTCAGTTCACGCAGTGTGCGCAGCAACTCCTCGCGCCGGTTGGGTGATGACGACCACCGTGCTACGGACACCGGCACGGCAGGTCGGGGTCCTACGGCTGCCGCTGCGGCCGTTACGGAATCACTGCTCCAGTTCATCCTCGACCGGTGTTCCGGGCGCGTCACGCAGGTGCTGGGACATTCGGGGCTTGCCGCCTGTCGTGCTTGCTGAGCGCGTTGCGCAGCGGTGTGCCGCGCCCTACGGGAGGCAGTCGAGGGACACCTGGGCGATCGCGGACGACAATGCAGCCTCCGCAACGCGAAGTGCCTCCACGAGCCCGGGAACCCGATCGCTGTCACCGAAGGCGCGCGTATGAACCTCGCGCACATCTCGGTGATCGTCAGCTCTCTTGCCGGATCACCAGCCCGGCACCACCGGGAGCGATCCGGGAGCCTTCAGGCGCATCGTGTGACGTCATGGCCGCGAGGGTAGATCGCGGGGCGGCTCATGCGCGAGGCAATTGCGCACCAGGTCGTAAGCGTCCGCGGCGGGGGTCGCGCTCTTCGGTACGAGGTGCGGCGGTCGGGGGTGTCATGTCGCGAGCGACCTGGTCGCCGAACGGATGCGGCTCAAGCAGGAAACCCTCCCCGCCGTGGCACCCGTCCTCGTCCTTGTCTCCGCCGCCTGCCCCTGCGCGAGCCCTGCCATGTCTGAGCCGTCGCCCGAGCTGTCCGCCTCCAGAAGCTGCGGGTCGTGGATCTCAGGGCGATGAGAGCTTCGCGGTGCTGCGCCGTGGCGGCTGCACCATGTACCAGCACCCGATGGGCTGGCTGGACCGCGATGAGGCGCTGGTCGCGCTCGGGGAATCGGACATCAAGCCGTGCGAGATCTGCCATCCCGAGACCGGTCTGGCCTAGGCCAGAAAGCATTGCGTTCCCGCATGCGCTCTGATCGTTCTGGAACACATGACCTGCCCGCGCGCTGGAAGGGAACGGACTGATGGGTGAGCGGTGGCAAGTGGACGTAGACCGGGAGGTCTGTATCGGGTCGGCGATGTGCGTGGCCGCGTTGCCCGATGGATTCCGGCTGGACTCTGCGCGGCAATCGCATCCGGTGGAGCAGGAGACGCCGGCGTCGGAAGAACTGATGGGGGCGGCGGAGAACTGTCCCGTCGAGGCGATTTCCCTGCGGCTGGCCGGAACGGGCGAGGCCGTGTTCCCTCCAGAGGACTAGGCCGTTTCCTGCGGATCATGAGACGAGGATCTCCGCCCTGAGTCGGGTGAGGCCGATCGACGTGGCTAACCTGACGGCATGTCCATCCCATGGCGGTCCAGTGCCGCAGCGTTTGAGCAGATTCTGGGCCAGCGTGGCGTCGCGGCTGGCGCCTGCACCATGGAGGCGGCGTGGGCCGCCTTTGAGGAGTTCATGCAGGTACCCGTCGAAGGGATCGAGGGTCCTGAGGACGACGGAGACGGCTTCATCGTTGAGTGGGGCGTCTGGGACTGGACCGGGAATCGGCCTGCCCTGACTCTTGGGCGGCTGCTGGCCGTCAACGAGGACGGCGATCGGCAGGATCCGTACTGGCAGCCCCAGTACTGGAAGGTGGAGTTCCAGGCGTGCTTCGCCGAGGACCCCGCCTGGGCGGACCTACACATCAGCGGTGGCGGAGACAGCGGCTTCGATCATGCTGCCATCGGCGGGCCCAGAGCGGAGGCGCTCGCGGAGACACGCCGTTTCATCGAACAGGACCCACTCCTCAACGTGATGTGGCGGTCCGCTCCGATCGACATCGAAGTCACGCTCGACCGGGCAGGCTAGACCGCCTGCGGGTCACCTATCCGACCAGATGAAGGCCCCTGCGAGGTGGAGTCCAGTGAGGGAGATGGTCGCGGTCTTGTCGTATCTGGTGGCCAGACTTCGCCACTGCTTGAGCTTGTTGATGCACCGCTCGACCGTGTTGCGCTGCTTGTAGGCCTCGCGGTCGAAGGACGGCGGACGGCCGCCCAGCCGACCGAGTCGCTTGCGGTTGGCCGTCTGGTCGGCGGGCTGAGGGATCACCGCCCGAATTCCGCGCCGACGGAGACGGGTCCGGATCGCGCGGGATGAGTAGGCCTTGTCGGCCAGGACCACTCCGGTGTGGTCCTGGGTCGGCCAATCGGCCGGGGCACCCGCAGGCAGGCCATGACCTCGGTGAACGCGGGTGCGTCACCTGCCTGGCCAGGTGTGATGACGAACGCCAGTGGCGGGCAACGGCTGTCGGCGGCGAGGTGGATCTTGATCGTCAGCCCGCCGCGGGGCGCGGCACGCGGCGGCGGCCGGTGGAGCGTGTGAGGGCGCTCCGCCGGCCGCCGCATGCGTGCGTCAGGCCCTGACGGGCTGCTCGGGCAACGCGGCCGCACGCCGCCGTCCCGTGACGCTTCCCAGCCAGCCGAGCAGGAACGCGACCGGCAGCGACACCAAAGCGACCGTCTGCAGCGGGAACCAGGAGATGTCCCACTCGGGGAACAGTGCCATCGGGCTGCCGGAGAAGATGGGGCTCAGGACCTGGAGTCCGATCGCGCAGCCGAGACCTCCGTACAGCGTCCACAGCAGCCCCCTGCGCGTGAAGCCGCGCCAGAACAGCGAGTACACCAGCGCCGGGAGCAGGCAGGAGCCCGCCACCGCCAGGGAGATCGTGGACAGGAAGCCCATGTTCCACCCCTGCACCCACACCGCGAGGCAGATGCTCAGCACCCCGACCAAGGCGGACGCGATACGGGCCGCGGCCACCTCCCGGCCCTCGGTCGTGCGCCCGCGGCGGACGACGTTGGTGACGAGGTCGTGGGCGACCGAGCCTGCGGCCGCCAGCGTCACGCTCGCGACGACTGCCAGCGTGGTGAGGAACACCGCGCAGGAGACCAGCACCACGAGCCATGCCTCGCCCGTCTGCGCCGACGAGCCGCCCGCCAGATCGCCGGTGAGCATCAGCAGGCTGCTGGTGGCCCCGGGGTCGGCGGCGAGGATCTTCGGGGCGCCGATCAGCGCCGCGGCCCCGAATCCCATCACGGTGGTGAGCAGGCACATGGCACCGACGATGGCGATGGTGTGGCGGACCGTACGGCGGGCCGCGGCGGCGTCGGGTGCGGTGTTGAGCTGGGTGGCGACATGGGGCATGCACGCGACGCCCAGCACCACGGTGATCATCAGACCGATGAAGTCGAGCGTCCCCTCGACCGGGCTGCTGGCGGCGAACCGCAGTCCCGGACGCATATAGCCCTCGGGACGGCCGCTGCCCCGCCCGGCGGCCTCGATGAGGGAATCGGGGCTCCAGTGGAAGCGGTGGAGCAGCACCGCCACCACGGCCACGGCCATGGCGAGCAGGATCACCGTCTTGATCACCTGGATCGCGATCATGCCGCGCATCCCGCCGAAGGCCGTGGCGCAGACGACGAGGGTGCCGATCATGACGATGGCGGTCTGCTCGGCGCCGGGACCGGACAGCCCGAGCAGCATGGCGGTGGTCCTGCCCGCACCGGAGAGCTGGACGATCAGATACGGGACGCACGCGCTCAGCGTGACGACGGCGACCGCGATCCTGACCGCGGGCCCCGGGGTCCGCAGGGCGAACGTGTCGCCGAGGGTGTAGGTGCCGCGTTCCCGCAGCGGGCCGGACAGCAGGAGCAGGACGCCGAGCGACAGCACGGTGCACAGGGCGATGAACAGGCCGTCGAAGCCGAAGACTGCGACGGCTCCCGTCGTGCCGAGCACGGTCGCAGCGGAGAGGTAGACGCCGGTGAGGACGAGGGCGCCCTGGACGGGCCGCAGCTTGCGGCCCGCCGTGTAGAAGTCGTCGACCCGGTCCCGCTCGGGGCCGTTGAGCACGCAGATGAACAGGATCGGGACGATGAAGGCGAGGAAGCCGACGAGAACCCAGGAGCGGGTGCCCGAGTCCAGGTCGAGGGTGCCGGGATCCCCTGCGGCGAGCAGAGCCTGAGGAAGCATCAGTGCTCCTCCTCCGGCTCGTACGCGGCCTCCTCGTGGGCGGCGCGGTCGTAACGCGCCGCCGTCCACAACAGGAGCGAGCCCTGCGCGAGAAGGGCGACGACGCCGAGGTTGATCTGTCCGGCGACACGGGTGGCCAGCAGGTCCTCTGCGGCGCAGGCAAGCAGGAGATGGACCGCGAAGGTCAGTCCGTTGACGAGCGCGAAGGATCTGCCCGGCCGGTGGGGCCGGGGTCTTTGATGGAACGGGGGAGTGTGCGGATGGGCGTGCTGATAGGCCATGGAGCTCTCCGGGCAGGCAGGGATGCGCGCGCATCGCCTCGCTCGGGCGATGCCTGGCGAGGGCATTGCCCCTGACGGCATTGCCCCCTGATGAGGGCTCACCAGAGCACGTACCGACCAGTCAGTCCATGCGCTTGGGGCACCCCGTTGTCCGCTCCCAACGCCGTAGGGGCCCGACTGTGCCGATGCCCATTCGGCCATCCACGGTAAGGAATCCGGTCATGGTGATACGCGTGCCGGGAGCTGTCCACCGAGGTGAAGCCGCACGCGTGCCAGGTAGCCGTACTCCCGTGCGGACCACGCGTGCCAGACGGGCGTACCGCCGTGCGGCTTCAGCTTTCCGGGTCGCAGTCCCAGGAGTCCCCGCAGCCGAGGACGGCCGCCGGCCCGAGCACTTGGAGCGTGTCGAAGGCGAGCGTGAGCCGTACGAGATCGCGGGGGCGGGACAGTTCGAGACCCGTAATCTGCTCGCAGCGGCGCAGCCGGTTCAGCACCGTGTTGCGGTGGCACAGCATGTGCCGGGCCGCCTGGACCGCGGAGCCGCCCTTCCCGATCCACACTCCGAGCGTGTCGATCAGCGTTTCGCGGTCGGCGGGCTCCAGGTCGTACAGCGGCCGGAGCACCCGCAGGCAGCTCGGCGGACAGGTCGGCCGTGAGACCAGCTATCAGGCAGGCCGCGGGCAGCCGAAGGGCTTCGGCTGGCGTGACTTCCGTGACCTGATCGTCCGCACCCCTGTCCAGCTCGGCGGCCCCGATCGTGTTGGTGTGTCTCCCCGTGACCCGCCCACGCGAGTTCATTGCCGGAAACTGCGAGTGGCTCAGTGTCGGCCAGGTGCCCACCTACGCACCTGACCTCAATACGACTGAAGGGGTCTTGGTCGCTGGTCAAGCGTGACTTCGGCAACCTTGCCGCCGCCACCTCGTTGAGGTCACCCGGGCGGTGAAGAGCAGCTCAAGCAGTTCCAGTACCGGCCACACGTGATCGACGGTTGCCTCACCGGCACCGGCTTGGTCCTCGATGCATGATCGTCAGAAGATGCCGAGGAAGCGATGCCACCAGCGGGCCGCTGGACGTGCCCGGGTAGTCCACTACTGTAAGGGCTGTCCCGCTACGCCGCCCGGACGGCATGCGGGGTTGAGTCCAGGGGCGATGAGCCTGTGCCGGATGCGGCTTCCCGGCCGTCAACGGACCGTAGACACTGGCATGATGATGCTCATGTCCACATACCGAAGGGCCGATGCCGCGTAAGCGGCCCGGCGCCCTGCGCACTGAACAGTCTCTCCGCGTCACGTGGAGCTTGCCTCCAGACCGGATCCACGGCCTCTCTGCCCGAACCAGCGTCGCGATAGATCGGGCAGAGAGGCTCTCGGGTGACTACTACGTCTACCCCGGCGCCACCGACCGTGCGCTGCGGCGGTATCTGGCGTTTCTGCATCCACCGGGACGACGACCCCTTTATCCGGAGGATGCGGAGTGTTCGTGCCGCGGCTGTTCCTTCGACGACGTGCGGCACGCTCGCGACGTGCTTGAGGAGGTCGTGCGGCAGTTGCCTCCCAGACCCCGCGCCGAGCTTGAACGCCGAGTGCGTGTCCTGGACGCCAGGTACGTCGAGCGCACGCTGCCGGATCCGTTTGCCACTCATCGGCACTGGCGTTCTGACCTCTGGTGGCGACGCCGTCTGGCCGGCGGCCGGGAAGCTGGATGAGGAGCCAGAGTTCGGTGACGTGATCGATCCGATCAAGCCCCGCAGGCCCTGGCACGGCCTCGCCGACGTCGAACTCGGCACCGCGGGATGGGTCGGCTGGTTCAACAACCAGCGCCTCCACAGCGCGAGGGAGACATCCCACCCCACGAGCACGAGACCAACCACTACGCTCAACGCCAGCCCCAATGGCGCTGGAGTCAGCGCATAGCGCCTCCACCGATCCCGGAGCTCACCCCGAACGTGTCCTGCTCCTCACGGGTGAGCCCCCATGAGCTGGGCGACGTTCTCGGTGGGCTGCCCATGTCGATGCAGGCGTCGGGCAGCCAGCCCCCGGTGCGCGGGTCGACGCAGATCTGCCCGCCGCAGGCGAACTCCTCGGTGCGGGCCTGTGCCTCGGCGAAGACCGGGTTCTCGGTGAGGGGCAGGCCGTCGGCGTTGCCCTTGACGTACCGGCTCACCGTCTCGACCGCGGCGGAGAAGTACACCAGGTGCCAGTGCCCGCCGTGCTGGGTCACGAGGGGCGGGTACGGACCTCCGCCGTCGGCGAGGGCGTCAGGCATGCGGCGTCCGGCGGCGGGGTCGTGCGCAACTGGGCGCTTTTCTGCGGCCGTTGCCAACGCCTGCTCGCTCGGCGAGGCGGCTGTGCTCCGAGGCGCTGACCGGCGTGGGTGCCGTCCAGGCGAAGAGGGCCGACGACGGCACCGAGCTCCATCCCTGTCTGAACGTCGCCGCCTTCGTCGAGGCGACCGTCGTCGCCGCGGCCTGTGTGCTGCCGGCCCGCCGGGGTCCGGCTCACCGAGGCGGCGCTGCTCGGCTGCGCTGTGCTCACCGGACACGGTGCGTCCACCACTCCGCGCGCGTCCGCGAAGCCGAGTCCCTGGTGGTGTTCGGCGTGGGGCTGGCCACGCTGCAGGCCGCCCGGATCGCCGGCGAAGGAGAAGCTCGTCCGCCGGGCGGGCGCAACCCACTATGTCCTGCGGTGCCCTCCTGCGGTCGTTTCCAGCTCCGGCCCGGCGTCCCATGACGCCGGGTCCACAGTGCTCTCCTGGCCGGAACCACCTGTACCGCTTAGGCAAAGAACTGCTGCACAACCCGTTGACGTACATACCGTCCGGTCAGTACGTTCCCCGCAGCGCGATGCCGCCCCCCCGGCTCCCCCCACATCCCCCTCCCCTCCCCCCACCCACCGGAGTGTGCACCCATGGAACGGCGCCTGCCGCAGCATCCGCTCACCCCCTCCCCCCACGGCCGCGGCCGACGACGCAAGGAGACGGACCAAGGTGGCCACGGCCGCCGTCCTCTCACCTCGGCCGTCGAGCGGTCGGCCCTGGTCCGTACGGCAATCGCCTCGGCATCCGACCGGCGAGCCAACTGGCCGCCGTCGTACCGACGCGCCTGCGTCGCCGTGGACGCCGGCACCCGCCGGCAACTGCAGTGCGGCGACGCCTTCTACCACCACGGAACGGTCGACGGCCACTCCCCGTACTCGCCGCTCTGCGCGCCATGGAAATCCTTGTCGCATTCGACCTGAAGAAGGTCCGTGACAACCACGCCCGCATCGCCGAGCTCTACCGACGCGTAGACCCCGACCTTGTGATCATGTGTGCCCACGACCCGGCACCGCACGAAAAGATGTCGCAGGCGTGTAACTGACGCCATGGTGGGCGCCGTACGCAGCGTGCCCACTCATGCTCGACGGCCGTGTCGACCAGGTGCGTATGTCAGTTCCGGGTGCACGTCGCCTGCAAGACGCCGACTGGCCCGGCGCGACCACGGTGCGGGTGCGCGCCGGATGTCGTCAGTGGGACGGACTTCTGGGTCGCCTCCGTGACCCGGTGTTCCTCGATGCCCGTGGGCGCGGCGTGCTACCTCGAGTCGTGGGAGACCGAAATCGGGCTCTTGCCGGCCCCCAAGCAATGCAGTTCAACAGGGTAGTTGGACTAGCCAAGGAGACAGATGTCTACTCCCAGCAGTCTCGGCGCCGGGTTCGCCGCGTCGTGCGCCGTGATCCTGAGTGCGGCCGCACCAGTCAGTGCGGAACCCGCCGTTGAGCCGGGCCCCTCCATCGGAGGAAAAGTTTATCAGGCGGGTTGGTGGTGGAAGAGCAACGACGAGAGCGAGATCGACAAATCAGGCCTCATCGCTCGGCCTGAGCCGACGCCGCCGAATGTGCCTGCCGGTGCGATGACCGTGGCGGCGGTCAATGGTGCGGAGGAGATGGTCGCGGCCATCGAGTTCGCCCTGGAGCACGGCCCGGGCGCTGATGTGACCTCGTTCGAAATGATGCTGAGGGAATCGTCCGCCCCCGACTCGAACGTGAACTCCGACGGCGAGGGCGTCAAGGTCGTGGCGTGCCCTGTCACGGATGCGTTCTGGACCAAGGCCGAGGGTGGAAAGTGGTCGTCGCGGCCAGCTTACGACTGTGAAAGCGCCGCTGCTGCCGGCAAACGCGGCAAGGACGGGATCTGGCACTTCGACCTCACCTCGATCGCGCGGCTCTGGCTGGCGCAGGACAGTCAGCTACCCACCTCGATCGCCCTCGTGGAGCAGGTCGAGGCGCCGATGAGTTTCCAGGTGACCTGGGACGGGCCGTCGGACAAGGGCATCGGCATGAAGCTGGTGGCGACCGGGGGAGCGACACCCCAACCGCCGGCTGCCATACCGGCGGACAGCGGGACGACGGGCGATTCGGGCGCGGTCGACACAGGCGCCGGTATGGACGCCTCCGGGGAAGTACCGGCGGATGCAGGAACCATGCCGGATGACGCCACGGCGCCGGCCGCAACGGAAGCCCAGGACGTGGCCCGCGGTAGCGGGCTGCGGTCGCCTGCTGCGGCCACCTCGGTGACGCACGTGGGCTCAATGCTGGAGGACATCCCTGGCGGAGTTCTCTTCCTGATCCCGGTCGGGCTCGGGCTCGCCTATGCGGTGATGTTCGCGCTCGGCCCGAACGGTGAGCCGGTGCTGTCCGGTGCGCGCCACGGTGTGGGCCGCGCGCTCGACCAACTCCGGGTGATCAAGACGTTTTCCAAGGAGGCGAAGTGATCCGGCGACGGTCGAGGCAGATCGGTATCGCAGCGGTGGCGCTGGCGTTTGCGGTGGTCTCGGGCTGCGGGCAGAAGCCGGGCGTGAGCGGGCTTCACGCCGGGCCGAGTGGACCGAGTGGACAGGGCACCGGTGCAGGCGAGTTCGGAGGGGTTGGTACGGACGGTCAGCCGGTTGACCCAGGCGCCCTGGACACCGGCACGCAGGGCGTGAGTGCGGGCGCCGGCACAGACGCCGCCGGTACCGGGACCGGGTCGGGGACCGGGACCGGGACGGGCACTGGGGGAACCGGTGACAGGGGCGGCAGCGGTGGCGGCACCAGCGGGCCGGTGCCGCCGGGTATCGGCGATCCCACGCCGCTGAAACCGGGCGAGCCGATCAAGATCGGCGTGCACGCACCGGTGACGGGCGCGGCGGCGATCCCCCAGAACTCGATCGAGCGCGCGGTGGGCGTGTACGCCGACTACATCAACAAGAAGGGCGGGATCAACGGGCGGAAGCTCCAGGTCAAGCTCGAGAACGACAACTTCGACCCGTCGACTGCGGTATCGAAGTGCAAGAGCTTCATCGAACAGAAGTACTTCCTGGTCATCGGTTCCGCCGGTGCCGACCAGATCGACGCCTGCGCGCGCTACGCGAACTCCCGGCAGTGGCCCTACGTCTCGGGCGGTGTGCATGAGTCCAATCCGCGTCTCGGATCGCTGAACGCGCTGCAGACCTACTTCGCGGCCTACCTCACCTACGAGCAGCAGGCGCCGGTGATCACACGTGATATGAGGGCGGCCTTCTCCGGGCAGAAAGTCGGGCTGATCGTCGCGGAGAACGATAATCTGGACAACTATGCGAAGATACAGGGCAATTCACTGAAGCAGGCATTCGGAACCAAACTCGTGCTGAACGACCGCGCTCCGAAGAAGATCCAGGCCGAAGCAACGTCGATCGCGGCGAAGATTTGCAACAGCGGTGCGAAGGCGGTCGTGTGGAACGCGAGCCCTGGCGGCCTGGTGAATGTGTCCAAGGCGCTGACGTGCAGCGTGAAATTCTACGGTCCCGGGAACACGAGCGGGCTCAACGTGGTTGCCACGGGTGGCTGCCCGCAGATCGACGGCGCCCGGTTCTTCTCGTCGTTCCCGCAATTGGACAGGATGGACTCGATCGACCCCGAGTTCCGGAAAGCGTATAAGGCGAAGAACGGCGGAGCTGATCCGGACGATATCGCAATCAATGCCTGGGGCCTCGAGAAGCTGGTCGGTCAGATGCTCCAGGCGGCCGGCAAGAACCTCAGCCACCGCACGTTCATGGCGACGCTCAACAGTGGCAAGACCTTCGACGCCGGGGTGTTCCCGTCGGTCAAGTTCGCACCGAACAAGAGGTTCGGTGGCAGCGCGATGTATCTGCTGGAAGCGGACTGTGGTTCGCGGCAGTACAAGACCCGGCCCGGGAGGTACAAGCCGTGAGCCAGGAGCTGGTCGTCGCCCTGGCCAATGGGTTGTTCCGGGGCAGTGTGTACGCGTTGGTAGCCCTCGGCATCGTGCTGGTGTACCGCGCGACCGGTGTGTTCAACTTCGCGCAGACGGAGTTCGGCACCACCGGCTTGTTCGCGGCCTTCGTGGCCGTGGAAATGTGGCACTGGGGCTACGCGCTGGGCCTGCTGTTCGGCATATCCGTGGCCGTCGTCATGGGGCTGGTGACGGAGCGAGTGGTGATCCGTCCGTTGCGGCACAGCTCGAAGGTGACGCTGCTGGTAGGTACCGCCGGTGTCGCGACGACCGCGATCGGCATCCAGTTCTGGCTCACCAACGAGCAGCCGATCCGGGAGATGCCGCCGATCGTCGAGGGCTCGATCGCCACGGTTCTGGGAGTCGCCATCACCTACCAGAAGGTGATCACGGTGCTGGTACTGATCGTGGTGGCGCTGGCGCTGGCGGCGTTCTTCCGGTCGCCGTCCGGGCTGGCTATCCAGGCCGCGCAGCAGGAGGCCACCGCCGCCGAACTGGTGGGCATCAGCGTGCGCCGGGTGTCGATGATGACCTGGGGAATCGCCGCGGCCCTCGGTGGGCTGGCGGGGATCCTGTCGGGTCCCAACGACACCTTCACCGCGGCGTTCCTCACCTTCGGCGGCGGTGCGGCGCTGCTGCCCGGCCTCATGGCCGCGGTGCTCGCCGGGATGCGCAGCATGCCCGGGGCGCTGGCCGGCGGCCTTCTGGTGGGCTTCGTGGAGCAGTTGGGTGCCCTCAGCGCGCTGGCCGGCCTGCCCGGGCCGAAGGCGACGATTCTTTTCGTGTTCCTGCTGGTAGTCCTGCTGCTCCGCCCGGAGGGCCTGTTCACGCGAAAGGTGGTCGGCGCATGAGTGCGGTACAGGCATCGCTCGGCAAGGAGGCGTCCGCCGAGAGCACGCTCGTTCTGCCCAGCGTGGTGGGGAAGCCCGAGTCACGGTTCCGGCCGACCACCGCCGGGTGGTTCGCCCGCGGCTTGGCGTGGGCGGCCCTGGCGTGGTTCGTGTTCGCGGTTCCCGGCAACTTCCTGTCGCCCTTCGACCTCCATGGCGAGGACGTCGGACATCTGATCACCGCTGCCGTGTTCGTGATCACCGGGCTCTCGCTCAACGTCCTGATCGGATACACCGGCACCATCTCGCTCGGCCACCAGGCCTTCGTGGGAATCGGGGCGTTCATGGCGGCCTACATGGAGGTCGACCTGGGCATCGGCTTCTGGTTGGCGGTGCCGATCGCGGCGATCGTGGGTGGCCTGCAGGCAGCGGTGCTCGGTGCGATCTCGCTGCGGCTCACCGGGTTGTACTTCGCGCTGGTCACCTTCGCCTATGGCGTGTTCACCGAGGAGAGCATCTTCGGAATCATCAGCTTCACGGGCGGTGACGCAGGCAAGGCGGTCACGCGGCCGATGGGGTTCCAGAGCCCCATGGCCTACTACTACCTGTGCCTCGGGTTCGTGGTCGTGGTGCTGTGGCTGGATTGGCGTCTGACCAGAACCAAGGGCGGACGGGCACTGCAGGCCCTGCGGGAGAACCCGAGGGTGGCGTCCTCCTATGGGATCAACGTCAAGGCCTACACGTTGCTCGCGTTCGTCACCTCGGGAGTGTTCGCGGCCGTGGCCGGAGCGCTGTTCGCGCACGGCAAGGACCTGATCGTCCCGCAGAACTTCGGTTTTGAGCTGGCGCTGTCGTTCATCTTGATGACCGTCGTGGGCGGCTTGCGGAACCGTGCGGGAGTGGTGATCGGCTCGGCGTTCTTCGCACTCATGGAGGGCGGCTGGCTGTTCAAGACCTGGCTGTTCGACACCGTCGGCGTGGACTGGCTGATTGAGGACGGCATCGGGTTGCCGCTGAGCTTCGTGCCCCATGTCCTCGGCCCCATCCTGCTGATCCTGACGCTGACCACCCACCCCGGCGGTATCGGGCAGCAGATCGCGCCGATCAAGGAATGGATGCTCGGCCGGAAATTCGACATCCACACCGGCAAGGTGCGGGACGTGGAGGTCACCGATGTCCGTGCTTGAGGTCGACAACGTCAGTATCAACTTCGGCGGCGTGAAGGCGCTGCAGCACATTGACCTGAAGGTCGGGGAGTGGGAGATCGTCGGCATCATCGGCCCGAACGGGGCCGGCAAGACGACGCTGTTCAACTGCATCACCGGGTTCTACAGCCCCACCAGCGGTGGCGTCCGCTACCGGGGCACGAACATCACCGGCAAGCCGGTGCACGAGCGCACCAAGCTCGGGATCGGCCGCACGTTCCAGAACGTCGGCCTGGTGAAGAACACCACCGTGCTGGAGAACCTGGTGACCGCCCAGCATCTGGAGACCGACTACGACGCGTTCGCCGGCATCCTCGGTGGACTGGCCACTTTCGCCGAGGAGCGCAGGCTCGCCGACCGGGCCCACCAGATCCTCGAGCTGATGAACCTCGAAGGAGTCGCGCAGGTCCGAGTGGCCGACCTGCCCTACGGCGTGCTCAAGAAAGTAGAGATCGCCGCGGTGCTGGCCACCGACCCCGACCTGCTGCTTCTGGACGAGCCGGGTTCGGGCATGGGCCCGGAGGAAGCCCACCAGCTCGGCGACACGCTGCTCGAACTGCGCAAGGAGTTCGGCGTGACGATCGTGATGATCGACCACCATGTGCCGCTCGTCACCAGGGTGTCCGACTACGTCTACTGCCTCAACTTCGGCGAGGTGCTGACGGAAGGCAAACCGGACGAGGTACGGCGGCATCCCGAGGTCGTGCGCGCCTATCTGGGCGAGGACCCGGAGGAACCTGAGGCACCCACGGTCGCCGCGGCCGACGCGCCGACCACCGAGCGGACGAGAGAGGAGTACGTCTGATGGCGCTGCTCGAAGTGCGCGACCTTGTGGTCGGCTACGACCAGTACCCGGTGCTGCACGGTGTCAGCTTCGACGTCGAGCAGGGCGAGTGCTGCGTGCTGCTTGGCCTCAACGGCGCGGGCAAGACCACCACGGTCACCACAGTCGCGGGGATGCTGCAGCCGCAGTCCGGCTCCATCACCTTCGACGGCAAGGAGCTGCGCAAGGGCTCGCCGTCACAGCGGGTGGCCGGCGGCATCTCGCTCAGCCCGGAGGGCCGGCGGCTGTTCGCCCGGCTGACGGTGAGTCAGAACCTCAAGCTCGGCGCGTGGTCCCGCCGCCGCGACTCCAAGACGCTCAAGCGGCAGATGGACCTCGTACTGGACTACTTCCCGCGCCTGGCCGAGCGGGAGAACCAGATCGCCGGCACGCTGTCCGGCGGCGAGCAGCAGATGCTGGCGGTGGGGCGCGCGATGATGTCCCGCCCCAAGCTGCTACTGATCGACGAAGCCTCGCTCGGCCTGTCGCCCACCGTGGCGCGCACGGTTTGGGAGGTCACCTCGCGGATCAAGGCCGACGGCACCACGGTGCTGATGGTGGAACAGAACGCCGGCGCGCTGCCGTTCGCGGACCGCGCGCTGATCATGGAAAAGGGAACGTTGGTGTACACCGGCGTGGGAGACGAGTTGCGGTCCGTCAACCTGCGCGAGGCGTACCTCGGATCAGGTGCATAGGAGTAATACATAATGCAGATCAACTTCGGTCGGCTGGGCGGGCAGCTCGGTGTGCTGCTGTGTCTGATCGGTTTCGTCCTGATGTCCCTCGGCTGGAACGGCGCGGCGAGCTACAACTCACTTCCGGCGCAGTTCCCCTACCTGATCTCCGGCGGCGTCATCGGCCTGGCGGTCGTGGTGGTGGGCGCCGCGATGCTCATCGTGCAGAACCACCGGGTGGACCGGGTGCGTTTGGAGGCGGCGATCGACCGTCTCGCCGTCGCCGCGGAGAAACAAGGGCTCGGCGGTCCCGGCGCGCAGGGTCCCGGCTTCAGCGGCTACGTGGTGGCCGGTGCCGCGTCCTACCACCGCGTCGATTGCCAGCTGTCGGAGGCGCGGGACGAGTCCGAGCTGATCGGCGTCGAGGCGGCGATCGATCGCAACCTCGCGCCCTGCCGGGTCTGCGCGCCGCCGCGCGTCGCGATACCCGCCCGGCAGGGTTGAGGCGGGCCCTGCCACAACCGCGCAACACGAGAGCCTCGTGAGGAGAGACGCTGACGTGCTTCTGACCAAGTGGCCGTGGCTGCGGATCAAGGTCACCCCCGCGGTGGCCGGGGCGGTCGCCGCGACCACCGCGGCGACCGGTGTGGCGGTGTACCAGGTCGCCCAGCCGGCCGAAGCCAGCCAGGTCATGGCGGGCCCGGTTGACGGCGGAAGACCGCTGTACCCTGAGCCGCCACCGGCGGGCGCCCTGTTGCTGGAGCCCTCACCGGCTCCGTCGGCGACGCGCGCCGACGAGCGGGATCGTACGGATCGGATGCGGCCGGCAGGGGCCGTCGCGATCCCCGCGCGGGTGCTGGCCGCCTACCGCAATGCGGTGGCCGTGCTGAACGAGCGGCGACCTGGTTGTGGGCTCAGATGGCCGCTGCTGGCGGCGATCGGCCGCGTGGAATCGGGTCACGCCCGCGGTGGCCGGATCAATGCGGACGGCAGCACCATCACCCCCATCCTCGGCCCCCGGCTGGACGGCGGCCCCGGTGTGGCGGCGATCCGCGATACGGACAACGGGGTCTATGACCGTGACACCGCATGGGACCACGCAGTCGGTCCTATGCAGTTCATTCCCTCGACGTGGCACCGTTGGGGAGCCGATGGCAACGGCGACGGCACCGCCGACCCGCACAACGTGGACGACTCCGCGCTCGCGGCGGCCCACTACCTGTGCGCCGCGGGAGGAGACGTGAACCGGGACGGCGGCCTGCGCCGAGCCGTGCTCGCGTACAACCACTCCGAGCAGTACCTGGACCTGGTGCTCGCGTGGATGCGCGTCTACGCGGGTGAGGCGGCGGTGGTCGAGACCTCGCCGGCCACGCAACCGAAGCACACTGCGCCGCCGGAACCGCGCCCCAGCGATGAGCCCTCACGGCGGGACAAGGAATCACCACGACAGCCTCCACGGCAAGGCAAGGAGGAGAGCCCGTACCCGAGCCCAGACGGACCCCCTGAGCGACAGGAGCCGGACGCGCCCGCTCCGTCCGATCAGCCATCCGAACCGGAGGTACCGGATCTGCCGCTGACCACTGATCAGTAGCCGGTATGAAGGCCCCGGCGGCGGAGCCGCCGGGCAAGCCGGCCCTGGCAAGAAGAGGGTGCCCGCTCTCCCCGGCCGCGTCGACGCCGAGCCGTCTTACGGCCGCTGCGCGAGTGGTGACCCGACCGGCTCGACCGGGCCGGAGAACGGCGGCCAGGGGGTCGGCCCGGGAGGAGTACCGGAAACCGGTACACCATCAAGAGGGAAGCTCCCGCATGCAATTGGCGGGGGTCACCACGACACGGCGTACCTCGCCGACCCGCACGTGCAGGTCGGGCTGGTCGCGAGCGACGGCGGTCTGCTCACCTCACCCTGCACACCAGCCTGCTCCTCGCCAGGGAGTACGCACTCACCGGCGCACGCATCCCGGCCGAGCGCGCCGTCGCGATGGGGCCCACCAACCATGTGGTGGCCGATCCGTTGGCCGAGGCCATGGCACGCGCGAAACGGATCGCGGGGCTGCTGCGGGCGGCCGAAAGCACCAAACAACTATACCCCCGCACGCCGCTGACGAGCGGTCACGCCGACGGCGCGGGGTGCTGGTTCGTGATGAGAACGAACAAGGGAAAGCGGATTGCCCCGCAGGGGCGACCGCCTGATGCGCCGGTAGCCGACCGAGTGCCTTGAGACATTGTGAGGTTGACCATGCAGGAACCAGGAAAGCAGCAATCCGGTCATGACGACCGCCCCGGACGCCCGGTGATGTCGCTGTCCGATCCCCACGCGACACGGCCGGAGCGCCATGACCGCATGATGCGTTGGAAGAAGTTGGCCAGAGCGCTGTCGGCGATACTGGTGGTGCAGCATGTCGTACCTTCCTCGGCAGCTGTCGCTACGGCCGCTGCTGAGGAGAGAGTCGTCACGGGCCCGGGTGCTGACGGCGGAAGCACCCCTCTCTATCCCGCTTACCCCAATTTCGTGTCACTGCCGGATCTGCCGAGTGTGACCGACAGCCCTGGCGTGCGGAACGGGGGAGGCAGGGGGCAGGCGCGGCCTGTTGTCCAGGGGATTCCGGCGACGGTGCTGCAGGCCTATCAGCGGGCGGTGGACAACACAAGGGCATCGGAGCCGGGTTGCCACCTGCAACTGCCGTTGCTGGCGGCGATCGGGAAGGTGGAGTCCGGGCATGCGCGGGGCGGTGATGTCGACGCGCAGGGCACCACTCGGACGCCGATTCTGGGACCGCGGTTGGACGGCAGTCCCGGTGTGGCGGCGATCGCCGACACGGATCACGGGGTCTACGACGACGACACCGTCTGGGACCGCGCTGTCGGATCCATGCAGTTCATCCCGTCCACCTGGCGCAGCTGGGCCGCCGACGGCAATGCCGACAGGAGGGCCGATCCGAACAACGTCTTCGACGCTTCGCTGGCCGCAGGCCGGTACCTGTGCGCGGCCGGCGATGATGTGGCCACACCCGAGGGGCTGCGGCGGGCCGTGCTCGCGTACAACCACTCAGAGTCCTATCTCAACCTGGTACTGGCCTGGATGCGCGTATATTCCGGCGGCCCCGTCGCGGTGCCCGACACACCGGGCTCGGATTCTGACACCGCACCGGATGCGCCTCGCCACCACGCACGGCAACCGGAACACACACCGCCGCCGGACAGGGCGGACAACACTCTGGAACCGGGGCGACCCGCTGGCAACCAGCCCGCTCCGGTGCCGTCCCCGGGCACGAGTACGCCGGGCGGTGAGGGGGGCGGCGCCCCCGGTGGTGCCCTGCCTTCCTCGCCCAACGCACCCACCCCGCCGGCTCCCGTCCCGACCTCGACGGCACCTCCGTCGACAGTGCCAACCGTCAATACCGGGACCACTGGTTGATCTGTTGGGAAGTTGATGAGACGCCACCTGACCACCGCTTCCCGTTACGCGTCTGCCCGCGCCTTGACCGCGGTGCCGGCGGGCTGCGGATTGCGCGAGGGGAGCGGCACCAAGCACATCGAGGGTAGCGGCCGAGTGAGATCGCGGTCGTGTCCCTGGCGGGGGCGAACCCTGAAGACGGGCACAGGCGGTACGAGCGGGCGATCAGCGCCGGGACGTCGTGGTCGAAGTCGGCGGACCGGGGCGTTGGGATGCTCGGCACCGGCCCGGCTCAGACGCTCGCGGGCGGCTGCGGCGGGCCGGACCTCCTCGGACTGCCACGGGCCGCGCGGGGCGTCAGCGGGTCGGCCGATCAGCAGCAGTGTCCGGGTCACCCTCAGCTGGTCGTCGTTGATGTCGTTGACGCGGTTGGCGCCCACCCCGTGCGGGTCCCTGCTCGTGGACACCGAAGGGTGGTTCTGGATCAGGCCCATTGGCGCGCCGCGGTACGGCGACCCTCGTGATGGCGAACTGCACCGGGTCGATTCGCGAAGGTGTCGCGTTCGCGGCCACTCAGTCGAGACAGAACTCGTTGCCCTCGATGTCCTGCATCGGGATGCACGAATCATTGCCGTCATACAGCGTTCGCACGTGTACCGCGCCGAGCGGGACCAGTCGTGCGCACTCGGCCTCAAGTGCGGCGAGGCGCTCTTCACCCACGAGTCCGGTGCCGACCCGCACGTCAAGATGCAGCCGGTTCTTGGCGGCCTTCCCTTCGGGGACGCGCTGGAAGTACAGTCGCGGGCCCACGCCTGAGGGATCACCGCAGGCAAACCATGCGTCCTGCTGCTCAGGTGGCAGGGAGCGCTTGAAATCGTCCCAAGTGGCAAACCCCTCCGGTGGCGGCGGTACGACGTACCCCAACACCTCGCACCAGAAGCGAGCGAGGCGCTCAGGTTCCGCACAGTCGAAGGTGACTTGGAACTGCTTGATCGATGCCATCGGCCCATCGTAGAAGGTTCGTCGTCGCCTCCACGGGCCCACCCCTGGCCAGGCTGTGGCGCATGCGGCCGACTCTTGTCGATGAGCGGGACCTTGAGCCGTGGGATGACGATCCTGACAGTGTCCCCACTGGAGGAGGTCCTGGCGGACTACGGGAACGCCGCATGCGGGCATGAGTGGCGGCACTCCGGCCTGCGCACCTCGGCGCCTGCCCGGCCATGACAGCAACGGGATAGCAGCAGCATCAGGGCGGGGACCGCCGCGACCAAGGCGATAAGCAGGGCAGGGGTGAGGAGCGCAACGAGCAGGACTCGCTGGAGTGCGCCAAGGGAGCGGAGGGGGGAAAGCCAGGGCGGGAGCACAGGAATCTCCTGGTGGCCGGATGCGTTCGTGCGCTCTACTGACCACTACGCTCCAAAAGCAGCTGCTGACCAGCGACGATAACGAACTGCCGCTGGAGTACGAGCCCCTGTGGCGTGGATGGCGGGGCGGAGCCTTCTTGGGACCGTGCGGGTGATGGTCGCCACGCCGTGACACGGCGCCCGGCGGGCTGCTGGCCCCTGACCGAGTTCAATACGTCACATGGCATCAGCCTGGTCCCCGCACCAAGCGTTGGAGCAGGGAGCGACCCACCCGGGTCTGAGTCACGCCGGTTGCCGGCCGCGTGCGAAGAGCCAGGGGGAACATCAGTATCCGATTCGAGGTGGTGTCCGGGGTGGAAAAGCGGATGACGGTGCTCAGCGAGAGCGGGGACGATCCGTTCGCTCTGCACCACGCCGCCTCGGCGGTGCTCGACGACCGGGGCACCGTGGTCGGCTGGAGCCTGCGCGCCCAGGAGTTGCTCGGCTACCCGCAGTCCGCGGTGATCGGCCGTCCGGTCTTCGACGTCCTGATCGAGCCCGGCGACCGGCGGGCCGCCGAGGACGCCGCGGCGACGTGCAGGAGAGACCGTGGCTGGTTCGGCGTACTGGCGGTGCGGCATCGCAGCGGGCGGCTCGTGGAGATGGGTCTGCGGGCACGTGCGCTGCTGCGTGGTGACCATGTCCGCGAATGGTTCCTCGTCGGGGCGCCCGCGGCGGAGGTCCTCGAATGGCAGAGAGACCGCGCGGTCCTCGACGGGTTGTTCCGCCGGTGTCCGATCGGTCTGGCCGTCCACAGCCCCCAAATGACGATTCTGCGGGTCAACAGGGCGGTCGAACGGTTCACCGGAATCCCGGCCGCTTCCTTTCGGGGAATGCCCACGGGCGCCCTGCTGGTTGCCGAGGACGCACGGAAATCCGTGGACCGGGTCCGCCAGGTGATGGAGACCGGAAGATCACTGGTTTCCACCGAGCAGTACGCCCGCCTGTTGCGGGATCCGGCACGAGTGCGGGCCGCGTCCGTCTCGGCCTTCCGACTGGAAGATCCCGCCGGCCGGGTCCTGGGAGTGGCCGAGACGATCGAGGACGTCACCGAACGCCATCGGGCCCGACTTCGCCTGGCACTCCTCGCCCAGGCCGGAGCCCGCATCGGATCGACGCTCGACGTGCGACAGACCGCCTGCGAACTCGCGGATGTGATGGTCCCCCACCTGGCCGACCACGTATCGGTGGACCTGTCGCAACCGGTGATGCGCGGCGAGGAGCCGGCGCAGGGGCTGGCGGGGCCTGTCGCACGGGTCGCGGTACGCGGCGTCGTGGCCCAGCAGCCCGACCCGGCGCACCCGGAAGGGGAGCCGGCGGAGTTCGCACCCGGCACACCACAGGCCAGCTGCCTGGCCGACGGGCGTCCCCTCCTCGAACAGGTCCTTTCGCCCGACTGGTTCTTGGCAGAACCGCGTCAGGGCGAGCACGCACCGGACCTCTCGGCCCATTCCCTGATCGTGGTGCCGCTGGCCGCGCGCGGCCTGGTACTGGGCGTGATGAGCCTGTGGCGATCGCGGCACCCCGAGCCGTTCGAGGCCGACGATCTCACACTGGCCCAGGAACTCGCCTCGCGCGCCGCCGTCAGCATCGACAACGCCCGACGCTTCACCCAGCAGCAGCAGACCGCGTCCACCCTGCAACGCAGCCTGCTGCCGAGGACGATTCCGCACCAGCCGGCCGTCGAAGTGGCCCCTCGCTACCTTCCGGCCAGTACGGCCCCCGGTCCCGGTGGTGACTGGTTCGACGTCATCCCGTTGTCCGGGGCGAGAGTCGCACTCGTCGTCGGCGACGCGGTGGGCCACGGACTGCACGCCGCTGCCACGATGGGCCGGCTGCGTACCGCCGTGCACACCCTCGCCACCCTCGATCTGGAACCGGACGAGGTCCTCTCCCGACTGGACGACCTGGTCAACCTCCTTGCCGCGGAACAAGAGACAGCCGGCGAACGACCCGTGGGCGAGCAGATCGTCGGCGCCACCTGCCTGTACGCCGTCTACGACCCGGTCTCCCGGCAGTGCTCCGCGGCGCGCGCCGGTCACCCCCCTCCGGTCGTGACCACCCCGGACGGACAGGCAGGCCTGCTCGACCTGCCCCCCGGTCCACCGCTCGGCCTGGGCGGTCTGCCGTTCGAGACCCGGGAGATCGAACTGGCCGAGGGCAGCCTGCTCACGCTCTACACCAACGGACTCATCGGCGAACGCCACATGGACGTCGACACGGGCCTGCAACGGCTGCGCACAGCGCTCACGCACCCCGCGGACGCCTTGGAGAAGACGTGCCAGGCGGTTGTCGACTCCCTCGTGCCCGCACAGCCCGCTGACGACATCGCCCTGCTCATCGCACGCACCCGTGTACTGCCACCGGAGAACGTCGCCTCCTGGCAACTGCCGCTGCAGCCAACCGCCGCCGCCCAGGCCCGAGCGCTCGCCACGGCCCAACTCACCCAATGGGGACTGGAACACCTGGCGTTCACCACCGAATTGATCGCCAGTGAACTGGTCACCAACGCCTACCGCTACGCCAGCGGCCCCGTGACCCTGCGACTCATCCGTGAACGATGTCTCGTCTGCGAGGTCGCCGACGCCAGCCACACCTCACCACACCTGCGTCGCGCCCGCACCACCGATGAGGGCGGCCGTGGCCTGCTCCTGGTGGCCCAGCTCACCGAGCGCTGGGGCACCCGCTACACGCGCGAGGGCAAGACCGTCTGGACCGAACAGTCGATGGCGGGCCTGTAGAACCGCATTATGGCGCTGCGGGAGCCGGCCGGTCCCCGGGCGCAGCGCGTCCCGCAGGTTGGGCAGAATCCGCGGCTGCGCAGGCGTTGCCGAGGAATCGGTCCTGCCCCCGGCCCGTCCGGGTGATCATCCTGCGGCGGGGACCTTCCGCAGAGATGCCCCGGCCGGCCCGACCATGCCAGGCGCAGCCGGCCATGTTGGATCGGCCGCGGTGCGGCTGAGCGCAGCGCCTTGCATTCTTCCCCCGGGATGGGCGCTGTGCCGTCCCCATCGCCGCGTGGAGGGGGTCCGCTTCGTTCCTGCGCCCACCTCGCTGTGTGCCGGGCGCGACACCCGTTGGAGGGCGTTGCCGAGGAGTGGCGGCGGCGCCGGTCGTAGTACGACAGCCAGGTCAACAGTGCCAGCCGTGCGGCGTCGGCGCAGCCCCACCGCCTCTTCCGCTAGCGGGAAGCAGGTCACCCAATCCCGGAGCCTGGAGTGAGGAAGGGCGGGTGTGGCTGGAGGGTTGCCAATGCTCGACATGCACCGCCCCGGCCATAGGGCGATGGTGGAAACAGCAGAGAAGGACGCCCCACCCATGCCGGGAGGGAACATGCAACGCCAGGACACCAGCCTCACAGACGCCCAGAAGCGCGCCTTCCAACAGAATGAAGCTGATTTCGCGAAGCTTGAAGAGCAGATGCGGAGCGTCGAAGAAGCCGCCACGGCGCGGCTGTCGGCCAGCGGACTGGAATTCGACGAGGACCGTCGGAATTGCTATCTGTGCCTCTGCTCCGGCTTCGAGTCATCAGGCTCGAGCACGAGGCCGAGCACGCGCTGCGCTAACTGCCCTCACCAGATGACCAGGCATGCCGGACACCAGTGACCCAGCCCCCCGGTTGTAAGCGGCACGACGTCCTACCGCTCACCCATCGGCCGACTCGATGAACACGAATCGAGGACGGCGGCCGCGGGAGTGCTTAGGCAACGGTCGAGGCCTCTTCGGTACGCACGGGCCGACCCTTCTCCACACGGAGGTCTTCCCAGTCGCGGCACTTGTCGAGGTCCATGCCCTCGGCGGCCAGGATCTTCAGCATGTACGCGAGAGCCGGTTCGCGGGGAACTCCGAACGCGCCGCCTCACGGAACTGCTGCAACCGCCCCACACGCCGGCCCGGGACCAGATCACGAAGCTGCGGTGAGCCGTCGACTTCGATACCCGAAGCACGGCGGCAACGATCGCCAGGCACAGCCGCTCACCAACACATAGACGATTGCCGCGAACAGCGTCTCATCAGGCGTGTCCTGCGTCCCACCGCCCTGCGGCCGCACCCTCGACGGCGGGATCAACGGCTTGGCGATCTCCCACAGTCCGTCCGGAACCGGGGACCCGTCCTCACGTCTTCGGCTGGTAGCCGTCGTAGTCGTTCCAGCCGGAAGGTCGGGTCATCAGTTGTTCCCAGGTGGGCCAGGTCTCCTGGGTCTTCTGGCGGACGAGTTCGCCCGGCATGCTGAGCGGCCCATCGCGGCCGGCGCCGAAGCTGCGATCATCGCCGCTGTCCGGCAGCGCAGCGGAGGCGTGCTCGATCTGCCGACGGGCACGATCTATCCGGCGTTGAACCGACTGGAGCGGCTGGGGCTGCTGAGCAGCAGTTGGGAATCCGTCGGCGAACGGCGCCGCCGCTGCTACGCACTCACCGACGCTGGGCGGAGCAGCCTGGCCGGCGAGCGGACGGCGTGGCGCGAGTTCACGGCAGCGATCGGCTCCGTCATGGAGCCGGCCCTCTCGCCCCGGCCCGCCACGTGAACGCCGCCGGTCGGCAGGCCGGCCCCGTCGAGGACTACGTCGCGGCCTTGACGGCCGCCCTGCACGGCCCCGCCCGACCCAAGGCCCGGATGATCGAGGAGATACGCGACGGCCTCGAGGACACGGTGGCCGCGTACGCCGGCGAAGGGATGCCTCGCGAACGCGCCGCCCGGCACGCGGTGCGGGAGTTCGGGACCCCCAACGAACTGGTGCCCAGCTGCCAGCGAGAACTGACACTCGCCCAAGCGCGGCACACCGCCCGCGCCGTGACTCTCACCGCTCCCTTCCTGATCACCTGCTGGTACATGGTCTCGAGCGCCGACCATGGCCAGGACTGGCTGGTGCCGCGCATGGCTCAGCTGCTGGCCGTCCATTTGGCCGGGATCGCGGCCGCCGCCGCACTGCTCGCCGCGGCGGCGCTGGCCGCCACCGGCACCCTCGCCCGCTGGCTGCCCACGCCGCACCGGTTGCCGCACACGGTGGCATGGGCCGGTACCACCGCGAGCGTGGCCATGGGCATCGCCACGCTCACGCTCGCCATCGCCTCCCTTCTGGCCACGAACTGGCCGCTGATCGCGCTCGCAGGCTCGCTCGCAGCGGCGTCACACGCCGTGGTTGCGGCCTCTGCGCGCGCGTGCCGGCGATGCGCCCGTCTACCGCTCCACGAACCCGCCGTCTCCAGGCTGCACGGTTGACGCGTCCTTGGGGCCGCCATCGGCTGACTGTCACTGCCCCTCTCCAAAGGTCCGGTTCTTGACCTTGGAGAGACAGCCGGGTGGAAGGTGCTGAACAGGAGCTGCGGTGTGGCGTTCTCGGCCGGTGAGCCGCACTGGCGGCAGCGATTCTCCACCGGTGCCCCCACCGCGCTCGTCGCAGCCTTCACTGCCTCGCAGATCTCCACCGAGCCGGTGCACCGCATGGTGAAAGACGCTCCTTTCCACACCGGGCGCCACGTCTACGTGGCGCCGGCGACCACAGCGGCGACGGATGCGTCGCTCCCTTCGCGGGCGCCGCGCCTCGCTCGCTGGGGTCGGCGCGGCGGGGCGTGGCGCGGGGCGCTGGCGCGGGCTGTGGTACTGGTGGTGCGCGCCGGGCAAGGCAGGTGTAGAGAGGAGGGGTGTTGCAGCGCCTCGTCGGTCTTCGCCCGTCGGCGCGAGGGGGTCATGCGATGGTGGCCATCCCGATCGCGCTGATGGTGGCGGTCGTCGTGATCGACGTTCTTGCGCCGCCGCACATTCACCTGGGGCCCTTGCTGGTCGCCGCCCCGGCGATCACCGCGTCGTTCGCCGGCCCGTGGCTGACGGGACTGATTGCCACCCTCGCGGTGGTGGCTCAGGCGATCATCGCGGTGCTGCGCGATCCGGACGAATTGTTCTCAGCGAACCACCAGGCACAGATCGCCGCCCTGGTCCTGGTCGGATCGAGCCTCGTGATCTTCTGCGTACTGCGGGAGCGCCGTGCCCGTGAGCTGACCCAGGTGAGGTACGTGTCCGAGACCGCCCAGCGCGTCGTCCTGCGGCCGCTGCCCAAGCAGATCGGAGCGCTGCGAGTCGCCTCCCTCTATCTTGCCGCCGAGGCCGAGGCCCAGATCGGCGGTGACCTGTATGCGGCCGTACGCACCGGCTCCGGTACCCGGCTGATCATCGGCGACGTGCGGGGCAAAGGCATGACCGCCGTCGGTGACGCCGCCCTCCTGCTCGGCGCGTTCCGGGCCGCAGCCCACCGCCAGGCGACTCTGGTCGAACTGGTCACCTATCTCGATGGCAGCGTGTGCTGGGGCTTGGCCGAGCCCGGCGAGACGGACCAGACCGGAGAGACCTTCATCACCGCCGCCATTCTGGACATCTCCGACCAGGACGGCATGGTTCACATGATCGACTGCGGCCACCCACCGCCAGTTGTGCTGCGAAACGGCCGTGCCACGACGATCGATGCCTACCAGCCCGCGCCTCCGCTGGGCCTCGGTGAACTGGCACACCCTCGGTATCAGGTTGACGCATTCAACTTCGAGGCGGGAGACCTCTTGCTGCTCTACACGGACGGGGTTGTCGAGGCCCGCGACTCCACCGGTGCCTTTTATCCACTCACCGAGCGCATTACGGGCTGGACCGAGAGTAACCCCGACGCATTCCTGCGTCGCCTCCGGCGTGATCTCCTCGACCACGTCGGTGGACAGCTGGGCGACGACGCCGTCGTGATCGCGATCGAGCGCCACCCACACCCGGGCGATCGGGGTCGCGACTGGAAGTGACCCCGACTCCGGAGCCGCAGCAGCGGACAGGGGGTCCATGGTGACGGCTCGCGGCGACCTGCAAGCCTTGCCTGGCAGCACCGTCCGCCATACCGGGCCCGGTCGGACATGGCCAGGAGGCATGCATTTTCGATCAGTCCGTGCTCGCCGGAGGCGGCGTACCGACATTGGCGAAGGCTTGGCGCAGATCGACCTCGGCGGGCGCGTAGGGCGATAGGAATCAGGTTTGGCACCATCAGCGGACGGACCGCACCAGATCAGGGGCGCGACGCACTGCGGCCAGCGCGCCGAGGAGGAGTCGTAGAGCTGTCTCGGGGAGGTGGGCTTGGATGCCGACCCCTGGCTGTGAATGACTTCTCTGGCCCCATCGGAACGGGTCCTGTGGCCCCTGAGGCTCGATCGCGGTATGAGTGTTCGTCAGAAGTGGTCCCAGGGGCTTCCTTGCGGTGAGAGCATCGACGTGCTTCCGAGAGACAGGAGGCCCGGATGGACAGCCCGAGATCCAAGGTCGTGCTCTTCGTGGCGATCCGCCGGGACTCGCGTACGGAAAGCTGTAGATCCATGAACCCTCCCGCCGCTAGGGGTCCACCGGCGGCTGGTCCGCGAGGCCGTGACCTCATCGTGGCCCTCTCCGCGCAAGCCGATGCCGAAGCGTGCGTCGGTCCTGGACGCCTACAAACACCTGATCGACCGGCTGGCTGCTGACCCCACGAGTGGACCGCTACGCGCGGATCACCGTGCGGATGAACCACTACTCGGTACCGGTGCGGCTGATCGGCCGCCAGGCCCGCGTTCTACTGCACGCCTCCGAGGTGGTGGTCTACGACGGCCGCGCCGAAGTGCCCGGCACGAGCGCCTGGCCGCTCGCGGCGGCAGCCGCTTGGACCTGGACCACTACCTGGAAGGACTCCTGCGCAAGCCCGGCGCGCTGCCCGGGCCACCGCGCTGGACCAGGCCCGCGCGGCGGGGAAGTTCACCCCGGTGCACGACGCCTGGTGGGAGGCCACCAGCCGCGCGCACGGTGATGCGGCCGGCACCCGCGCGCTGATCGAAGTCCTGCTGCTGCACCGGCATATGAGCCGCGACCACGTCGTCGCCGGGATCGCCGCCGCCCTGCGGGCCGGCGCCCTGACCTCGGACGCGGTCGCCCTGGAAGCACGCCGGGCCGCCGAACACGAGGCCCCGAGCCAGGCAAGCCCGGACACGGCACTCGGCCGGATCACCTCTCCGGTGGCGTCGCTGACCGCACGCCGCCTGGCCGCGCTGCCGCCCGACCCGCGCCCGCTGCCGTCGGTGGCCGCCTACGACCAACTCCTGCCTCACACCCGGCCATCAGCCGGGCATCCCACCAGCTGAGGGAGTCCCGCTATGAGCGTCACCCGCCACCGCGGTCTGGCCGAACCGGCTGCAGATGCCGCCATCGACGCGGCCTGCCGCAACCTGCGACTGCCTACGATGCGCGGCCAGTTCTCCGAGCTCGCCGATGCTGCGGCCCGCGACCAGATGACCTATCGCTGGTTCCTCGCCGAGTTGTTGATGGCTGAGTGCGACGACCGCAACCGCCGCCGTTCCGAGCGCCGGATCAAAGCCGCAGGCTTTCCCTGCGAGAAGGCACTGCGCACCTTCGAGTTCGAGGCGAACCCTGCAGTCGACCGGCCGCCATTCACCACCCTGGCCTCCTGCGAGTAGAGTCGTTCTCCTCGTGGACCAAGACCTTCACCGGCCCCCGGCTCTGCGCGGCAATCGTGGACCGCCTCACCTTCGGCGGCGACATCATCGAGACCGGCAGCGACTCCTACCGGCTCGCCCACACCAAGGCCCGTCAACAACACATCCGCCGCTTCCTCCACAGTCGCCGCCCCGCCGCCCGGAGGAACGGATCGAGGCAAAGCGCCCGTCTCGCCTGCAATCGAAGCCGAAGACGAACGGCCTGGACACGCTGCGGCGAACCGCCACAGTCACGGCGCCGACGGGAAGGGAAAACCGATCGTGACTGGACGTCAGTGAACCGGACCAAAGAGAGGATCACGAATCCAGGATTCCAGACGCCTGCCCTCCGGTGGCAGAACCTCAACTGCTGGTGGCCCATCTGGCACGCACCCCGGCCACATCTCCGTGAGCCACACTTGTTCAGCGGCACCCAATCGATCCCAGTGTTCGCGCAGCTCACCCACGAGCCGAACACTGCGCTCGCCACCAGCACCATCGAGATGCCGACCGAGATAGCAGATCGCTGATGCCACTTGCGACTGCACTGAGAGGTGCTGCAAGCGGAGGCCCGGGGGCGGTCCCGAACGGCGCAAGATCTGCCTCAAGCGGACAAACGCCTGGTCCCAGGCGCTGTGGTCTCCCGCGCCGGCGAGGCCCAACATGGCGTAGTTCTTCAGGACCGCGTCACGGGCTGACAGAGCCTGCGCAAGGTCAGCCGACGCACCCGGCCCGCATCGCTTGGCCAGCGCAAGTGCCGCCGCACACCGCACATCCCGCGACATTCCCTCAGCCGTCAGAACGTTTCGCAGTGCCTGTGGACCTGCAGAGCCCTGGGCATCGCCCAGCACCGCGACCACAGACACGTGACGGCTCACAGGAAGATCGTTCAATGCCGCTACGAGTTCGGCCTCGCCCGCAGGGCCGTCCATCACAGCGTCGCAGAGCGCGCCCTCGAAGACCTCGGTCTTCCGATGCCGCAACCGTTCCCCCAGCGAGGCCACCTCGGCTCCTTCCCTGGCTTCGTCCGGCCGCCACAATGACATGCCACGCCGACATTCGGCGTCGCCAGTCTGCCTCGGTCAGCGTTACGGCCAACTGCCCAAACAGACCTCGGGCCACGGGCAGGGCGCAGGCTGGGTCCAACGCATTCGTTCGCGCCGCCCTCTGAAGATCGCCAACTGGAGCCAGAGAACTCGTTCAACTGGGGCCAAGTGAGACGTTCGAAGCCAGACCCCGAATTCTTGCTCTGATCAGATGGGCACGCCCATGAGAACGGACGGCAGATGTTCACACGGGCGACAGCCGGCACCCGTTCGCGTTGGAGCTGATGCTCCACGCCGTGGCGGCGCTCCGGCCCCCAGCCGACGAGAACACGTTGGCACACCGCCGTCGAGCTGCGACGATGCCACTGTTTCGCAAGCAGAGGACATTTGTTCCTTTTCGTGTGTGGTCCTGGAGTCCGCAGTGGGAGGCTGCGGCCGGCCGGGCGCTCGCGCACCTCCTGGCGGTCTCGGGTGGCCAGCCGGTGACGGTCCCCGGACGGCCTGATCGCGGAAGTGTTCCAACGCGCCCTCGACGCCCTGCTGCCTGCGGGACCGCCAGCGCGGCGCGCCGTCCTGGCCGGACCGGGACTGCCCGCTCCCGACGCGGACGCCGACATCCTCCTCGTGCCGACCCATCCGCGGACGGGGGGACCTGGACCCCAGCTGGCCCGGCCGCCTCCGCTTATCCGGTGCCCCTGCCGTTCGGGGTCGGACGGACCTTCGTCCGGGGATCGTGGGTCCATTCGGGTCCGTATGCGACGGCGGCTCGCACCTTGGGCGAGAGGTCGTCCGCGAGCCGAGCGCGCTGCTCGGGCTCCGCCTGGCCGCTCGTCGCGAACTGGACTCGCGTGTCCAGGACCGGGTGGGTGAGGACAGCCGCCACGGCTGGCTCGGGCAGCCCGGGCCGGTGGAGGGCTTGGAAGGGCGGCCCGTGGCCCCCGCCGTCGAAGGCGATCAGCCGCAGAAGCAGCGGTGTGGGAAGGGCCGGGTTGGCGGCGACTCCGTCCAGCGCGGAGGCGTAGAAAGCGACCATATTTCAGCTCCCCGACCATCGCTTCGCGCGCAGCCCCTTGGGGACGCCTACGCGGAGTTGACCTTTCGGGTCAACAACCGTCATCCTGCCACGGACCAGGCTGCCTCTGTACGTGATCATCGAGAGCCCACACCACGTCAGGTAGATGTCTTCGCCCTACGCCAGACCGACGATGCGGCCACGGGAAGAACTTCGCCCACGACATGAGAGCGAACCCACCCCAGACTCAACGCGATAGGGCAAATTGCCGCCGGTTGCCAGGAAGAGTCCTCCGAGATTCGGCGAACACGTCGGTTTCAAGTCGTCGGCGACAGCGTGATCGAGGCCGCCATCTGCGACGGCGACATCGTCACCGTCCGACGCCAGGACTCCGCCGACCACGGGGACGTCGTCGCCGCGCTCCTGGCCGGCGAGGCCACCGTCAAGCGCCTGCGCCGCGAGAACGGCCGGGTGTGGCTGATGCCCCACAATGCGCCGTACGAGCCGATCACGAGCGACGACGCGGTCATCCTCGGCAAGGTGGTCGCCGTCCTGCGCACTCTCTGAGGACGACGAAGAGCGGTCCGCCCGGTCGACGTGCGGCGCGAAGGGAAGGGGCACAAGCAGCAGCCCCCTGGCTCTCGCCCACCACCGCCTCGACGTCCTGTGTGCCACAGAGCCTGCTATCACGCTTCACCTACCGTCACGGCTGTAGGGGTGACAACACGATTGGGATGTCCTTCTCCTCTTCGGACGCGGGCCGGAAAAGCTCAACGCACCGGGATGATGTCGGGGGCACCCATCCGTACAGCGTCGGCGGTCTGATCGTCCGGCTGCTGCTGGGCCTCGCGTTCCGCCGCCACCCGCTTGAGGTAGTGGTCGACCTCGCGGTCCTGGTGCGCTCGGTCCCAACTCAGGTGAGACGCCATCAGCCCGGCCACGGTAGCTGCCGCGTCCACGCCGCGGTCCCACGACTCGATGGAGATCCGGGTACGCCGGGCGAGCACATCCTCCAGATGGCGGGCTCCCTCGTGAGTGACCGCATACACGGCCTCGACGCGGAGGTAATCGTCGGAACTGGGCAGCGGCTCGGCGAGTGAAGGATCATCAGCGACCATGTCGAGCAGTTCGGGAACCAAAGAGCCGTAGCGGTTCAGCAGGTGCTCGATGCGGGCGACATGCAGCCCGGAACGCTGGGCGAGGCTGTGGCGGCAGTTCCAGAGGGCCGGGTAGCCATCCGCGCCGAGTAGCGGCACGCGCTGCGTGATGCAGGCGGCCACCTTCTCGTCCAGACCGCGGGCCGCCTCGTCGACCGCGTCCTTGGCCATCACCCGATAGGTCGTGTACTTGCCGCCGGCCACCACCACGAGCCCGGGGACCGGGTGCGCGACCAGGTGCTCCCGGGACAGTTTGCTGGTCTCCGCGGCCTCCCCGGACAGGAGTGGACGCAACCCGGCGTAGACGCCCTCGACGTCCTCCGCGACCAGCGGTGTGGCCAGTACGCGGTTGACGTGTTCGAGCAGGTAGTCGACGTCTTTGGCGCTCAGCGCGGGATGGGCCTTGTCCAGTTTCCAGTCGGTGTCGGTCGTCCCGATGATCCAGTGCCGCCCCCAAGGGATGACGAACAGCACGCTCTTCTCGGTCCGGAGGATCAGGCCGGTGCGGGAGTTGATCCGGTCACGCGGGACCAGCAGATGCACGCCTTTGGAAGCCCGGACGTGGAACTGCCCGCGGGTGCCGGCCATGGATTGGGTGTCGTCGGTCCACACACCGGTCGCGTTGATGACCTGCTTGGCGCGTACCTCGGTCTGCTCTCCGGTCTCCAGGTCCGTCACTACGGCGCCCACCACGCGCTCGCCCTGGCGCAGGAAGCGACTGACGCGGGCGCGATTGGCGGCCAGCGCCCCGTACGCGGCTGCGGTGCGGACGAGGAACATGGTGTGCCGGGCGTCGTCGACCTGGGCGTCCCAGTACTGGATCGCGCCGACCAAGGCATCGGAGCGCAGCGCGGGTGCCTCGCGCAGGGCCTGGCGTTTGAGCAGGTGACGGTGGCGGGGGAGGCCGCGGGCCGTACCGGAGACCGCGGCCATCGTGTCGTAGAGCAGAACGCCGGCTCCGACGTACGGACGCTCCCGGACCCGGTGCCGCAGTGGGTAGAGGAAGGGCACCGGCCGCACCAGATGGGGGGCCAGGAACTGCAGCAGCAGTCCACGCTCCTTCAGCGCCTCTGCGACCAGCCGGAAGTCCAGCATCTCGAGGTAACGCAAACCGCCGTGGATCAGTTTGCTGGAACGGCTGGACGCACCCGAGGCCCAGTCACGGGCCTCGACGAGGCCGACTCGCAGGCCCCGGGTAGCTGCGTCCAGGGCCGCCCCGGCGCCCACCACCCCGCCACCAACGACGAGGACGTCCAGTTCTCCTCCACCCAGCCCGGCAAGGGCTCGCGCCCGTGCCTGGGGTGAGAGGGGCACCGGGTTCACCATGGGTCTCACCTCCTCGTGCACCGGCCTGGTGTCCCGCGGTGCGACCCCGCCATGAGCCGGCGGGTCTATTCCACCTTGGCCCAGTCGAGCGTTCGCTCCACCGCCTTCTTCCAGCCCGCGTATCCCTCCGCGCGCTGCTCCTCGGACCATTGGGGCTCCCAGCGTTTGGATTCCTGCCAATGGGTACGCAGTTCATCCGTGTCCCGCCAGAACCCCGTGGCAAGACCGGCCGCGTACGCGGCACCCAGCGCGGTCGTCTCGGCGACGACGGGCCGGCTGACCGGTACGCCGAGGACGTCCGCCTGGATCTGCATGCACAGGTCGTTGGCCGTCACACCGCCGTCGACCCTGAGTACGTCCAGGTGGACGCCAGAATCCTGCTCCATGGCCTCCACCACGTCGCGGCTCTGGTAGCAGATGGCCTCCAGAGTGGCCCGCGCCAAGTGGCCGCCATCGTTGTACCGGGCGAGACCGACGATCGCGCCGCGGGCGTCGGAACGCCAGTACGGAGCGAACAGGCCCGAGAAGGCGGGGACGAAATAGATGCCGCCGTTGTCCTCGACCGTGCCGGCCAGACGCTCGCTGTCGGCGGCGTCAGTGATGATCTTCAGCTGGTCGCGCAGCCATTGCACCGCGGACCCGGTGACCGCCATGGAACCCTCGAGGGCGTAGATCGCGGGGCTGTCGCCGAACTGGTATGCCACGGTGGTCAGAAGGCCGTGTTCGGAGCGGACCAGTTCGGTGCCGGTGTTCAGCACCAGGAAGTTGCCGGTGCCGTAGGTGTTCTTGGCCTCGCCCGGTGCGTAGCAGACCTGCCCGACGGTTGCCGCCTGCTGGTCGCCGAGGACCCCCGTGATGGGAATGGCGGCTCGCAGCGGTCGGGAGGTGCGGGTCACGCCGAACGCCTCCCGGTGGGAGGACGGGTTGATGGTGGGCAGCATGGACCGCGGGATGTCGAAGAACCCGAGCAACTCGTCGTCCCAGTCGAGGGTTTCGAGGTTCATCAGCATGGTGCGGCTGGCGTTGGTCACGTCGGTGGCGTGGATGCCGCCCTCGGGCCCGCCCGTGAGGTTCCACAGCACCCACGCGTCGGTGTTTCCGAACAGGGCGTGGCCCTGGTCCGCGGCCTCGCGGACACCGTCGACGTTCTCCAGGATCCACTGGATCTTGCCGGCCGAGAAGTATGTCGCCGGCGGCAGTCCCGCCTTGCGGCGGATCACCTCGCCCTGGCCCGAACGCTCAAGGGCGGCCGCGATGGAGTCGGTGCGGGTGTCCTGCCAGACGATGGCGTTGTAGTACGGGCGGCCGTTGCGGGGGTCCCAGACGACGGTCGTCTCCCGCTGGTTGGTGATGCCGATCGCCGCCAGGTCGTCCGGCGACAGGTTCCCGTGCCGGAGCGCGTTCTGGATTACCGAGTTGGTGCGTTCCCAGATCTCCACCGGGTCGTGTTCGACCCAACCCGACCGCGGCAGTATCTGGGCGTGCTCCAGCTGGTGCCTCGCCACCTCGTTGCCGACGTGGTCGAAGATCATGAACCGGGTGCTGGTGGTTCCTTGGTCCACCGCGCCGACGAAGTCCGCCATGGCATTTCGCCTCTTCTCCTGGATGGACTGGAGTTGGCGGCCTCACGCGAGGCCGGTCAACCCTCGGGGGTGGGAACTCGTCCGGGCGGCTCCGGCTCCGCGGTCGGCAGGAACCGGCCGACGAAGAACTTGTAGATGAAGGCGCCGAGGAGACCGCCGATCAGCGGTCCGACGATCGGCACCCAGAAGTAGAAGTTCCCGTACTGATCTCGCCACGCTCCGCCGTATCCGGTGAGGAAGCTCGCCAGCCTCGGACCGAAGTCACGGGCCGGGTTGATCGCGTAGCCCGCATTGGTGCCCCAGGCCATACCGATGGCCACGACGATCAGGCCGATGATGAACGGTGCCAGATTGGCGCCGGGGGGCGTGTTCAGCAGGTCGGTAACCGCCATGACCAGCAGCAGCAGGATCGCGGTGCCGATGACCTGGTCCCGGAACGCGCCCCACTCGTACACCGGCAGATTCGTGTTGCCGTTGGCCGGCAGCGTCGAGAAGACGCCTTGCGTCTTTATGGTGTGGCCGGGGTCCGCCTTCGCCAGCGCCTCCGTGTAGTTCCACCGCACCAGCAGCGCCGCCACGAAGGCACCCGCCGTCTGGGCCAGCGCGTAGGGCGCCACCTTGCTCCACGGGAAGCCCTTGAACGCGGCAAGGGCCAGTGTCACCGCGGGATTGATGTGCGCACCACTCAGCCGTGCTGCCACATAGACGCCCAGGGTGACGCCGAGGCCCCATGCCCAGGCGATGCTGTCGTGGTCTCCGAGGCCGCCCGCGGGGTCCGTGAGCGCTCCGCCCGCAGCCACTTGGGCAACCACGCCGCAACCGAAGAGGATGAGAATCATGGTGCCGAGGAACTCGGCCGACATCTCGCCGATCAACCCCAGCCTTCTGAGCCGCTCAGCCATGTGAGCCTGCTTCCTGCCGGCTCTCTCGACCGGCCCGTCGCTCGGCCCCCGAGTGATCCACGAATCATCGTAAGTGGTTCTGCGGAAGTCCGCGCGCGAAAGCGCTTCACCCGGCTGCCGATCACGGCAGCGACCAGCTTCGTCCGGGGCTCCACTGCACCACCGAGCAGTTCTGGGCGCGCAAGCGCATGGCGGTCCCAGCAGGTCCACGACCTGTTACGCGACAAGACCCGCCGGACTCACGGCGGGGTTCGAGCCGCTGCCGAAGCGGTGGGTGATCGAGCGGACCACGCTGGCGGCAATCAGACATCGACCTGTCCCGCCTCCACCCCTCCTACAGCGCCCAGAACGCCTCCCGGGTACATCTGACGGGCACGTTCGCAGCACTGCCGCTCTTCCGTGTCGAGGGAAGACCAGCACGCCCGAAGTCCGCGGCCTCCCATGAACCGTCCGGCTCCTCAGCCGCCGGACGGGTGCCACGGAGATGAAGCCGGGTGGGGCGTGCGCGAGGACAGGCCCCTCAGACTCTCAGCCGCTCCATGGCGCGCTTGACCGTGTCGTCGGGCTCAAAGGACGGGCTACGCAAGTCACCGATGGAGAGGACGGACCGCACGGTGGTTACCAGATCGACCAGAAGATCACCGGTGGACGCCCAGAAGTGGACACTCCAGCCGCACCCGGCGGTGAATATGAGGAGGAGGCGCTGGTTGTCACCGGGGCCGGCGAACCGTCGCCACTCCTCGGTGCCCACCGCCGTCACCGGACGTGCCTCGAGCAGCCGGGCCAGGGCCGCCAGGTCGGCTGCCGTGACCTGCTGCGCGTCGGCTCCAGCGCCCTGGCGCTGCGCAACGGCGCGAAGTCCCACACGCGCGTGTAGACCCACTGGGAGAAGTGTCGGCATGGGGGAGCCACGTGTTCGGCTGCGCACCGTCCCAGGACAGCAGCACGGGCGGTCGTCGGAACCGTCCAGCCGGACGGCCAGGCAGTAGACCCCCTGATTCTCGTTCAGGAACGACAGCCTTACGTCGGCCAGCGAGAACTGATCCACGAACTCCTGCTCCAAGGTCTCGCATTCAACAGGCGGCGACACCCACGCCGCTCTCCAGGCTGGCCCACAACCTCAGATCTAGCGCAAATCTTCCGGGCAAGCGTTGTCGTGGCACAGCCTCGCTGTCAGTGTCAGCTCCATTCCGCCACCCCCCGAGCAGGCAAACCCCTTGATCCGGAGGCTTCATGCCCATACGTAGCCGTGCCTGTGCTGCTCTCCTGGTGGCCCTGACCGTTCCGTTCCTGCTGTCCCCACAGTCACCGGTCGAAGCCGCACCGGCGCAGCAGCCCCCGGCGAAGGCGCCGGTCGCAACTGGCAGCGGCGGAGCGGTCGCCAGTGTGAACCCGTACGCCTCCCGGGCCGGCCTCGAGATGCTGCGGCAGGGCGGTAACGCCGTTGACGCCGCCGTGGCGACCGCCGCCGCACTCGGCGTGGTCGAGCCCTACTCGGCGGGCGTGGGGGGCGGTGGGTTCCTCACGTACTACGACGCGAGGTCCGGCAAGGTCCACACCATCGACGGGCGGGAGACCGCGCCGGGCCGAATGCAGCGGGACTCGTTCATCGACCCTGCCACGGGCCGGCCGATCCCCTTCAAGGAAGCCGTCAACTCCGGTCTCTCCGTGGGCGTGCCGGGGACGCCTGCCACCTGGGAGGACGCTCTGGACGCCTGGGGCACGATGCCTCTGAGCCGGACGCTGGCTCCCGGCACCCGGCTCGCTGACGAGGGTTTCGTCGTGAACGCGGAGTTCCGGGCGCAGACAGCCATGAACGAGGACCGCTTCCGGGACTTCTCCTCCACGTCGGACTTGTTCCTGCCGGGCGGCGAGCTGCCCCGTGTGGGCTCACGCTTCCGTAATCCCGGCCTGGCGAGCACCTACCGCCTACTCGCCAAGGATGGTCTCGCCGGTTTCTACGGCGGCGCGATGGCCCGCGAGATAGTCGATACGGTCCAACACCCACCCGTGGCACCAGGCTCGGATACGCGCGTGCGCCCCGGGCTCATGGAGGACCGTGACATCGCGGGCTACAAGACCGTGCGCCGCGCGCCGACGCACACCACCTACCGGGGCCTGGACGTCTACTCCATGGCGCCCGTTTCCTCAGGTGGCACCACCGTCGGCGAGGCTTTGAACATCCTGGAGAAC
Organism: Streptomyces sp. NPDC018833; assembly: GCF_044390825.1. NCBI lineage: Bacteria > Bacillati > Actinomycetota > Actinomycetes > Kitasatosporales > Streptomycetaceae > Streptomyces > Streptomyces sp. NPDC018833. The sequence continues at coordinate 28,199 of NZ_JBIRZM010000014.1, read as the reverse complement.
TTTGCCCTCTCTGCGGCGACGACGACCGACCGTACCCAGGCGCTTCACCACTACCTGGAGGCCAGTCGTATCGCCTTCGCCGACCGCAACCGGTGGGTGGGAGACCCGGCGTTCTCCGACGTTCCCACAGATGAGTTGCTCTCCAAGGAGTTCGCCAAGGACCGGGCTTGCCTCATCAGTGAGGAGTCGGCGCTGTTCAGTCCATTGGCCCCGGCCGACCCGCGCGGCGCCGGATCCGCCTGCACCGCGGGAACCGGAAGCGCCGAACCCTACGAAGGCCCCTCCACCACTCATCTGGTGACCGCCGACCGCTGGGGCAACGTCGTCTCGTACACCCTTACCATCGAGCAGACCGGCGGCTCCGCCATCACCGTGCCCGGCCGTGGGTTCTTGCTCAACAACGAGTTGACGGACTTCGACTTCACCCCCTACTCCGGCGAAGTGGACGGCCCGAACCTTCCCGGACCCGGCAAGCGCCCACGCAGCAGCATGTCGCCTACCATCGTCCTGAGGGATGGTGAACCGCTGCTTGCGGTCGGCTCACCAGGCGGCGCCACGATCATCACCACAGTCCTCCAGACCCTCATCAACCGCTTGGACCTGGGCATGACCCTGCCGGAAGCGGTGGCCGCGCCTCGCCTCTCCCAACGCAACCGCGCCACTACCGAGTTCGAGCCAGGCTTCCTCGACTCCCCGGAGAAGGGTGAACTGGAAAGGCTCGGTCACAAGTTCGTGCTCGCCGGTCAGACATTCACCCCGGCGCCGGAGATCGGAGCAGTCGCGGCGCTGGAATTCCTCGATGACGGCAACATTCAGGCCGTAGCGGAAAGCACACGCCGCGGTGGCGGGTCCGCGATGGTTCTCCACAAGAACTACTGACCGCCACTGGTCAGCGGATGCCGGTCTGCAGGACATCGGCCTGCGGACCGGCGATCCCGCAATTCGCGCCTGCGGCCATGCTCGTGCCGTTCAGAGTCGCGCAGTTCTCGTCGGGGAAGGTTGACATGATTCCTTGGCCACGGCCGGCCGGCCGGCCGCACCCGGTTCGCGCCGCGACTGGGGAAGGATGCCAGCGTGTCGTCTTCCTGGCCCGCGGTGCCGAGGCCGGCCGCTGTGGCCGTTCATCCGCCCGGTGCTCGCTCCCGGGTCCTGGGAACAGTCGGCCGAAGGCTGCCGAGGGTTGTTGCGGTGCAGGTCAGCAGACGCAGGGCGGGGGCTGAGACGATTTGGGGGTGCGGGACGTCGGGGAGCTGGACGTTGATGACGTTTCGCGGCTTGCGACCCCCTTCCACGGACTCGTGGTGTTGATGAGTTTGGGAGGCGCGGGGTCTCTTGCCTGCGCAGCATCGGGACGCTCCTGGTGAAAGGTGCTGGTCGCGCGGCAGCTGTCGAAGGTCGAGCCGTACGCCGCGATCCGGCGCGACCATCGCGGTCGGCCCGGTGACCCCGCCGCGAGCGGGGTCCGCGCCGGTGTCACGCCGGACCGATGACCTTCTTGCGCATGTGCCCGTAGACCACCGACGTTCGTACGTCGGCGAGTTCCGGGCGCTTCGTCAGCTTGTCCAGGACCACTGCGTGCAGATGGTCGGTGTCACGGACGGCGACGTGCACGAGGAAGTCGTCGTTCCCGGTGAGGACGAAGATCGAGATGACCTCGGGCATCCTCTCCAGGAAGGTCTGGAAGGCCTCGATCACCGCACGTGTCGGCGGGCGGACCCGTACGGCGATCACCGCCTGCAGCCCGCGGCCGATCGCCGCGAGGTCTGCCTCCGCGTGAAATCCCGTCAGGATGCCGCTCCTGCGCAGCGACCGGATTCGCTCCAGGCACGTGGACGGGGCGATGCCGAGTTCCTGGGCCATGTCCCGGTTGGTGCGCCGACCGTCCTCCTGGAGCATCCGCACCAACGCCGAATCAAGTTCGTCCATGCTTGCCTCACCCCGCCGAATTCCGAAGGTAATTCGGACTATTCGCATCACCTTCGATGATCTTGTTAGCCTCCAGCCTAGTTGACTGACGTTCGTTCGGTCACGGTGTGGTCGGCGGCAGTGGGTAGTGGAGAGGGGCGACTTGATATGCGTGACCGAGGACCCGCGATGTGGGCGGTGTGTGCGGTCATGGCGGCCGCGCTGTTCTGGAGCAGTTCGTACGCGGTGACCAAGCAGGTGCTGGAGGATGTCGGCCCGCTCAGTATCGGCGCCATCAGGTTCACCCTTGCGGCGTTGCTACTGGGCGTGATGGTACGGCTGAGCCGGCACCGCCCGGCCCGGCCGGACCCGCGGCAGCGGTGGCAGCTCTACCTGAGCGGGTTCCTCGGCATCACCGCGTACTTCATCCTGGAGAACGTCGGCGTCGACCTGTCCACGGCATCCGACGCGTCGCTGATCGTGGCCACGTACCCGCTGATGACGATGCTGGTGGAACTGGTGGTCTTCCGCACCCGGATGCCGCTGGTGAGGGTGACGGGCGTGCTGCTGGCCACCGTCGGCGCCTCCCTCGTCGTACGCAACGGGGCCGAGGTCGGCGGCAGTTCGCGCTGGCTGGGGGACATTCTGCTGCTGCTCGGCGGGCTGGCCTGGGCGGGCTACAACCTGCTCGGCAAGCGCGCGAGCGCCGGCCAGGACGCCGTGAGCGTCACCTACTACCAGACCCTGGCGGGCGCGGCCGGCTTCCTGCTCGCGTCCCTGCTGGAGTCCGACGACTGGCGGATGCCGGGCGCGACCACCTCATCGTTGCTGGTCTACCTGGCCGTGGCGTGCTCGGTCGGCGGCTTCCTGCTCTACAACTACGGCCTGCACAGGATGGCGTCGAGCGTCGCGGTCAACATCCTCAACCTGGTCCCGGTCTTCGGCGTCATCGGCGCCGTCGTGATCAACGGGGAGTCGGTCCGGCTCGCCCAGGTGACGGGCGGCGTGATCATCATCGTCGGGGTGGCGCTGGGCATGATCGAGCGGGGAGCCACGGCGAAGCCGGACGCGGGGGGAAGCGAGCCTTCCGGGACTGCGACCGCTCGGACTGCGGCGGAGGTGGGGCCCGTGCCCGACGAGCCGAAGCGGCTGCACCGACCGCGCATGCGGTGATCGACGGGGTCGGTAGCCGCTGGTGTCCTGCGCCAGTAGCTGATCCTTAGTGGTTGCCTGAGTTGTGCTGCTGGTGCGTCAGCTCCACGTCGGCCCGAGGCTGGAACCGTTGCTGCTGTCTGCTGATGAGCGGGCGGTGCCGGAGCGGTGCACGCGGCGGGCGACATCGGCACAGGCGCCGGCTTCGCGCGCACGGATCGGCCGACAGCACAGGATGCCGACGGTCTCCTCGACGGACAAGTCCTCGAAGTAGCGCAGCACCAGCACCGCGCGCTGCCGCGCGGGCAGCTGCCGTACGGCGGTCACCAGGGCCTGTTCCTGATCCACACCGGTGAAGGGGTCGCTGATCGCGGGCCGGTCGGGGAGCTCGCCGTGCGGAACTTCGCTGCGCCAGCGGCGGTGCCACCATGAGGCGTGCGTGTTGACGATCGTCTTACGGACGCAGGCTTCCGCGTGTTCCGCGGCGATCTGGCGCCACTTGGGCCAGACCTTCGCCAGCGCGGTCTGCAGCAGGTCCCCGGCCAGGTGCGCGTCCGCGGTCAGCAGCCACGCCACGCGCAGCAGACGCGGCCCGCGCGCTTGCACGAACTCCTCGAAGTCCGGTGCGCCACCGTTGTTGCCTCGAGCGCCGGCCATGCCCCCGCCATCGTGCCTGTGCAGTACTTGTGTCCTTCAGATCCGGTCAACAGGTGGGTCCCGCATCGAGTTGCCTCGACAGGGAGAATTTCCTACGAGCCGTGCCGGCCACTCGGATCGAGGCCCGGCCCCCTCGTACCGGCCTCACCGCGGTGCAAGGTGGACCCGGTCGCGCTGCGTATCCGTCTGTCTGCCGCGCGCCGGTGTGATGTTCGCGTCGGCGTGTGCGCGTAGCAGGAGGGCGATCCAGCTGCGGTAGGGCTTCCACCGCTCGGCGACGCGCACCAGCGCCGGGACACCGGCAGCCTGGCCCTCAAGGCCGTAAGCGGTGGTCATGGCCGCGTGCAGCCGGGGCTCGTGGCTGGGGAAGAGGTCGGGGTACCCGGTGCCGCGGATGAGGATGAGTTCGGCGGAGAACGGGCCGATGCCTGGCAGTTTCTGCAGCGCGGCGAGGGCGTCCTGGGCCGGCAGGGCACGCAGACGGGCGGCGTCGAGTTCACCGGCAGCAGCAGCGTCGGCCACGGCTTGCAGCCGCTGGAGCTTCACCTCGGTCAGGCCGGGAAAGCTCCTGACCGTCCGCAGGACGTGCGGGGCGGGGAAGGCGAACAGCTCCTGCCCGGCGACCTCGACGCGGTGCCCGTGCCGCTCGGCGAGGAGGGCTTTGACGGCGGCGGCGTGGCTCATGCGGACCCTGTGGCCGATGACCGCCCACGCCGCCGCCTCGTAGGGGGAGTTGAAGCACACCGGCCGCAGCCCGGGAAACTCCTGCATCAGCGCCGCCACAACAGGGTCGGCGGATGCCAGGGCCGGGAAGCGGGTGCCATCCACGTCCAGGGAGAGAACGCGGGCAACGCCGGCGGCGGCCGTCTTCCAGCAGTCGCCGTCGGCGGGCGACACAGTGGCGCCCGGGACAGTGGACGCGTGGAGAGTGATCTCGGCGTGGACCGCGCCGGTGCCTTCCGGGGGCTGCTCCTGTTGCACGGCGGCGGTGACGGTGAAGCGGCCGTCGTCCGAGGGGAACGCCAGCCGGAGTACCCGGTCGTAGCCTCCCTCGTAACGGGCGGGGGTGAACCCTTCCAGGAAGCGCAGGCTCGCCACGAGGGAGAACGGGCCGCGGGAGGTGAGGACGACGGCGCTCACGGTCAGCCTCCGTGCACGGTGAGCCGGAACCCCTCGGGCCCGGTGAAGGAGAACATCGGCCCGAACGGACTGTCCTGCAACGGGGTGACGTCTTCCGTGCCCGCCGCCACAAGCTGCTCGCGCAGCGCGCTGGCGTCCGCGGTGCGCAGCCACAGCGCCACGCCCAGACCGGGACGCGCGGCGCCGTCCAGGTCGACGCCCGGCAGCGGCTCGCGGACGGCGAACGGGATCGGGCTGGTGGCGAAAACGACCGCATGGGGCGGTGTGGCGGGGGCCCGGCGCAGCCCGAGGCGCTCCTCGAAGAAAGCGGCCGCGGCGGGCACGTCCTTGACCTGCAGAGCGAGGAAATCGGGACCTTCGACGGTGGCGGACATAGTTGCTCCAGGGGAGATCTGCCAGGACTTCAATGTCAGGACTTTGACATGCCTGACGGTAGGCGCCGACCCTCGCGTATGTCAAAATGCTGACATGGAAGACCGTGCGCCCGTGCCCTCGCCCCACCCAGCCAAGGACGTCACCGAGCACGTGGGATACCGCCTCAAACGCGCCTCAGCGGCCCTGCGCAGCGCCATGGACAAGGCCTTGCGCGAGCACGACCTCACCGTCCCGCAGTACTCCTGCCTGGAACTCCTGGACGAACAGCCCGGCCTGTCCAACGCTGACCTGGCCCGCGGCACATTCGTCACCCGGCAGTCGGCCAACGTCGTCCTGCGCGGCCTCAAAGACGCCGGCCTCATCACCCGGCCGACCACCACCGACCACGGCCGCGCCCTGCCCGTCCACCTCACCCCGGCTGGACAGCAGCGCCTGCACGCGGCCCGCAGCACCGTCTACGCCATCGAGGAACGCATGATCAAGAGCATTCCCGTGCGGCGGCTGACGGCCCTTCTGGCCGACCTCGACACCATGACCGATGCCCTCGAATACTGACCGCCCGGCTCCTCGGCGAAGACCAGCGGCTGTGACGTGGCCGGCCGGGACGGCATCCCAGGGCGCCCCCGGAGACCTTTGCGGTTCCCGGCGGCGCTCCTGCGGCTGAGTTCGCTGATCGACAGACTGGCAGGTCAGCTGGCCCGTGCGGCCGCTTCGGCCTCGGCCTCGGAGTCGGTGAGGCCGGGTTGGCGTAGGCGACCGGGTTTGCCTATTCCCAGACCTTCACGATCTGGCCATCGGCGACGTCGATGCGGAAGGTGTGGACGTCGTTGTAGACGAGCTTCTCCGCGCTGGACAGGGCGTCGCCGTTGGCCTGTGAGAAGACCGAGTTGGCGTCCTCGCTGACCGTCCAGAGCTTGTCCAGGAAGGCGACGTGGCCGGACTTCGCCGCAACCGACTCGATGTAGTCGAGCGCGGCGGCGGGGCTGTCGAAGACGTACCAGCGGGTGGGGCGCACGGTCCCGAAGATGTCGGTGTCGAAGACCTGCTGCAGGTCGGCGGCGGTCAGCTCATCGGCCGGCGCGGCCGGCCCGGTCCCTGGTCAGCTCGTCCGATGACGTGGGCATGAGACGAGGTTACCGACGTGCTTGACAGCTGAAATATGGCGATCCATGGTTATGCGTCATCGTAGTTATGCTTCATAAGTAAAGGCTGAAGATGAGCATCAAGACCGTCCTGATCACCGGCACCTCCTCCGGCATCGGCCTCGCCGCCGCAGTCGCCGCCGCACAGAGCGGCTGGCGCGTCGTCGCCACCATGCGCGACACCACCAAGTCCGGCCCGCTGCTGGCGGCGGCGGAGGCGGCCGGGGTGAGCGTCGAGGTCCGCGCGCTGGATGTGACCGACCCGGCCTCTGTCACAGCCTCCCTGGCCGACCTCGACCGTCTGGACGCGCTGGTCAACAACGCCGGCGCCGGCCACCTTGGCACGCTCGAGCAGGAGCGTCTCGAGGACGTGCGCGCCGTCATGGAGGTGAACTTCTTCGGCGTCCTGCACGTCACCAAGGCGGCGCTGCCCATGCTGCGTGCGAGCAAGGGTCGCGTGGTGACCGTGACCAGCGTGGGTGGCGTGGTCGGCCAGCCGTTCAACGAGGCGTACTGCGCGGCCAAGTTCGCGGTCGAAGGCTTCATGGAGTCGCTCGCCCCGGTCGCGGCGACGGTCGGCGTGGCGGTCAGCGTGGTCGAGCCGGGCGCGGTGGCCAGCGAGTTCGTCAGCAACGTGGCCGGCCGTGACACCGTGGTGGAGCAGGCGGGCCCGTATGCGCCCGCGCTGGCCGCCTATTTGGCCCGCACCCGCGACGCCTTCGCTGCCGCGCAGACGCCGCAGGGCGCGGCGGCACCGATCGTCGAGCTGCTGGAGGCCGAGCAGCCAGCCTTCCGGGTACAGACCTCGGACGCCGCTCGCGCGTTCACCGCCGTGAAGCTCACGGACGGCGACGGCTCGGCCGTGCAGGCCCTGACCAGCGCATGGATCTCTTAGCTTTGCTCAGCTTTCGCTTGGCCTGGGCGAACCTCCCGCGGTTACCGCCGGGTTACTTGCTCCTGGGTTCCGAGCCAGGAGCCGCAGCGGTGTCGGCCACGTCAGCGGCGGTCCATCGCATGCAGCTTGGTGTCCTGGAAGGCCGGTGCCGGGCTCGACGATGTGCTTGATCGATGAACTCCCGGGGCCAGAGTGGCAGTTTCTGCGAGGCCGAGATCCGGCTGCCCGCTACCCGGTTCGCGCGGCGGGAAGCCCCGCAATCCTCCTCCGCCACCTGCGACGAGCAGCCGGTCGGTGGTGGCCCCGTGGGTCCATGACGAGCGCCCCGTCGACCTCCCGCTCCGTGATCTGCCGCCGGGCCGTTGTCTCGTCGCCGACGGTGCGCGGTTCAAGGGGGTCGCCGGGCGGGGGTCGCCGGGCGGCCGGGCGAGGCGACAGGGCCTCGTCGGCGACCTGGGTGTCGGGTGAGGTGACCGCCAGCGGGATCCTGTACGGCTTCGGCGGAGGGCGCTGACGTACGACGTGATGAAGCCGAGCTGGAACGCCAGCACTCCGAGGACCGGAAGCACGGCCCGCACGCTGACCGCGTCCTTGATCCAGCCGGGGAAGCTCCTGTGCGGCCCGTAGTGTGCCTGTGCCGTCTGGGCAATGGCCCAACGCTCGACGTCCAGTGTCGCCGCAGGCGGTGCGGGGCCGAATGGGTCAAGTGGGCATAGCCCACCTTGGGCGTAGACACTGTCTACCCCCTTGCGGTAGACAGTGTCTATGACTGAACACGACGAGGGCCTGCGGGCCCGGCTGGTGGCTGCGGGGGTCGAACTTGTGACCAGTAGGGGAGTGGACGCGCTGTCCCTCCGGGAGATCGCCCGCAGCGCGGGCGTCTCGCACGGCGCTCCCCGCCGCTACTTCCCGACCCATCTGTCGCTGCTGTCCGCCATTGCCCGGGAGGGCTTCGCCGACCTGGCGCGCAGGGCCGCCGAGGTGGGCGAGGTGGGCGAGGCCCACGAGCAGGATCCGCGCACCCGGGTTGCCGAGCTGTGCCGCGTGTATCTGGACTTCGCGCGGACCGACGGCGGCATGTTCGAGCTGATGTTCCGCCACGACTTGCTGAAAAGCGGTCATCTCGGTTTGCGGGAGACCAGCCTGCCGCTCTTCGGCAGATTCGTGGACGCTGTGGCCCAGGTGCGGCCGCGCACCGGAGAGGCCTCGCCGCAGGTCGTCGCGACCGCGTTGTGGGCGAATCTGCACGGCGTGGCTCAGTTGTGGGGCTGGGGCAGCCTCCAGCTCGCGACGGGCACCGAGGACGTCGAGCCGCTGTTGCGCGCCGTGCTGGACGCCCACCTCGGTCCGGTGGCCCGGTGAGCCTGTCCCACCGCCGGATCACGCTGGCCGGCAGTGTCGTGGGGGCCGCGATCGTCGCTCTCGACGGAACGGTGCTGACCATCGTGCAGCCCACGATGCAAAGGGATCTGCATACCTCCTTCGAGCATGTCCAGTGGACCAGCACCGGCTATCTGATCGCGGTGGCGAGCCTGCTCGTCTTCGCCGGCCGCCTCGGTGACCGGTACGGCCACCGGCAGGTGTTCGCGGCCGGGATCTTTGGCTACGGCGCGGCTTCTGCGGCAATCGGCCTGGCGTCGGACATCGGCTGGGTGATCGCGCTGCGCGTCGCCCAGGGCGTCTTCGGAGCGCTGCTGCAGCCTGCCACTCTCGGGATGCTGCGGGCGGCCTTCCCGCCCGACCGGCTGGGGATGCCCATCGCGCTGCGCACCAGCGTCATCGGGGTGGCGGCCGCCGCCGGGCCGCTGGTCGGCGGGGCGCTCGCCGCGCAGTTCGGCTGGCGGGCGGTCTTCCTCCTCAACGTCGTACCGGCGCTGACGATCGGACTGCTCGTCCTTGCCGTACGGGATCCGGAGCCTGCGGACGCGGAGCCCATGGGTCCGAAGGCCGGGGAGCCGGTGTCCGCCGACCCGGTGTCCACCGACCCCGAGCCCGCCGCGGCATCCGGCACCCGGCTCGACCTTGCCGGGGCCTGCCTGCTCGCGGTGACCCTGGTCTGCCTGGTGCACACGCTCGTCGGCATGCCGGAGGCCGGCCGGGCGGCGGCGACCGCGACGGGATTCGCCGCGACGGTGATCGCCGGTGTCGCGTTCGTACGGCACGAACGGCGCACCCGGTGTCCGCTGGTGCCGCCGGAGGTGCTCGGGTCGGCGGCCGTCGCCTCGGCCCTCGGCATTCTGGTGGCCGGGTCGGCGGTACTGTTCGGTGCCCTGTTCACCGGCACCTACTTCCTGCAGGACGTCCTCGGCCTCGACCCCTTCCGCAGCGCGCTGCGGGCGCTGCCCGGGGCCGTGGCGATGGTCCTGGGCGCGCCGGTCTGCGCCGTACTGCTGCGCCGTTGCGCTCCGCGCCGGACGGCCGCGGTGGCGATGGGCCTGCTCGCCCTCGGTGCCCTCGAGCTCTCCGGTCTCGACCAGGCGTCGGGCGCGGTGGCGATCGGTTCCGGCTTCTTCCTGGTGGGTGCCGGTTTCGGTGCCGTGATGGTCACCGCGACGGCGGTCGTCGTGCGTCATGCGCCCGCGGAACACGCCGGGGTGGCGGGCGGACTCCAGCAGACCGCCATGAACATCGGCCCGACGCTGGGAGTGGCCGCGGCGACCACGCTGACGGCCTTCGCCGGCGCTGGCGAAGTGCCCGGCTCCGCGACGGCGCGCACGCTGATGGTCCTCGCGGGCGTGGCGGCGTTCGGCGTGTTCCTGACGGCCGGGCTGCCGGGCCGTACCGGTGCCGCCTCGCCGCGGCCGCGGGCCACGGTATAGGCCGTCGGACGGGCAGCGAACAATGCGTCGTACGCATGTTTGAAACTGGTCGTGGCGGAGGTGGGAGGTGAAAACGGCTGATCCAGAGGTGCAGGTGTCAGGCTTCACGCATCTGCACACCGTTGTCCGGGTTCTCCCTGAGATGCGGGGCGTCCCACCCGTAGCGGCTGGCCGGGCGTGCCGCCGAGCACAGCATGGACGCCCTCGCGCTGACCAACTTCTCGCGACTGCGGACCGCCGGCTTCACCGTCCGGACGTACCCTGGCGGTCGCAACGCCGCGTTCGAAGGCCGCGGATGCCTTCCCAGCTCTCTTGGCGGGGGCCCGTCGCCCGGCGGGCCGCGCTCGTATCGCCGCGGCCGGTTGCTCGGTCAGTGACGGCTACGGCCTGACCTCGGGGGAGGTCAGGCCGCAGGGTGGTGCGAGGGGCTCTGTGTGGGGCGCGCCGGATGGGCTGGCGGTGCCCCTCGGCGTTCCGGCAGGTCGCGGCTGTACCCGGGGCGCGGCCCGATGAAGGTGGCGGTGTGGGTTCCGTAGGCGCTGCGGACCAGGCTGGGGCGATCGGCGTCGAGGCGGTCGGTCTCAGCGACAGGTACTCCTGCGCCGCGTCCGCGGCTGCCGGTCAGTTGCTCGTGGGGTGCCCGGATGGTGAAGCCTGAGGGGCCCCGGCGGGGTTGCCATGGTGTCAGAGCATGAGCAGCAGCCGCGTGTTCGGTACGAGTTTCCGGTTCACGCTGGTGCTCTGCACGAAGATGGTGAAGTCGTTGTTGTGGTCCGGCTTGACGCGGACTTCCACGTCCGGCAGGCCGAGCAGGGCTCGGGCCTCGGGCCCGGTGTACACGCGGTCCGTCTTCTTCTCCAGCACCGCTATCTGCTTCTGCGCCTGGATCTTCTCCGACTTGCTCAGCTGGTAGAACGCACCACCGGTTCGATAGGTGTGCCCGCATTCGATCACCCAGTCCCGGATCCCCGCGTCTCGAGCCACCGGGATCAGCTGGTACTGCGAAGGATTCACAGGGGTGAGGCCGGCCGCCTTGATGGTGTCCTTGTTGACCGCTTCCGCTCCCGTGGAGAACACCGCCCGCGATCCCCGGATGCCCTGGGTGCGGCCCATCATGAATTTCTCGGTGGCCTGCCGGATGACCTGCCCGGCCTCCTCCAGGCCCTGTGTGCTCGTGGCGTCCCAGATGGCGATGTTGTCCTTGGGGAAACCGCACTGCATGGCCTCGCGCTTGCCCATCTGGTCCGGTACAAGGACGGCCAGCGTCCAGTTGTCCTGCTGTGTCTCGATCATCTGGGCCACGGCCTGGACCAGTTCGCGCGGGTCCCTGGCAGGGGCATCCGGGCAGTGGTGGCTTGCGTTCTCCTGCCCGTCGGTGAGGATGAACGTCAGGAAGCTGTGGTCGCCGTACAGTTGAGCTGTCTGCGCCAGCTCCCGCTGTGACGTCAGTGCGGCCGCCAGCAGAGCCGTCATTCCACCGACCCGGTACAGCTGCTTCAGCGACGGCATCCGCAGCACGTCCTTGTCGTAGATGACGCACTCCACCTTGTCTGCGAAGACGTACACCGTGACGCGGGTTTCCTGGTCCAGTTCCCTCGATCGGCGGGCAAGATAGGCGATTTGCTGGTCGGCGACGTCGACGACCTTGCGGCTCAGGTGCGACATGGACGAACTGGCATCCAGCACAAGAGCAACGTGGTTGATGTAGTTCTGGTTTCCGGACATGACAGCTCCCCCTCGTTCCGACTCGATGCTCCTACCGTCTCATCCACCACTGACAATCGATCTCGGCTCCCGGGCTGGATGAACAGCCCGCCCGGCCACGGCGCAGCCGGAACGCGGCACGAGACCCCGGGCAGTGTCACAGCCTTGGGCCTCGCTGTGGACTGGTGAGTCCGGCAGCGCCTGCCAAACGAGCGCTGTTTCCAGGATGGTTGGTTACTGACGGGCTGCGGAGAGGCGGCCGTGGAAGGTGATGTCGAAGCGTTGAGGGCTGTCCTCCAGCGCGTGGTCCAGCGGGCCCGGCCCTTGCCTGTGTGGTCGAGCGACATGATCGCCATGTGGACGCACTTCGAGGCTGGGGTCTCGTTCGGGACGTGTCCGCGGGCCTTGACCGCCCGCCGGAGCCCCGTGTTGACGGACTCGATCGCGTTCGTCGCCGGCACGGCCAAGGGTCGGAGCGGTATCACGATGTCACGGTGAGCTCGTCCGGCGTCTGGCGGATTCTCAAGAAGGTGGGTAACCGCAGTGTGTGCGTACTGTCCAAACGGCTCTGCTTGGTCTGCTGGTGGTTCCGTGCCTGGTGAGGGTAGGCGATCGAGACAACAGGGGTGGTCACGGTAGCGACGGCGCATTGCGGGCTGCGCTGGCCGACGAGGATGCTGGTGCCGAGTCAGGCAGACATGGCGAGGAGGCCGACTGCCTCCAATTGGACGTCCACACCGGGCTGGATGAGATCCGCCTCCTGTGCCTGCCGGAGGAGTTCGGTCAGGGTGTGCTCCGCTGCGTCGGGGTTCTGGATGAACGGCTGGGCGGCGAGTGCCGGCTCGGTCACGGCGAGAATGGCGTACAAGGTGTAGACGAGGTGGAAGGCGCGGCTCTCCTCGTCGGTCGGCAACGACGCCATCAGCAGCGCCTCGATTTTCGCGCGCGGTCCCGGGCTCTCCCAGTGGACGCAGCGGCGGCCGCGCGGACGCCCGCCCCTACCGGAAGACCTCCGCAACCTCATCACCCGACGCGGCCCAGAACTCCCGCTCGGGATCCCGGCGCGTCCACGGCGAGCTGCGTCGCCTGAGGCACACGATCAGCGCGGCGACCGAACCCGGAGCGCTCCGCCCTGCCGGGCCACCGGCCCAGGTCAACTCCCAAGGCACCGTCACCAGCCTCACCAGCAAATACCGCAGAGCCAACCGGTCATTTACCAAAAGAACCACCTCAGGGATGGCTGAATCATTTTGGAGGGCTACGCGCGAAGCTTGCAAGGGGTCGGAAGTGTAAACACGGTGTTACGGCGAGCGCACAAACATCATCCCCATTGTGTGCGCATTTCTGGGCCGTAGGGTGGCAGTCTTGTAGCGCATTAACATGCCGTTTACGGTAAGTCCGTGAAGCGCAGGGCGTGTTCACGGAATATCAGGAGAGGCAGGGGCTCGTGGCCGATTCCTCGAATGGCACAGCCGGCATACAAGGGACCACGTCGGACACCGATTTCGAAGATTCCCTACTCGACATCGGCAGGCATTTTCAGCGAGGCGAGACCTCGGCTGACCTGCGGACGGTGCACAAGATCGGCGGCAGGTCAGCCGATGTCTTCTACCGTGACCGCTGGGCCCACGACAAGGTCGTGCGTTCCACCCACGGGGTGAACTGCACCGGTTCCTGCTCCTGGAAGGTCTATGTCAAGGACGGGATCATCACCTGGGAGGCGCAGCAGACGGACTACCCGTCGATCGGCCCGGACAAGCCCGAGTACGAACCGCGCGGTTGTCCGCGGGGCGCGTCGTTCTCCTGGTACACCTATTCCCCCGCACGGGTCCGTTACCCGTACGTGCGCGCGGCGCTGCTCGAGCTCTACCGCGAGGCCAAGCAGCGGCTCGACGATCCGGTGCTGGCCTGGGCCGACATCGTCGACGACCCGGAGAAGGCTCGCAGATACAAGTCCGCACGCGGCAAAGGCGGGTTCGTGCGGGCGGAGTGGTGGGAGGCCGCCGAGATCGTCGCCGCCGCGCATGTGCACACGATCAAGCGGCACGGGCCCGACCGGGTCGCGGGGTTCTCGCCGATTCCCGCGATGTCGATGGTGAGCCACGCGGCGGGGGCCCGGTTCATCTCCATGATCGGCGGCTCGATGCTGTCGTTCTACGACTGGTACGCCGACCTGCCAGTGGCCTCGCCTCAGGTGTTCGGTGACCAGACCGACGTTCCGGAGTCCGCCGACTGGTTCGACGCGGGTTATCTGATCATGTGGGGTTCCAATGTCCCGGTGACCCGGACACCTGACGCGCACTACATGACGGAGGCGCGCTACCGGGGCCAGAAGGTCGTGGTGGTCTCCCCTGATTACGCGGACAACACCAAGTTCGCCGACGAGTGGCTGGCGGCGCGGCCGGGCACCGACGCCGCGCTGGCCATGTCCATGGGACACGTGATCCTCAAGGAGTTCTTCGTCAACAGGGCGACCCCGCGGTTCACCGACTACGTCAAGCGCTACACCGACCTTCCGTTCCTGGTCACCCTCACCGAACGCGGTGACGGCTTCGTTCCCGGCAAGTTCCTCACCGCCGCCGACCTGGGCGAGACCGGAGAGGGGGCCGAGTTCAAAACGGTGCTGCTGGACGCCGACGGCGCCCCCGTGGTCCCGGGTGGGTCGCTCGGTCACCGGTTCACGGATTCCGGACGGGGCAACTGGAATCTGGATCTCGGCGAGGCCGACCCGATGCTGTCGCTGTACGGCGGCGACAGCGACGGCGTGGCCGATGCGGTGACCGTCGGGCTGCCCCGGTTCGACGGTGCCGACACCGCAGATGCGGGCGTACTGCACCGCGGCGTGCCCACACAGATCGTCGGCGGGCATCGGGTGACCACGGTGTTCGACCTGCTGCTGGCTCAGTACGGCGTCCACCGGCCGGGGCTTCCCGGCGACTGGCCGGCCGACTACGACGACGCGTCACAGCCCTATACGCCCGCCTGGCAGGAGCCGATCACTTCAGTGCCCGCGAAGGCCGCCGAGCGGATCGCCCGCGAGTTCGCCGACAACGCCGAGCGCTCCGGCGGCCGGTCGATGATTCTCATGGGCGCGGGCACCAACCACTGGTTCCACTCCGACCAGATCTACCGCTCGTTTCTGGCGCTCACGATGCTCACGGGCTGCCAGGGGGTCAACGGCGGCGGCTGGGCCCACTATGTCGGCCAGGAGAAGTGCCGGCCGATCACGGGCTGGGCGACGCTCGCGTTCGGACTGGACTGGCAGCGGCCACCGCGCCAGATGCAGGGCACGGTGTACTGGTACCTGGCCACGGACCAGTGGCGCTATGACCCGTTCACCTCGGAGGCGATGGCATCACCGCTGGCCACCGGTCGCTTCGCGGGACGAACCGCGGCCGACAACATCGCGCTTGCTTCACGGCTGGGCTGGATGCCGAGCTACCCGACGTTCAACCGCAACCCGCTGGACCTGGCCGACGAAGCGGAGCGATTGGGCAAGGACGGCGCGCAGCACGTCGTGGACGGTCTGAAGTCCGGGCACCTGCGCTTCGCTTGCGAGGATCCGGACGCACCGGAGAACTTCCCTCGCGTACTGACGGTGTGGCGCGCCAATCTGCTCGGTTCGTCCGCCAAGGGGAACGAGTACTTCCTGCGCCATCTCCTCGGCACGGACTCCAACCTGCAGGCGACCGACCGCCAAGGTGTCCGGCCCGAGGAGGTCACCTGGCGGGAGGAGGCACCGGTCGGCAAGCTGGATCTGTTGCTGTCGCTGGATTTCCGGATGACCAGCACCACGTTGTTCTCCGACGTGGTGCTGCCCGCGGCGACCTGGTACGAGAAGCACGATCTGTCCAGCACGGACATGCATCCGTATGTCCACGCCTTCTCCCCGGCGATATCGCCACCGTGGGAGTCCAAGACCGACTTCGAGGCCTTCCACCGGATCGCACGCGGCTTCTCCTGGCTCGCCGAGAAGCATCTCGGCACGCGCAAGGACATCGTCGCGGTGCCGCTGACGCATGACACCGCCGACGCCACCGCGCAGCCGGGTGGCCGAGTGCTCGACTGGAAGGCAGGCGAGTGTGAGCCGATACCGGGCAGGACGATGCCCCGGCTGGTCGTGGTCGAGCGTGACTACCCGGCTGTGGGCGAGAAGATGGCCGCGCTCGGCCCGCTGGTGGACACCCTCGGTCTGACGACGAAGGGCGTGACGGTGCACCCGGAGGCGGAGGTCGAATACCTGGGGGGCGTCAACGGTATCGTCTCGTCCGGAGTCGCCGCGGGCAGGCCGTCGCTGGCCAAGGACACCCATGCGGCCGAGGCGATCTTGGCGCTGTCGGGCACCACCAACGGCAGGCTCGCCACCGAAGGGTTCCGTGCCCTCGAGCGGCGCACGGGCACGAAACTCGCCGACCTCGCGGCCGAGAACGAGGCCAAGCGGATCACCTTCGCGGACACTCAGGCACGGCCGGTGCCGGTGATCACCTCACCGGAATGGTCGGGCAGCGAGGCCGGTGGCCGGCGCTATGCCCCGTTCACCATCAACACCGAGCGGCTCAAGCCGTGGCACACGCTGACCGGCAGGCAGCACTTCTTCCTCGACCACGACTGGATGTTCGAACTCGGTGAGCAACTGCCGGTCTTCCGGCCGCCGCTGGACATGACGGCGCTGTTCGACGAACCCGCTGTCGGCGCGAACGGCGACGCCGGAATCACCGTCCGATACCTCACCCCGCACTCGAAATGGTCGATTCACTCCGCGTACCAGGACAACCTGCACATGCTGACGTTGTCCCGGGGCGGGCAGGCGATCTGGATGTCCGATGTGGACGCGGCGAAGATCGGCGTCAAGGACAACGACTGGATCGAGGCGGTCAACCGCAACGGTGTCGTGGTCGCGCGGGCGATCGTGAGCCACCGGATGCCCGAGGGAACCGTGTTCATGTATCACGCCCAGGACCGGGCGGTTGATGTTCCGCGCACCGAGAAGACCGGCAAACGCGGCGGCATCCACAATGCGCTCACCCGGTTGATGATCAAGCCGTCGCATCTGATCGGCGGCTATGCCCAGCAGTCATTCGCGATGAACTACCACGGCCCCACCGGCAACCAGCGTGATGAGGTCACGACGATCCGGCGCAGGGGCCAGGAGGTGCGGTACTGATGAGGGTCATGGCACAACTCGCCATGGTGATGAACCTGGACAAGTGCATCGGCTGCCACACCTGCAGCGTCACCTGCAAGCAGGCGTGGACCAACCGCGGCGGTGTCGAGTACGTCTGGTTCAACAATGTGGAAACCCGGCCGGGGCAGGGATATCCGCGCCAGTACGAGAACCAGGACAGGTGGCGGGGCGGCTGGGAGCTGTCCAAGCGCGGCAAGCTCCGGCTGCGCACGGGGTCCCGCGTCAAGCGGCTGCTGAATATCTTCGCCAACCCGGATCTGCCCACAGTGTCGGACTACTACGAGCCGTGGACATACGACTACGAGAACCTGCTGTCCGCTCCGCCGTCGGACACCACACCCGTGGCCCGGCCCAAATCGCTGATCACCGGCGAGGACACCAAGGTCACCTGGGGAGCCAACTGGGACGACGACCTGGGCGGCGGCCCCGAGCAGATCGGCCGGGATCCGGTGCTGGCCAAGGTGTCCGAGCAGGTGAAGCTTGAGTTCGAGCAGACGTACATGTTCTATCTGCCGCGGATCTGCGAGCACTGTCTCAACCCGTCCTGCGCGGCATCCTGCCCCTCCGGCGCGATCTACAAGCGTAGTGAGGACGGCATCGTCCTGGTCGATCAGGACCGCTGCCGTGGCTGGCGGCAGTGCGTCACCGGCTGCCCGTACAAAAAGATCTACTTCAACCACAAGACCGGCAAGGCCGAGAAGTGCACGTTCTGCTACCCGCGGGTCGAGGTCGGCATCCCGACCGTCTGCTCGGAGACCTGTGTCGGGCGGCTGCGCTATATCGGTGTGCTGCTCTACGACGCCGACGCGGTGCTGGAAGCGGCCTCGGTCGAGGACGACCGGGACCTCTACCCGGCCCAGTTGGGTGTCTTCCTCAACCCGCACGACCCGCGGGTGATCGCCGAGGCCGAGCGGGCGGGCATCGCGAGCGAGTGGATCGAGGCGGCGCAGAACTCGCCCGTCTACCGGTTGATCGTCGACTACCAGCTCGCGCTGCCGCTGCACCCGGAGTACCGCACGATGCCGATGGTCTGGTACGTGCCTCCGCTCTCGCCCGTCGTGGACGTGCTCGGCGAGACCGGACATGACGGCGAGGACGCAGGCAACCTCTTCGGCGCGATCGACGCGCTGCGCATTCCGGTGCAGTACCTGGCGGAGCTGTTCACCGCGGGCGACGTCGGGCCGGTCCGTGCCGCGTTGCAGCGACTCGCCGCGATGCGCTCGCATATGCGCCGGGTCAACCTCGGCGAACCGACCACGCCGGCGATCGCCGAGGCGGTGCGCCTCACGCCGAACGAGGTCGAAGCGATGTACCGCCTGCTGGCGATCGCCAAGTACGAGGAGCGCTACGTGATTCCCAGCGGTGCGGGCGCGGACGCCCACCGGCTGGACGCGGTTGCCACGGGGTGCAGCCTGGACGGCGACGGCGGGCCGGGCATGACCGCGTTCGATGCAATGGCGGAGAAGTTCCACCTCACCGACACCAATGGCGCAGCGCCCGAGGACAAGCGGACGCGCATCAACCTGCTCGACTGGGACGGCAAGTCCGCCGACGGCCTGTTCCCGGCACCGGATGAACCGGGCCGCTCCGATGAGGACGCCGAGCAGGAGCCCGCGGCGGAGGGCGTCCGATGAGCCCGCTCCGGCTGGGCAAGCGAGGACCCCGGAACCCACCGGACCAGCACCTGTCCGAACGGCAGCGGCGGATCGTGTGGCGGATCGCCGGGCTGCTGCTGGACTATCCGACCGGGCAGACACCGAACCTGCTGGAGGAGATGGCGGCGGTGGCAGGGTCCGTACCCGCGCCGGCGGGCCCCGCTCTGGTGTCGTTTGCGGACAGGGTTCGCGGGATGCCGCCGATGGAACTGGCCGCGCACTATGTGGAGACCTTCGACCTGCGCCGTCGCA
This sequence comes from Streptomyces sp. NPDC018833, assembly GCF_044390825.1. NCBI lineage: Bacteria > Bacillati > Actinomycetota > Actinomycetes > Kitasatosporales > Streptomycetaceae > Streptomyces > Streptomyces sp. NPDC018833. Next base: position 9,318 of record NZ_JBIRZM010000014.1, on the reverse strand, counting down.
ACTGCCTGCACCTGACGTACTACGCCTACGGAGACACCCGCAAGCGTGGCATGGCGCTGTTGCGGTTCAAGCACGCCTACAAGAGGGCAGGGGCCACGCTGGGCGACCACGAACTCCCTGACCATCTCGCCGTGGTGTTGGAGTTCGCCGCGTCCATCGACCCCGCGTCCGGTCGGCGACTGCTCCTCGAGCACCGACCCGTCGTGGAATTGCTCCGGCTGTCCCTGGTGGACAGTGAGTCGCCGTATGCGGATGTGCTCGACGCGCTGTGCGCGACCTTGCCCGAACTCAACACGGCCAACCGGCGCCGAATCGCCGAACTCGCCGCACAGGGGCCGCCCGAGGAGGAGGTCGGTCTGGAGCCGTTCGCGATGGATCCGACGACGCAGCGGGAGATGGGAGGACGCCGGTGATCACCTTGCTGTGGCTCGCCGCACCGTACGTGGCACTCACCTCCTTCGTGCTCGGGCATGTCTGGCGCTACCGGCACGACCAGTTCGGCTGGACCACCCGGTCCTCGCAGCTCTACGAGAGCAGGCTGCTGCGGCTGGGCAGCCCGCTGTTCCACTTCGGGCTGTTGGCGGTGATCGGCGGGCACGCGATGGGCATCCTGATACCGGCGAGTTGGACCGAGTACGTCGGCATCTCCGAGGGGACGTATCACCTCGTCTCGGTGTCGGCAGGCACGCTGTCCGGGCTGGCCACGGTCGCGGGCCTCGCGATTCTGCTCTACCGCCGAATCACCGTGCTCGCCGTGCGCAAGGCCACCACGACCAATGACGTGGTCATGTACACGCTGCTGGCCGCCGCTATCGCGACCGGAATGCTCAACACCGTCGGTGACAACCTCATCGGAGGCGGCTACGACTACCGCGCCACCGTCGCACCGTGGTTCCGCGGCCTGTTCTCGCTGAACCCACAGCCGGAACTGATGGAGGCCATTCCTATCAGCTTCCAGGTTCACAACCTCGTGGTGCTCGCCCTGCTGGCGATCTGGCCCTACACGCGCCTGGTGCACGTGTTCAGCGCGCCGCTGGGCTATCTGGTCCGGCCATACGTGGTGTACCGCAGCCGAGACCCGAAGGGCCCGGACGCCCGCCGCTATGCGCGCGCATGGGAAACACAGAACCCCCCCTCCGCCCGGCGCTGACCCGGCACGTGCCGAGAACTTCGCCGGCGCCGCCCGGAAAACGTCCCTGCGATACCTGTTCAAGCCGCACGGTCGCAGCGCAGACTTCAACGCCGAGCAACGTGCCCTGGTCGCTCAGGTGACCGCGTACTGGGGCTCCTTCATCCACGGCTCGGTACCCAGCGCCAAGGGGCAGCAGGGCCTGCCGGAGCAGGGATCCTGACCGAGGCCGAGTGCTCCGCCGCCTACGCTATCCGCTGGGAACGACGCGACGACATCCACGAAGCCTTCCGGCCTCGCCACCCAGGTGCCAGTTGCTGCCGCAGCTACGACCGCCCGCGGCAGCACGGCCGGCGATCTTCTGGCGGCACTGTTCACAGCCCGTACCTCAAAGCGCGGACACTGTCAGGGAAGTTGCCCGCCGGCTGGCCGACGCGACCGCCCTGCCATCGCCTGGCCGCCGCGCTTTGCGCCGGTGTGTGGGAGGGGTTGGCGCGGGGGTGCGGGGCTTGGGTGGGCTCTGTACCGGTTACTCGGGCCGTGTTCGTCGCGGTGCGTGGCGGAGCGAGGCGGCATGCGCTGTGTGCTGCGCAAGGGGGGCGTGGAGGGGAAGTTGTCGCCGGGCGGTGAGGGCGTGTTCCTGGCCGCTGTGGAGGGGTCTGAGGGCGGTTGTGGGGTTTGCGGGACATGCTGTTCTGCGGGTCTGATGGCCTGCCTGACTGTGCCCGTCGTGGCCTCCCGCCGCCGGGTGGGCCGACCGGGTCGGCTGCGTGGGGTCGGTGTGGGGGCTGCCTTGGTGGTGCCGTGGGAGTCGTCTGTGATCGCCCGGCGCCTGCGTCGACTGCGTTGAGTCACGAAAAGGGTGCGAAGCGTAATTGCTTTGGCGTGAATCCACCTTGAGTCGGGTGGGGAGGGGCAAAAGACTGCTCGTGTGCCGAAGCGGACATCCGCTCCGAGGGATCCGCCCGCACCACCCGTTACGCATGCCCTTGTTCAGGAGACCATTGCATGCCCGACGTTCACCGAGACACCGCGCACCCGATCACCTTGACCGACGGCACCGCCACCCGGACCCGGGAGGCGACCTCCGCTGATCTCGAACCGATTCAGGCGCTGCACCGCCGCTGCTCGCCAGGCAGCCGGGCCCTGCGCTACCACGCCGGCAAACATCAGCTCTCTCCCGCCGGATGGCGAGTGCTCTGCGACCCGGGGCGCGGCACTACGTTGGTGACCACTCCGGCCCAGCGCACGGACCACATCATCGCGATGACGAACGTGATGCGCACCGACCGGCAAGGGGTGAGCGAGCTCGCCGTGCTGGTCGAGGACGCCTGGCAGTTCAAGGGGCTGGGCACCGCCCTGGCCGCTCACGCGGTGGAAGTGGCCCGCCGGGCGGGCCACCACACCTTGACCGCGGTGGTCGCTGCGCAGAACGTGCCGATGCTCCACGTGCTGGAGAGCCTGGATGCACCACCGCCTCGCGCCGTCGGACCCATTCTCGACATCCACGTCCCGCTGTAGCACGGGTGGGCGGCAACTCCGATTGTCGTTCCGGCGGGAAGGGCGTGATCGAGAGGCGGGGGACGCGATCGCGTTCCTGGCGGAGAAGCAGGCCGAGCTGGGCCAACCTCGATGTCCCGTGTGGCGGTGGGCTGCCGGATGACCTGCCCGGCCTCCTCCAGGCCCTGTGTGCTCGTGGCGTCCCAGATGGCGATGTTGTTCTTGGGGAAACCGCGCTGCATGGCCTCGCGCTTGCCCATCTGGTCCGGTACAAGGACGGCCAGTGTCCAGTTGTCCTGCTGTGTCTCGATCATCTGGGCGACGGCCTGGACCAGTTCGCGTGGGTCCCTGGCAGGGGCATCCGGGCAGTGGTGGCCCCCGTTCTCCTGCCCGTCGGTGCCCGGCTCCCGCAGTGCGTCCTGTCCAAAGGTGGTTTTTCTCATCGGCGGTTGGCGGGCCGGTCTCGTGTGATCAGTTCGGTGTGCGGCGTGGGTGAGGGGGTGTGAGTGCGGTGAGCGGTGGACAGCGGGTGCGGGCCGGGACGTCATGCGGGCGCTGATCTGCGGGTTCGTCAGGTAATGGCTCGGTGATCTGGTCGTGTCATGTGTGCGGGTCCAGGAGTCGGGTTCAGCGATTGCCGGTACGGAGCGGTTCGTCCATGGGTGCGGCAGGTGGGGCATGCCATGGGGCTTCGGGGGCCGCAGCGGCGGATGGCGGTGCACAGCATGCAGGGCCCGATGCCCCAGGGCCGGCACCTCAACTATGCGGCGATGGTGAGGCGTTCGCCTGGGCTCAGGCGTGGTCGGGCGGGGCGGCTGGGCAGCCGCGGGGGCTGCTCGGGGACGTCGTCGAAAGTATGGAGGCCGGTCGCGGAGCTCACTTCTCGCCGCGGTCGTGGGCCGCTGGTGCGGGGAGCCTTCCTCGCCGTAGCGGCAGGAGCTGTCGGGTTCCCCTTCGGTGCAGGTGACCGGCTCATCGTCTGCCGGGCCGGATTCGGGCGGGGCCTCCATCTCGCCGTTGATTTCGTGCCGGCGCCGTACGTCGCTGGGCAGTGCCCACAGGCAGGAGAATGCGCCTGCGATCCTGCCGGTTACACAAGCGCACGGGCAGGTACTCGCCGTCGGTGCCGGTGACGATGTGGTTCATCGAGGTGGGTGGCGCGTTCCCGGGGGATGCACAGGGCGGGGGAACCAGCCGCTGTGCCACCTCCCGCAGGCGGTGCCGGTTTCTCGGGCAGGGCGTTGACCGGCGGGCGAGCATGTGCCGCCCGCGCAGGTGTCGTACGCCGCCGCGGATGAGCATGGCGAGACGGTGTGGTTCGAGATCATGCACGTCGTGCGGCAACGCCCCGGGTGTGCTGACCTGGATGAAGTGGACGAAGCGTGTCACGGGCCCGCCTGTGGGCGGCCCTGGCCCGCAGCCCCGGCTCCCGCAGCCGTGGGCGACGGGCCGTGACAAGGAGGAGCCATGTCCGACCCGGCGAAGCCGTCCCGGCACCAGAGCGGTATGCGCGACGAGCGCTACGGCGAGGTCCTGCTCATCTCGCCGGATGAGCGCGGTGGTCTTAAGGCGGCCGTCTACACCACCTACGGCCTCAACGACTGCCCCCTCGACAAGTGGAACGCGCTGGATGCGGACGCCCTGGCGGAGGAGTTCGGTGTTCCCGCCGTGTTCCTCAACGGGCCCCGGTTCTGGACGATCGACGAGGTCACCACGTACGCCTGGGGTGACGTCGAGAGGTTCGACGGCCTGGAGGCCCGCTGGGCGGCCGAGGTCCGCATCCCGCCGGACGTCGACGTCACCGCGGGGCCGGGCAAGAAGCACTACGTGGCCACCACGGTGGACCGGGACACCGAGTACGTCCTGAAGGCCGGCAGGCTCGCGTACGCGCTGACCGACGCCGAAGGCCGGACGTACCTCCTGCAGGCGTACTCGCACACCGTGGACGACAGTCAGACCATGAACTCCCTGGCCTCCCTCGGCGAGCGGCTGCAGCTTCCGAAGGGCTGGCGGTTCCGCACCCACACTCTCGATCAGGACATGTACGTGCGGACGGTCGACAAGAAGGCCACCGTCGTGCAGGACGAGCTGGAGAACACCTACATGCTCCACGCCCGCTGAGCGACGCGGAGGGGCATGGGAGTCTCGGCAATCCGTGCGACCCGGCCGGCCTGGTGGGGTGGGACGGACCTGCTGCTCGCGTCGCAGCTGCTGGTGACCTGTCCGCGCAATCGGCGTCGAGCAAGCGCGAGGACCCTGCGGAGCCGGCATCGAGGGCGGCCCGCTGTACGGACAGGCGGCCACGGTGGACGCTGACGACGAGGGGTGGCCGCCGTACTGCCAGTCGATGGCGCGACCTATCACTTGAGTGTCGCCGAGGCTTCTCACTCAGATGTCACATGTGGTTGTGCAGATCGAGTCATGGGGTGGGGGTAGAAGTGCGTGCCCGGCGGATGGGCGCCCCGGGGTCAGGCGACACTGCAGCCGGCAGATCAACCGGAAGTCGTCGGAGAAGTAGCGCTCGACGGCTGAGGGGGTGTCGGATGTCGTTGGGTTGGGTGGTGTCTGCGTTGATGCTGTTCTCGTTGAGGGCGTTGGCGGGGCGGAGGTGTTCTGTGTCGAGGGTGAATTCCATGGCTACCGTTCCTGTTGCCGGGTCAGGGTGTGAAGGGCCGCCATTCAACGAGGGTGATCTCGCGTAGCTCGTGGTCGGGGAAGGGTTCGAGCCGGCTGTTGCTGCGTGACCACTGGGGCGTGTACTGCGACCGCTGCCATCCGGTGATCATCGCCGTGGTGTCGATCGTGTTCCAGCCGATCGAGAGTTCGTCGAGTTTCCTGTGGCAGAGTTCGGCCTGGATGCCGTCGAAGTCCAGGACGACCGGGCAGTCGGCGAACGACTGCCCGTCCTCGGTGAAACGTATGAGGGCAAGCGCTGTCAGCCGTCGGCCGACGAGCGCCGCCAGGTGTGATCCGTGGGCGTCGCGGATCGCGTCGATCCCGACCAGGAAGGACGGCTCGAAGCCGGGGATTGCCATGTTCACAGCAATCGGGTCTCCCGGCCGTCAGCTCGGTCGGCCAGTACATTTCCGAGGCAGGACCCTGTGATGGCGACGGCCGCCGGCGGTGGGTCCTCATCCATCCTTGAAGGGCGTGTGCGTCGAGGGGGGTCGGGGAACGGTCCGGGGAGTTCCACGAGCGGTTGCGGCACGTGCTGATGAGTGCCTGTGCCGGTGTGGCGGGCCCATGTGAGAACCTGCGGCTCCGTGGTGATTTCGCTGAAGGGAACCGGGGGTGTTTGGGAGGATGCGCTCGGTGGCCGGCCTTCGGCTACACCGTGCAGGAGGCGCTCGGGCAGTGCGCCGCCCAGCTGCTGGTCGCCGACGAGCACTTCGACCTGGTGCTCAGCCTGTTCCAGCAGGTCGCCGGGCGTTGGCGAGTGCTGACCGGCCTCGGTGCTGTCCCACGGTCACTTGTCTGGGCAAGGAGGGAGCCATTCAACTCCTGGCGGCCCGGCGGGGCTGGGGTGAGGGACGAGTTCGCGGCCTTCGCCGGTCTGCTGGGGGTGTTCGTGTTCTGCAACCGCGTGACCGGGAGGCGAAAGGGGCTGGTCGAGGGGGCGGGCGGCTGTCTTGAGACGTTGTTTGTGCCCGGGCGGGTGTTCACCTCGCCGGCGGATTTCAATTTTCAATGTCCGGCCGGCTGGCTCACGAAGGCCAATCGGCGTGTCCACCGCACTGTGCGGGCCCGGCCGGCCGGTCCCGCCCCGGCCTGCCCCAGCGCGTTGCGCCGTGGCTCAGCGCGCGCCGTTCCAGCCCCATCGCGGGGTCGGACCCGGGTCGCCGAGGTCCGTGCCGGCCGGGTCGGCCGAGACCTCGCGGGCGATCTTCGTGCCCCAGTCGAAGTACTCCACCACCCGGCGGCGCAGCACGTCGTCGTCCGGTAGTTCCTTCGCCACCGCTTCGGTCATCAGCTCCATCCAGCGCAGCCGCTGCTCCTCGGTGATCGAGAGTCCGAGGTGCACGCGGAGCAGCCTCTGGTGGCCGCCCAGCGCGGTGGTGAAGTCGGCAGGTCCGTCGAAGACCTCGGCCAGCCAGATGGCGACATGCTCGATGTGGGTGGGGGTGAAGTCGGTGAAGACGGGGGCGAGCAGCGGATCGGTGAGGACCGCCTCGTAGAAGGTGTTGCTCAGCCTGCGCAGCGCGTGCGTGCCGCCCACGGCCTCGTACAACGTCTCGGGACGCTCGTCGGGCCTGCTCATGACGACACCTCTTTCGTACGGAGTGGTGCTGCGCTGTGGGTGCTGCGCAGTGGTGCTCCGTCCCAGGATTGCCGGGGCACGGCGGGCGGCCCAGCGTTTCCGCTGTCGGCGGAAGGGCGCCGGTCTCCCCGGGCGGGGCGCCCCTGTCCTCCGGTGGAGCGCGGGAAGGGTCAAGAGGGCGCGGCGATCGCGGCCGGCAGAGCGTTGGCCTGCAAGGTTCCATCCGGGCGCGGTCACGGGCGTCCGGGCAGGCGTTCGGGCAGGAGGTCCCGGGGCGGCGCTCGACATCAGCATGTGGGGAGTTTCTCCTCGTGCGTGAACTCGGACGACTCCGATGCCCGCTGAGTTCTGCCGAACTGCCGGTGAACAGGCTCGGTACGGCAGAGTGTCGGGGAGCCCGCCTCCTCGCAGATGCAGCCGGCTGCCGGTAGCCCGAGCGTCTTCCCCTTGTCCTGTTGTGTCCGCTGTGCCCCGGAGTGGGGTGACTGGTGCGGCAGTTGGTACGGCTGTTCCCAGGTCACGGAGCCTGGCACCGCGCCGGACTCGGCCCGCGCGAGGACATGGCGATCCGCCCGCTGCGCGGTGAACCGCTCGCCGTACGGCTGCTGCCGTTCTCCCGGACGGGAGAAGTGAGCTGACGAGACGGTGTACGCGGCGCTGGAGGTGGCGTACCGCGTGGTGGCGTACCGCGTGGTGGCCCTGCGTAGAGGTGGCGTACCGCGTGGTGGCGTACCGCGTGGGGCGGCCCTGCGCAGAGGTGGCGTACCGGCATGGCTGGTGCGGCGCATGAGCCCGCTGCCGCACGCGTGCGGGGCGTGACCTCGAACGGCGGTGAACGCGGGGATCGGATGGGTATCGTTCCGCGCGTGTTCGGCCGCACAGGGCGCCGGATGCGGAGGGGGAGAGGCTGTGGCGACAGGTAGAGAACGTTCCCGATTGATTGCCACCGATGACAGTCACCGGGTGACGCCCGCCGAACTGTTCTTCGACTTGGTGTTCGTGTACGCCATTACACAGGTCACCGCACTGATGGCGGCCGACCCGACGCCGCTGCGGCTGCTCGGCGCGATGGTGGTGCTTGCCCTGCTGTGGTGGTGCTGGTGTTGCTTCGCCTGGCTGGGCAATGTGGTGCGAGCCGACTCCGGCGTGATGTTCAGCGTGCTGGTCGCGGTGATGGTGGTCGTGCTGGTCGTCTCACTGACCGTGCCGGAGGTGTACGCGGACTTGTCCGGCGGCTTGTACGCGCCGCTGGTGTTCGTACTCTGCTATGGCGCGGTCCGGCTCCTGCACCTGGTCTCGTACTGGATCTCCAGCCCCGGTGACGACGCACTCCATGCCACACTGCGCCGGACCGCGCTGCTGTCCGTTGCACCGCCCTTCGTACTGCTTCTGGTCGGCAGCACCCTGACCGGCGTCGCGCAGACCCTGGTCTGGCTCGGCGCGGTCCTGATCGACTACTGCGGCATCTATGTCACGGGGGCGTCGGGTTGGCGGGTGGCGTCGCCCGCGCACTTTGCCGAGCGGCACGGCCTGATCGTGATCATCGCCCTGGGGGAGTCGATCGTCGCGATCGGAGTGGGCGTGTCCGGCCTCCCCCTCTCCGTGCCGGTGCTGGCTGCGGCTGCCGCCGGGGTGATGGTCGTCGCCGGACTGTGGCGAGTGTACTTCCAGCAGATCAGCGACAGGGCCGAGCACCGGCTGACCACGCTGCACGGCGACGCCCGCACGCGGCTGGCACGCGACGTCTACACCTTCCTGCACCTGCCGCTCGTCGCGGGAGTCGTACTCACTGCGCTGGGTATGAAGAAGGCGCTCCACCAGGTCGCCGACAGCAAGCACTACGACCTGTCCGAGCCGCTGCACGGGCTGGTGGCCTGGGCGCTCGCCGGGGGAGTGGGCGTGTTCCTGCTGGCGGCGGCGGCGATCGTGCTGCGCACCGACGGCCGCGGGTCCGTGGTCCTGGCGGTCGGAGGGCTGGGCTGCTTGTGCGCGGGCGCGGTGGTCGTCCTGATCCCCGCACTGCTAGCCCTGGTGCTGCTGGCGGCCGGGGTGACGGGAGGGGCGGTCCTGTACAGCCGCAGGGCGGGCGGGACTCTTCGTACGGCCGCCTGACGAGCTCGTGCACGGTTGGCGCCGGCAGGGTGAAACCGCGATCGTTGATCATGGTTTGCGTGGTGGGCTCGGGCGCGTGCAGCAATCATCCGGAGCCGGCGGATCACGGGCTTGTCGCGGGATGGGATGGCTGAACTCATCTCGCCAGACCGGTCCGTTGTGGCACGCGAGCGGCATCAGGCCGCGCTCGCGTCGGGGCGTCGGGGCCGGGCGGTCGGGGCCGGGGGGTGCCTCTATGTCCTGCGTCAAGGCGCCCCTGTCGGGTTTGGGGCGGTTCGGGCTCGCTGGGGTTATGCGGCGAGCTCGACGTCCTTGGGGG
>NZ_JBIRZM010000013.1:191838-241935 GCF_044390825.1 Streptomyces sp. NPDC018833 | reverse complement strand
ATTTTTGGCACGCTGTTGAGTTCTCAAGGAACGGACGCTTCCTTTGTACTCACCCCGGACACTGTCCGACGCTTTCCTCCGGGCGCTTCCCTTCGACGTTTCAAACACTATCAGGCTTTCTCGGCCTCTCTGACCACCACCCTGCGGACAGCAGTGGTTTAGACCAGTTAGGATCTCGGCTTGATAGGCGCTGCCGACCTCCGACTCGATGTCGCGTTGGGGTCAGGCAGGGGTACGAGAGTACAGGTCGGCCGCAGACGAGGCAAATCGCTTGCGGCACCCCCTAGGTCCGTCAACTGGTAGTTGTTATGCGGAACTAGGACTTCTTGTGACATACCCTGCTGAACAGTGTGTCGTCCGGTACGAGCAGTGACGACGCAGCACGAATCCCCGCTCTGGGAGGCTCCATGACCACAGTGACGTCCCCTCTCGCCGGACGGGCCATCGGGCTCGCAGCCGTGCCCGATCCCGTGTTCTCCGGAGCGATGGTCGGTCCTGGGACTGCCATCGATCCCGATCGCGGGGCTACGGAAGCCGTCTCCCCCGTCGCCGGCATCATCGTCTCGCTGCATCCGCACGCGTTCGTCGTTGTCGACGATCAGGGACACGGTGTGCTGACGCACCTCGGTATCGACACCGTGCAGCTCAACGGCGAGGGCTTCGAGCTCCTCGTCAAGAAGGGCGACACCGTGCAGCGCGGACAGGCTGTGGTCCGGTGGGACCCGGCGGCCGTCGAGGCGGCCGGAAAATCTGCGATCTGCCCGGTCGTGGCGCTTGAAGCCACTCCCGACGCTCTTTCCGACGTCCGTGAGGACGGCGACGTGAAGGCCGGCGACAGCCTCTTCGGCTGGCAGTGACCGCCGTACGCCGGTGACGGCGAGTCGGACATCCACCGCGGCGGCACGCGCCGCCGCTCAATCGGAGACGGTGACATGGAGACAACGCTGCGAGGCGTCGGCGTGAGCCACGGAGTGGCGATCGGCGAAGTGCGGCACATGGGCACGGCGGTTCTCGAGCCGCCTGCCAAGCAGATACCGGCAGAGGACGCCGAGCGCGAGCAGGGGCGGGCTCGGAAGGCCGTCGAGGCCGTCGCCGCCGATCTGATCGCGCGGGGCAATCTCGCCGGCGGCGAGGCGCAGGCCGTGCTCGAGGCGCAGGCGATGATGGCGCAAGACCCCGAATTGATGGCGGACGTGGACCGTCGTATCGCCGTCGGCAGCACGGCCGAGCGTGCCGTGTACGACGCGTTCGCCGCCTACCGGGCCCTGCTGGCGGGTGCTGGTGAGTACCTCGCGGGCCGGGTCGCGGACCTGGACGACGTGCGGAACAGGATCGTGGCCCGGCTGCTCGGGGTGCCGATGCCGGGTGTGCCGGACAGCGACGAGCCGTACGTGCTGATCGCGCGCGATCTGGCGCCGGCCGACACCGCTCTGCTCGACCCCGCCCTGGTGCTCGGTTTCGTGACCGAGGAAGGCGGGCCGACGAGTCACAGCGCGATCCTGGCGCGGGCGCTCGGTGTCCCTGCTGTCGTGGCTCTGCCGGGCGCGGGTGAGCTGGCCGAGGGCACGCTGATCGCGGTGGACGGCAGCACGGGCGAGATCTTCGTCGAGCCGAGCGAGGAGAAGCGGGCCGAGATGGAGCGGGCCGCTGCCGAGCGCAGGGCCGTGCTCGCGGCGTCGAGCGGTCCGGGTGCCACGTCGGACGGGCACAAGGTGCCGCTGCTGGCGAACGTGGGCGGTCCCGCGGACGTGCCGGCGGCGGTGGACGCCGGGGCCGAAGGCGTCGGGCTGTTTCGTACCGAGTTCCTGTTCCTCGACGACAGCAGACAGGCGCCGTCGGAGGAGAAGCAGGTCCAGGCCTACCGCCAGGTACTGGAGGCGTTTCCCGAGGGCCGGGTCGTGGTGCGTGTGCTCGATGCGGGCGCCGACAAGCCGCTCGACTTCCTGACGCCGGCCGACGAGCCGAACCCGGCGCTGGGCGTGCGCGGGCTGCGCTCGCTGCTGGACCACCCGGACGTGCTGCGGACGCAGCTGTCCGCGCTGTCGAAGGCGGCGCAGGGGCTCCCCGTGTATCTCGAGGTCATGGCGCCGATGGTGGCGGACCGTACGGACGCGAAGGCGTTCGCGGACGCGTGCCGGGAGGCGGGGCTGCAGGCGAAGTTCGGGGCGATGGTGGAGATTCCGTCCGCCGCGCTGCGGGCGCGTTCGATCCTCCAGGAGGTGGAGTTCCTTTCGCTGGGGACCAACGACCTCGCTCAGTACACATTCGCCGCCGACCGGCAGGTGGGTGCGGTGTCGCGACTGCAGGATCCTTGGCAGCCGGCGCTGCTGGATCTGGTGGCGCTGTCCGCCGAGGCCGCGAAGGCCGAGGGCAAGAGCTGTGGTGTGTGCGGTGAGGCTGCCTCCGATCCGCTGCTTGCCTGTGTGCTGACTGGTCTGGGTGTCACGTCGCTGTCCATGGGTGCCGCGTCGATCCCGTATGTGCGGGCGACGCTGGCGAAGTACACGCTCGCCCAGTGCGAGCGGGCCGCGGCGGCGGCGCGTGCCACGGACACCGCCGGGGAGGCACGGCTGGCCGCCCAGGCGGTGCTGTCCGGCGAGTAGTCGTCGGGACGGATGTGTGGAGGGGGCCTTTCGCCGTGCGGCGGAGGGCCCCCTTCGGTGTCAGTGATGGGTGTCCGGGTCGTCGGTGGCGAGGGGGAATCCGGCGCAGTATTCGACGCCGGGCTCGGGTGACAGCGGTTCGCCGGTGGCCGCGTCGGTGCAGTAGGCGCTGAAGACCTCGCCCGCGGTGAGCGGGATCAGCCTGCCGTTCTCCAGGCGCCAGCCGTGGAGGTGGTCGGGGGTGCCTGGGACGCTGGTGCGCAGCACGACTCCGCCGGTGGCCTCAAGGGCGATCCCTGCGGCGAGGACGCTGACGAACTCGGCGCCTTCTTCGGCGTCGAGCTCGGCGGATGCGGTGCCCGAACCATGGGCGTGCAGCACGGCGAAGAGCTGTTCGTCGGGGCCGGGGACGCTGCAGACGAGATGGTGGGTGCCGGGTCCGGCGACGTCGAGGAGTCTCATGAGGATCCTCGAGGCCCGGTCGAAGGCGGACCGTCCGATGTCCTGGCCGCAGTCGGCGCACATGCCGAGGTCGGCGAGGAGCAGGGTCGCGTACTGCCAGGTGGCCTGGCGGACGGCCTTGTCGATGAGCCGGGGCAGCAGCTCGGCGAGCGGCTGTCCGGTGTAGGGGACGGTCGGACCTCGGCCGGCGAGCTCGGCGGTGAAGCGGCTGCGGGCTCGTGCCGTGTCGGCGTCGAGCCCCGCGTCGGTGCAGAACTCCGCGTATTCGTCGGGGTCGAACAGGGCGACCGTGGTGTGCAGTTGCCGGGTGGAGAGCGTCTTCAGCAGCTGCTCGGACTGGCGTAGATAGGTGGCGTGGTCGTCGAAGGTGAAGCTGTGGTAGCGGCGCATCGCGGTGAAGTCGCGGGCGTCGGCGAGGATGCCGACGGTGCTGGGGACTTCGCGGCGCAGGATGCGCCGCATCGATGCGTGGGTGCCGGGCCGCCGGGACCTGCTGGTGTGCGCCATGCTGATTCCCCCTGAGCGCTGTGGTCACTGTTCACTCACGGTAGGTGGTGGCACTGACAACGGCGGCCGGTCGCCCCGGACGCCGCTGGTGGGCGCCCGGGGCCGGGGGCTACATGCGGGTGCGGGCCAGATCCTCGTAGAAGCGCAGGAGTTCGAGGTTGTCCACGGATCCGGGGTTGACGGCCTTTTCGAGCGCCGTGCCCTGGAGCAGGCGCTTGACCGGAACCTCGATGCGCTTGCCGGTGAGGGTGTGCGGTACGCCGGGGACCTCGATGATGTCGTCGGGGACGTGGCGGGGGGAGAGCTGTTCGCGGATGGCGCGGGTGATGCGGGTCTTCAGGTCGTCGTCGAGTACGGCACCCTCGGCGAGGTGGACGAACAGGGGCATCCAGTAGCCGCCGTCGGGTTCTTCCAGTCCGATGACGAGGGATTCCCGGATCTCCGGGAGGCGTTCGACCACTTCGTAGATGTCCGCGGATCCCATCCGTACGCCTTGGCGGTTGAGGGTGGAATCGGAGCGGCCGTGGATGACGACGGAGCCGGTTTCGGTGATGGTGATCCAGTCCCCGTGCCGCCAGACGCCCGGATACATCTCGAAGTAGCTTTCGCGGTAGCGGCTGCCGTCGGGGTCGTTCCAGAAGCGGATGGGCATGGACGGCATGGGGTTGGTGACGACCAGTTCACCCACCTCGCCGACGAGCGGCTTGCCCTGGGCGTCCCAGGACTGGAGGTCGGTGCCGAGGCAGGCGGCCTGGAGTTCGCCGATGTGGACGGGGAGCGTGGGGACAGCGCCGGCGAAGCAGCTGCAGACGTCGGTGCCGCCGCTGACGGAGGCGACCCAGAGGTTGTCGGCCACCTCGTCGTGCAGCCAGCGGAAGCCGTCCGGCGGCAGGGGCGAGCCGGTGGTGGCGACGCAGGTGATCCTGGAGAGGTCGTGGTCGCGGGCGGGGTGGACGCCGGCCTTGGCGCAGGCCATGACGTAGGCGGCCGAGGTGCCGAAGAGGGTGGCGCCGGTCCGTTCGGCGATGCTCCACTGGGCGTCGGTGGCCGGGTGGCCGGGGCTGCCGTCGTACAGGACGACGGTGGTGCCGGTGAGGAGGCCGGAGACGAGGAAGTTCCACATCATCCAGCCGGTGGAGGTGTACCAGAAGAAGCGGTCGCCGGGGCCGAGGTCGCAGTGGAGGCCGAGCTGCTTGAAGTGCTCGATGAGGATGCCGCCCTGGGACTGGACGATGGCCTTGGGCAGTCCGGTGGTGCCGGAGGAGTACAGGACCCACAAGGGGTGGTCGAAGGGGACCTGTTCGAAGGCGGGGTCGGCGTCGCCGGAGGTGAGGGCAGACCATTCGAGGGCGCCTTCGGGAGCCGCGGTGCCGAGCAGCGGGATGTGGACGACGGCGCGGAGTGTGGGCAGCTCACGGCGGAGTTCGGCGACGGTCTCGGTGCGGTCGTGTTCCTTGCCGCCGTAGCGGTAGCCGTCGATGGTGAACAGGACCACCGGCTCGACCTGCTGGAAGCGGTCGAGGACGCTGCGGGCGCCGAAGTCGGGGGCGCAGGAGGTCCAGACGGCGCCGACGGCCGCGGTGGCCAGCAGGGCGGTGACGGCCTGCGGGATGTTCGGGAGGTAGCCGCTGACGCGGTCGCCGGGGCGTACGCCGAGGGTGCGCAGTTCGACGGCGAGTGCTCCGACCTGGCGGCGGAGCTCAGCCCAGCTGATGGGCGTGGGCTCATGTGTCTCGTCCACATGAAGCAGTGCGGGCTCGTGTGCACGTGCCGGATCTTCGGCGGTGCGCAGGGCGTGTTCGGCGTAGTTGAGTGTGGCGCCGGGGAACCACTGGGCGCCGGGCATGGACCGGTCGCCGAGCACGCGGTCGTACGGGGTGGTGAAGCGGATGTCGAACCAGTCGGCGACGGCTTGCCAGAACGTCTCGAGCTCTGCCACGGACCAGCGGTGCAGTGCCGGGTAGCCGCCCTCGGCCGGTGCTCCGTAGCGCTCGGCGGCCCAGGACTGGAAGTGGGTGACGCGGGCGGCCGCGATGCGGTCCGCGTCCGGCTGCCAGAGCGGGGCGGGGTTCGCTGCTGAGGTCATGGGTCGGCTCCCGGGCTTTCTCTACGCGTTTCGGTGCGCGGTGTCTGCGCGGCCCACGGTCGGGCGGGGTGTGCGCGGACGCGGGCTGACAGGGACGATGCCATGTGATCGTCTTTCGCACCAGGTCTCCCCACCCATGTCCGGCTTGGCGAATATGTGGTCTGACCATGGGTGAACGGCAGTTGAACAGAGCCCCTGATGTGTCGGCCGAATGGCAGGGTGAGCTGCATGGACGGTCGTGACCTGGTGCGCGCGGTGCGGAATGTCGGCGCGGTTGAGGTACTGCGGGCGGCACGCTCCGCATGGCGCCGTAGTCGTGCGGACACACGGGGGCTGTCGGCCCAGGGCACGGAGCGGGCCAGGGTGCCGGGGCCCGCGGTGGAGGCGGAGCCGCTGCCGGGCGGCGGGATCGTCCGGTTCGCCCGTTCCGAGCTGCGCGTCGTGGTCGCCACGGGCGGGGCGGTGTTCCGCGGCTGGGACGGTGCGCAGCCGCTGCCGTCGTACGGGCTGGCCGGGCCGCCTCCGGAGCCGGACCCGCGGGCCGGTCTGGAGCCGGACAAGGACGGCGGCTGGCGGGTGGTGTCGGAGCGGGTGACCGTCGAGGTGTCGCGGCACGGTGCGGTGGAGATCCGTACCCCGGGCGGTGTGGTCCTGCGCCGTGATCTGCCGCCGCGCTGGTGGGAGCCCGTTGCGGGCGGCGGCCCGGCGCGCTGGGCACAGCGCTGCGAGGTGGGAGCCGACGCGCGGATGTTCGGCCTGGGCGGCCGTGTGCCGGGGCCTCGGCTGCGTGGGGGTGTGTACCGGCTGTGGAACGGCGGTGCCGGTCGGCACACGGCGCCGGAGGGGGATGCCGCGCACATCACGATGCCGGTGCAGATGGTGGTCGCCGACGCGGGGACGCATCTGGCGTTCCACGACACCTCGTGGGACGGCCGGGTGACCGTGCGGGAGGGCGAAGAGGGTGCCGGCTCGGGGCACGACCGGCCGGGGACCATCGAGCTGCGGATGGACGGCGGGCCGCTGCGCAGTTGGGTTCTGGTGGGCACTCCCGCACGTGTTCTGAGCGGTTTCGCGCAGCTCACGGGTGCGCCCGCGCTGCCTCCTTCGTGGGCGCTCGGCCTTCAGCACGCGGGGGGTGGATCGGACGACGAGCAGGCGGTGCGGGAGCTGGTGGCCGCGTACCGGGAGCGGGGGCTGCCGTTGTCGGCGGTGCATCTGGGCGGGAGCGAGGTGCCGTCGGCCGGAGGGCGGCGGCGTGTGGCGGATCCGGGCGCGCCCGGGCGCCGGTGGTCCCGCGGGCCGCTCCCCGAGGATGCGGCGGGGCCGTTCGGCGTGGACGAGGCGCGGTTCCCCGATCTGCCCGCGCTGGCGAAGGACCTGCTGGAGGACGGGGTGCGGCTGGTCCGTGTGGTCGGTTCGACCGTAGCGGCACGGCCGGGTGAGGAGGTGTACGAGACCGGGGTGCGCGCGGGGGCGTTCGTACGGGACGCGCGGGGCAGGAAGGTGCGGGGCGTGGCGGCTTCGGGCGACCGTGTGCATCCGGATTTCACCGATCCGCGGACCCGGGTGTGGTGGGGCGAGCGGTACGAGGCGCTGCTGGAGCAGGGTTTCTCGGGCATGTGGCACGAGGGCGAGGGTCCGTGGGCGACATCGTTGTTCGGCGCCGTGGCGCTGCCTCGTTCGGCACGGCATGTGCTGGAGGGCCGTGGCGGCGACCACCGGGAGGCGCACAACGTGAGCGGTCTGGCGATGGCGCGCGCCGCGTACCAGGGCTTGTGCCGGGTGCGTCCCGGAGAGCGGCCGTTCCTCGTCTCCGGCTCGGGCTGGACCGGCGTGCAGCGCTACGGCGGTGTGTGGCCGGGGCAGGTGCCGGAGGGCTGGCCGGCGTTGCGTGCCACGCTGGCGCGGGTACTGGGGCTCGGGGTGTGCGGGGTGCCGTTCTCCGGCGCCGAGGTGGGGGTGTCCGGGGCCGGCCTGTCGACAGAGCTGTATCTGCGCCGGCTGCAACTGGGCGCGTATCTGCCGCTGCTGCGGACCGGGGCGCCGATCGGGCGGCAGGGGGCGGAGCCGTGGGAGTTCGGGCCCGAGGTGCTGGCGCATGCTCGGGCGGCGCTGCGGGAGCGGGAGCGGCTGCGGCCGTATCTGATCGGGCTCGCGCATCTCGCCCGGCTGACCGGTGCGCCCTGTGCCCGGCCGCTGTGGTGGGGCAGCCCGGGGGACCGGGTGCTGCGGGACTGCGAGGACGCGTTCCTGCTGGGTGATTCGCTGCTGGTGGCGCCCGTGCTGGAGCCGGGAGTGGACCGGCGGGCGGTCCGGCTGCCCCGTGGCCGCTGGTACGACACGGCGACGGGCCGCGTGTACGAGGGTCCCGCCCAGGTGCTGGTGGAGGCGCCGCTCGAGCGGATCCCGGTGCTGGCGCGGGCGGGAACGGTGCTCGCGGTGCGGGCCGATGACGGCCGGGTGGAGATCGAGGCGTGGGCGCCCGCGGCGGGGCGCGAGGGCGGCGGTCTGGTGGTGCGGGACACCGGCGACGGCTGGGCGCTGTCGGAGATCGAGCGGTACGCGACACGGCTGGTGGACGGTCGGGTGGTGGTGGAGCGGGTCACGGACGAGGGGCGGGTGCCGGTGGAGGGGCCGGTGCGAGTACGGGGGCTGGACTGACGGCGGTGCTGGTCAGCGGGAGGCGTATGTGCCTGCGAACCAGTTGCGTGCCGCAATCGTGTGGAGCGGGAACGCCAGCTCGGTGGGGGAGCGCAGCAGGTGCCAGCCGTCGGTCTCATCGGTGGGCCGGGACGGCGGCAGCGTGTCGGCGTCCTGTGCGGGCAGCAGTCCGAAGAGCAGCAGGTGCCCGGCCGGTGAGCTGAGGGCGTCGGCGAGGCGAACGTCCTGCGGCCCAGCCTCGATGCCGGTCTCCTCGGCGAGTTCGCGGACGACCGCGTGCCGCCAGTCCTCGCCGTGGTCGATGAAGCCGCCGGGCAGCGCGGTGCCGCCGCGGGCGGGTTCGATGGTGCGGGTGACGACCACGAGTCCGGTGCCCCGGTCGTCGTGGGCGGGGAGCAGCGCCACGGCGACGGGCAGGGGGTTGCGGTAGGCGGTCTCCCCGCACGCGGGGCAGGTGCGGGGCCAGCCGGCGGGAGCACCGTACGGCGTTCCGCAATGGCCGCAGTGGGAGTCCTTGGACACGGGCGGACTGTATCCGATCGCTGTTTCCCGTCAGGGCGGGAAAGTGATAAACGGTGTGCGCATGACACGACTTGGTTCCGCTTTCCGTGCTCTGACCGCGGCGGCCGCCGCGCTGCTCGCCGTCACGTCGGCCGCCCCAGCCGTGCAGGCGACGCCCGAACCGAAGGCGCCGCGTGAGTTCGTGGCACTGCGCACGGTCGCGCCGACGATCATCCAGGAGATGCGCTACACGACGGACCACAACTTCGTCGGTGAGCCCGTCGACGGATACCGCCAGCCGCTGTGCATCCTCACCGGGCCGGCCGCCGAGGCGCTGGGCCGGGCCCAGTCGCGGCTGCTGCGGCAGGGCTATTCGCTGAAGGTGTACGACTGCTACCGGCCGCAGCGGGCGGTCGACCACTTCGTGCGCTGGGCGAAGGATCTCGACGACGAGGCGATGAAGCAGGAGTTCTATCCGCTGGTCGACAAGTCGCGGCTGTTCGCGGACGGTTACATCGCGGAGAGGTCCGGGCACAGCCGGGGCAGCACGGTGGACCTGACGATCGTGAAGCTGCCGGCCGCGCCGACGCGGTCGTATGTGCCGGGTGAGCCGCTGACGGCATGCTACGCGCCCCAGTCGGAGCGTTTCCCGGACAACTCTGTCGACATGGGGACCGGTTACGACTGCTTCGACACGCTGTCGCACACCGACGATCCGCGGATCACCGAGGCCCAGCGAGCCAATCGGCGGCTGCTGAAGGACACGCTGGCCGCGCAGGGGTTCGTGAATCTGCCGGAGGAGTGGTGGCACTTCACGTACAAGCCGGAGCCGTTCCCTGACACGTACTTCGATTTCCCCGTTGCGCGGCGTTCGGTCGCGGGGCACCGGGCGGGCTGACGCGGAAGCGCCTGGCCGTTACCGTGCGGTCATGGCGCAGCAGACGTTTGATTCGTACGAGGAGTTCTGGCCCTACTACGTGGCGATGCACTCGCGGGCCACGACTCGATGGGTGCACCTGGCGGGCACCCTGACGGGACTCGCGATCAGCGCGTACGGCCTGGCGCGGGGGCGGCTGCGGTATGCGGCCGCCCTCCCGCTGATCGGTTACGGGACGGCCTGGCCGGCCCACTTCCTGATCGAGAAGAACAACCCGGCCACGTTCGGGCATCCTGCCTGGTCCCTGCGGGGTGACGCGCAGATGATCCGGATGATGCTGACGGGCCGGGACGGGGAGCTCGCGGAGATCGCCGCGAAGTGGCTCGCCGAGAACCGCTGACGGCCCGGGCCGGGCATGGCAGACTTCTGACGATCCGTCAGTTCGCTGTGCCGGGGAGGGGTTCGTGACACGCACACCCGTAGTGGCGCGATGGTTCACCGAAGAGGGCGGCGAGGAGGACTTCCGGCTGCTGGGCACGCGCTGCACCGCCTGCTCGTCGGTCTCCTTCCCCCGCGAGGACGCGTTCTGCCGCAACCCTGACTGCGAGGGCGGCGACCAGAGCGAGGTGCCGCTGTCCAAGCAAGGCAGGGTGTGGTCGTACACCGACTGCCGCTACCGGCCCCCGGCGCCGTATGTCTTCGACCCTAACGTCCCGTGGCGGCCGTACACCCTGGTCGCCGTGGAGCTGGAGGCCGAGCGAATGGTCGTGCTCGGCAGAGCGGCGCCCGGTGTCACCCCCGGCGACCTCGCCGTCGGTACGGCGGTCGAGGTCGTACCGGGTGTGCTCGACGAGGGCGACGGCACCGGTCCGGCGACCTGGCACTGGCGTCCCGTGGGGGCGTGGTGAGCACGGACGTGGCGGTGCTCGGTGCCGGGATGCACCCGTGGGGCAAGTGGGGCCGGAGCTTCGTGCAGTACGGAAGGGTCGCGGCGCTGGAGGCCCTCGCCGACGCGGATGTGGAGTGGCGGCAGGTGCGGTCGGTGGTCGGGGCGGCCACCCTGCGCGGCGGTTACCCGGGCCATGTGGCGGGCTCGTCCTTCGCGCAGGCGCTCGGCTGGCAGGGCGCGAAGGTCACCAGTGTCTACGCGGCCTGTGCCTCGGGCGCGCAGGCGATCGCCACGGCGCGCGCGCAGATCCTCGCGGGGCAGGCGGATGTGGTGTTGGTGGTCGGCGCGGAGTCGGCGCCCAAGGGGTTCTTCGCGCCCGCGGGCGGAGAGCGTCCCGACGATCCCGACTGGCTGCGCTTCCGGGTGCTGGGGGCGACGAACCCCGCGTACTTCGGCCTGTACGCCCGGCGCCGCATGGCCGTCCACGGGGACACGCCGGAGGATTTCGCGCTGGTGAAGGTGAAGAACGCCGCCGCCGGCGCGCTCAATCCGTACGCCCGCTACCGCAGGGCCGTCACGCCCGAGGAGGTGGCCGCCTCCGCGGTGGTCGCGGATCCGCTGCGCCTGCTGGACATCTGCGCGACCTCCGACGGCGCCGCGGCGCTGGTGCTGTCGAGCACGGACTTCGCCCGGCGGCACGGAGTGGCCGATCCCGTCCGGATCCGCGCCGTCTCCACGGTGACCCCGGTCTATCCGCGTGATGTGCTCGACCTGCCGGACATCGCGACCGACTCGGCGGCCGCGGTGCCTCCTCCCCCGCACTCGTTCCGGGAGTCCATCGCACGGACCGCGTACGAGGAGGCGGGGATCGGCCCGGAGGACCTCTCGCTGGCCGAGGTGTACGACCTGTCCACGGCCCTGGAACTGCAGTGGTACGAGGACATCGGGCTCTGCAAGGAGGGCGAGGGCGCCTCGCTCCTGCGGTCCGGGGGCACGTCCCTCGGCGGCCGGACACCGGTGAACGCCGGCGGGGGGCTGGCCTCGTTCGGCGAGGCCGTGCCCGCCCAGGCGATCGCCCAGGTCTGCGAGCTGACGTGGCAGCTGCGCGGCACGGCGGGGGCACGGCAGGTGCCGGGCGCACGCGTCGGGATCACGGCGAACCAAGGGCTCTTCGGGCACGGTTCGGCTGTTGTGGTCGTGCGCTGAGGCAGCAGCGACCACGTCCTGAGGCCTTCGTTCCACGTGCGCTGGAACCGGCGGTGTCCTGCCATGGGGACGGCTCGGCCACGCCCCGCGGGGGCGCCGCGGTGGGCGGGGGCGGAGGCAGGGGCCGGGGGCCGGAGCGGGTGGCGGACGTTGACGTTCCAGCCCGTCGTGTCCAGCGCACCCACCCTGAACTGCGCGTGCTGCCCGCGACCTTGACGCCCCATCGCAGCAGGGGAAAACTGCGTTCTCGTCGGCATCGCCGCACTTCGGCACGCTCACCATGCTCGTCACGGACGCCGGGCGGCCGGGGGATCTCCCCCTGCCTCCGGGTCCGCAGCCATGGCACGCCATGGAGCACGCACCCTGCACGGAGGCCCGGGGCCGGCCCCGGGCCAGGGCAAAGGAGCAGCCATGAGCAACGGAGACATATTCCTCGGTGAGGTCATCGGCACCGCGATCCTCATCCTCTTCGGCGCGGGCGTCTGCGCCGCCGTCACGCTGCACCACTCCAAGGCGAGGGCAGCCGGGTGGGTCGTCATCGCCTTCGGCTGGGGCTTCGGTGTCCTGGCGGGCGCCTACACCGCGGCTCCCTTGTCCGGCGGGCACCTCAACCCGGCCGTGACCCTGGGCGTCGCCGTCGACACCGGTGAGTGGAGCAAGGTGCCCCTCTACATCGTGTCGCAGATGGTGGGCGCGATCATCGGCGCCGTACTCGCCTATCTCGTCTACTACGCGCAGTTCCGGGCCAATGACGACATCAGCACCGCGCAGCCGACGCTCGGGATCTTCTCCACCGGCCCTGAGATCCGCAAGCCCGCCGCCAATGTCGTCACGGAGATCATCGCCACGGTGGGCCTGGTGCTGCCGATCCTCGCCTTCGGGAAGAACGACGGCATCGGCGTGGGCCAGATACCGGGCCAGGACGCCGGCATCTACGGCTCCGGAATCTCCATCCTGCTGGTCTCGCTCCTGGTCGTCGGCATCGGCCTCTCGCTCGGCGGGCCCACCGGATACGCCATCAACCCGGCCCGCGATCTCGGCCCGCGCATCGTGCACGCCCTGCTCCCGATCCCCAACAAGGGGACGTCCGACTGGGGTTACTCCTGGGTCCCGGTCGCCGGGCCCCTCGTCGGCGGACTGCTGGCGGGGCTGATCTTCAACGCGGCCTTCTAGCCGCATCCCTCCGGCCTCCCGGCCGCTTCGACAAGGGACGTAAGGGGACGTCATGACCGACAGGTTCGTCGCCGCAATCGACCAGGGCACCACGTCCAGCCGCTGCATCGTCTTCAACCAGGACGGCGAGATCGTCGCCGTCGACCAGCGCGAGCACCGCCAGATCTTCCCCAGGCCCGGCTGGGTGGAGCACGACGCCACCGAGATCTGGTCCAAGGTGCAGGCGGTCGTGGCGGGTGCCCTCGCCAAGGCCGCGCTGCGCGCGGGCCAGTTGAGCGCGCTCGGCATCACCAACCAGCGTGAGACAACGGTCCTGTGGGACCGGGCCACCGGCAAGCCGGTGCACAACGCCATCGTCTGGCAGGACACCCGCACAGCGGCGCTCTGCCGTGAACTCGGCGGCGCGGACGGCCAGGACCGCTTCCGCGACACCACCGGCCTGCCGCTCGCCAGCTACTTCTCCGGGCCCAAGGCCGCCTGGCTGCTGGACAACGTGCCCGGACTGCGCGCACGGGCCGAGCGCGGCGAGATCGCCTTCGGCACCATCGACTCCTGGCTGATCTGGAACCTCACCGGCGGCACCGACGGCGGCGTCCATGTCACCGACGTCACCAACGCCTCGCGCACCATGCTGATGGACCTTCAGACCTTGCGGTGGGATCCGGCCATCCTGTCCGCGATGAACCTGCCCGAGGCGATCCTCCCGGAGATCAGGTCGTCCGCCGAGGTGTACGGCACGGCCGTCGGCCAGCTCTCCGGCGTCCCGGTGGCCTCCGCGCTCGGCGACCAGCAGGCCGCCGTCTTCGGGCAGGCGTGCTACGACACGGGCACCGCCAAGAATACGTACGGCACCGGCAGTTTCCTGCTGCTCAACACCGGCAACCGGCCCGTGCCCTCCAAGAGCGGGCTGATCACCACGCTCGGCTACAAGATCGGCGACCAGGCTCCCGTGTACTGCCTGGAGGGATCGATCGCGATCACTGGTGCGCTGGTGCAGTGGTTCCGCGACCAGCTCGGGATCATCCGGTCGGCCGACGAGATCGAGACACTGGCCGCGAGCGTCGAGGACAACGGTGGCGCGTACATCGTGCCGGCCTTCTCCGGCCTCTACGCGCCGTACTGGCGTTCCGACGCGCGCGGTGTGATCACCGGGCTCACCCGGTACGTCACCAAGGCACATCTGGCGCGGGCGGTGCTGGAGGCGACGAGCTGGCAGACGCGCGAGGTCGTCGACGCGATGTACCAGGACTCCGGGGTGCGCATCACCACGCTGAAGGTCGACGGCGGCATGACCGCCAACAACCTGCTCATGCAACACCAGGCGGACGTGCTGGCCGTACCGGTGATCCGGCCGAAGGTGTCCGAGACGACGTGCCTGGGCGCCGCGTACGCGGCAGGGCTCGCCACCGGCGTCTGGTCGGACCTGGACGAACTCAAAGCGCACTGGCGGCGCGACATCGAGTGGTCACCGCGGATGGCGGCGGAGGCACGGGAGCGCGAGTACCACAATTGGCGCAAGGCGGTGGAGAAGAGCTTCGGCTGGGAGGAGGAGCCTCCGACCGCAAGCTGACAGGGCCGAGCGGAGACTTTGCGGGTCCGCCTCGCAGGACGCACGGCCCGTACTCCGGTCGGTGGGGTGGGGGCCGCGGCCGCCGGTGCCGGCTCCCATGGTCACCGGCTCGCGGAGGTGGTCGTGCACGGCCGCGCGGATCCGGTCCGCGCGGGCCGGTGCCTCTTCCGCGACGGCGGCACGTCTCAGGTCGTCACGGCTTCGCGGGCCTGGTCGGCACGGGCCAGCGCGTGTTCCACGACGGCGACCAGGATCGCCTTGACCGACTCGCGTTCACGCGCGTCGCCCATCAGCAGCGGCACTTCGGGGTCCAGGTCCAGTGCGGTCCGCACGGTCTCGGCGGGGAAGCGGTTCGCCCCATCGAAGCAGTTGACGGCAACGGTGAAGGGAATGCCCCGTCGCTCGAAGTAGTCGATGGCCGCGAAGCAGTCCCCCAGGCGGCGGGTGTCGGCGAGGACGACCGCCCCGAGCGCCCCCTGCGCCAGCTCGTCCCACAGGAACCAGAAGCGGTCCTGTCCGGGCGTGCCGAAGAGGTAGAGGACCAGGTCCTCGCGGAGGGTGATGCGCCCGAAGTCCATGGCGACCGTGGTCGTCGTCTTGGCCTCCACACCGGAGAGGTCGTCGACGCGACGCCCCGCCACGCTGAGCGTCTCCTCGGTGCGCAGGGGTCTGATCTCGCTGACGGCGCCGACCAGGGTGGTCTTGCCGACGCCGAAGCCGCCGGCCACCAGGATCTTCAGAGTCACCGGTTCGATCGGTGCCTCTCGGCGGCTAGAGCGCCCGAAGGCCATTGATCACCTCGCGCAGGATGCTCACGTCCGGCAGTTCGGCCGGGGGTACGGGACGGGTCACATGGACGAGTTCGTCGTCGACGAGGTCACCGACGAGGACCCGGACCACACCGACGGGCAGGTCGAGTCCGGCGGCGAGCTCGGCGATCGACTGCGGTGTGCCGCCGCAGCGTTCGACGATCTCGACATGTTCCGGGGACAGGGTGTGATCGTGGAGCGGGTCGTCGGCCGACACCTCGGGCACGACCAGCGCGATCAGATCGAGCCGGTGGCGGCTGTCGTGCGCGGTGCGGCCGCGGGTCATGGCGTAGGGACGGACCACGGGACCGGCGTCCGCGTCGATCCAGTGGTGCAGGCTGCGGCTGTTGCGGAGTGAGTCACTCATGGCAGCCGCTCACCCCCCGGCGGCCGGACCGGTGCGTGGTGCGGTGACGAGGTGGACGCCCACCCGCTTGACCATGAGCGTCATCTCGTAGGCGACCTGGCCCACGTCGGAGTCGGCGTCGGCGAGAACGGCCAGGCAGCTGCCGTCGCCCGCCGCGGTGACGAAGAGGAACGCCTCGTCGAGCTCCACGACCGTCTGGCGGACCGCGCCGGCGTCGAAGTGCCGGCCGACGCCCTTGGCGAGGCTGTGGAATCCAGAGGCCACCGCAGCCAGGTGCTCGCTGTCCTCGCGAGTCAGCTCCCGGGAGGTGCCGGTGGCGAGGCCGTCGCTGGAGAGCACGAGCGCCTTGCGGATGCTGGCGACGCGGTCGACCAGTTCGTCGAGAAGCCAGTTGAGTTCGCCGGAACCCCTCGCGGCGAGCTGTGCGCCGGTGGCGCTGGATGCTGCGACGTGCGGTGCGGTCATCGACCGTCCCCCTCCGATGTCGTTCCCGGTGCGTTCCGGCCAGGGCCGGTGGCCTGGTCCGTGCCGTTCTCGGCGGCTGCTTCCTCGGCGTTGTGCCTACGGCCGCGCTGCCACCCTCGTTGCATGGACGCCATGCGCCGGCGGACCTCGTCGGCGTCGCGCTCGGCCTCGCGCCCGGCGGCCGTGCCCCTGGGCGGCTGCGCGGGCGCCTCGGGCGCTTCCCTCAGCTGGGGGGCGAGGCTCGCCTGCCGGACCCGCCGTGGCAGTCCCTCCAGCAGCGGCGGTGCGGCGGAGGTCCCTTCGGGAGCGGGTGCCGGGTCGCGGGGCGCTTGCGGCAGATCCGTGACCGGGGGCCCGGGCTCCCGCCGCTGCCCCGACCGGTCACGGCGGTCCACGGCGAGCGGGATCGCCGCGGAGGGCGCGGTGGGGCCGCCGTTGAGCGGCGCGCCGCGGCCGAACGGCGCCGCGGCCTGCGCCCCGCCGCGTGCGTCGGTACCGGCGGCGGGATGGTGCCGCCCGGCGGCGCCGCGCTCGTCGACGCGGCGGCCGTGGTCGGCGACCAGCGTCGGGGGCCTGCGCCGGGGCAGCGGGAGGGGTCCGGCGAGCGGCTCCGGTCCGGGACCCGGCGCGGGCCGGCCCCCGCCCGTGTCCTCGCGGCGGCTGCGGGAGCGCGGGCGGAAGATGCCGCCGCCTTCGTTCTCGGTGTCCTCCAGGTCGGCAAGGGCGTCGTCGACGATGCCCGCGCGGTGGCCGGTGCCGGTCCGCTGGCGGTCCCCGCGGCGATCGTCCGGGCCCAGGGCACCGACCGGCGCCTCCAGTTCCACGGGCCCGTCGAGCAGGGCGGACCCCGTCAGGCCGGAGGAGACCTTCGACAGGGCGAGCCTGCCGTGGTCACGCCGTCCGGCCACGCTCTCGGTCTTGCGGTCGAGCCGGAAGCCCACGCCCTCGGTCTCCGGCGCGTCGGTGAGGAGGGCGGCCGGGATGAACACGACGGCCGTGGTGCCGCCGTACGGGGACTGCTGGAGCGAGACCCGCACGTTCTGGCGCTGGGCGAGCCGGCTCACGACGAACAGCCCGAGCCGGTCGGTGTCGGACAGCTCGAACTCGGGTGTCTCGGCGAGCCGGAGGTTGGCGTCGAGGAGCGCGTCCGGTGCCATGCCGAGACCGCGATCGTGGATCTCCAGGGTGAAGCCGTTGGCGACGCGTTCGCCGTGGACCTGGACGCCGGTGTGCGGGGGCGAGAACACCGTGGCGTTCTCCAGCAGTTCGGCGATCAGGTGGGTCAGGTCGGCGACGGCTGGGCCGCCGACTCCGATACGGGGCAGTCGGCGCACCTCGATGCGCTCGTAGTCCTCGACCTCGGCGACCGCGGCCCGTACGACGTCCATCAGCTGGATGGGTTTGCGCCATTGGCGGGAGGGCGCTGCGCCCGAAAGGATCACCAGACCCTCGGCGTGGCGGCGCATACGGGTGGTGAGGTGGTCGAGGCGGAACAGGTCCGCCAGTTCCTCGGTGTCCTCCGTGCGCCGCTCCATCGCGTCCAGCAGGGTCAGCTGCCGGTGGAGCAGGACCTGGTTGCGGCGGGCGAGGTTGACGAAGACGTCGGAGACGCCGCGCCGCATGTCGGCCTGACGGACGGCGGCCTCGACGGCGGCGCGCTGCAGCGTGTTGAGCGCCTGTCCCGCCTGCCCGATCTCGTCCTTGTCGTACTCCAGGCGCGGCGCCTCGGTCTCCACGTCGACGTGCTCGCCTGCGGCGAGGCGGCGCATCACACTGGGCAGGCGTACGCCGGAGACCTCGTGAGCCTCCTTGCGCAGCCGTGTCAGGGCGCGGACCAGGTCGCGGCCGATGCGGACGGAAACGATCACGGATATGAGGACGGCGAGGAAGCCGAGCACTCCGGCGATCCCGGCCCGCACGAAGACGCTGTACGCGGCCGGCTCGATGCGGTCCTCGTGGCGGTCGCCGGCCTCCTTGCTCTGGCGCGCCAGATCGTCGAGGACGGGTGTCGCGGCCTCCTCCCAGCGTCCGACCTCCGCGGAGGCGAGCCGTTCCACCGGGCCCTCGGTGATAAGGCGTTCCTCGGCCTCGCGCAGCGGCACGGTCTCGGGGCTGCGCCAGTACTGCTCGAGGATCTCGCGGTCCTCGGCGGGCAGGCTCGCGAGGTTGAGCTCGTAGTACAGATTGCGCTGCGCGACGAGGTCCGTGAGCGTGCGTATCTCCTCACCGGTGACCTTGCGGGTGGTGAGCGTGGAGGCGACCAGCGCGTCCTCGCGGGCGAGCATCTCGCGCGCCCGGAGCAGGCCGACCAGGCCGGCTCCCTGCCGCTCCAGCTCGGCGTCGCCCAGTCCGTGCAGGGTCAGCAGGAAAGTGTAGGAGGGGTCGACGAGGCGGTTGAAGAACTCGAGTGCCTGGACCCGGGTGATCGTGTTGGTGTCCACGGAGCGGCGCAGTGCGCCGAGGCTGTCGAGCGCGTCGAGGAGCGAGGTGAACTGCTGGGCGGTCGCGGGCGTCATGTCGTCGCGCACGGACTGTGTCCGGGCCTTGTCGCGCAGGGCGGCGATGACCCCGTCCGACTTGTCGCGCCGGGTGCTCAGGGCGGGCAGCGCGTCGGAGGCGCGGCGGTCGGCCAGGTAGACGAGGGTCTGGCGACGTTCCCTCTGGAGGGCGTCGACGGTGTTCTCGACGGGTGTGCCCACCTGTTCGGCGACGGAGCTGGCGTCCAGGAGCTCGGCGGCCTCCCGGCCGGTCAGGACGGTGGCGAACCCCCACAGAGCCGTGAGGGAGAGCAACGGCACGAGCAGCAGCGCCACGATCTTCCGGCGGATGGACTTCCCGCGAAAGCGCATGGCCTCCCCCTGCTCAACCCGGCCCGTTCCGGCGGGTGTTAGGTCAACAAACGGCGTGAGCCTACTACTGTCGCCAGACAACTCGAAGGAACGTCCGGGCGATTTTCGGCCGACGAAAGTGACCCTGGTTACGGGATTTCCTGGTATTCGCGGTGTTGGCCTTCCCTGTGTGCCACAGGGCAGCGACGACGCGTCTCTTTTCGGACCGGACCAGTTGGCCGGAATTCTTCGGCCATGGAGTGCACTGGAGCGCGCGGCAGAGCAATGGGCGGGTGCGGACGGGAATCTTCGCGGCTCCTCGATCGTCCATACGTGCGGGGAGCCGCGGGGGTTCACTGTCGTCTCGGCCGGCACCGCATTCCGGGGATCGCGGGCCATGTCCTTGCAAGGACATACAGGGCCGTGCGAGGACGTGCGAGCCGGACCGGCCTGAGTAGAACGACGGATTCCGGGCAGCCACCCATAAGTTGGACAGAGGTGGGGAGTGACAGGATCCATGGACACGCACGAGCGTCGCGCGGAGACACCCGTCTCCGCGCCGGAAGCGGCGTCGGCGCACGACGAGGCGTATCCGCCGCGCCCGCTCTGGGTCGAGGAGCCGAAGGCCAGGCGGCGTATGGCGGACCCGGTGCGTACGGCCGCGGTCCGGGCCGTCATCATCACGTCGCTGACGTTGATTCAGGCGATGGCGGCGTTCCTGTTGTCGTTGACCGGGTCCTGGCTGGCGTTCCCGACCGTGCTGAGCAGTGTGGCGAGCACCGTGGTGGCGACCTGGGCCGTGCTGGACGTATGGGTGACGCGCCAGGTGTGGAACCAGCGCCACGGTGTGCTCTCGGAGCCGAGCAGCACCGCGCGGCACCTGCGCCGCGAGCGCCGCCGGGCGCGCCGGGCGGCCCGCGCGTCCGCGCGCGAGGCGGCCAGAATACGGAGGCGCGGTGCGGGCGGGCTGTCCCGGGCCTGACCCGCACGAGCCTCGGGCCCACCGAGCCCACCGCGCCCGGCGGGACTGCCGCAGCTGCGCTTGAGGCGCCACGGGGTACGGGGGTGGCCGCGGCGCGTCAGGGAGCGGCCGGGGCCGTCCCTTCCTCCGCAGCCGGGGGCTCCGATACTGCCGGCTCCCGGACCGCGGACGGCTCCGATACCGCCCGATGCGGCTCCGGTGTCGCCTGCTTCCCGGCCCCGTGCGGCTCCGATACCACCTGCCCCTCGGCCCCGTGCGGCTCCGATACCGCCTGCTCCGGGACCGCGGCCCGCCTGAACATCCGCGTGGCCGTGATCTCGCCGTGCACCGTCTCCCCCGTGGGCTCGACCTGGGGAAGCCCGGGACGCAGGTGCTCCTCGACGCTGATGTATTTCAGGCCCGCCCGCAGGTCGGCGTCGTTGCGCAGCCGGATCACCAGGGGGAACTCGGCCAGCGCCGTCGTGTCGAACAGACCCGTCGTGTACAGCAGCTGCACGCCGAGGGCGTCGGACACCGCGCGCTGGAGTTCCAGCAGGTAGGTCGCGTTGGCCCGGCCGATGGGGTTGTCCAGGAAGAGCGTGCCCGCGTGCCGGTGCTTGTCCCGGCCGCGGTCGTTGCTGCGCAGCGCCGCCATCGTGCAGTACAGCGCGATCGCCGCCGTCAGCAGCTGGCCGCCGGAGAACACGTCGCCCATCTGCCCGACGGACACCCGCTCCGCGCGGAGCACGGCGTCCGGCTTGAGGATCTCCACCGCGACACCCCTCGGCTCCAGGGCCGCCTGCACACCCCGGAGCAGCAGGGACATGCCGTCCCGGCGACTCTCCCCGTACGCGGCGGAGGCGTTCTTCCGTACGGCGGCGCGGGTCGCCTCATCGATGACCTCGCCGAGCCGTTCGGCGAGCGCGGCCTGGTCCGGTTCGTCGAAGCGGATCCGCAGGAACTCCTGTCCGGACCATTCCCCGAGCCCGTCCGGCAGCCGGGACAGCCGCTGGGCCGAACGCAGTGTCGCCAGCGCCGATTCCACCAGGCCGCGCAGGCGGTCCACGATGGTGTCACGATTGCGCTCCAGCTGCGCCAGTTCGTCGGTGAGCACGCGCAGCCGGGGCGCGAACGCCTCCGCCCACTTCGCCGCGTGCTCGGGCAACGCGGCCGCGGGCAGTTCGCGGATCTGCTGGCGAGCGGGGGTCCGCACCTGCTCGTACCGCGTGGAGTTCGCATGCCGTACGAGCACGTCGCTCGCCTCGCGTACCGCCGACTCGGCGGCCGACAGGTCCGTCGCGCAGGCCCGGAGCGAACGGCGGGCCCCGGCCGCGGAGTCGCGGGCTTCCTCCAGCGTGCCCGGAAAGGGCTCCGGAGCCCGCGCCGTCTCGTCGTCCTGCTGGTGGTCGCGGAGCAGGTCGCGCAGGAGCGCGGCCGTCTCGTCGAATCCGCCGGCGGCGTCCTCGGCGGCGCGGTGGGCCCGGAGCAGCGCGGCATGCGTGGTGCGGGCGGTCTCCAGCGCCTCGGTGCGCGCCGCCAGTTCGCCGCCGGCCGTGCGCAGCAGCGCCTGGGCGTGCTCGGCGTCGGCGGGCACGAGGTCGTCGGGGAGGTCGGTGTGCGCCGCGCCGTCGGCCGGCGCCAGCCGCTCGGCCTCGCCTCGGAGGCGGCCGAGCTTCTCGCTCGCCTCGGACGCCCGTGACTCCAGCATCTGCACGAGCGATTCGGCGCGGGCGGCGGCTGCCTGGCGGGAGGGACCGTCGGCGCCGTCGGTGCTTTCGAGGAGCTGGGCGGCGCGGGTGCGGACCTTGTTGGTGAGCCGGTCGAGCTCCGCGAGCGCGGCGCTCTCGTCACTCTCGGCGCGGGCCTGCTCGGCGCGGAGGTCGGCGCCGACGCCCACCTTCTCGTAGAGCTGGGAGGCCGCGCGGTACGCCTCGCGGAGTGCGGGCAGGGCGGCGCGCGGGGTGTCGCCGTCGTCCTCGGGCAGGTTCTCCGGGGCTCCGGCGATCTCGGCGCGCTCGGCGCGCAGGGCGCGGGCGGTGCGGCGGGCGTCGTCACCGGCGCGCTGCGCGGCACGGCGGTCCTCGTCGGCGGCCTTGGCGCGTTCCAGGCAGGTGGCTGCGCGTGCCTCGGACTCGGCGGCCTCGTCGGCGAGTTCGCGCAGCTTGGTCTGCCAGCCCGCGCGTTCACGCAGCCGGAACGCGAGGCCGGCGAGCGCGTCCGCGGCGCGCCGGGCACGCTGTGCGGCCTCTTGCCGCTCGTCCCGCACACGCACGGCGTCGGCGGCCGCCTCGTCGGCCTCTGCCCGTGCCGTACGGGCCTCGGCGAGCACCTCCTGGGCCTCCGCGGCGGCGGTGCGGGCGGTGCGCGCGGCGGCGGCGAGCTCGGCCAGCCCGCCCGGCGGGCAGGCGTCGCGCCAGGCGGCGAGGCGGGCGGCGAGGGAGCGGTCCCCGGCGAGGCGGGCGGCGAGCGCACGGATCTCTTCGTCGCGGGCGGTCGCCCTGGCCCGCAGTGCGTGCCGCTCCTCGTCGGCGGCGGCCTCGTCGTGCATGGCGGGGTTCGGCGGGACGAGGAAGACGTCCTGCTCGGTGCCGGTACCCGTCGCGGGCACCGGGGCGAGCAGCGCGGCGGCGGTGCCGACGGCGACGGCCGAGCGCGGCAGCAGCGCCGCGCCGGCGAGCGCCTCGCGCGCTCGGGCGTGCGAGGCGGGGTCGGTGATCACGACACCGTCGACGAGCTCGGGCCGTGCGGCCAGTACGGCGGCGTGGTCGGCGGGGTCGACGGACTGCGCGAGGTAGCGCCAGCCGGGCAGCGCCGGGATGCCGTGTTCGCCGAGGTACTCGACGGTGGCGAGCACGTCCGGTGCGGGCGGCAGCAGCCCGCCGTCACCGAGAGCGCCGAGGATACGGGCGTCGTCGGCGGCGGCGGTGCGCAGGTCGAAGAGCTGCCGCTCGGCGGAGGCGACGGACTGCTCCAGCAACTCGCGGAGTTCGTCCGCGAATCCGTCGAGCTCGGCAGCGCTGAGGGGGCCCTCGCCGACCGGTCGCGGCGTGGCGCCGCGCCCGCGGACGGCAGCGCCGTCGCGCTGGGCGCCTGCGGGAGCCCCACCGTGCGCTACGGCGGCGGCCCCGGGGCCTCCGTGCCCGGAACGGGCCGCGTGACCTTGGGCGTACCCGGCATCGCCGTGCCCTGAGGCACCGGCCGGTCCCGATGTGGCGTCGGCCTCAGCGGCGTGGCCGCCGTCACCCAGGGGGTGTCCGGATGTCCCGCCGGACGCACCTGCGGTCCCGGTCGTCGGAGCCCCGGGTTCACCGTGCCCTGAGCGTGGCGCGCTGCCCTGGGCGTGGCCGGCATCGCCATGTGTCGAGGCGCCCGCCTCGGTCGCGGATCCAGCACCGCCATGCCGCGACCTGGCGTCGCCCTGGGCATGCCCGCCGTAGACAGCGGCACCACCCGTGAGTGGCGCCCCGGGGCCGGCAGGTCCCGATGTGGCGTCGGCCTCAGTGCCGTGGCCGGCCTCAGCTCGGTGGCCGGGCTGAGCGCCCTCGGTCGAAACGGCGGCACCGGGGGGAGGCACGTGAGCTGTGGCCCGCTGGCCGGGGGCGTGGTCCGCGGGGACTGCGCCGGGGGCGCGCGGCGCAGGTACCGCCGGGCCCGGCAGTTCCACGGCTGGGATGCTCAGCAGATCCGCCAGCCGGCCGTCCTCCGCGATGGACTCGGCCGCGCGGCGCTCCGCCTCGTACACGTTCTCCGCGGCCTGCGCCGCATCCTCCGCGCGTGCGGCGGTCAGCTCCGCGCGCGACTCCGCAGCGGCCGCTTCCCTGGCGCGCTCGGCCGTGCTGCGCGCGGTCTCCCGGGCGGTGTCCCACGCGGCGACGGCGGTCTTCTCCGCGTCGCTCGCCGCGAGCGCTGCGCGGGCCGGGTCGGCATCGGGCGCGGTGTCGTCGAGCCATCCGGCCCGCACCGCCTCCGCCGTCTCCTGCTCGACCTCGGCGAGGCGCTGGCGCAGGTGGCCGATCTCGCTGCGGGCGCGCTGGGCCTCCGTGGCCGCGACCGTGGCGTCACGATGAGCGGCCTCACCGGTCTCCTGGAGAGCGCGCGAGCGCTCCTCCTCCTCGTTGGCGACCCGCTCGCCCTCCTCGGCGGCCTTGTGCAGGGCGCTTACGAGATCTCCTGCCGCCTTGGCGCGCGCGGCCAGGGCGGGTGCCGCGTCCCGCTCGGCCTCGCGGATGGCCGCAGCGACGCGGGCGGAGCGGTCGGCGGCGGCGCGGTGGCGCAGCACGGCCTCGGCGGCCTGCCAGGCCGAGTGCAGCGTGCGTGCGTCGATGAGCTCACGGCGCTGTGCCGCGGCGCCCTTCTCGGCGACGGTGAGGGCCAGGGAGGCGTGCCGGTAGGCCAGTTCGGCGGCGATCAGGGAGCTGCGGCTGCGTGCCTGGTCGGCCTCGGTGACCGTGTGCGCGGCGGCCGTCACCTGCCGGGCGAGATCGGCGGCGCGGACCCGCTCCTCCGCGGCACGGGCGGAGAGGCGGCGCGCCAGGGTGCGGGTGCGGCGCTCGGCGCCCGTGTGGATGTCGCGCGCCCGCGTACGTGCCTCGGCGGCCTCGACGATCCGGCCGAGGAGGTCGACCGAGCCCGCCGTGAAGTCGCGCTCCGCGGTGAGCTCGGCGCGGCGGCCGAGCTTGTTGCCGAAGCCGCTGACGAGGTCGGCGAGGCCGTCGGTGTCCCGGGTGTCGGTGACGGCGCGCAGCAGCAGGTCGGTGAAGTCGGAGTCCTTCTTGACCGCGAAGAGGCCTGCGGCCTCGCCCTCGTCGGCGTTCATCTCCCGCTGGTAGCGGAACAGTTCGGGGTCCAGGCCGAGGTCGCCGAGGTGCTCGTTCCAGCGGTCGTGGATCTCCTCCCAGTACACGTCGAGGTGCGGATACACCTTGCCTGCCTCGGTGACGGCGTCGCGGAAGCCCTTCATGGTGCGGCGGCGGCCGCGTGCTCCGGAGGCTCCTTCGGCGGGCGGCCGCACGGCCGTGGACTCGGCGACGGGGAGGGAGTCGAGGCTGAGTCCGGGGCCGGGCCGGAAGGAGTACCAGGCCTCGGCGAACTTTCGCGGGTCGTTGGAGACCTGGCGTCCGCGCCACTCGCTGACCTTGCCGACGACGACCAGCTCACCGGTCTGGGTGTGCTGCCACTCCAGGGCCACATGTCCGCAGTCGTCCGCGAGCAGGAACTTGCGCAGCACACCGGAGCTCGCGCCGCCCAGGGTGTTGCGATGGCCGGGCAGCATCACGGAGAAGATCAGCTTGAGGAGGACGGACTTGCCGCCGCCGTTCTCCAGGAAGAGCACGCCGGCGGGCGCGGGGCGGCGGGGCGGACCGACCGGCTCCTCCTCGAAGAACTCCGCCTGCGCGGGAGCTGGGTGGGGCACCGGCTCGCCGACTCCGCGCAGGTCGAGCACGGTGTCGGCGTAGCGCGCACCGGCAGGACCGATGGAGTAGAGGCGGACCCGGGACAACTCGTACATGGCGGCGGACTCTCAGTCTTCTTCTGGCTTCGTCAGCGGTGTGGCGTCTGACGCGTGGGGGGCGGCTGCGCGGCGGCGGCAAGGCGGGGCGGTCACGCCGGGAACGGCGAGGCGGGGGCGGTCACGCGTGGAACGGCAGCCCCGCGTCGGCCACCAGCTCCAGGTCCTCGCCGTCGGGCGGAGCGACGAGCGTCGCCGTGCCGTCGCTGACCGCGACGACGCCCAGCTCCAGCAGCTCGGTCATCGCGGCGCTCCCGGCCATGTCGCGCACCTGCAGCTGATACCGGGCGGTGGTGCGGTAGGCGCCGCCCGCGTCGTCGCCGGTCCGCTGGAGGAAGCCCGAGTCGGTGAGGAAGGCAACCGCCTTGCCGACGATGCCGGTGGTGGATCCGGCGAGCCGGCGGGCGTCCTTGGTGGCACCTGTCGCGCTGCGCCGCGCGTACACCCGCCAGGCCGCTTCCAGTCCCGGGGCGTCGCTGGCCGGGTCGCTGTTCTCGCCCTGTTCCTCGGCGCGTTCCTCCAGCCGGCGGCAGGCCTGCCGGACGAAGGCGTCCACGCCGTTGACGGTGATCCGGCCGATGTAGCCGTCGTCGGCGAGGTCCTCGGGGCGCGGGAAGGCCATCGCGGCGACGGCGAGATGGGCCAGCCCGTGGAGGAAGCGGTCGGCCGAGTCGGGGGCCGCCCGGCGCGCATAGTCGCCCATGCGGACGGCGAAGACGGAGTCCTCGGCCGCGGTGACGGCCATGCCCGCGCGGGGCGAGACCTCCAGCACGACGAGGCCGAGGCCGGTGGCGACGGCGTCGGCGAGGCGTGCGAAGGGGGTGTCCTCGCGGTAGCGGCGCAGGAGGTCGGCATATTCGGCGTCGCGGGCGGGGAGCAGCTTGGGCTGGAGGCCGAAGGAAACGAGACGTGCGGCGTCGGCGGCGTCGGCGGGGGTGATGGTGCCCGTGCCGCGGCCGGGTGCGGGTCCGGTGGGGGCGGAGATGGGGCCGGTCGGGGGGCCGAGCGGCGCGTCGGCCTCACGCCACGGTGTGGCGTGGTCTGCGTGCTGCTCGGTCACGGTCGCTGCTCCTTCGTGCGGTGGTGGTGCGGGTGCGAGCGGGGGCCGCCTGTGGCGGCCCGTGGAGACGTCACACTCCCTCCGTGCGGTCCGCCGCCATGCCTGCCGCGTCCAGCAGCGCCGTGCCCACGATCAGGTCCGCTCCGCCGAACTCGCGGTCGTCCAGCTCCGTACCGTCGTCGACGGCGAAGAGCAGGCGCTGCTCACCCTGCCGGTACGCCGTGCCGACCGGCGGGCTCGCCGCGTGGACGGCCAGCAGGGCGACGAGGTAGGGCAGCTCGGGATCGGTCCGGCGGGCATCGGCGAGCAGACCGGACAGCCGGCGGGGTGCGTCGTGCTCCAGGTCGAGCAGCTCCATGGCGCTCGCGAGCTGCTCCTCGCTGAAGCGGCTGTCGTCGGGGGTGGCGATCAGGTCGGGCTCCGGCATCTCCGCGCCGAGGTGCTCGCGCTCCGGCGGCGGGGTGAGCAAGAGGTCGATCAGGTCACCGACGCGGACGGAGGCGGGGGTGCGCGGTCCGGTGCCGCGTGCGAAGAAGGCGTCGGTGACGCGGGTCGCCGAGGCGACGGGCAGGGGGAGCAGGGGCGCCACCAGCTGGCCGTACAGGTCGAGTCCGGTCCGGGCGGTGGGGCGGGCGAACGCCTGGCGGTCCTGCTCGGCGCGGAAGAGCGGACCGGCCTCGAGGAGCCGGGACTGCAGTTGGGTGTGACGGCGGATGCAGTCCTTGACGATGTCGACGAGCTCGGCGGCGCGGCGCTTGTGCTCGGGGTCCTCGGCCTCGTCGCGGGCCTTGCGGATGTTGGTCAGGATGGCGTTCTCGTGGCGGTAGCGGTCGGCGACGTGGTCGAGGGCTTCCGCGATCATGTCGGGGACGGCGTTGAGCCAGTCGACCGCGCGTACGTTGCGCCGGGTCGCCTCCAGGGTCCGGCGCAGGGTCTCCGAGTACTGCACGGTGCGGTAGCGCGCCTGCTCGGCGGCGAGCTGGGCGTCGGCGAGGCGGCCCCTGCTGATGAGGATCTCCAGCTTCACCTCGGCCGCGATCTGTGCGCTGGTGACGTCGGTGTCGAGTGCGCCGACGAGGACGTTGACCGCTTCGTCGGTCGTGCGCAGATAGACGCTGCCGCCGTATCCGGGGACTTCCTCGATGAGCTTGAAGTCGTAGTCGCGCCGGGTGTAGACGCCGTCCGTGCCGAAGGTGCCGTACACGGCGCGGAATCCGCGGTCCACGCTGCCCACGTTGATCAGGTTCTCCAGGACCCAGCGGGCGACGCGCTCGTGCTCGGCCTGCGGACGGTCCGGTGCCTGGGCCGCGACGCGCGGGAGGAGTCGGGCCACTATCTGGTCGTGGTCGGCTCCGGTGTCGAAGTCCATGTGGAGGGTGACGAGGTCGATCGCGGCGAGGGCGACCTCGGCCATCGCGTAGACCGTGTACTCCCCGGCGAGGTTGGCCTTGCGGGCGTCGAGGTCGTGCAGCGGAGCGGTGCAGGCGAGCGCGCGAAGACGCCGCGCCAGTCCTTCGTCGGCGGCCGGGCCCTGCGCGGGCCGCGGCCCCGCGCTGAGCTGGGGCGGAACGAATTCCGTCGGGGCAGGCGAAGTCACGGTGCACAGATTAGGTCCTCGCACCGACAACGGAGAAAACGGCGCAGAAGCGACCGCTCCCGCGCGCTGCAAGCCCCGCACGCTCCGCGCCCGCAGGTCCCGCCGCCTGCGCCGGGGCCTGCTACGTCTCGTCCACTTCGAGGACGGCTCCTGCGTACGTCTCGACGAGCCGGGCCCGCGAGTCGTCGAGGTAGTCGGCGAGGAGCCGTTCGGCCTTGGTGCGCTCGCCGGCGCGCAGCGCCTCCAGAATCTCCCGGTTGCGCACGAGATAGGGCTGGTGCAGTCCGCGGAGGTCGTCCACGACGTGGAACGCGAGACGGAGCTCCGCGAGGACGCCGCGCATCAGTTCGTCGGTGCGTGTGCTGCCTGCCAGGGCCACCAGTTCTCGGTGGAAGTGGATGTTGGCGGTCGCCACGCCTTTCCAGTCGCGTGCGCGCGCGGCGCGTTCGCCACCGGTGACGGCCGCGTCGAGTTCGGCGAGGTCGTAGGGCGGCTCGCCGAGGCCCTGCACGACGGCGCATTCGACGAGCTGCCGGGTGCGGTAGATGTCCTCTACGTCCCTGACTGCGAGCATGCGCACGAAGACGCCGCGGTTGAGCCGGTGGACGAGCAGCCGTTCATGGGTGAGCAGCCGGAAGGCCTCGCGCAGCGTGTTGCGCGAGACGCCGAGCGCCTTGCCGATGCTGTCCTCCGACAGCCGCTCGCCGGGCGGGAAATAGCCCTCGGCGATGCGGGTGCGCAGGACGTCGGCCACCCGCTCGGCCGTGCTCGTGCGCCCCAACAGCGGGCGGTCGTCAGCCAGTCCGCCGATAACGGGCTCCGTCGTCCCCACAACGCCCTCTCTCCCTCGCCGGGCAGCTCACACCGGCGCACGGAATCCATCGTAGAAGCTCGAACGTCTCAACGCGCCCCTTGTCGGATCGTTCAACAATCCTCTACGTTGGCGTCACCGCTCGGCCCGCATGGGCACTCGTGCAGCATCCACACAGCCCGGCAAGACTCCCGAACGCACTTCCCCACACCCTCCCGAAGGCACTCCCCACACCCTCCCGAACGCACTCCCCAGCAGCTCACGAACGCACTTCCCAGCGCACGCCCCACCGGCACTCCCCAAGGCATCCGACGGCACTCCCTCCCCTCAGCGAGGTGCAGATGAGTACGACCCAGGCCCAGCTGAAGCACGGCGAACTGCCGGAGCACACCGGCACCTTCGCGTGGTTCCGCTCCCTCGGCCCGCAGGGCCGGCGCGCCTTCGGCGGCGCGTTCGGCGGCTACGCCCTCGACTCCTACGACTACTTCACGCTGCCGCTGAGCATGGTGGCGATCTCCGCGTACTTCAGCCTCGACAACGGACAGACCGGACTTCTCACCACGGTCACACTGGTCGTCTCGGCGATCGGGGGCGCGCTCGCCGGGGTCCTCGCCGACCGCATCGGCCGGGTGAAGGCTCTGATGATCACTGTGATCACCTATGCGGTTTTCACCGTTCTGTGCGGTTTCGCTCCTAACTACGAGACGTTGCTGGTTTTCCGCGCGCTCCAGGGCCTCGGTTTCGGCGGTGAGTGGGCCGTCGGCGCGATCCTGGTCGCCGAGTACGCGACGGCGAAGCACCGGGGCCGCACACTCGGCGCGGTACAGAGCGCGTGGGCGGCCGGCTGGGCGCTCGCGGTCATCGTCTACACGCTGGTCTTCGCGTTCCTCGACGCCGACACCGCCTGGCGCGTGCTGTTCTGGACGGGCGCCCTGCCCGCCCTGCTGGTCGTGTACGTTCGGCGCAATGTCAGCGACGCGCCCGAGGCGGCCAAGCAGCGCCGCAGCAGCACCGAGCGCGGATCGTTCTCCACCATCTTCAAGAAGGACCTGCTGCGCACCACCGCCTTCGCCACCCTGCTGTCCACCGGCGTCCAGGGCGGCTACTACACGCTCGCGACATGGGTGCCGACATATCTCAAGACGGAGCGCGGTCTCACCGTCGTGGGTACGGGCGGCTATCTCGCGTTCCTGATATCCGGTGCCTTCATCGGCTACCTCACCGGCGGATATCTGACCGACCGCATCGGCCGCAAGAACAACATCACGCTGTTCGCCGTCCTCTCGGCGGCCGGAATCGTGGCCTACACCAACATCCCGTCGGGGGCCAACGGCCTGCTGCTCGTCCTCGGATTCCCGCTCGGCTTCTGCATGTCCGCGATCTTCAGCGGCTTCGGCTCGTACCTGAGCGAGCTGTATCCGACCGCCGTGCGCGGGACCGGCCAGGGCTTCACGTACAACAGCGGCCGTGCGGTGGGCGCCTTCCTGCCCACCCTCGTCGGATTCCTGTCCGACAGCTGGGGCGTCGGCGGCGCCCTGGTCCTCGGCGCCGCGGGATACGGCGTCGCGGTGCTGGCGCTGGTGGGTCTGCCGGAGACACGTGGAAAGGAGCTGGTGTGAGCGTGACCGTCTCGCCCCCGCCGTTGGCCCCCACCCATCCACCGGGCCGGGTACGCGTCACGGGCGCCCGTGACAAGCAGTACCCAGCGGCCTGACCGAACAGGAGCATCACATGATCTGGGCGTCCATCGACCTGAACGCGGACCTCGGCGAGGGCTTCGGCCGCTGGCGGCTGACGGACGACGAGGAGTTGCTCTCCATCGTCACCAGCGCCAATGTCGCCTGCGGCTTCCACGCCGGCGATGCGGCCACCATGCGCCGTGTCTGCGAGCTCGCGTCCGCGCGCGGGGTGCGGATCGGCGCCCAGGTCTCGTATCGCGACCTGGCCGGCTTCGGGCGGCGTTCCATGGAGGTCCCGCCCGACGAGCTGGCCGCCGAAATCGCTTACCAGATAGGAGCGTTGGAGATCTTCGCGCGTGCGGCCGGCTCCCGGGTGTCCTACGTCAAGCCGCACGGCGCCCTGTACAACCGCGTCGTGCACGACGAGGAGCAGGCCGCGGCCGTCGTCGAGGGTGTGCTGTTGTCGGGCGAGCGGCTGCCGGTCCTCGGGCTCCCCGGATCCACGCTGCACGTCATGGCGGAGAAGGTCCAACTACCTGTGGTGGCCGAGGCGTTCGCCGACCGCGCCTACACGGCTGAGGGCACCCTGGTGCCGCGCGGGCAGGACGGAGCCGTCATCAGTGAC
Source organism: Streptomyces sp. NPDC018833 (assembly GCF_044390825.1). NCBI lineage: Bacteria > Bacillati > Actinomycetota > Actinomycetes > Kitasatosporales > Streptomycetaceae > Streptomyces > Streptomyces sp. NPDC018833. The sequence goes on along the minus strand of NZ_JBIRZM010000013.1, from coordinate 210,689 downwards.
ACGGCGGCCGTCGTGGAACGGTCCCTGAATCTGGCCCGTTCCGGTGTGATCACCGCGCGGTGCGGACGTCCCGTCGGGGTGCGAGCGCGTTCCCTGTGCCTGCACGGGGACACACCGGGCGCCGTTGCGCTCGCCCGCGAGGTCCGGCAGCAGCTGGAGACGTCCGGCGTGCGCGTGGAGGCCTTCGTATGAGCGCCACCGCCCCGGCCCGTGATCTACGCGTCCTGCCCGTCGGCGACCGGGCGCTGCTGGTCGAGCTGCCCGGCGGCAGGGAGGCGGAGGCGCTGCACGCGGAGCTGCTGCGCCGGCGAGCGGCGGGCCTGCTTCCGCCGGTGTGGGAGATCGTGCCGGCCGCCCGGACGGTGCTGTTGGACGGCGTGGACCATCCGCGTGCCCTCGCCCGGGAGCTGGCCGGCTGGGTGATACCGGACCTCGACCCGCCCACGGAGCGCTCGGTCGAGATCCCGGTCCGCTACGACGGCCCGGACCTGCCGGACGTCGCCGCCCTCTGGGACGTGTCCGTGGAGGCGGCCGTGCGGATCCACGCCTCGGCCCGATTCCGCGTCGCCTTCTGCGGTTTCGCACCCGGCTTCGGCTATCTGACGGGCCTTCCCCAGCGGTACGCGGTCCCCCGCCGGGCCACCCCCCGCACCACGGTTCCGGCCGGGTCCCTCGCCCTCGCGGGGGCGTACTCCGGGGTCTATCCCCGCTCGTCACCGGGCGGCTGGCAGCTGATCGGCTCGACGGACGCCGTTCTGTGGGATCCGGCGCGCGAGCCGGCGGCCCTGCTCTCCCCCGGGACGCGGGTGCGTTTCGTGCCGGAGGCGCGATGACGGACCGGGCCCTCGCGGTCGTACGGGCAGGGGCGCTGACCACGGTTCAGGACGGCGGCCGACCCGGGCACGCCCATCTCGGGGTTCCGCGTTCGGGAGCTCTGGACGCCCGGGCCGCGCACCTCGCGAACCGTCTGGTGGGCAACAACGAGGGCGCGGCCGTTCTGGAGACGACGCTCGACGGGTGTGCGCTGCGGCCACGCTGCGCGGTCGTGACCGTGGTGGGCGGTGCGCCGTGCGCGGTCGCCGTCGACGGCCGCCCGGTGGCATGGGGCGCACCCGTGCGGGTGCCGGCCGGAGCGCTGCTGGAGGTCGGACGGGCCGTGCGGGGCGTGCGGAGCTATGTCGCCTTCGCAGGCGGCATCTCCGTCGATCCGGTGCTGGGCAGCCGCTCCACCGATCTGCTCTCCGGCCTGGGGCCGGAGCCGCTCACGGTCGGTGCCGTGCTGCCATTGGGGGCGCCCTGCGGTCCGCCGGGCCATGTCGACGGCGCGCTGCCCTGGCGCGCTCCCCCGGCCGAGCTGGTCCTGCGGATACGGCTCGGGCCGCGCGACGACTGGTTCACCCGCCAGGCCATCGGGACGCTGACCGGGCCCGGGTACCGGGTGTCGTCGGCGAGCAACCGCATCGGGCTGCGCACGGAGGGCCCGCCGCTGGAGCGTGCCGTCGCCGGTGAACTGCCCAGCGAGGGCATGGTGCTGGGCGCGGTGCAGGTGCCGCCGGACGGCCGGCCCGTGGTGTTCCTCGCCGACCATCCCACGACCGGCGGCTATCCCGTGGTGGGCGTTGTCGACGGCCGTGACCTCGCAGCGGCGGCGCAGGCGGTGCCGGGCACCCCCGTGCGCTTCACGCCGGTGCGATGACCCCCAAGGATCCGGCGGGCGCGCCCGACCGCTGTGGCACCAGGCAACCGGCTGGCCCGGTGCGGCACCAGGCCACTGGGCGGCCCGGGCGACGCACGCGCTCACCGGTCGGGCGGGCCGTAGCCGCCGCCCCCGGGCGTCCTCAGGACCAGCACGTCGCCGGGTCCCACGTCCACGGAGGCGACCCCCGCCAGCCGCTCCACGCTCCCGTCCGCGCGTACGACATGGTTCTCGCCGAGGGCACCGGGTTCGCCGCCGGCCATCCCGTACGGCGCGATCCGCCGGTGTCCGGTCAGCAGCGCCACGGTCATCGGCTCCAGGAACCGGATCCGCCGTACGGCTCCGCTGCCGCCGTGCCACCGGCCGTGCCCGCCGCTGCCCTCCCGTACGGCGAAGGAGTCCACCCGTACCGGGTAGCGCCACTCCAGCACCTCCGGGTCGGTCAGCCGTGAGTTGGTCATATGGGTCTGGACGGCGTCCGCGCCGTCGAATCCGTCGCCCGCCCCCGAGCCGCTGGCGACCGTCTCGTAGTACTGCACACGGTCGTTGCCGAACGTCACGTTGTTCATCGTGCCGGAGCCTTCCGCCTGCACTCCGAGCGCCGCGTACAGCGCGCCCGTGACGGCCTGCGAGGTCTCCACATTGCCCGCGACCGTGGCCGCCGGGTAGGACGGCGCGAGCATGGACCCCTCGGGGACCCGCACTTCGAGCGGCTCCAGACAGCCGCTGTTGAGCGGAATGTCCTCACCGACCAGCGTCCGGAAGACGTACAGCACCGCAGCCATGACCACCGACGTCGGTGCGTTGAAGTTGCCGGGCTGCTGCGGCGACGTACCCGTGAAGTCGATGAGCGCGCTGCGCCGTTCACGGTCCACCCGGACGGCGACGCGAATGACCGCGCCGCCGTCCGTTTCGTAGCGGTACTGGCCGTCGCCGAGGCGGGCGACGATGCGGCGTACGGACTCCTCCGCGTTGTCCCGGACGTGCCGCATATAGGCCTGGACGACGTCCGTGCCGAACTCATCGGTCATCCGGCGCAGTTCGGCGATCCCCTTCTCGTTCGCGGCGATCTGGGCCCGCAGGTCGGCGAGGTTGGTGTCAGGGGCCCGGGAAGGATGGCGGGCGCTGGTCAGCAGCTCGCGGGTCTCGGCCTCGCGCAGGCGTCCGTCGCGTACGAGCAGCCAGTTGTCGAACAGCACCCCTTCCTCGTCGACGGTCCGGCTGAACGCGGGCATGGACCCCGGGGTGATGCCGCCGATCTCGGCATGGTGTCCGCGCGACGCCACCAGGAAACGCAGCTCCTCGCCCTCGAACACCGGTGTCACGACGGTGACATCCGGCAGGTGGGTGCCGCCGTGGTACGGGTCGTTGATCGCGTACACGTCGCCCGGCCGCATCGATCCCGCGTTGCGGCGCAGCACCTCCTTGATCGATTCCCCCATGGAGCCGAGGTGTACGGGGATGTGCGGCGCGTTGGCGATCAGGTTGCCGTCGGCGTCGAACAGGGCGCAGGAGAAGTCCAGCCGTTCCTTGATGTTGACGGAGTGGGCGGTGTTCTCCAGGCGTACACCCATCTGCTCGGCGATCGCCATGAAGAGGTTGTTGAACACCTCCAGGAGCACGGGGTCCACGTCCGTGCCGACCGCGACCCGTCCGGGCCTCGGCAGCACGCGGGTCAGCAGCAGGTGTCCGGTGTCGCCCGCGGCGGCCTGCCAGCCCGGGTCGACGACCGTCGTCGCGTCGGCCTCGGCGACGATCGCGGGGCTGGGGATCGCGTGTCCCGGCCGCAGATCGCCGCGCCGGTGGAGCGGTACGGTCCGCCGCTTGCCGTCGACGAAGACGGGGACGCGCGCGGACGGCGCGGACTCCCCCTGGCCACCGGCCTGTTCCACCAAGGTCTCCGCGTGCTCGCCTGCCGCGCCCACGGCCTCGACGGAGACGGCCTCAACGACGAGCGGCTTGTCCATGGTGAAGGCGTAGCGGGTGCGGTGGAGCGATGCGAACCGCGCCTTCATGGCCTCGGCGGAGCCGAGGGGGACGGGAAGGCTCGCGTCGGTTCCCGCGTACCGCACCAGGACGCGCGCGTGCGTGGTGATCGCGTCATCGGGGACCTCGTCGGCCCGCAGTTCGGCGCGGGTGCGGTCGGCGAGTTCGTCGCACAGGGTACGGACACGGGCGACGGTGTCCTCGTCGAGCGGGGCCTCCACGGACTGTTCTCGCATGGCGGTGGCATCGGCGAGGCCGATGCCGTACGCCGACAGCACTCCGGCGAGCGGCGGCACGATCACGGTGTCGACGCCCAGGGCGTCGGCGACGGCGCAGGCGTGCTGGCCGCCCGCACCGCCGAAGGAGGTCAGCGCGTAGCGGGTGACGTCGTGGCCGCGCTGGACGGAGATCTTCTTGACGGCGTTGGCCATGTTGAGGACGGCGATCTCCAGGAAGCCGGCGGCCACCTGCTCGGCGGTGCGCGCTGTGCCGGTGGCGCGCGAGACCTCCTCGGCGAGCGCGGTGAAGCGTTCACGCACGGTGTCGGCGTCCAGGGGCTGGTCGCCATTCGGCCCGAACACCGCGTGGAAGTGTGCGGGCTGGATGCGGCCGAGCATCACATTGGCGTCCGTGACGGTCAGCGGACCGCCGCGCCGGTAGCAGGCGGGGCCGGGGACGGCGCCCGCCGAGTCGGGGCCCACCCGGTAGCGGCGCCCGTCGAAGTGGAGCACGGACCCGCCGCCGGCGGCGACGGTGTGGATGCTCATCATCGGCGCACGCATCCGGACGCCCGCCACCTGGGTGCCGAGCTCCCGCTCGAACTCTCCCGCGTAATGCGACACATCGGTGGACGTACCGCCCATGTCGAAGCCGATGACCTGCCCGTACCCGGCCTGCTCCGATGTACGGGCCATGCCGACGACACCGCCCGCGGGCCCGGAGAGCACGGCGTCCTTGCCGCGGAAATGGGTGGCCTCGCGCAGCCCTCCGTTGGACTGCATGAACATCAGGCGGATGCCGGCGAGTTCGGCGGCGACCTCGTCGACGTAGCGCCGCAGGATCGGTGAGAGATACGCGTCCACGACCGTCGTGTCGCCGCGGGGGACGAGCTTGATCAGCGGGCTGACCTCGTGCGAGCAGCTGACCTGGGCGAAGCCCAGGTCGCGGGCGACGCGGGCGATGCGCCGCTCGTGGTCGGGGTGGCGGTAGCCGTGCATCAGGACGACGGCGGCGCTGGACAGGCCGTCGGCGCGGGCTGCGGTCAACTGCTCGGTGACCGCGTCGATGTCGAGCGGTACGACGACGGTGCCGCGGGCGTCGATGCGTTCGGGGACCTCGACGACCCGGTCGTACACCGCCTCGGGAAGAACGATGTGGCGGTCGAAGAGCCGGGGCCGGTTCTGGTACGCGATGCGCAGCGCGTCCCGGAAGCCCTGGGTGATCACGAGCACGGTCGGCTCGCCCCGGCGCTCCAGCAGGGCGTTGGTGGCGACGGTGGTGCCCATCCTGACCGCGGCGACGCGGTCGGGCGGGACGGGCTCGTCGTCGGGTGTGCCGAGCAGCAGGCGGATGCCCGCTACGGCGGCGTCCCGGTACCGCTCGGGGTTGTGCGAGAGCAGTTTGCGCGTCACGAGCCGTCCGTCGGGGCGTTTGCCCACGATGTCGGTGAAGGTGCCGCCACGGTCGATCCAGAACTCCCAGCGCCCGCTCATTCCCCCATTCTTGCCCCGGCGGGTCGGAAGGAGGGCTCCGGCGACAGGGCGGCGAGCGCGGCGGACAGGGCGTGCTCGGCGGAGCGGTCCAGGCGCGCGCTGGTGCCGCGGGCCCAGTGCCGTATCTCGTCGCCCGCGAGCCGCAGCAGCTGCGGCACCAGGTCGGTGCACCGGCGCGCCACCCAGCCGGTGCCTGCCGTGGCCAGCCACAGCAGCGCCTCGGCGCGGGTGGGGCGCGGCCGGTCGGGTTCGGTCGAGGGAGGCCGGCCGTGGGCGAGTCCGCGGGCAGCGAGCAGGTCGTGGAAGGAGCGGGCGAGCATGCGGTGTCCCCGCTCGCCCGGGTGCAGTCGGTCGGCGCTCCACATCGAACGGTCGGCGACCCAAACGGGGTCGGCGGCATGCAGATGGACGGCGCCGTAGCGGTCGGAGAGGGCGTGGACGACGGCGTTGACGGCCCGCTGTCGCCGGGCCAGCGGCCGGGCGAGGGGCGCGGGCAGAGCGAACATGGCGCCGGGGTCGGGCAGGCAGGCGGTGAGCAGTACGGTGCCGTGGGCAGCGAGCGCACCGCACACCTCGTCGAGGTGGCACGTGAGCCGCCCGATGTCGAAGGTGCGCCGGAGGGTGTCGTTGACGCCGACGACGACGGACGCGATGTCCGGCCCGAAGGCGAGGGCCCGTGGCGCCTGGTCCTCGGCGACGTCGCGGCTGAGCGCGCCGCTGACGGCGAGGTTCCGGAAGACGGCGGGCCGCTCGTCGCTCCCTACGCCGTCGGCGAGCAGCGCGGCCCATCCCCGCCACCCGTCGTCGACGGGGTCGCCGACGCCTTGGGTGAGCGAGTCCCCGAGCGCGACGAACCGAACCGGCCGGGTGCTGACGGTCTGGCCCCGGCCCCGCGCGCCGCCGCGCCCCTGCGCGGCCACGGCACAGCGCCCAGCGGGGCGCAACGCATGTCCCCCGGGGAGGCCGTCGCCGTCCGGCCCCTCGCCGGCTCCGTCCGGCTCCCCGCCGACTCCCTCCGCGCCATGCCCGGATCGGACCACTTCGTCGGGCGGGACGCCGCCGCTGGCACAACCACCTGGCTCAGCGCTGCCCGGTAGCACCGGCCCCGCGAGCACGCCGCCGCACGACGGCCACTCCGCGGCCGCACCCACACGACCACCCCGCTCCTCACCGTCCACAAGCACCGGCCCCGCAAACACGCCGGTATGCGTTCCCTCGGCGCCCAGGCGCGCCCGTCCCGCCGGACCGGTCGCACCACCCCCGGGAGACGGGCCTGCCTCGCTCACCAGCCCCGGCCTCGTGCGGACGGGCTCGCAGCCGCAGGGCTGCGGGGCCGCCTCCTCCGGACGCACCGCTCCCGCGAGGCCCGCCTCGCCACGGGCGTGCGGCGTGTCGGCCGCGGGGGCCCAGACCCGCGCCGGAGTCGTCGCAGGGACGGCCCGCTCCCCCACGCCGCGCCCGACCGCAGAGCCACCCCGATCCCGCAAGCCCCCGAGCCCGTCGCCCACCGTGGCATCCCCGCCGCGTATGTCGTCGACACCCCCGGTCCTCATCCCCGCGCTCCCCGTTTCTTCGCCCCGTTGCGTACCGGCAGTGCGTCGTGCGCGGCCAGGAACGCCGTGACCGAGCTGTTCCAGTCGAAGAGCTCGGCCCGTGCCCGGGCCGCCTCACGGCGCGCCGGCTCCGGGCGGCCGAGGATCGTCAGGACCGCGTCCGCGAAAGCCGGGCCCGTGTCCGCCGCTGCGACGCCTGCGTCGCCGATCACCTCCGGCAGCGCCGACGACGCGCTCGCCACGACGGGCGTGCCGCAGGCCAGCGCCTCCAGCGCGGACAGGCCGAACGTTTCCGCAGGGCCGGGTGCCAGGCAGACGTCCGCCGCGGCCTGGAGGTCGGCGACGGCCTCCCGGTCGGTGACGTGGCCGAGGAACCGGACCGGCAGGCGCTCGCCCTCCGCCCTGCGGACGAGCGAGGGCTTGAGCGGCCCGTCCCCGGCGACCACCAGCGCCGCCCGCACGCCCCGCGCGCGAAGTTCCGCCAGAGCGTCGAGCGCGGCGCCGGGTCGTTTCTCCACCGACAGGCGCGAGCAGAGCAGCAGCAGGACATGCGCGCCGACGGCGTACGGGGCGCGCAGTGCCGTGCTTCGCCGCCCGGGCCGGCATCGCTCGAGGTCGACGCCGAGCGGCGCCCGCACGACGTTCTGCGCGCCGATACGGACGAATTCGCGCTCCGCCCACTCCGTCGTGCACACGATCTTCGAATAGGCCCAGGCGCTGCGCCGGTTGAGCCGGTCCGCCGTGCGGGCGGCGAACGCGTCCGGCAGCCCCCAGGTGCGCAGCACACCGTCGGCCGTCTCGTGCGAGACCATCACCGACGGGACCCGGTGGCGCCGCGCCCATTCGCCGGTCCAGCGCAGGGTGGTGCGGTCGGAGACCTCCAGGCGCTCGGGTCCGAGGTCCTCCAGGAGGCGGCGCAGCCGTCGCCGCCCGGCGAGCACCCGATAGCCGCCGGTGCCGACGAGCTCGGGACCGGGCAGGGTGATGAGGCGGCCCTGCGGGGTGTGCCGGTCGCTCTCGGCATCGCCGGGCACGACGAGCACTGGCTCGTGTCCGGCGGCCAGATAGCCGCGGCCGAGTTGGTCGAGTGCGGTGCGGAGCCCGCCGGACGAGGGGGTGACGAAGTTCGCGAGCCGTACGATGCGCAGTCCGCTCATGCGGCCACCGCCGTGCGTGCGCCGAGGACGTCGGCGTAGTGGTCCAGCAGCATGTCCCCGACCGCGGTCCATGTGCGGCCCTCGACCGCGACCCGCCCGGCGCGGGCGAAGTCGGCCCGCAGTCCGGGGTCGTCGGTCAGGGCACGGACCGCGTCGCGCACGGCGTCGGTGCTGTGCGGTGGAACGAGCAGTCCGGTCCGTTCGTGGTCGACGAGGTCGAGCGGGCCGCCCGCGGCGGGCGCGACGACCGGGACACCGCTCGCCATGGCCTCCTGCACGGTCTGGCAGAAGGTCTCATACGGGCCGGTGTGCGTGAACACGTCGAGGGAGGCGAAGATCCGCGCGAGGTCGTCCCCGATGCGGCGGCCGAGGAAGACGGCGCCGGGAAGTGCCCCGCGCAGCGAGGTCTCGCTCGGTCCGTCGCCGACGACGACCACCCGCACGCCGGGCAGGGCGCAGGCACCCGCGAGCAGTTCGACGTGCTTCTCGGGCGCGAGGCGGCCGACGTAACCGACGATCAGTTCTCCGCCGGGCGCGAGCTCGCGCCGCAGTTCCTCGTCGCGCAGCGCGGGCCGGAAGCGGGCGGTGTCCACGCCGCGCGGCCACAGCCGTACGCGCTCGACGCCGTGCTCCTCCAGGTCGCGCCGGGCGGCGGTGGACGGCGCGAGGGTCCGGTCGGCGGCGCTGTGGACCGCTTTGATGCGCCGCCAGGCCGTGCCCTCCCCCGCTCCGACGTAGGTACGGGCGTAGCCGGCCAGGTCCGTCTGGTAGACGGCGACGGCAGGCAGGCCCAGCCGGGCCGCCGCGGCCATCCCGCGCACACCGAGCACGAAGGGGCTGGCGAGGTGGACGATGTCGGCGCGGTGCGCGGTGACCGCCGCCGCCACCCTGCGGCTGGGGAGAGCGACCCGCACCTGCGGATAGCCGGGCAACGGCAGGGAGGGCACCCGTACGACGGGGCACGGCGCATGAGGGTCGGCGCTCATCGCCCCGGCGGCGGCCGGGGCGATGACGAGCGGTTCGTGACCGCGGGCGGCGAGGTGCCGGGCGGTCTGCAGGGCGCAGTGCGCCACACCATTGACGTCGGGCGGAAAGGACTCGGTGACGATGACGACACGCATACCCGTGTTGTCGTCGGGCCCGGGGTGGCTGCGCCAACGTGGATCTTTCCGGCCGGGGAACGTCCCATGAGCGTTGTGTTGCCGCCCCCGGGCCGTGGGCGGCGAGTCGTCACACAGCGGGCATGTCGGGCCCGATCCTGCTGCGTACGGCGGTCTGCACCTCCGCCTCCTCGGCGGGGTCCGCGGCGAGCCGGCGCAATCGCTCGGCGACGCGCACGTCACCGGTCTCGGCGTGGCGAGCGGCCACCTCTCTGGTGGTCTCCTCGCAGTCCCACAGGCATTCGACGGCGAATCCGGTGGCGAAGGAGGGGTCGGTGGCGGCGAGCGCCCGGGCGGCACGGCCGCGGAGATGGGAGGAGGTCGTCTCGCGGTAGACGTGGCGCAGTACGGGGGCGGCGCAGGTGATGCCGAGCCGGCCGGTGCCGTCGACGAGGGTCCACAGCAGCGGGGCGTCGGGCCCGTCGGCGCGGACGGTCTCGCGGAGGGCGCCGAGAACGAGGGGGGCGTCCTTCGCGGCCCCGCGGCAGGCGAGGACTCCGGCTGCGGACGCGCCGAGGGCGTCGGGGCGGTGGATCCAACCCCGGGCCCGGTCCACGGCCTCGTCGCCGCACATCCGCTCGAACGCGGAGATCGCGGCGTCGGCGACGGTGGACGAGCCGCCTGCGACCGCCGCCTCGATCAGGTCGAGGACCACCGGGTCCCGGGATTCGGCGAGGTAGTGCAGGGCGGTACAGCGGGCTCCGTCGGATCCGGTGTGCGCCGCGCGGACGATCTCGGGCCGGTCCTCGGGGCCGGCGACGGCGCCGAGGCAGCGAGCGGCGGGCACATGCAGTGCGCTGCCGCGCTCCAGCCCCTGGTCGGCCCAGTCGAGGACGGCCTGGACGCTCCAGCCGGGGCGAGGGCCCGACGGACGCATCTGGCGCTGCCAGCGGTCGAAGGAGCCGGCTTCCTGCGCGGCACGTACCCGGGCGCCGATGAACTCCCGGTGGTCGTCCGCCCACAGCCGCCACGGCCGCGGTTCGAAGGCGTCGCGCACGGCGACGGCCAGTTCGGCGTCACCCTCGGGGGTGGCGGGGAAGCGGGCGAGGATCGGGTCCGCGAGGGATCGCAGGCCCGCGTCGTCGTCGCGCAGGGCGAGTTCGTCCAGGGCCCATGCCCAGTTGGCGCCCTGCGCGGCGTACCGCCGCAGCAGTGCGAGGGCGTCGCCCCGGCCGTAGGAGGCGAGGTGTCCGAGAACGGCGAGCGCGAGTCCGGTCCGGGTCTCGTCGGCGTCGAGGTGGTCGTCGGCGTCGCACAGGTGCCGCTCGATCTCCTCCAGGCTGCCGTGGAGGTCCAGGTACAGGCGTGCGTAGTACAAGGAGCGGTTCTCGACCTGCCAGTCGTGGCGGGGATCGCTCAGAACGCAGTGGTTGAGTGCCGCGAGCGCTTCGGCCCGTGGCGCTGCGAGCGCGTGCAAGGTGCCGTCGCCGCGGCCCCTCTGCAGCAGGCCGAGCAGGGTGCCGCTCGGCGCTATGACTGGATCGAACATGGGGAAAGCCTCACATCAAGCTGTCGACGCAACCGGGGACTGGAATGCCTAGGCCGCGCAGCAGCATGTCGGGCCGCCCGTCGTCATACGCGTCTTCTGCTTGGTGGTGAGCATGTCCTTCTGCCTCTCTTCGGTGGCCCCAGGGGAATTCCCGGATGATGGGTCCGGGACAGGGCTGACGTCATGATGACCCACGCATTTCGCCACCGCGACCACATTTACGGCGTCTCCTCGGACCTTGCGGCCGTAGGAGGTGCCCACCCCCGCCGGTGACCGCGTCGTGGCTGGCCGAAGCGTGTACGGCGCCGACCGGGACGTGCGCGACGGCCGCTCAGCGGCCGTCGAACAGCTCCAGAAGGTCCGTCTTCCCAAACATCCGCGCGGTATCCACGGCGGATGGGGTACCGGCCTGCGGATCGGCACCGCCGGAGAGCAGGGCGCGGATGACGGCGTCCTCGCCCTTGAAGACCGCGCCGGCGAGAGGCGTCTGGCCGCGGTCGTTGGCCCGGTCCGGTTCGGCGCCCCGCGCGAGGAGCACCTCGACGGTGGCGGCGTGCCCGTGGTAGGCGGCGAGCATGACGAGCGTGTCGCCCTTGTCGTTGGTGAGGTCGGCCGGGACGCCTGCGTCGAGATACGCGGCGAGCGTCTCGGTCTCCCCACGGCGCGCCAGGTCGAAGACCTTGGTCGCGAGTTCGATCACCTCGGAGTCCGGGACTTCACTCATCGGACGGACCGCCTTTCACCATGTTGACCTGGGCCGCACGGCAGAAGCAGCCGTACGAGTGAACCGACAGGTTACTGCCAGGCGCCTGCGGGGACGGGTCCGGCGAGGGGAAACGGACCACGCGCTTCCGCAGGAGCGGGAGGGCACTGTGCCGCCCCGCCGGGCCGCGGGCACGCCGATCAAGGGACGACTCTCGCCCAGTGAAGTGAAATGCGTCCGTTTTCACCCATTTGCAGCTTTTATCGTATAGACACTTTCTGTAAGCATGGAAGAACTCATGGTGAATGTCCCCCTCACCCAGGAGAACCTCATGATCCTGTCCATGTCAGGCGTCGTGCTGCTCGGCATCATCGTCTTCCTCTTCTTCCGGAAAGACGGGCTCAAGGCGTCCCACGCATTCGTCTCCGCGCTCTTCGGCTTCTTCCTCGCGGGCACCGCGATCGCGCCGAGCATCACGGCGGGCACCACGAGCCTCGCCGGGCTGCTGGGCGGGATCAAGTTCTGACCCCCGAACCACCGACGAGCACCTTCAGGAGACAGATGTGGCCCGGCGACCACTCCCCCGCATTCTGACCAGCGGCAGCGCACAGATCGCCCGTAGTCGTGAGATCGCGCGCACGGCCGCCGACAGCGCCACCGATGTCCTCCATCCACTGATCACGGTCACCCGCGGTCTCGGAAGGCTGGCCGCCATGGGCCGGAGCAAGTGGGCCGCCACGCCCAAGGAACGGCGTGGTCCCACCCTGTTCTTCGTGGCGGCCTGCGTCCTGGTCGTCGCGGTCATCCCGTACGGGCCGCTGATCACCCTGATCACGGTGATGGCCGCGGCCGCCTGGGCCGGCCGCGTCAGGGCGCCGGTCAGGACCGGCCCGAGCGATGCCGAAATCGCCCGGCTGCGCGCCCTGCACGAGGCCCTCGTGCCGTACTTCTCGGTCCCCGAGGACCCGGCTCCGCTCTTCACCCACGGCGGGGAGTGGAGCAAGGCCTTCAGCGAGTACGCGTTCGACGACACCGGCCGGCTCACTCGTCTCCGCGTGGCCTACCCGGCGTACTTCACCGACTCCGAGGCCGCGTCACGGGCCCGGATCGAGCAACTGCTGCACGCGAAGTCCGGCCGCGGCCGGGAGTACCGCTTCAGCTGGGACGAGGAGAGCAACGAGCTCGATATGAGCGTGCTGCCTGCCCTGTCCACCTCCATCGCCGCCCAGCGCTTCGTCACCTCACCCGGCGAGACCGTCCTCGGCTTCACCGATGCCGACGCCGTCCGGCGCACGCTGCCCGTCTCCTGTGGCGGCACCACGGAGCAGGCGCCGCCGGTCGTCTGGCGCACCGGTCCGCGCTCCACCGAACCGCATCTGCTGGTCGTCGGCGAGCCCGGCAGCGGCACCACGACGCTGCTGCGCTCCATCGCCCTGCAGGCCCTCCAGCACGGCGACGTGCTGATCGTCGAGGGCGGCGGCACCGGCGAATACGCCTGCCTCACCGGCCGCACGGGCGTGCTCGGCGTCGAGTGCGGTCTCGGCGGAGCGCTGTCGAGCCTCGAATGGGCCGCCCACGAGACGGAGCGACGCCTGATCGCCGCAAACCGAGCTCGTCAGGCGGGGCTTCCGGCTCCCGACGACACGAAGCGGCCCCTGTGGATCCTGCTGGACCGGCCGAGTGTCCTCGGCCATCTGGCCGCGGCCGACGGTCACATGGACCCGCAGGAGCTGCTCCAGGTACCGCTGCGGCACGGGCGGGCGGCGCAGGTCACGGTCGTCGTGGCCGAACAGTTCGACAGCACCGACGCCCTGACCGAGACCGTGCGCACGCACACGCGCGCCCGCGTCACGCTCGGCCCGGCGGACTTCGGCCGGTTCGAGGCCGTGCTGGGCACCGCCCCGCGCACCACACCCGCCACGGAGGTCCCGCCCGGGCGCGGATACGCACGGCTGGGCACGGGTCCGGTGCTCAGGCTGCAGGTGCCGGCCACGCCGGACCCGTTCGACGACGCGACGAGCGAGGCGCACCGGCAGGCGGTGCTCGACCTGCTGCCCCCGCGTCCGGGCGAGCCGGAGCCGCATGCGGTTCCCTCGGCGGCCGCGCCCGTGGCCTCCCCCGCTCCGCCGGCCGCCGCCGTTCCCGCCGAGGGCTGAGGCCGTCGCCCTGCCCGGGCCGGGGCCTTGCACGAGCCCGCCCAGGCCGGGCCTTACGCGACGAACGTGCGGGGCGCCTCCGTGCCCGTGGTCGCTCCCGTGCGCACCAGTCTTGCCGCCGCCGCCAGCCGCGTGGCGGCCTCATCGGCGACGGGTCCGCCGACCGTGAACGGCAGCCGTACGTATCCCTCGAACGCGCCGTCGACCCCGAAACGCGGTCCGGACGGCACCCTGATCCCGACCCGCTCGCCGACCTCGGCGAGCCGGGAGCCGGACAGGCCACCGGTACGCACCCACAGCGTCAGACCGCCGGAGGGCACGTCGAACTCCCAGTCCGGCAGCTCCCTGCGCACCGCGGCGACGAGCGCGTCACGGTTCTCCCGGGCCTGCTCGCGCCGGATGGAGACGGCGCTGTCCCATCCGGAGGTGTGCATCAGCCAGTTGACAGCCAGCTGTTCCAGCACGGGTGTGCCGAGGTCGGCATAGGCGCGGGCGGCGACGAGGGAGCGGATGACGTCGGGGGCCGCGCGCACCCAGCCGATCCGCATGCCCGCCCAGAAGGCCTTGCTCGCCGAGCCGACTGTCAGGACGGTGGCGCCGGCGGGGTCGAAGGCGCAGACGGGACGGGGCATCTCCATGTTCGGGTCGAGGTGGAGCTCGGACATGGTCTCGTCGACGACGAGCACCGTGCCCGCCGAGCGGGCCGCCTCCACCATGGAGCGGCGCTGGTCCTCGTCGGCGAGCGCGCCCGTCGGGTTGTGGAAGTCGGCCACGACGTACGCGAGCCGGGGCGCCGCGTCGCGCAGGACCTGGCGCCAGCGGGCGAGGTCCCAGCCGGTCAGGCCCTCGGCCATGGCCACCGGCACCAGCCGGGCCCCGGCCTCGCGCATCAGCTGGAGGATGTTGGCGTACGACGGTGACTCGACGGCGATGCGTTCACCGCGCCCGGCGAACAGATGGCAGATGGCGTCCATCGCGCCCATCGCGCCGGTGGTGACCATGATCTGCTCGGGCATGGTGGGGATGCCGCGCTCGGTGTAGCGCTCGGCGAGCATCCGGCGCAGCGCGGGCAGGCCCGCGGGATAGTCGCCGTGGGTGTGAGCGTAGGGCGGCAGTTCCTCCAGGGCGCCCTGGACGGCCCTGGTCAGCCAGGGCTCGGGAGCCGGCAGGGACGCGCAGCCGAGGTCGATCATGGAGCCGAGCGACTCGGGCGGCAGCGGTTCGAGGCCGCGGGCGGGCAGCGGATTGCCCGCCGGAACGGCGGTCCAGCTGCCGGCTCCCCTGCGGGACTCCAGGAACCCCTCGGCACGCAGGGCCTCGTACGCGGCGGCGACGGTGGTACGGCTGACGGAGAGCGAGAGGGCCAGTTCCCGTTCGGCGGGCAGCCGTGCGGCGACGGGGACCCGGCCTTCGAGGACGAGAAGCCGGATGCCGTCGGCCAGCGCGCGGTACGCGGGCGGCTTGCGGGTGCCCGGCCCGGCGGGGTGCGGTTGTTGGGAGGTGAGCTGCCGGGCGAGCTGCGCCGCCCCCACCGCCGAAGTCCACTGCGACATGGAAGTCAGTCCACCTTCCTCGAATTGGCCATGGTTGCCCATTCTTCCGTAGCCACAGAGTGTCATGCATCGGTCCACTACCACCACAGGGGGACGCCATCGTGTCCGGACATCTCACCCGCAGACTGCTGCAGCTGTACGTCGGCCTGGCGTTGTACGGGGTGAGTTCCGCTCTCCTGGTGCGCGCAGGACTCGGGCTTGAACCGTGGGGGGTGCTGCACCAGGGACTGTCGGAGCTGACCGGCATCTCGATCGGCGTGGTGTCGATCATCGTCGGCGCCGTGGTGCTGCTGCTGTGGATCCCCATCCGGCAGCGGCCCGGCCTCGGGACGGTCTCCAACGTGTTCGTCATCGGCATCGCCATGGACGCGACGCTCGCCGTCGTACCCGATGTCCATGGGTTCGCGTCGCAGGTTCCGCTGCTGGCCGCCGGTGTCGTACTGAACGGTGCGGCGACGGGCCTGTACATTGCGGCCCGCTTCGGCCCCGGCCCCCGGGACGGTCTGATGACGGGTCTGCACCGCCGCACGGGCCGGTCGATCCGGCTGGTGCGCACGGCACTTGAGGTGGTGGTGGTGGCCACCGGGTTCGTGCTCGGCGGGTCGGTGGGCGCCGGCACGGTCCTGTACGCGCTGGCGATCGGACCCCTGGCGCAGCTGTTCCTGCGTGTCTTCGCCATCCCGGGTGCGGACGAAGGCAGCACCGTGGTCGCCGGCTCGTCACCGAGGCAGGCCATACTGCCGCGGTGACCGCCATACGCCACCCCTATCTGGACCACCCGGCAACACTCGCCTTCGCCCACCGCGGGGGTGCCGCCGACGGCATCGAGAACACCGCGGCCGCCTTCCGCCGCGCGGCCGACGCCGGGTACCGCTATTTCGAGACCGATGTGCACACCACGGCGGACGGACGGCTGGTCGCCTTCCACGACGCGACGCTGGACCGGGTGACCGACGCGGGAGGGCGGATAGCGCAGCTGCCGTGGAGCGAGGTGAGCCGGGCCCGGGTGGCGGGCCGGGAACCGCTTCCGCTCTTCGAGGAGTTGCTGGAGGAATTCCCCGAGGCCCGCTGGAACGTGGACCTCAAGGCGGAGTCAGCACTGGAGCCACTCATGGATCTGATCCGCAGGGCCGACGCCTGGGACCGGGTCTGCGTCGGCTCCTTCTCCGAGGGCCGGGTGGCGCGGGCCGTGCGCCGGGCCGGTCCCAGGCTCGCGACGTCGTACGGGGTCAGGGGCGTCCTCGGCCTGCGGCTCGCGTCGGTGGGGATTCCAGCCGCGGTACGCAAGGGCGCGGTGTGCGTCCAGGTTCCACAGTCCCAGAGCGGTGTCCGCGTGGTGGACCGCCGCTTCGTGCGGGAGGCGCACGCACGGGGCCTGCAGGTCCATGTCTGGACGGTCAACGACCCCGAGCGGATGGCCGCGCTCCTGGACCTTGGCGTGGATGGCATCATGACCGATCATCTTGAGACGTTGCGCACGGTGCTGACCGACCGTGGACTGTGGGGCTGACCCGGCACATCTGCCGACAGCACGAGCGAGGGGGCGCGGATGACGGCCGGCACCGCCGACCGCACGGACGGCGCGGACAGCGCCCGCGAGCGAAGACGTGAACAACACGGCTGGTACTTCTACGACTTCGCGTGCTCGGTGTACTCGACGAGTGTGCTCACCGTGTTCCTCGGGCCGTATCTGACGTCGGTGGCCAAGGCCGCCGCCGACGCCGACGGCTTCGTCCATCCGCTGGGGATCGCGGTGCGGGCCGGTTCCGTGTTCCCGTACGCGGTGTCGGCGTCGGTCGTCCTCGCGGTGCTGGTGATGCCGTTCGCGGGCGCGGCAGCGGACCGCAGCGGGCGCAAGAAGCCCCTCCTCGCCTTCGCGGCGTATCTGGGCGCCGCGGCGACGACGGGCATGTTCCTGCTGGACGGCGACCGCTATCTGCTCGGCGCCCTCCTGCTGATCGTGGCGAACGCCTCGCTCGCGGTGTCGATGGTCCTCTACAACGCGTATCTGCCGCAGATCGCGGAGCCGCATGAACGCGACGCGGTCTCGTCGCGGGGCTGGGCCTTCGGTTACACCTCCGGCGCGCTGGTACTGGTGCTCAATCTGGCCGTGTATTCCGGCCATGACTCCTTCGGCCTGTCCGAGGGCGATGCGGTGCGGATCTGCCTGGCGTCCGCCGGACTGTGGTGGGGTGCCTTCACGCTCGTGCCGCTGCGCCGGTTGCGGGACCGCCGGCCGTCGACGAGCGGAGAGGGCAGGGTCGGCTCCGGCTGGCGCCAGTTGACGGCCACGCTGAAGGACATGCGCCGCCATCCGCTGACGCTGTCGTTCCTGCTGGCCTACCTCGTCTACAACGACGGCGTGCAGACCGTGATCTCACAGGCCTCGGTCTACGGCTCCGAGGAGCTCGGCCTGGACCAGGCAACGCTGATCACGGCGGTGCTCCTCGTCCAGGTCCTCGCGGTCGCGGGCGCTCTGGGCATGGGCCGGCTGGCCAGGACGCACGGTGCGAAGCGCGTCGTACTCGGCTCACTGGCGGTGTGGACCCTCATCCTGGCCGCCGGATACTTCCTGCCCGCGGGTGCGCCGGTGTGGTTCTACTGCCTGGCCGCGGCGATCGGACTGGTGCTCGGCGGCAGTCAGGCGCTGTCGCGTTCGCTGTTCTCCCATCTGGTGCCGCGGGGCAAGGAGGCGGAGTACTTCTCGGCCTACGAGATGAGCGACCGGGGTCTGAGCTGGCTCGGCCCATTGGTGTTCGGTCTCGCGTATCAGCTGACCGGCAGCTACCGAGATGCCATCATCTCCTTGGTGATCTTCTTCGTCCTGGGATTCGTCCTGCTCGCGCGGGTCCCGGTGCGGCGCGCGGTGGCCGCCGCGGGCAACCCCGTTCCGGACCGGATTTAGACGCGGAAGTGAAAGGGCGGTAGTGTACGCCTTTGGCCCGCCAGGCGGACCGTTACTGCGTGCTCAAGTAGCAAAGACGCTGGGTGACATCTAATGCCAGATGTGACAAACCGGGCACTGGTGGGTAGAACAAGGGGCGGCACGACGGGCGACGCATGACCCGCAACGGGAATCTTTACCGCCGACCGGACGTTGACCGGATGACGACGACAGCGACACCTGTCCTGTGGGCGACAAGCCCGGGAGGCACGATTCATGAGTGAGCGAGCTCTTCGCGGCACGCGCCTCGTGGTGACCAGCTACGAGACCGACCGCGGCATCGATCTGGCCCCGCGCCAGGCGGTGGAGTACGCATGCGAGAAGGGGCATCGTTTCGAGATGCCGTTCTCGGTCGAGGCGGAGATTCCGCCGGAGTGGGAGTGCAAGGTCTGCGGTAGCCAGGCGCTCCTGGTGGACGGGGACGGCCCCGAGGAAAAGAAGGGCAAGCCGGCGCGTACGCACTGGGACATGCTCATGGAGCGGCGTACCCGCGAGGAGCTCGAGGAAGTGCTGGCCGAGAGGCTGGCGGTCCTGCGTTCCGGCGCCATGAACATCGCGGTGCATCCGCGCGACAGCCGCAAGTCCGCGTAAGCGCGTAACAGCGCGCGGATCCGCTCACGCTACGGAGCCGCGGGGGGGGGGCCCCCCCCCCCCCCGCCCCCCCCCCCCCCCCGGCCATGGGATTAGAAGCCGACGGGCGCGGGGAGGGTGAGGGGGGGGATGCGGAGCCGGCCCGGGCCCC
>NZ_JBIRZM010000013.1:0-191828 GCF_044390825.1 Streptomyces sp. NPDC018833 | reverse complement strand
CTTGAACAGCGCGGGCCCTGGTCGCGCGGGCTGCTCCTCCGCTTAGGGGCGGAACCGCCCGCGGCTCCGTTCATATGTATCGGCATGCTCCGGGTTCTTGTGTATCGGCATGCATGGGCCTGCCCCCGGCTGTGGCAGGCACCTGCCGGGGGCCGCTCATATCCGACGGGAGGGCGCGTGCCCGCTGCGTCTTGGCCTGCCGCGCCTGCGGGCGCATGGCGGGGTCCGGGCGCCCCCCTCCCCTTGCGGGTTCAGGGCGTCAGCGGGGGCCTCGGGCTGCCCGTTTCCCGATCGGACGGGGGCGCGTCGTCGCGGATGACCTCTCCCTGGACCACCTTTCCGTCGGGGCGGTGGATCCTGGCCTGCTGGAAGACATGGCCCAGCGTGCCCGACGACGCCGCCCTCATCCGGCTCTCCAGCGAACGCTCCGCGTACCGGCCGAGGCGGCTGCGCACGGGCGGCAGCAGAAGCAGCAGGCCCAGCGCGTCCGAGATCAGGCCGGGCAGCATCAGCAGCAGCCCGCCGAGCATCAGCAGTCCGTTGCCCTTGCCGCTGCCCGGCGGCGCGGCCGCACCCGGCTGCTGCTGAAGCGTCGCCGTGAGGTTGGTGAACGCGCGCCGCCCCGCCCGCTTGATCACCACCGCGCCGAGCACTGCCCCGCCGACCAGCAGTCCCAGCACGGCGAAACCGCCCGCTTCGCGGGCCACGAGCGTCAGCAGCCAGATCTCCAGGACCAGCCACGCGGCAATGCCGAGGGGGACAAGGGTGCGGGCGCGTGAGCGCCGGGGAGCGGTCGGGTTCTGTGCGCCGGTCGTCATGCCCCCAGTGTGCCTGGGGGCTCACCAAGGCGGTGTAAGGGGTGGATCCGGAAGCTCAGGGCCTGCGGCCGAGCAGCCGGCTCGCCCGGCTCCCCACGCCCCAGGCCGTGACCCGCCACAGGGCCTCGACCACGATGTCCCGGTTCATCTTCGAGTCGCCCAGCTCTCGCTCCACGAAGGTGATGGGGACCTCGACGACATGGAAGCCGGCAGCCACGGCCCTGCGTGCGAGGTCGACCTGGAAGCAATAGCCCTGCGAGGCGACGTCGTCGAGCCCCAGCCCTTGGAGCGTCTCGGCGCGGAAGGCCCGGTAGCCGCCGGTCATGTCACGGATGGGCACGCCGAGCAGCATGCGGGAGTACGTGCTGCCGCCGCGGGACAGCAGCTTCCGGTGCGCGGGCCAGTTGACCACGCGGCCGCCCGGCACCCAGCGCGAGCCGAGGACCAGGTCCGCGCCCTTGAGAGCGGTGAGCAGCCGGGGCAGCTCCTCCGGCTGGTGGGAGCCGTCGGCGTCCATCTCGACGAGCACCCCGTAGTCATGCTCGATGCCCCAGCGGAACCCCGCCAGGTACGCGGCGCCGAGCCCTTCCTTGCCCTTGCGGTGCAGGACGTGCACCTGCTCGTCGACGGCGGCGAGCTCGTCGGCGAACTTGCCCGTGCCGTCGGGGCTGTTGTCGTCGGCGACGAGGACGTCGGCGTCGGGCACGGCAGCGCGCACCCGCGAGACGATCGCCTTGATGTTCTCGGCCTCGTTGTAGGTCGGGATGATCACCAAAGCCTTGCCGAGCGGGCCGTACCGCCTCCCCTGGGGTCCGCCATGGGGAACCGCACCACCGTCGTTCACTGCTGCCCCTTAAAGTCCGTACGCAGAAAAGTCCGTACGCAGAGCCCCACCATAGCGAGCGCCCGGAGCGCACCGCCGGGAGGCAGCGGATCATGACGGGAGTCGCCGGGCGGGCGCGCAGGAGCCCGGGACCGGGGCCGTTGTACCGCGGGAGTCGGCGACGGCAACGGATCGGACCCGGCGTCCTTCGGGCCGACCTGGGGCCCGCTGGCTGCGGGTCGACCGAGAGCCGTTGTCTACTGAACGCCGGGCCCCACCCGGGTCGCACCTGCCGGCCGGCTGAAATCCTCCCTCTGCCCCCGAGGCGCGGGCGCTGAACCTGGCTCCCAGCGGCGGTGCGCCGGTGCGGCACACCACCCCATGGCCCAGCGGCGTTCGACGACTGCGTGGAAGGTGCCGGTCGGACGTCCTGTGGTGGACCCGGCCGAACCTACCGGCCGGTGGGCGCTCGCTGTCAACAGTCCTGCGACCAGCAGAAGTCGGCCGTATCTCCAGGTCAGAGGCGAAGATCCACAGGTCGTGGCCGAGCGGTGCGGGCATCGATCGGCGGTAGGAAATGTCCCTACGTCACCCGTTCGGTCCCGCGAAGACGGTGTGGCCGCGGACCACCGTCCGCACACAGACGGGCAGGTCGGCGCCCGGGGTGAGGTCCGGCAGGCCGGGGGTGCCCGAACGGGGGTCGGTGGACCAGCGGGCCACACGGTCGTCGGGAGCCTGCACGAGGAGTTCGCCGGTGCGCCAGACCGCGTAGTCCGCGGGGGCTCCCGGGACCAGGACACCGGCGTCGTCGCGGCCGACGGCCCGCCAACCGCCGCGGGTGTGGGCGGTGAAGGCCGCCCGGGCGGAGATGCGGTGCTCGGGCATGCGGTGGAAGGCGGCTGCGCGGACGGTCCCCCACGGGTCCAGCGGCGTCACCGGGCTGTCGGAGCCGAAGGCCAGCGGCACTCCGGCGCGCAGCAGCGCCGCGTACGGGTTGAGGGTGCGGGCGCGCTCGGCGCCGAGCCGCTGGGCATACATGCCCGCCTCGCCGCCCCAGGCCGCGTCGAAGGCCGGCTGGACGGAGGCGGTGAGCCCGAACTCGGCGAAGGCGGCGATGGTTTCCGGGGTGAGCATCTCGGCGTGCTCGACCCGGTGGCGGGCGGCGCGGATCCGGGCGAGGCCCAGCTTGTCCGCCGCGGCGCGCACTCCGTCGACGACAGCGGTCAGGGCGGCGTCGCCGATGGCGTGGAACCCGGCCTGCAGCCCGGCCTCGGTGCAGGCGACGACGTGTGACGCGACGGCGGCCGCGTCGAGGTGGCCGGCGCCGGTGTGGTCGGCGTCGGCGTACGGCTCGTGCAGGCAGGCGGTGTGCGAGCCGAGGGAGCCGTCGGCGAACAGGTCGCCGGCCGCGCCCAGCGCGCCGAGGGCCCGCGCCCGCTCGACGTCCCGGTCGGCCCAGTAGCCGACGACGCGCGGGCCCGGTTCGTCCCGGGCGAGCGTCAGCAGTCCGGTGAAGTCCTCCTCGGAGGAGATGTCGGGGCCGCCGCATTCGTGAACGCTGCCGATGCCGAGGGACGCGGCATGCCGCAGCGCGGCGCGCTGCGCCTCGGTGCGCTGGCTGGGCGAGAGGGCCGCATAGGCGGCGGCACGGACAGCGTGGTGGGCGTCACCGGTCAGCGGTTCGCCGTCACGGAAGCCCGGCCGTGAGCGGACGCCCGGGACGAGGTCCAGCAGGGCCGTGGTGACGACGGCGGAGTGGACGTCGATACGGGTGAGGTAGAGGGGTCGCCCGCCGGTGAGCTCGTCGAGTTCGTCGCGCCGCGGCGCGCGGCCCTCGGGCCAGCGGGAGGCGTCCCAGCCGTGTCCGATCAGGATGCGGTCGCCGGGGCGGGAGTCCGCGTACGCGCGCAGGAGCGCGGCGGCGTCGGCGAGCGAAGCGGCGCCGGACAGATCGAGTCCGGTGAGCGCGAGGCCGGTCGCCGTGGTGTGGACGTGCGCGTCGGTGAACGCGGGAGTGACAAGGGCGCCTTCGAGGTCGACGACCTCGTCGACGCCGGAGGCGAAGGCGTCGGCCGCGCCCTCGGAGCCCACCCAGGCGACATGTCCCTGCTCGACGACCATCGCGGTGGCGAAGGGGTCGGCGGGGCTGTGCACTTCTCCACCGCGCAGCAGCACGGTGCGGTGGTCGCTTCTGGGGGCGGTGCGCTCGGTCATGGGACCAAGACTAGATACGCGGCGGGCGGGCCTCGTACGGGGTCGACAGGACCACCGTGGTGCGGCTGGAGACTCCGGCCAGGGAACGGATGCGGGTCAGCAGGTGCTCCAGTTCGATCGGCGTGGCGACGCGCACCTTGAGGATGTAGTTCTCCTCCCCCGCGACGCTGTGGCAGGCCTCGATCTCGGGGAGTCCGGCGAGCCGGTCCGCGATGTCGTCGGGGGCACTGGGGTCGAACGGCTTCACCGAGATGAAAGCGGTGAGGGGCAGGCCGACGGCCTCGGGGTCGACGACGGCGGCGTAGCCGCGGATGACGCCCCGCTGCTCCAGGCGGCGGACGCGCTGATGCACCGCCGATGTGGACAGGCCCGTGGCCTTGCCCAGGTCGGTGTAGCTCATCCGCCCGTCCCTGACGAGCAACTCCACGATCTGACGATCCAGCTCCTCCATGCGGATCAACCTATTGCCCCGAGCCGCCTCCGGCACAGTCCACGGCGGCCGCGAGGGGCCCGTCGCGACGGCCGTGTGACGAATGCCACAGGTTTGCGCCGGTGTCCGCCGTGACCTCGCGGTTACCTGCCCCGCGCGGTGGGCATTGCTTGCTGTGGTCGAGGCCATCAGCGCCTGGTCGGCCCATCCGAGGGGGAGATTCTCCATGCAGATCGTTAAGAACGACGCCCGCATTGAACCGGAGCCTGTCGATCCGGCCGCATCTGCCGACGACGACGAGTTCGACGCGTACGACACCTTCGGGATGTACCGGGTCATCTGCCCGGACTGCGCCCAGCCGATCGCACTCCTCGCCGACGAGGACGTCCTGCCGGAGCACGCACTGTGCCCCACCCCGTGGAACCCCTTCGGGCTGACGGTGTGCTCGGGCACCGGCCGCCCCGCCGGTCAGGCCCGTCCCGCCGACGAGTCGCTCGAGGCACAGGAGCAGGAGACGGCCCTGCTGCTGACGTTGCCCCAGGGGCTCGACTGGCGCACCCAGCCGTTCTCGCACGTCGGCGGTCCGGGTTCGCGGCCGCTGAAGGTGCCGCCGATGCGTCGCGCGGCCTGACGCCGCGACCCTGACGGGCTGTTCCCGGCATGCGGGGGCGTGGCCTGACCCCGCGGGTCCTGGCCCTGCAACCCCCTGCATGCGGGGCGCGCGGCCTGACGCTGCGCCCCTCGCCGGGCCTGTTCCCGGCATGCGGGCGTGACGCCTGACCCCGGCGGAACCTGGCCGCGTGCTGCGACCGCCCGCGGACCCGTCGGGCGCGCGGCCTGACGCTGCGCCCTCCGGGCGTGCGGATCGGGCGCAGCCTGACCCGGCTGGGCTTGCCTGCGCCCCCGGGGGCCTGCCCTCCGCTCCGGCGAGCGCCACTCAGCCGACCCTGTGTCCCCGGCGGGCCGCTGCAACACCCCGGCGCGCGGGCGCGCGCGGCCTGACGCTGCGCTCCCGGCGGGCCTGTTCCCGGCGCGCAGGGGCGTGGCCTGATCCCGACGGGTCTCAGCCTGCGTCCCCGGCGTGCGGCGACCGCCCGCGGACCCGTCGGGCGCAGCCTGATTCGGCTGGGCTTGCCTGCGCCCCGGGGGCCTGTTCCGGGGTACGGGCGCGACGCCTGACCCTCCGCTCCGGCGAGCGCCACGCAGCCTGAGTGTGGACCGCGTGCGCGCCGCTCCCGGCAGGGCACGGCTGCGGACGCCCTGCATCACGCCGCCCCGTCGGCGGGCGGCGGGAGCGCTCCGGTCCTCGCCGTCCCGGCGACCGCGGGCGTTCATGGAGGCGTCGTACGTACGCCCTGGACTGGCGCGCGAATCGGCCCGGCGGTAACCCGCACCCGGGCGCAGCCGTTGGCCCGGGCATGAACCTGTACTCCCAGACCGCGAGACGCGGCCGACGGCGGCTCGTCGTACCCGTCTCTGAAGAATCGGTTCCTCATCCGGCGGATCCGCCCATCTACCGCGAGTTGCTGGCCCTGTGGGCGAGCCGGGGCAGGACGCTGCCGGGGCGCCGGGATCCCGAGTGGAGCAGGCTCGCGGCGCCCCTGGCGTGGGAGGGACGGGTCAGCGGGTCTCGGGCCCGGCCAGGTGACGGGCGATGACCATGCGCTGGATCTGGTTGGTGCCCTCGACGATCTGGAGCACCTTGGCCTCGCGCATGTAGCGCTCGACCGGGAAGTCCTGGGTGTAGCCGTAGCCGCCGAGCACCTGGACGGCATCCGTGGTGACGCTCATGGCCGCGTCGGTGCAGAACAGCTTGGCCATGGCGGCCTGCCGGGAGAACGGCCGGCCCGCGTCCCTCAGCCGCGCGGCGGACAGGTAGAGCGCGCGACCGGCCTCGATGCGCGTCGCCATGTCGGCGAGCATGAAGCGCATGCCCTGGAAGTCGGCGATCGGACGGCCGAACTGCTTGCGGTCCGTGGCGTAGCCGACCGCCGCGTCGAGCGCCGCCTGGGCAACACCGATGGCGCAGGCCGCGATGCCCAGGCGTCCGGAGTCCAGCGCGGACAGGGCGATGGCGAAGCCCTGACCCTCCTCACCGATGCGGCGGGAGTCGGGAATGCGGACGCCGTCGAAGTGGAGCTGGGCGGTGGGCGAGCCCTTCATTCCCATCTTCTTCTCCGGCAGCGCGGCGTTGAGCCCCGGCGCGTCGCCCGGCACCAGGAACGCCGTGATGCCGCGGGCGCCCTCGCCGCCGGTGCGGGCGAGCACCGTGCAGAAGTCGGCGATGCCCCCGTGCGTGATCCAGGCCTTGGTGCCGGTGATGACCCAGTCGTCGCCGTCGCGTACCGCCTTGGTGCGCAGCGAGGCGGCGTCGGAGCCGGAGGCGGGCTCGGAGAGGCAGTACGCGCCGAGCAGGCCGCCGCCGAGCATCGCGGGCAGATGGTCCGCGCGCTGCTCCTTGGTGCCGTAGCCCGCGAGCCCGTGGCAGGCGAGCGAGTGGACGCTGACGCCCAGGCCCACGGTGAGGCGGGCGGCCGCCAGCTCTTCGAGCACCTGGAGGTAGACCTCGTACGGCTGGTCGCCTCCGCCGTACTCGGAGCCGTACGGCAGGCCGAGCAGCCCGGAGTCGGACAGGAGACGGAAGACGTCGCGCGGGAAGTGCCCGGCCTCCTCCTCCTCGGCCGCGTGGGGAGCGATCTCCCGCTCGGTGATGTCGCGGACCAGGGCGATCAGGTCCCTGGCCTCCTCGGTGGGCAGCTGACGGTCCACCGGCTGCGGGGCGCGGTCGGGCATTGCGGCGCTCTCCTCCCTGTCGGGCGCTGCGGCGTTCGCGCGGGCAGGGTGTGGGCGCGGCGCCGGGTCTTCTGCCAGGCCGATGGTGCCCTTCCGGATCACGAAAGAGGCTGGTTGGCGGCTGTTGGCGCGTTGAGTATGCCCGATCGGACGGCTCCCGTCACGGGGTGCCCGACAGCGTGCGCAGCGATGCCGCGATCTTGCCGGAAGCCACGCAATCGGTTCGCCGTCGCCGGAAGGACGGACTGAAAGACGGACCGCAGGAACCGGCAGGGCCCCGGCGGCACGTTCTTCTGGGAGCTGAGCGGTGCCACGGAGGACGGAGAGCTGATCAAGACCGTCAACCGGCCCGCGGGCGGCTGGAGTCGGGTGCCTTGGCCCAGAGGCCTAGAGAAGGCCGAGCTGAGTGATGAACATGGCGATGACGACCACCAGCGTCCAGCCGAGGACGTGTTCCAGCACCGGCGACTCGTCGTCAGGGCCCCCGGTGCGGGTGCGGATCCGGGCGCGGTCGGCGGTGGCTGCGGTCGAGGTCATGGCGGTCTCGTTCGGTCGGCTGGCAGATGGGCTTCCCCCGTGACTCCACCACAGTGCCAGCCTCGCCGGGCCCCGGGGTAGAGACGTTCGTCACGCTCCCGGGGCACGGCCGGGCGCCTCAGCGGATGCCGACCGCCGCGAGAGCCTGTCGCTGGGCGGGCGTGGGATCGGCCGGCCAGTACAGGTAGCAGACGCCGCCGGTGCCCGAGACCACCTTCCCCGTCGCGTTGTAGCGCTTCGTGCGGAGCCAGATCTTCTCCCACTCGGCACGCCGGTAGACACGTCGCACGGCATCATTGTCGGGCGAGGCCGGATCGTTGGCGATCACGTCGCCGTCGGCGGTGAAGCCGATCACTGTCATGAGGTGCCCGGCGGTCCCGTAGCCGGCCCCGGTCAGCTCCTCCTCGCGGAACGACTGCGACGTTATGGCCGGGATCCCCGCGCGGATCAGGGTCTCCAGATCGGTGAGCGAGGCGAGCCGGGTGACGACGGCGCTCATGTCGCGGTAGGTCGCGGCGTAGGCGGCGTTGAAGGGCCAGTTGCCACAGCCCTCGTACTGGTGGTCGTAGGTGAAGCGGGCCGCGTGGCAGACCTGCGGATCGGCGAAGTCGGGGTTCACCCAGGCCAGGTCCTCGGCGGTGGGCCGGCGGCCCCAGTACTCAATGATCATCTGGGACGAGGTGGGGCTGCACCAGGCCTCGCCGCCGTTGTCGTACTCCGGGTACTGGCCGATGTGCGTGTTCTGCGAGTACCGCGGCACCGTAAGCTCGCGGGCGAGACCGGGCACCGACGCCGGTACGCCGAAGCGGTCCGGGATGTCCGAGGCCATCGCACCCAGCCGCCACACGGTCGGCGTCAGGCCGGTGCCCGGCCTGCGGTACAGCGTCAGCCTCAGCCGGTAGGACGTCAGGCGCAGCCCGCCGGCCGCGTCGTCGACGGTGAGGGTGTCGGTCCAGATGCTCGCCTTTCCGTCGCTCTGGCCGTCGACGGAGGTGCGCAGGACGTCCCCGTCGCCCGCGGCCCAGCGCCCCATCACGAACCAGGGGGTGCCGGTGCCGTCCGAGTAGCCGCCCGCGAGTTCGACCTGGAGCCAGGTGCCGGCCGGGGTATGGGCGTTCCAGGAGGCGATGACCTCGGTCGCGGGCACCGTGCAGCGGTGCACCGGCGAGGTCCAGGTCGCGTACTCCCAGCGGGCGGTGCGTCCGGTGTGCGGGTCGGTGTGGTCGACGCTGCCGGCGGGGGTGGCGATCACCACGCCGGGGCGGCGCCCGGAGACGGCAGCGGTGCCGGACGCCTCGCCGCAGCGCCAGTCGGTATAGGTGGACCAGAAGCGGTTGTCGATGAGCGCCGGTGCGGCGGCGGCCCGCTCCGGCGTGGGCGCGGCGGCCGCGGGTCCGGCGGGGGCGGACAGCGGTCCGGCACTCGCGGCGGCCGCGATCGCGGCTCCCAGAACGGTTCTGCGCGAAGTAGGTCTGGCCATGGGACTCCCAAGTCAGGTGCGCGGCAGTGGGCCAACTATCCCGGCTCCCGCGGGGCTTCGGCCAGCACTTCGGACCGCGTCGGCGGGGCAATATTGGTCTGGTCCGCTGATGGTCCCCGTCGGGGACGCGTGGGGCACCGCCGGGGACGCGTGGGGCACCGCCGGGGACGCGTGGGGCACCGCCGGGGACGCGTGGGGCACCCGCGGGTGCCCCGCGGCTGTGCGGAGCCACCTCCTACCCTTGCCCCATGGACGATCTCGACCGGCTCGCCACCCGCCTGCGCGCACTGGCCCCCTCCTGCGGTCCGGTGCGGCTGATCGCGGTGGACGGACATGCCGGTTCGGGCAAGAGCACGTTCGCCGCGCGGCTCGCCGCCGCGTTCGGCGGCGAGGACGTGCCGGTGCTGCATCTGGACGATCTGGCCACGCACGATCAGCTGTTCGCGTGGACCGGCCGGATGCTGGACGAGGTGATCGCTCCGCTGTCCCGGGGCAGGACAGCCTCCTTTCACCCGTACGACTGGAATCTGAGGCGTTTTCTTCCGGCGCGGCCGCTGCCGGCGGCCCCCGTTGTCCTGGTCG
Source organism: Streptomyces sp. NPDC018833 (assembly GCF_044390825.1). Classification (NCBI taxonomy): domain Bacteria; kingdom Bacillati; phylum Actinomycetota; class Actinomycetes; order Kitasatosporales; family Streptomycetaceae; genus Streptomyces; species Streptomyces sp. NPDC018833. Next base: position 182,151 of record NZ_JBIRZM010000013.1, on the reverse strand, counting down.
AGGGAGTCGGCGCGGGAAGGCGGGCGCTGCGGCCGTATCTGGCCCGAATCCTGTGGATGGACCGTCCGGCCGAGGAATCCTGGTCGCGGGGCAGGCGGCGGGACGGCAGGGGTCTGAGCGACTTCTGGGACGGGTGGACGGCGGCGGAGACGCGCCATTTCGCCGCGGATCCGTCCCGTCCGTACGCCGACATCCTGGTGCGGGAGTGCTCTGCGGGGTACGAGTTGTCCACGGTGCCTGCCGGGACTGCACAATCGGACCGGTCGATCACCGAGGGTGATCACCCTCCCCAGGCATACTGAACAGTCGGATTTCCGGCGCAAGAGTGTGCCTCAACTCTGCTTGACCGACGGGGCGCACAAGTCTTACGTTCTCAATGTGCGGCTTTCCGGAGCCGCCGCGGACACGAAGCCCCCGGTTGTTCCCCCGTGATCGGGGGCTTCGTTCCGCCCCTCTCCTCCTCCCGCGCATTTCGCCTGCCCATTCGCTCACCCTGGGTCACCGGTGCCAGGTCCTCACGGCGCTCTTAGCGCAGCACCCACGCGCAGGTACGATGCACTCCGGTGGGCTCAATTCCCGTCCGCGGCATGGTCGTTGCATACGCTGCCGGTGGGCGCCCCTGGCGCGACAACACTGGTGCACGGTTTGTGGGGGGAGTGTGGGGGACCCTATGGACAACGGCACGCAGGGGGGACGGACTCCGGCCGAGCTCGCCTGGCTGCGCGGGGTGGACGCGTGCACGATGGGCGCCTACCCGCAGGCGGAGGAGGAGTTCCGCACGGCCGTACGGCTGGACGCGGGGATGGCCGACGCGTGGCTTGGGCTCCACGCCCTGCGCGTCGACACGACCACCGCCCTGCTGTGCATGTACCGCCACCGCGAGCGGTTCGGCGAGCAGCGGGCCCGCCACCGCCGCACCCTCAACTCCTGGTACTGGCTGGGCTGGTGGGTGCAGCCCGTGCTGGAGAGCCGGCGCGATCTGCTATTGGCGCACGCCTCCCACTGGCTCGACGGCCGTCATGTGCCGGAGCTCGACCGGGCCCTGGCCGACCTGCCGCCCGTGGACACCGACCCCCAGGTGCGTTTCCTGCACGCCTGCCGGGCGTATCTGGTCAAGGACTGGGAACAGCTCGTGCGCCACACCGAGCCGCTGGTGGACGATCCGCTGCTGGGAATCGAGGCCGGCCTGTTCGGCGGGATGGCCCGGGTGCGGATGGAGATGTTCAGCCAGGCCGAGCCCATGCTGTCGGCCGCGCTGATGCGCTGCCGCAGCGAGCAGCCGCAGCGCAAGGAATTGAGGTACTGGCTGGCACGGGCCCACGAGGGCACCGGCCGCAGCGCCGCGGCCCTGCCGCTGTACCGGGCGGTGCACCGGATCGACCCGGCCTTCATGGACACCTCGGCACGGCTCACGGCCATCGCGGAGTACGACGGCATCGACGGCTACGACGACACGGCGGGGCTGGCCACCGTGTCCCTGACAGGGTTCGGCGCGGACGCCGTGGACACCCAGGCCGAGGGCGAGGGCCCGGTCGCCACCGAGCGCCTGCCCGGCGATCCGGGGGGCCAGGCGCCCGGCAGCGTACCGGCTGCCCCGGCGGACGGGCTCCGGCGCCGTAAGTCCCTGTCCCGGCAGTCCGCTGCCCCGCACTTCCCCGCGGGCCCCACCGACCCGGCGCTCCTGGCCGACGCACTGGCGGAGCTGGAGCGCATGGTCGGCCTGGAGCCGGTGAAACGTCAGGTCAAGGCCTTGTCGGCGCAGCTGGAGATGGCCCGGTTGCGGGCGGGGCAGGGACTACCCGTCCAGCCGCCGAAGCGGCACTTCGTCTTCTCAGGACCGTCCGGCACCGGCAAGACGACCGTCGCCCGCATCCTGGGCAGGGTCTTCTACGCGCTCGGTCTGCTCGGCGGCGACCATCTGGTCGAGGCCCAGCGAGCCGATCTGGTGGGCGAGTTCCTCGGCCAGACGGCCGTGAAGGCCAATGAGCTGATCGACTCGGCCCTCGGCGGGGTGCTCTTCGTGGACGAGGCGTACAGCCTGTCCAACTCCGGCTACAGCAAGGGCGACGCGTACGGCGACGAGGCCCTGCAGGTGCTGCTCAAGCGCGCCGAGGACAACCGCGACCATCTGGTGGTCATCCTCGCGGGCTACCCGGAGGGCATGGACCGCCTGCTCGCCACCAATCCCGGCCTGTCCTCACGCTTCACCACCCGCGTCGACTTCCCGTCCTACCGCCCGCTCGAACTGACCGCGATCGGCGGCGTGCTGGCCGCGGAGAACGGCGACGTGTGGGACGAGGAGGCCCGCGAGGAGCTGCGCTCGATCAGCGGCCATGTCGTCGAGCAGGGCTGGATCGACGAGCTGGGCAACGGGCGGTTCCTGCGCACGCTGTACGAGAAGAGCTGCGCGTACCGGGACCTGCGGCTGTCGACGTATCCGGGCACTTTGGGCCGCGAGGACCTGTCGACGCTGCGGCTTCCGGATCTCATGCAGGCCTATGGGGAGGTCCTGTCGGGCCGCGGCCCGACGGGCCGCGATCCGCAGGAGCCTCCCCTCGGCCAGTGAGGTGTCTCAACTCACCAGGGCGGAGTCCGCGCTCGCGGAGGTCCTCGGTGTCCGCGGTAGCACCGTGACGCGGTGGGCCGGGTCGCGGACCTCGCCCACCAGCATCTCCAGCACGTCTTCCAGGGCCACCAGACCGAGCACCCGCCCGGAGGCGTCGGCGACCTGAGCCAGGTGCGTGGCCGCGCGGCGCATCACGGACAGCGCGTCGTCGAGCGGCAGCTCGGCGCGCATCGTCGCCATGGGGCGCCAGATGTGCTGGGGCACGGCCCGCTCGTCGTCCTCCAGGTCCAGTACGTCCTTGACGTGCAGGTAGCCCATGAACGGGTCGGAGCCACCCGCGCAGACGGGGAAACGGGAGTAGCCCGTGCGGACGGTGAGCTCCTCCACCTGCCGTGGCGTCACCGAAGGCGGCACCGTCACCAGCGCGGACCGGGCGATGAGCACGTCGCTCACCGGCCTGCTGCCCAGTTCCAGCGCGTCCTCAAGACGCTCCTGCTCGGCCGGCGCCAGCAGCCCGGCCTGACCGGCGTCCTCCACGAGCTGTCCGAGCTGATCGCTGGTGAAGACGGCCTCCACCTCGTCCTTCGGCTCGACGCGGAAGGCCCGCAGCACCACCTTGGCGCAGGCGCCGAGACCGGCGGTCACCGGACGGCACAGCCGGGCGAAGCCGACGAGGCCGGGGCTGAGCCACAGCGCAGTTCTCTCGGGGGCCGCCATGGCCAGGTTCTTCGGCAGCATCTCGCCGATGACGAGGTGCAGGAAGACGACGACCGCGAGCGCGATCACATAGCCGAGGGGGTGGATCAGCCCTGCGGGGACGTGGGCGGCGTGGAAGACGGGCTCCAGGAGGTGCGCGACCGTCGGTTCCGCGACCGCGCCGAGGGTGAGCGAGCAGACGGTGATGCCGAACTGCGCCGCCGCCATCATCTGCGGCAGGTTCTCCAGCCCGTGGAGGACCTGGCGGGCGCGGGAGGAGCCTTCGGCGGCGAGGGGTTCGATCTGGCTGCGGCGTACGGAGACGAGTGCGAACTCGGCTCCGACGAAGAAGCCGTTGGCGAGAACGAGGAGCAGGGCGAACAGCAGTTGGAGGGCGCTCATCGGGCCGCCTCGGTCAGCGCCGGTACGTCGGCGGTGCGCACCAGGCGCACCCGCTCGGCGCGGTAACGGCCCACCTGGCGCACCGAAAGGCGCCAGCCGGGTAGTTCGGCCCGGTCACCGGGGGCGGGAATGCGCCCCAGCAGGTCGGCGACGAGCCCGGCGACCGTCTCGTAGGGGCCGTCGGGGACGTCGAGTCCTATCCGGCGCAGGGTGAGGACCCGGCAGCTGCCGTCGGCCTCCCAGGCCGGTCGGCCGTCCTCGGGGGCGACGGGCGCGAGATCGGGCCGGTCCTCGGCCTCGGCGTCGTGCTCGTCGCGGACCTCGCCGACGAGTTCCTCGACGATGTCCTCCAGGGTGACCACGCCGGCGGTGCCGCCGTACTCGTCGACGACGACGGCTATGGGCTGCTCGCAGCGCAGCCGTTCGAGCAGCTGCTGCACGGGCAGGGTCTCGGGGACGAGCAGGGGCGGGACGGCGATACGGGTCACCCTGACCCGCTGCCGCTCCTCGGCCCGTACCGCAAGTGCGTCCTTGAGATGGACCATGCCGACGATCTCGTCGATGCGCTCGCGGTAGACGGGGAACCGGGAAAGGCCCGTCGCGCGGGTCAGGTTGAGGACGTCGGCGGCACTGGCGTCCGACTGCAGCGCGCTCACCTTCACGCGCGGCGTCATCACATGCTGGGCCGTCAGGTGCCCGAGGGAGAGGGTCCGTACGAACAGATCGGCCGTGTCCTGCTCCAGCGCGCCGGCCTGGGCCGAGTGGCGGGCGAGGGACATCAGCTCACCGGGGGTGCGGGCGGAGGCCAGCTCCTCGGCGGGCTCGACGCCGAAGAGCCGTACGAGACGGTTGGCCGCGGCGTTGAGCAGGGTGATCACGGGGCGGAAGACGGCCGAGAACAGGGTCTGCGGGCCCGCGACGAAGCGCGCGACCTGCAAGGGGCGGGACACCGCCCAGTTCTTGGGGACGAGTTCGCCGATGACCATCTGGACGGCCGAGGCGAGCAGCATGCCGATCGCGACGGCGGCGCCGGGGACGACCCCGCCGGGAAGCCCGGTCGCGGTGAGTGGTCCGTCGAGCAGCCGGGCGAGCGCCGGCTGCGCGAGCATGCCGACGACGAGGGAGGTGATGGTGATGCCGAGCTGGGTGCCGGAGAGCTGGAAGGACAACTGGCGCAGGGCCGAGACGACCCGGCGGGCACGCTTGTCGCCCTGGGCGGCGGCCCGTTCGGCGTCGGGGCGTTCGACGGTGACGAGGCCGAACTCGGCCGCCACGAAGAAGCCGTTGGCGAGGATGAGAAGGAACGCTGCGGCGAGCAGCAGAAGCGGGATGATCATGCCGCCGCCTCCTGGGAGGGGGCGGCGCAGGTACTACCGGACGATCCGTCCATTGCTGGAGGGAGTCACTCCTCGGGTCGAAGGAAAACCCCGCCGGCCGCGGGGCCGTGTGGTGCGGGGCGGGGCGCACCGGGCGCCGCCGCCCACCAGAGTAATCAAGCCGCGGCCGGGCTGGGCAGAGGTGAGACGCCCGTCTCCGCCACACGGGTGCCCCACAGGGGCGTGCGCTAGCGCTGGTCCTGGCGGGTGCCGCGGGACTCCACGAGGGCGCGCAGGGCACGGGCGTCGTCGATGGCCTGCGCCTTGGCGATCCCCGGCTGGATGCCGAGGGCTGGCAGGCTGGTCCCGTCGCTGAGGTCGAGGAAGACCCAGGGGTCGCCGGGCCGGAGATTGACGCGCAGGATCTCGGGCCAGGCGAGGCGGCGCGTCCGGGTGAGGTTGACGACGGTCACCCCGTCCTCGTCGGCCACGACTTTCGGCCTGCTGAGCAGTGCCAGGACTCCGAAGAAGAGCAGCGCGGTGAAGATGAAGCTGACCCGCTCCGGCCCGCTGAGGCGTTCGAGGAGGAGGGTGACGGCGACCAGGACGGTGCACATCACCGCGCCCACGGAGAGCAGGACGATCCGGGTGCGGGTCGGCCTGAAGGTGACCGGGAGCGCGGGGACGCGGGGGGCGGCGGTGGGCATGTGCGGGTGGTCCCTCAGAGCCGGCAGGCGTGGATGGACGTGGTGAGGATGGCCCGCGCGCCGAGCGCGTACAGGTCGTCCATGATCCGCTGGGCCTCCTTGGCGGCCACCATGGAGCGGACCGCGACCCAGCCCTCGTGGTGGAGCGGGGAGATGGTCGGCGACTCCAGCCCGGGAGTGAGGGCGACGGCCTGCTCCAGGTTCTCGACGCGGCAGTCGTAGTCCATCATCACGTAGCTGCGGGCGACGAGGACGCCCTGGAGGCGGCGCAGGAACTGCTGCACCTGGGCGTGCTCCGGATCGGCGCCGGTCCGCCGGATGACGACGGCCTCGGAGGTCATGATCGGCTCGCCGATGACTTCCAGGCCCGCGTTGCGCAGGCTGGTGCCGGTCTCGACGACATCGGCGATGACCTGGGCGACGCCCAGTTCGATCGCGGTCTCGACCGCGCCGTCGAGGTGGACGACCGAGGCGTCGACGCCGCTGTCGGCGAGGTGCTTGGCGACGATGCCCTCGTAGGAGGTGGCGATCGTCATGCCGCCGAAGTCCTCGACGCCCTTCGCGGTGCCGGGCTTGGTGGCGTAGCGGAAGGTGGAGCGGGCGAAGCCGAGCTGGAGGATCTCCTCGGCGTTCGCTCCGGAGTCGAGCAGCAGGTCACGGCCGGTGATGCCGATGTCGAGGCGGCCGGAGCTGACGTAGATCGCGATGTCGCGGGGGCGCAGGTAGAAGAACTCGACCTCGTTCTCGGGGTCGACGAGGACGAGCTCCTTGGACTCCTTGCGCTGCTGGTAGCCCGCCTCATGGAGCATCGCCGACGCAGGTCCGGACAGTGAACCCTTGTTGGGGACGGCGATGCGCAGCATGAGACGGGCTTCCTTTGTTCGCTTGATCTGTACGAGAGGGCTGGGCGGGCTCAGAGGTGGGCGTAGACGTCGTCGAGGGAGATCCCGCGGGCGACCATCATCACCTGGACGTGGTACAGCAGCTGGGAGATCTCCTCGGCGGCGGCGTCCTTGCCCTCGTACTCGGCGGCCATCCACACTTCGGCGGCCTCCTCGACGACCTTCTTGCCGATGGCGTGCACACCCTTGTCCACCAGCTCGGCAGTGCGGGAGGTGGCGGGATCGCCGTTGGCGGCCTTGTGCTGGAGCTCGGTGAAGAGCTCCTCGAAAGTCTTCTTGGACATGGTGCTCCCACCCTACGCGGAAGTGGGGTCTGCTCAGCGCCAGGGTTCGGATACTGAACGCAGGATGGTCGCGGTGGCCACCGCGGCTGTGACCGCTTCGTGCCCCTTGTCCTCGTTCGAGCCTTCCAGCCCGGCCCGGTCGAGCGCCTGCTCCTCGGTGTCGCAGGTCAGTACGCCGAAGCCGACCGGGACGCCCGTGTCGATGGAGACCTGGGTGAGGCCCTGCGTGACGCCCTGGCACACGTACTCGAAGTGGGGCGTGCCGCCGCGGATGACGACGCCGAGCGCCACGATGGCGTCATAGCCACGGCCGGCGAGGACCTTGGCGACGACGGGCAGCTCGAAGCTGCCGGGCACGCGGAGCAGGGTCGGCTCGTCGATGCCCAGTTCGTGCAGGGCGCGCAGGGCGCCGTCGACGAGTCCGTCCATGATCTTCTCGTGCCACTGGGCCGCGATCACGGCCACCCGAAGGTCGCCGCAGTTCTTCACGCTCAGTTCGGGCGCGCCCTTGCCGCTCATCGTTCTCCTTGGTGCGTGGTGCGTTCGGTACGTATCAGGGGGGACAGGGGTCTTACTGGTTGCCGCAGGCCGACGTGACCAGGGCCCCGTCCAGCCAGGGCAGGTCGTGCCCCATGCGGTCGCGCTTGGTGCGCAGGTACTGAAGGTTGTGCTCGCCCGCCTCGACGGGCATCGGCTCCCGGTCGGCGACCAGGACGCCGTGCCGGATGAGCGCGGCGGACTTCTCGGGGTTGTTGGTCATGAGGCGGACGCTGCGGACGCCGAGGTCGGTGAGGATCTGGGCGCCGGCGCCGTAGTCGCGGGCGTCGGCGGGCAGGCCCAGCTCCAGGTTGGCGTCCAGGGTGTCGCGGCCGCGCTCCTGGAGCTCGTACGCACGCAGCTTGGACAGCAGCCCGATGCCACGGCCCTCGTGGCCGCGCAGGTAGACGACGACACCGCGGCCGGCCTCGCGGATGCGCTCCATGGAGGCGTGCAGCTGGGGGCCGCAGTCGCAGCGCAGCGACTGGAAGATGTCGCCGGTCAGGCATTCGGAGTGCATCCGGACCAGGAGGTCGTCGCCGTCGCCGATGTCCCCGTGCACCAGGGCGATGTGCTCGACGCCGTCCACGGTGGAGCGGTAGCCGTACGCGGTGAACTCGCCGAAGGCGGTGGGCAGCTTGACCTCGGCCTCACGCCTCACGGTCGGCTCGGCGCTGCGGCGGTAGGCGATCAGGTCCTCGATGGAGATGATCGTCAGGCCGTGCTTGCGGGCGAACGGGATCAGCTCGGGCAGCCGCAGCATGACGCCGTCCTCGCCGGCGATCTCGACGATCGCACCGGCCGGGCGGAGCCCGGCGAGGCGGGCGAGGTCGACGGCGGCCTCGGTGTGGCCGGGGCGGGTCAGCACGCCGCCGGACCGGGCCCGCAGCGGGAAGATGTGACCGGGCCGGACGAAGTCGGAGGGCTCGCTGACGCCGTCGGCCAGCAGCCGGAGGGTGGTGGCACGGTCGGCGGCGGAGATGCCCGTGGTGACACCGTGCGCGGCGGTGGCGTCGACCGAGACGGTGAAGGCGGTCTTCATCGACTCGGTGTTGTGGTCGACCATCTGCGGAAGCTCCAGGCGCTCCAGCTCGTCGCTCTCCATGGGCGCGCAGATCAGGCCGCGGCACTCACTCATCATGAAGGCGATGATCTCGGGAGTGGCCTTCTCCGCGGCGATGACGAGGTCGCCCTCGTTCTCACGGTCCTCGTCGTCCACCACGACGATCGGCCGGCCTGCCGCGATGTCCCGGATGGCCTGCTCGACGGGGTCGAGGCCGAGGATCTCTGCGGGGATCGTGTCGGGGATCATGCGGTTGCTCCTTCCAGGGCGGGGGCGGTGTTGGCGCGCGAGCGCAGCCACCAGTCGCGCATGCCCCACAGGACGAGCGCGCCGTAGATGACGTAGACGAAGCCGGAGAAGGCGTAGCCATTGGCGAAGTTCAGCGGTACGCCGACGAGATCGACCAGGAGCCAGGCGAACCAGAACTCGACCATGCCGCGCGACTGGGCGTACATGGCGACGACGGTGCCGACGAAGATGTAGGCGTCGGGCCAGGGGTCCCAGGAGAGCGAGGGGTAGGCGGTGAAGAGCAGGGCGACCGCGACGGTGCCGAGGGCGGCGGCGCCGACCAGCAGGGCGCGCTCGGTCCAGGTGGCGAAGCGGACGGCCAGGGTGCCGTCCTGTGTCTGCTGGCGGCCGCGGTCCCACTGCATCCAGCCCCAGGCGGCCACGAGCATGACGACGACCTGCTTGCCCGCACTGCCGGACAGGTGTCCGGCGGCGAAGGCGGTGAAGAGGATCGCTCCGGAGAGGAACTGGGCGGGCCAGGTCCATATCGAGCGGCGCCAGCCGAGGGCCAGGGCGATCAGGCCGATGACGTTGCCGATCATGTCGGACCACTTGATGTGCTGCCCGAACGCGGTGAACGCCTCGCCGTTGAGCCAGGAGAAGGTGTTCACCGGCCGGCCTCCTGACCGGCCCGGTCGCCGAGCAGCCGCTCGACGTACTTGGCGATGACGTCGACCTCGAGGTTGACCGGGTCGCCGCTCTGCTTGGTGCCGAGCGTGGTCAGGGCGAGGGTCGTCGGGATCAGGCTGATCGTGAAGTGATCGCGACCCGCTTCGACGACTGTGAGGCTGACGCCGTCGACGGTGATCGAGCCCTTCTCGACGACGTACCGAGTCAGTTCGGCGGGGAGCGAGACCTTGACGATCTCCCAGTTCTCCGAGGGCGTGCGGTCGATGATCGTGCCGGTGCCGTCGACATGTCCCTGGACGATGTGACCGCCGAGTCGGCCGCCGACGGCCATGGGCCGCTCCAGGTTGACGCGGGAGCCCGTGGTGAGTGCGCCGAGGCTGGAGCGCTTCAGCGTCTCGGCCATCACGTCGGCGGTGAACTCACCGTCGCCGGTCTCGACGACGGTGAGGCAGACACCGTTGACGGCGATCGAGTCGCCGTGCTTGGCCCCTTCGGTCACGACAGGCCCGCGCAGGCGGAAGCGTGAGGCGTCGCCGAGGTTCTCGACGGCGGTGACCTCACCCAGCTCTTCGACGATTCCGGTGAACACTCAAGCTCCCTTGGGGACGGTCGCGGTGATGCGCAGGTCGGGGCCGATGCGCACGGTCTCGGTGACGTCGAGCCGCAACGCTTCGGTGATGGTGGTGATTCCGGCACCGGAGAGGGCCGTGGGGCCCGCGCCGAGAAGTACGGGCGCCAGGTAGCCGACGACGCGGTCGACGGCGCCCGCGGCGACGAAGGCTCCGGCGAGCGTCGCGCCGCCTTCGAGGAGGACGGAGCGGACGCCGCGTCCGTACAGCTCGCCGAGGACGGCGTGGACGCCGATGCCGTTGTCGTCGTGGGGCAGTCGGGCCACGTCGACGCCGGACAGGTGCCGCGTGTCGGCGCCCTCGCGCACGACGACGAGGGTGGGCGCGGCGGCGTCGAGGACCCTGGCGGTGGGCGGGATCGTGGCGTGGCTGTCGAGCACGACCCGCAGGGGCTGCGTCGCGCCGTCGATGCCGCGTACCGCGAGGTGCGGGTCGTCGGCACGCAGCGTGCCGGAGCCGACGAGCACGGCGTCGGACTCGGCACGCAGGCGGTGTACGTCGGCGCGGGAGGCCGGCGAGCTGATCCAGCGGCTGGTGCCGTCGGCCGCGGCGGTCCGTCCGTCGAGGGTGGCGGCGTACTTCCAGGTCACGTGGGGGCGGCCGAGGCGTACGGAGGTGAGCCAGGCGATGTTGCCCGCCTCGGCCTCGTCCTGAAGGAGGCCCTGGCCGACCTCGATCCCGGCGGCACGCAGGGTGTGGGCCCCGCCGGTGGCCTGCGGGTCGGGGTCGGCGACCGCGTACACCACGCGGGCGACACCGGCCTCGATGAGAGCCTGGGCGCAAGGGCCGGTGCGCCCGGTGTGGTTGCAGGGTTCGAGGGTGACGTACGCGGTGCCGCCGCGGGCGCGGTCGCCCGCGGCGTGCAGGGCGTGGACCTCGGCGTGCGGACCGCCGGCGCGCTGGTGGAAGCCTTCGCCGACGACGCGTCCGGCGGCGTCGGTGACGACGCACCCGACGACCGGGTTGGGGCTGGTGGAGCCGAGTCCGCGGGCGGCGAGCGCGATTGCTCGTCGCATGGCGTCCATGTCGGCTGCGGTGGCCACCGGGTCCTCCTGCCTCATTCGGGCACGGACTCCGGGGCCTGTCGATGACGACAGAGAGCGGGAAACGGCACCGCACGGGGAACGCCGAGGCCGATTGCGCCGGATCGCCGCGAGGCGTCGATCCGCTCCCATTCGGCCGGCACACCCATGAGGGTCGCCCGCCGCGCACTGCCTCCCATCCGGACTTTAACCGTCGGTCCAGGAATTTCACCTGGTCAACCGGCCGCTGGCTGCGGACGGGTCGCGGACTGTAACCGCCGGTTCGGAATTGCACCGACCCCGGAGTGCGCTGCTGCTGATACAGGGCCAGTCTGCCACGCCGGACGCTCGACCATGCGGGTGAAGGCTGTGGGGTGACTCACAGATGACACAGTCCGCCGGAATGGTCCAGACCCATTGACCGGTTTGGTCTAGTCCTTTTAACCTCTGCGTCACCTCCGCGGACCGGCCCGCCGGTGTGCGCACACCGGCGGGCCAAAGCGCGTCATCCCCATACCAGTTGAGCTGAGCCGAACTCCCCTTGGTCGCCCCCGGCGGGCCACCGGGGCTCCACCAGGAGGAACTGACCGTGCAGTCCCCCACCCACAGACGAGCGTCGCTGCTCGCAGTCGGCGCAGCCGTCGCCGCACTGCTGGCCGGCTCACTCTCGACCGACGTCTCCCACGCCGCGTCGGAGTCCTGCCGCCCCGACGGGCTGTATTCCACCCCGGGCGCCGACGTCCCGTACTGCTCCGTCTACGACCCCGACGGCCGCGAGAAGATGGGCGCCGACCACCAGCGCCGCGTCATCGGCTACTTCACCGGCTGGCGCACCGGCAAGGACGGCACGCCCGCGTACCTCGCCTCGGACATCCCGTGGGACAAGGTCACCCACATCAACTACGCCTTCGCGCACATCGACGCTGCCAACCGGCTCTCGGTCGGCGCGGACGGCGAGAAGAACGCCGCCACCGGCATGACCTGGCCTGGTGTGGCCGGGGCGGAGATGGACCCCGCCCTGCCGTACAAGGGCCACTTCAACCTGCTGACGAAGTACAAGAAGAAGCACCCTGATGTGAAGACGCTGATCTCCGCGGGCGGTTGGGCGGAGACCGGCGGGTACGTCGACGACAACGGCGACCGGGTTCCCTCCGGCGGCTTCTACTCGATGGCCACCCACGCGGACGGCTCGGTGAACCAGGCCGGGATCGACGCCTTCGCCGACTCGGCCGTGGCCTTCGTCAAGAAATACGGCTTCAACGGCGTGGACATCGACTACGAGTACCCGACGACCATGAAGGACGCCGGGAACCCCCTCGACCACTCGGTCTCCAACGCCCGCAGGGCCGGGCTCGTCAAGGGCTACGCGGCGCTGATGAAGACCCTGCGCGAGAAGCTCGACCGCGCGGGCGAGGCGGACGGCCGGCACTACCTGCTCACGGTGGCGGCGCCATCGTCCGGCTATCTGCTGCGCGGGATGGAGACGTTCCAGGTCCAGAAGTACCTGGACTACGTCAACATCATGTCGTACGACCTGCACGGCGCCTGGAACGAGTACGTGGGCCCCAACGCCTCGCTGTTCGACGACGGCAAGGACGCCGAACTCGCGGCGGCCGGGGTCTACTCGACCTCCCAGTACGGCGGCATCGGCTACCTCAACACCGACTGGGCGTACCACTACTTCCGCGGCTCGATGCCGGCCGGCCGGATCAACATCGGGCTGCCGTACTACACCCGCGGTTTCAAGAACGTGCAGGGCGGCACCGACGGCCTGTGGGGCAGGGCGCCGTCGACCACCTGCCCGGCCGGAGCGGGCCTGACCGAGTGCGGCGACGGGGCGGTCGGCATCGACAACCTGTGGCACGACAAGGACACCGCCGGCAACGAGTCGCCGGCGGGCTCGAACCCGATGTGGCACGCCAAGAACCTGGAGAAGGGCATCGTCGGCGACTACGTCACCCGCTACGGCTTCCCCGCCGACACGAAGCTGACCGGCGCCTATGTGCGCAAGTACGACTCGACGCTGGTCGCGCCGTGGCTGTGGAACGCCGAGAAGAGGGTCTTCCTGTCCACGGAGGACGAGCAGTCGGTCGCGGCCAAGGCGGACTACGTGGTCGACCGCGGCATCGGCGGCACGATGGTGTGGGAACTGGCCGGGGACTACGGCTGGAACGCGGCCAAGGGGCAGTACGAGACCGGTGACACGCTCACCACCGCGATGTACGACAGGTTCAAGTCGGCCTCTCCCTACGGCGCCAAGCGGTCGAACACCGTCCTGCCTACCGAGGCGATCAAGGTGGACGTGGACTTCGGGCAGTTCCCGCTGGGCGACTCCAACTACCCCATCAGTCCCAAGCTGAAGATCACGAACAATTCGAAGGCGACGCTGCCCGGGGGGACGGAGTTCCAGTTCGACTACGCCACATCGGCACCGCCGAACGCCAAGGACCAGTCCGGCTTCGGCACCACGGTCGTCCGCAGCGACCACAGCGGAACCAACGTGGGCGGCCTCGACGGCGACTTCCACCGGGTCTCGCTGAAGCTGCCGGCGTGGCAGACGCTGGCGCCCGGGGCGTCGGTCGAGCTGGACTTCGTGTACTACCTGCCGACGTCCACTCCGTCGAACTGGACGGTGACGTTCGGCGGGACGACCTACGCCCTCGCCGGGGATCTGGCCCGGGGCACGACGGTGGTGGAGCCGGGCGGCGACGGCGGCACGGGGCCCTCGCCGACACCGGCGCCCACACCGTCGCCGGGGGCGTGCACGGCACCGGCGTGGTCCTCGTCCGCGGAGTACGGCGGCGGGACGACCGTCTCGCACATGGCGCACACCTGGAAGTCCAGGTGGTGGACGAAGGGCGAAGAGCCCGGTACGACAGGTGAGTGGGGCGTCTGGCAGGACCTGGGCGCCTGCTGATCCCCACACAGACAGCCCGGCGGCGGTCCCAGGCCCTTGCCGCCGCCGGGCGTTCGGGGGCCGCTGCCCTCGGGCGGTTGGGCGCTGCCCGCTCGTCGCGGCTCCGCACCTCAGGCACCGGCGCGGCTCGTCCGGCGCGGCCCGCTCGTCGCGGCTCCGCCCCGAACCCCGCGCCTCAGACGCCGGCGGGGCTGGGCTTCCCGGGTTCCGGCGGGCGGCCAGGGGGCAAGCCGAACAGCTCCCGCTGTGCCGCCTCGCGGGCCACCCGCAGCGCCCCGCTCAGCACCGCTGCCCCGCCGAGGGCCCCCGCCCGCACCTCCGTCCGCAGCGGGGACATCCTCGCGAGCCGCCTCTCCACACGGGACGCCAGCTCCGCGCCGCCGGCGTGCCCCACCTCCCCGCCGAGCACCACGCACCCCGGGTCCAGCACGGACACGACCGCCGCAGCGCCCACCGCGAGGCGGTCGGCGAGCGCGTCGAGGAAGTCGGCGCGGCCCGCGGACACAGCCCCCTCGACCACCGCGGCGGCCCGCGGTTCGGGGCCGTCGGCCGGTGCCGCGATCCCGTGGCGCTCCCCCAGCACGCAGACCGCCGCCGAGCCGGCCAGTGAGTGGAAGCCACCGTCGCAGTCGACCGCCGACGGGAGGGCGGCCGTGCCCGGCACCGGCAGGAAACCGAGCTCGCCCGCGCCGCCCGACGCGCCCCTGCGCAGCCGCCCGTCGAGGAACAGCGCCGCGCCGACGCCGTGGCCGAGCCAGAGGAAGGCGAACGTCTCGCGCTCTCGGGCCGCGCCGGCGCGCTGCTCGGCGAGCGCGGCGAGATTGGTCTCGTTCTCCACGACGACCTGGGCAGGTAGCCGTTCCTGGAGCGCGGTGACGAGACGCCGGTGCCAGGCGGGCAGACCACTCGACTCACGAAGCTCCCCGGCGACGGGGTCGATCAGGCCGGGTGCCCCGATGCCCACGCTGTGCAGGCGGACCGCGTCGGCTTCGCGCACGGTCCGCTCCAGCAGCCCGACGGCCAGTTCGACGGCCGGTTCGGTGCCTGTGTCGCCGCCGATGGGCAGGGCGGCTTCGGCGAGCGTGGTGCCGATCAGATCGGCGACCACGACGGTGACGCTCTGCGTGCGGACGTCCAGAGCGGCGAGATGCGCACGATCGGCGACGATCCCGTAGAGGCGGGCATTGGGCCCGCGCCGGTCGGCGCCCGCCTCGCCGACCACGCGGATGAGGCCCGAGCCCTGCAACCGCTCCACCAGGTCGGCGACGGTGGGGCGGGACAGGCCGGTCATGGTCTTCAGCTGTCCTGCCGTCAACGGGCCCTCGTCCTGGAGCAGTTCCAGGGCGAGCCGGTCGTTGATGGCCCGGGCGGTACTCGGAGAGGCGGGCATGCGGGAATCCTTGCAGACGGCCCGGGTCCCTCAGGAGCACGGCCAGAAAATCCGCTATTTATCAGGCAGGGTTCCTGATAGTTTTCGCCTCATGGTCTCGGGGAGGGATATCCGCATGTCGAGCGAAATGGCCGCCGGGCTGCGGCAGCTGAAGCGCGCCCGCAGTGCCGTCGCCGCCGTCTTCTGTGTGCACGGCGCCGTGACCGGCAGCTTCGCCACTCGCATTCCCTGGATCCAGGACCACGCGGGCGTCAGCGCGGGCCAGTTGGGGCTGGCACTGGCGTTCCCGGCGCTCGGCGCGTCCGTCGCTATGCCGCTGGCGGGGGCGATCAGTCACCGCTTCGGCGCGCGGACGGCGCTGCGCGCACTGCTCGCGTTGTGGACGCTGAGTCTGGTCCTGCCGTCCCTCGCGCCGAACCTCCTCACCCTGTGCGCCGTGCTGTTCGCGTTCGGCGCGACCGCGGGCATGTCGGACGTGGCGATGAACGCGCTGGGCGTGGAGATCGAGAACCGCCTCGACCGCTCGATCATGTCCGGGCTGCACGGCATGTGGAGCGCGGGCGCGCTGATCGGCTCGGCGGGCGGCACGCTCGCCGCCCACCTGGGCAGCGACGCCCGGCTGCACCACCTGATCGCGGCCGCGACGCTGACCGCGCTCGGGCTGATCGCCTGCCAGGGCGTACTGGACCTGCGCAGCACCCCCGAGGAGGAGCCGCCCCCGCGCTTCGCGCTGCCGCCCAGGTCGGCCCTGGTCATCGGCGCGATCGGGTTCTGCGCGGTGTTCGCGGAGGGCGCGAGCCTGGACTGGTCGGCGGTGTATCTGCGGGACGTGCTGGACACGTCGCCGGGCCTCGCCGCCGCCTCGACGACGGCCTTCGCGCTGACCATGGCGGTGGCCCGGCTCGCGGGCGACCGGATCGTCGACCGGTTCGGCCCCGTGCGCACCGTGCGGGTGGGCGGCGTGCTGGCCACCGCGGGCGGCCTGCTGGTGGTCCTCGCGCCGCATCCGGCGGCGGCGATGGGCGGGTTCGGGCTGATCGGCCTGGGAGTCGCGGTCGTCGTGCCGCTGGCGTTCGCCGCCGCCGGCCGCAGCGGGCCGAACCCGAGCCAGGCGATCGCGGGCGTCGCCACCATCACCTACACGTCCGGGCTCATCGCGCCGTCGGCGATCGGCGCGGTCGCCGACGCGACCAGCCTGGTGGTCTCCTTCGGCCTGGTGACCGCGCTCGCCCTCGGCCTGGTCGTCGGCGCGGGCGTGCTGCGGACAGCCGGCCGGGCGAGCCTGAAGGTCACTCCGCAGGACGCAGCAGTGCCCGGCCGACGTCCCTGAAGCACTCGCTCCAGAGGGCCGCGAAGTGGCGGCGTCCGGCCGGACGAGCACCCGCCGTGCGCGTGTACGTCGTCGTGCCGTCGGCCATGCACCGGTGGCAGCCGTACGTCAGCCCGGTGCGGCCGAGCCGGTCCAGCCACAGGTGCACGGCGTACTCGCCGGCCGGGCCTCACCGGCTGCTCGTAGCCGATGCGCAGCTCCTTGATGACGGCGATGCAGGCGTCACCGGTCACTGCCCGGTCGCCGTCTAGCCCAAGCCCCGCTCCTGCCGGTACGCCGCCGGGCCCGCTCGACGAGCAGCGCACAGCGGGGCGTCGCAGGAGTCGCGGCGCGTCGAGGTCGTCGAAGTGACCGGCCGTTGCTGATCCGGGCCCGTCCTCGGACGACGCGCAACAGGCGCGCGAAGGGCACCAGGGTCCCGCGGCAGCGCCGTCGCGTCCTCCTTTCCGGGGAAGACCCGGCCCGTCACCGCGCCGCCCGGCCGCGGCCTGGGACCCTGCCTCCATGGCGCAGAGTGAACAGCTCGCAGTGCGGCCGGGCCCCGGCACGGCCTCAGTCGACTCCGTGGTGCGGCGGATGCTCGCGTACGGCTCCGCATGGCCGGCCGGGGACGGTCTCGGGGTGTTCAACCGCGTCTATCTCGCGGTCACCCAGGAGATCGACCGGCACATCGACGAGGGCCGGTTCACGGACCGGCGGGCCGCCGTCACGCTCGACGTGCTGTTCGCCCGGCGCTATCTGGCGGCGGTCGACGCCGCGGCCGAGGGGCTGCGGCCACCGGCCTGTTGGCGGCCGCTGTTCCAGTACCGCCGCCATCCCGGCGTATGGCCGCTGCAGTTCGCGCTCGCCGGGATCAACGCGCACATCGGGCACGACCTGCCACTCGCCGTCGTGGACACCTGCCGTGCGCTCGGCTGCGCACCGCCCGACCTGGAGCGCGAGTTCGAGCGGGTCGGGGACATCCTCGTCCTGCTGGAGGAACGCATCCGCGAGGACGTGATGCCCGGACCCGATCTGTTGCAGATCGCCGACCCCCTGACGCATCTGGTCGGCTCGTGGAGCCTGGACCGCGCCAGGGACGGCGCGTGGTCGGCGGCACGCCTGTTGTGGGGGCTGCGGGATCTGCCGGACCTCGCCGCGGAGTTCACCGAGCGTCTCGACGCGGGCGTCGGACTGGTGAGCCGCTGTCTGCTGACCCCCTGGCGCTGACCCGCCCCCGGCGGGAGCGGATCAGCGCGCCGGGCTCCTCGACCGCCGGCTAGTCCTCCGGCAGTTCGACGGGGGCGATCTCGTCGTAGAGGTCGCCGGGACCGGGGTTGGACGGATCGGTCGTGCCGCCGAAGTGGGCCATGACGCCCCAGACGGCGTTCAGCGCGGTCTGTACGGCGCCCTCGGCCCAGCCCGCCGTCCAGGAGATGTCGTCGCCCGCGAGGAAGATGCCGCGCTTGTCCTCGGGCAGCCGGTCCTGCATGAAGTGGGTGAACAGCCGCCGCTGATAGCGGTAGTGACCGGGCAGGTTGGCCTTGAACGCGCCCATGAAGTAGGGCTCGTTCTCCCACGACACGGTCACCGGGTTGCCGATGATGTGGCTGCGGATGTCGACGTTCGGATAGATCTCGCCGAGCGACTTGAGCATGACCTCCATCCGCTCGTTGGCGGACAGCGGCAGCCACTTCAGGCTGTCGTCGCACCAGGTGTACGACAGGCAGATCACGGCCGGCTTGTCGGGACCGTCGTCGAGCAGGTACGTGCCGCGGGTCATGCGGTCGGTCAGCGTCATCGACATGGTGTCGCGACCGGTGATCTCGTCCTTGTCCAGCCAGAACGGCCGGTCGACGGGCACGAACAGCTTGGAGGACTCCATGTAGTGGGTCCGCTCCATCGCCGTCCAGTGGTCGATGGGGAAGAGCGAGTCGTCACAGGCGATCTTCGACAGCAGCATCCAGGACTGTGCGGTGAAAATCGCCGCCCGGTACGTGCGGATGTCACCGGAGGCGTCCGTGACCGTGATCCGGTTGCCCGATGTGCGGTTCAGCCGGGTGACGGCGGGCCGCGGGTCGCCGTCGTGCAGCGTGGACAGCGACGTGCCGAGCGGCCAGTGGACGATCTTCTCGGGCTCGCGCTCCCACAGGCGCAGCGGGAGCTGCTGGCTGCCCTCGACGATGCCGCGGTGGTGGTCGTCGGCCTCGGAGTAGACGACGCGCAGGATCTCCAGGATCGAGTTCGGGAAGTCGGTGTCCCAGCCGCCGGTGCCGAAGCCGACCTGGCCGAAGATTTCGCGGTGCCGGAAGGACTTGAACGCCTCCGACTCGCACAGGAAGCCGTAGAAGGTCTGGTTGTCCAGCTTCTCGACGAGCTTCGCCCAGATCTCGCGGATGCGCGGGACGTCGCGCTCGCGCATGGCGCGGTTCATGTCCGAGAAGTCCGCGCCCTCCTCCAGGCACGCGTTCCAGGCGTCCATCACATCGCGGTAGACCTGCGGCAGGTCGTCGATGGTCTCGGCGTAGTGCGACTCGCCCTTGAGGTCGACGACGGTGGAGGGGGTGCACGGGGCGAGGGGGTTGGGGAACGGCCTGGTCGTCAGACCCACCAGGTCGATGTAGTGCTGCAGCGCCGTGGAGGACGGCGGGAAGCGCATCGCGCCCATCTCGGCGCTCAGCTCATCCGTGCCGGTGCCCTCGAAGCCGACGGTGCGCAGCCGTCCGCCGATCCGGTCCGCCTCGTAGACGACCGGCTTGAGGCCCATCTTCATCAGCTCGTACGCGGCGACGATGCCGGACAGGCCGCCGCCGATGACGGCGACCTCGGCGCCGTGCTCGGTCGCGGGTATCTGGCCGAGCCCCGCCGGGTGGGCGAGGAAGTCGTCGTAGGCGTACGGGAAGTCGGGACCGAACATGGTGATCGGCGGCTGCTCGTCGCTGTGCTGGACGGCGGTGGTGGGCACCGTGGACGTCATGGGGTACGGACTCCTTGCACGAAAAACGATGAAGCGGGGAGCGGGAGAGTGCGGCGTCAGACCAGGGAGCCGTAGAGGGCGGGCCGCCGGTCGTGCAGATAGGGGTTGTTCTCGCGCGAGGCGGCGAGCAGGACGGGGTCGACCTCGCCGACGACGAGTTCCTCGCCGCGACCGGCGCGGGTGCGGACGGTGCCGTCGGGGCTCGCGAGCGAGCTGAGCCCGACGAACTCGAACTCGCCTTCCGGGCCCGTCCTGTTGACGTACGCGATGTACATCTGGCTCTCGAAGGCCCGGACCGGGATGAGGGACTCGGCGACGAACTGGAAGGGGTGCATCTGCGCGGTGGGGACGAGAAGCAGGTCGGTGCCGGCCAGCGCATGGGCCCGCACGTTCTCCGGGAACTCCACGTCGTAGCAGATCAGCAGGCCGATCCGGATGCCGTCGAGCTGGGCCTGGACGACAGCGGTGTCACCGGGGGTGAACCACTGCTGCTCGAAGCAGCCGAAGAGATGGGTCTTGCGGTAGTTCGCGAGCCGCTCGCCGTCCGGGCCGATCAGCTGCGCACTGTTGTGGATCAGGTCACCGTCGCGCTCGGGGTAGCCGTAGTGAATCGCGATGCCGTGCCGTACGGCGATCTCGGCGACGGCGCGGGCGCCCGGGCCGTCGGCGGGCTCCGCGAGCCTCGGCACGTCGTCGCCGATCGCGTATCCCGTCAGGAACATCTCGGGGCACACCAGCAGCCGCGCACCGGCGGCGGCGGCGCGGCCCGCGGCCTCGTCGAGCACCTTCAGGTTCTCGGCGACGTCACCGGGCCGTCCGGAGCTCTGGAGCAGGGCGGTGCGCAACGACGGCATGGCTGACCTCGGCGTAGGGCGGGTTAATGGGATACGTCCAATACGGTACGGTCCGGGATTCGACCCGTACAAGGCGTGAGCGTTGCGCGCCGATGGTCGATCCGTTGCGTCGTATCGGGCCGGAGCGGTGATTCGTTGCGTATCCCCACGAGGGGCTACGCGGGCGCACCAGAGGAGAAGCGGCGCAGCAGCGGCGAGAGCACCAGCACCGATTTGGTGCGCTCCACGAACGGCTCGCCGGCAATCCGTTCCAGCACCCGCTCGAAGTGGCGCATGTCGGCGGCGAAGACCTGGACGATCGCGTCCGCCTCACCGGTGACGGTGGAGGCGGACGCGATCTCCGGGTAGCGCTTCAGCCCGCGCTCGATGGCCTCGGGCGAGGTGTTGCGACTGCAGTAGATCTCGATGAAGCCCTCGGTCTCCCAGCCGAGCGCCGCCGGGTCCACCCGTACGGTGAAGCCGGTGATGGCACCCTCCGCGCGCAGCCGGTCCACCCTGCGCTTCACCGCCGGGGCGGACAGGCCGACCATCGCTCCGATGTCGGCGTAGGAGCGGCGGGCGTCCTCGGCGAGGGCGTGGACGATGCGTTCGTCGAGATCGTTCAGTCGCACTGCGGGTGGATCACTTCTCTGCGGTGGCGAGTCGGGAGCGGCGAAGGCCGTACAGGAAGTAGAACACGAGGCCCGCTGCCATCCAGCCACCGAAGACCGCCCATGTCACGCCGGGCAGGCTGATCATCATCCAGACGCAGAAACCGAAGCCGAGCAGCGGCGTCACTGGGAACAGCATGACGCGGAAGGTCCGGTTCATGGTGGGCCGGGTGTAGCGCAGGATGATGACGGCCACGTTGACCAGCGCGAACGCGAAGAGCGTGCCGATGCTGGTGGCGTTGGCGAGTTCGCCGAGCGGGATCGTGGCGGCCAGCACCGCGCAGAAGGCGGACACGATGAAGGTGTTCGCGCGCGGCGTTCCGGTGCGCTTGTCCACCCTGGCGAACGCCTTGGGCATGAGGCCGTCCCTCGACATGGCGAAGAGGATGCGGGTCTGGCCGTACAGCACGGCGAAGACGACGCTCGCGATGGCGACGACGGCGCCCGCGGCGAGCACCACGCTCCAGAAGCTGTGTCCGGTGACGTCCTTCATGATCTGGGCGAGCGCGGCCTCGGTGCCCTCGAAGTCCTGCCACGGCATGGCGCCGACGGCGACCAGCGCGACGAGGCAGTACAGGGCGGTGACGATCAGCAGTGAGAGCATGATCGCGCGCGGCAGGTCCCGCTTGGGGTTCTTCGCCTCCTCGCCGGCGGTCGACGCGGCGTCGAAGCCGATGTACGAGAAGAACAGCGTCGCCGCCGCCGCACTGATGCCGGTGACACCGAGGGGGGCGAGGGGGGTGTAGTTGCCGGCCTTGATGCCGAGGAAGCCGATGCCGCAGAAGAGCAGCAGCGTCGCGATCTTGATGACGACCATGATCGTGTTGATGCGGGCGCTCTCCTTGGCGCCGCCCATCAGGAAGACCATGGCGAGCAGGACGACGACGAGCGCGGGCAGGTTGATGAAGCCGCCCTCACCGAGGGGCGCCGCGACCGCGTCGGGAATCGTGACCCCGATCGTGCCGTCGAGCAGTTCGTTGACGTACTCGCCCCAGCCGACGGCGACGGCCGCGACCGAGACCCCGTACTCCAGGACCAGGCACCAGCCGCAGATCCAGGCGACGAGCTCGCCCATGGTGGCGTAGGAGTAGGAGTACGAGGAGCCCGAGACCGGGATGGAGCCCGCGAGCTCCGCGTACGACAGAGCGGAGAACAGTGCGGTCAGGCCCGCGACGACGAACGAGATCGTGACGGCGGGGCCTGCGAGCGGCGTGGCCTCGCCGAGCACGACGAAGATGCCGGTGCCCAGTGTGGCTCCGATGCTGATCATCGTCAGCTGCCACATGGTCAGCGAACGGCGGAGCGCTCCGCCCTCTCCCTGGCCGGCCTCGGCGACCAGCAGTTCGACGGGCTTGCGCCGCATCAGGCGGGTGCCGAGAGCGGGGGCCCGGGTGGGGCTCGGGGAGGACGGTGGCTTGGTCGCGGGCGGCGCTGCTCCGTGGTCCAGCACGTCGGGGCTCCTTCATCACTGCGGGGATCGGCGAGGGGGACCTACGGCGGCCGAAGCGCGTGACGTGACACCCGCGCTGGGGGAAGTGGACCGCCGAGCAGACGGTCACCGCCACTCCTGGTACGGGGCCCGAGCCTACGAGTCCGCAGCTCACAGCCGTAATGCATCGTTGTTGCGCATCAGCGGCCGATCATTGCGCGCTCACGCGCCGCGCGGGGAAACATTGCGCCCGGGCGAACGAGAGCGTCATGAAGGGCGTCGTACGGGGGTCCGCGGCGCCGCTCATGAATGCGCGCGAAGCGGGTATGCGAGCACCGTGATGAACGCACAGCCCCATGTGGTGATCGAGGAGTCGCCGCATCCCGGGAGCAGGCAGAGCGCGGGGGCCCGCAGGGCGACCGCGGAGTTCCTGTTGCAGCACTGCCCCTGGGCCGACCCTGACGCTGTGCTGCTCGTCGTGTCCGAGCTGGTCTCCAATGCGATACGGCACACGGCGGGCTGGTGGCGCCTGTATCTGACGGCGGGCGCGGACACGCTCGTGGTGGGCATCGAGGACTCGAGCCCCCTGCCGCCTGTCGCGCGGCTGCCCTCGCTGACGGGCGGCGGCGGATTCGGCTGGCACATGGTGCAACGGCTCGCGGGCACGGTGGAGGTCCGCCCGCAGCCGTACGGCAAGCGGGTACAGGCGACCTGGGTGCGCCCGGCGGCGGCCTCCTGCTGAAGGCCTCGGCGGCTGGACGACCGAGACGGGCCAGCGGTTCAGCGGGGGTTGGGGTTCGGCGGCAGTGGGCGCTGAGGCCGCCCAGGAGGCCGATGCAGCTCACCGGCGATGCGGCCCAGTCCGACGCCCCAGGACTCAGGCGGCCCAGCGGCCCGGGTGGCCCGGACGGCGGATGCCGCGCCGCAGCTGGACGGCCGGAGACAGGCCAGCAGCCCCACAGGCGCTACGGCTCGGTGACCCGGGCGGCTGAGGCGGCGATGCGGCCCAGGTGGCCCAGCAGCCCACCGGCGGGTGCAGCCCAGCAGCCCACCGGCGGGTGCGGCCCAGCAGCCCACGCGGCTGAGGCGGCGATGCAGCTCAGGCGGCTCAGCAGCTCACCGGCGATGCGGTTCGGCTGCCCGGGCGGCCCGGCAGCCCGGGCCGCCGATGCAGCTCCGCAGCGGGACTGCCGACGCCGGCCAACAGCTCACCAACCGATGCGGCTCAGCGGCCGGACGGCCCAGGGCTCAGGCGGCCGAGACGGCCGATGCAGCTCCACAGCTGGAAGGCCGTGGGAGGCCAGCAGCTCACCGACGATGCGGCTCAGCAACCCGGGCGGCCCAGCGATGTGGCCAAGCACGCGGCCCACACTGCCCATGCAGCTCCACAGCTGGAGCCACGCAGGCCAGCTAGCCCACCGAGAATGCGGCACAGGCAGCCCGGCAGCGAGCAGCTCACCGGCCATGCGGTCCAACAGCCCACCCGGCCCAGGCCGCCGATGCGGCTCTGGGGCCGGACGGCCGACGCAGGCCGGCAGCTCACCGGTGGTACGGCCCAGCGATCAGGGCTCAGGCGGCGATGCACCTCCGCGGCTCAGGCGACATCGGCCGCATGTGCGGCGTGGAGGGCCGAAAGGCCGAAGGGCCGAACCGCCGAAGCGCCGAACCGCCGAACCGCCGAAGCGGCTCGACAGCCGAAGCGGCCGAGGCAGCGCCTCGCCGGTCCCGGCAACAGAAACGGCGTCCTGGGCGGCC
Organism: Streptomyces sp. NPDC018833; assembly: GCF_044390825.1. Lineage (NCBI taxonomy): Bacteria > Bacillati > Actinomycetota > Actinomycetes > Kitasatosporales > Streptomycetaceae > Streptomyces > Streptomyces sp. NPDC018833. Next base: position 157,828 of record NZ_JBIRZM010000013.1, on the reverse strand, counting down.
AGGACGCCGTTTCTGCCGTGGGGGGAATGTGGTCCGGGACGGGCAGGCGGCGGAGCCCCCCGTCCGTCATCCTCGCGGTGTCACTCCACCGCGAGCAGCCCCGCACGCAGCCGCCCCGTGATGCGGGACAGCAGCCGCGACACATGCATCTGGGACACGCCCAGTTCCTCGCCGATCTCCGACTGCGTCATCTCCTCGCCGAAGCGCATCCGCAGGATCCGCCGGTCGCGGTCGTCGAGTTCCTCGATCAGCGGCTTGAGCGCCTGCACGTTCTCCGCCGTCTCCAGATCGGCGTCCGGTGCGCCCAGACGGTCGGACAGCGGCACCGCCGCGTGGTCGGAGGCGTCGTCCATGGGCATGTCGATCGACCCGGCCGTGTAGCCGTTGCTCGCGACGACGCCCTCGATGATCTCCTCCTCGTCCAGCCCCAGGTGGGCGGCCAGTTCGGCGGTGGTGGGCGTGTGGTCCAGCTTCTGGGAGAGCTCGTCGACGGCCTTGGCCAGATCGATCCGCAACTCCTGCAGCCGGCGCGGCACATGCACTGCCCAGCTGGTGTCGCGGAAGAACCGCTTGATCTCACCGACGATGTACGGGACGGCGAACGTCGCGAACTCCACCTCGCGGCTGAGCTCGAAGCGGTCGATCGCCTTGATCAGGCCGATGGTGCCGACCTGGACGATGTCCTCCATCTGTTCGGCCCGGTTACGGAAGCGGCCGGCCGCGTACTTGACCAGCGCCAGGTTGAGCTCGATCAGGGTGTTGCGAACGTACTGGTATTCATGGGTTCCCTCGTCGAGCGAGTCGAGCCGCTCGAAGAAGATCCTGGAGATCTCGCGTGCGTCCTTGGGTGCAACCTCCCCCGGATTCCGCACATCCGGGAGACCCAACCCGGCCCTGTCCGGGCGCTGGACTCCAGGCTGCGTGAGTTCGGTCGGGACCGTGCTCGCCGTGGACACTTCGTCCTCCCCTGCTCCGATGTCAGTGCGAAGGCGCGCCTACCCCGGATCTCCGCGCGCATGCCCGCGGATTCACGAAGAGCGGAACGCGTCGCGCACGAACGACGACATCCGGCCTCCGCGACAGGCGCGGAGACCGGATGAGTTGGGCCGGGGAGCCCATCAACTCCAGCTGGCGTGCAGCGGCTTGCCCTCCGCGTAACCGGCCGCGCTCTGGACGCCGACGATCGCCTTCTCGGCGAACTCCTCCAGGGAACCGGCACCGGAGTAGGTGCAGGAGGAGCGCACACCCGCGATGATCGAGTCGATCAGGTCCTCGACCCCCGGGCGGGCCGGGTCGAGGTACATGCGCGAGTGGGAGATGCCCTCCTCGAACAGCGCCTTGCGAGCCCGGTCGTACGCGGACTCCTCGCTGGTCCGGTTGCGCACGGCGCGCTTGGACGCCATGCCGAAGGACTCCTTGTACAGCCGCCCGTCGGGGCTCTGCTGGAGGTCGCCCGGGGACTCGTACGTCCCGGCGAACCAGGAGCCGATCATGACGTTCGACGCACCTGCGGCGAGCGCCATGGCGACATCGCGCGGGTGGCGGATGCCGCCGTCGGCCCAGACGTGCTTGCCGTACTTCTTCGCCTCGGCGGCACACTCGAGGACGGCCGAGAACTGCGGGCGGCCCACACCGGTCATCATGCGGGTCGTGCACATGGCGCCCGGCCCCACACCGACCTTGACGATGTCGGCGCCGGCCTCGACGAGGTCCCGCACGCCCTCGGCGGCCACGATGTTGCCCGCGACGATCGGTACCTGCGGGTCGAGCGCCCGAACGGCCTTGACCGCACTGACCATCGACTCCTGGTGGCCGTGCGCGGTGTCGACGACGAGCGTGTCGACGCCCGCGTCGAGCAGCTGCTTGGCCTTGCCCGCCACATCGCCGTTGATGCCGACCGCCGCGGCGATGCGCAGCTTGCCGTCGGCGTCGACGGCCGGGGTGTACAGCGTGGCGCGCAGCGCGCCCTTGCGGGTGAGGACGCCGGCGAGCCTGCCGTCGGAGTCGACCGCGGGCGCGTAGCGGCGGTTGGCGCCGTCGAGCCGGTTGAACGCCTCACGCGGGTCGATGTCCGCGTCGAGCAGCAGGAGGTCCCTGGACATGACCTCGGACAGCTGGGTGAAGCGGTCCACACCGGCCAGGTCGTGGTCCGTGACGATGCCGACCGGCCGGTGCCCCTCGTCGACGACCACACCGGCGCCGTGGGCCCGCTTGGGCAGCAGCGACAGAGCGTCGGCGACGGTCTGGTGCGGCGCGAGCACGATCGGGGTGTCGAGCACGAGGTGGCGCGTCTTGACCCAGGAGATCACGTCGGTGACGACGTCGATGGGGATGTCCTGGGGAATCACGACGAGTCCGCCGCGGCGGGCGACGGTCTCGGCCATCCGGCGGCCGGCGATGGCCGTCATGTTGGCGACGACCAGCGGGATGGTCGTGCCGGTGCCGTCGGGGGAGGACAGGTCCACACCCTGCCGGGAACCTACGGCCGAACGGCTCGGCACCATGAACACATCGTCGTACGTCAGGTCGTACGGCGGCTTCTGGTCATTGAGGAAACGCACGTGCTGAACATCCCAGTCGATCGGAGGATCCCCGGGCATTGCAGCCGGGGAAAACGCACGTACTTCATTCTCCCATGACGCGCCCGTTGTCATGCCCCGGCGAAAGCTCCAGTCACGGCGCCGTGGTCCGAGCAGATCCTCCAAACGGCCGGGCCGGCCCCGCCCGCGGAAAGCGCCGCAGGGTCGCGCGGAGCGGAGCGCGAGGCCGCGGGGCCCGTGCGACCCGGAACGCGCCGCGGGTCCCGGGCCGCGCGGGCCGGCGGGGCCGTACGGCAGGGGACAGCGGGGCCGCGCGGGGCTGTACGGAGAGGAAGAACCGAGTCGCGCGCGGCACGCCGGGGGACAGCGCAGCCTCGCGGGCTGCACACGGAAAGGACAGCGCAGCCTCGCGGGCGTGCGGAAAGGGTCAGCGCAGCCTCGCGGGACAGCTCCCCGTGCGGGACGGAGACGCGGCCCGCCGGCGGCTCCGTCAGTCGTCCGGGTCCGCGCGATCGAGGGCGGGCCGCTGGCCCGGTTGCGACGCCAGCAGCTGATCGGCCGCCGCCGTGTCCGTGACCAGGCTGGTCACCAGGCCGGAGCGCAGCACCGCCGCGATCGCCTCCGCCTTGCGCTGGCCGCCCGCGATCGCCACGACCTCGGGGATGCGCCGCAGCCGGTCGGCCTCCACGGTGATGCACCGCTCCCCCAGGTCGCGCCCGACGCGGCGGCCCTGCGTGTCGAAGAGGTGCGCGGACATCTCCGCTGCCACGCCGAGCGAGGCGTAGTGCGCGCGCTCCTCGTCGGACAGCATGTCGTGCACCGTCGAGATGCCCGGCTCCCACGAGCCGATGGAGACGCAGGCGACGGTCACCTTGTCGAAGTAGTCGAAGGCGCGGGCGATCCCCGTCTGGTGCCGCAGTGCCGCAGCGGTCGCCGGGTCCGGCAGCAGCATCGGCGCGTAGATGGGGTGGGCCTCGCCGCCGGAGACCTGGGCCGCACGCCGTACCGCCTCGACCGAACCGCGCTCGGCGGTCCCCGCGTCGTAGACACCCGTGAGCTGCACGACCGTGCACGGCGGCAGCCGGTCCAGGGCTGCCGCCATGTGGATGGTGGACCGGCCCCAGGCCAGACCGAGGACGTCGCCCTCGTTCACGAGCTCGCCGAGGAGGTCCGCGGCCACCTCACCCAGGTTCTCCGGGTCGGGCGACTCCTCCGCCTCCGCGGGGGACTCGACGACGACCGCGTGCCGCAGGCCGAAGCGGGCGCGCAGCGCGTCCGAGCGCTCGGCGTCGAGCTCGGCGGGGACACGGATCTCGATGCGTACCAGATCACGTTCGAGCGCGGTCTCCAGGACCCTCGCGACCTTGAAGCGGCTGACGCCGAACTCCTCCGCGATCTGGATCTTGGACTTGCCCTCGAGGTAGAAGCGGCGCGCCATGGCCGCCGCCTGCACGAGCTCAGCGGGCCCCATCCGCAGGGCGGACCGTCCCGCCGGCCTAGCAGTCACCGCGATCTCCTCACTGCTGTACACACGTACACACACTCCCGGATCCGGCCATCCTGTCAGATGCGCCGGTCCTCGATCGGCCCTGAGGGGCCAACTTCGGTTGAACAACCACGGCCATCGGAGCGTTCGCTCTCAGTGGCCGCAGGCCCACGCCGCCGAAGCGGTCGCCTGCGACGCCTGGTCACGGAGAAGCCGCACCGCCTCGGCCGGATCCTCCGCGTTGTACACCGCGGAGCCGGCCACGAACACGTCCGCACCCGCCTCCGCGCACCGCTCGATCGTCGATGCCGACACTCCCCCGTCGACCTGCAGCCACAGCTCCAGCCCGTGCTTGGCGATCAGCTCCCGGGTGCGGCGGATCTTCGGCAGCATGATGTCCAGGAAGGCCTGGCCGCCGAATCCCGGCTCCACGGTCATGATCAGCAGCATGTCGAGCTCCGGGAGCAGGTCCTCGTACGGCTCGATCGCCGTGGCAGGCCTGAGCGCCATCGAGGCGCGCGCGCCCTTGGCGCGGATCTCGCGGGCGAGGCGCACGGGAGCGGCGGCGGCCTCGACGTGGAAGGTGACGGAGCCGGCTCCGGCCTCGACGTACTGGGGCGCCCAGCGGTCGGGGGCCTCGATCATCAGGTGGCAGTCCAGCGGGGTGTCCGTCGCCTTGGCGAGCGACTCCACGACCGGCACGCCCAGGGTCAGATTGGGCACGAAGTGGTTGTCCATCACGTCGACGTGGAGCCAGTCGGCGCCCTCGACGGCCTTGGCCTCCTCCGCCAGGCGGGAGAAGTCGGCGGAGAGGATGCTGGGGTTGATCTGAACGGCCATGTGCCAAGCCTGCCATGTTCCGGGGCACTTCCCCTCCCCGGGACGGTACTCGGTACGGACCAGGCTCCGGCAGGATCCGCACAGCCCACCTCAATACCGGCCATTCGACCGGCCGGGCACACGCCTGGATGCGCCATGCGGAGGCAGAGCAGCAGATCCCACCCCGGCGTGCGCCCCCCACAGGCGTGGCGCACCCCGGCGGTTTGGTGACCGCACCGGCTCGCACGCACAGAGGCCCGCAGGGACGCACAAGAGCGCGCAGGCGGCAGACCGGCGGCGGACCGGCCCGGCTGAGAGGGCCTACACCGGTCCGCCGGTTTACGCGGTGCGGCGCAGCAGTGCCAGGTACATCGCGTCGGTCCCGTGCACATGCGGCCACAGCTGGATGTCGGGGCCGTCGCCGAGCGCCGGGACTCCGGGCATCAGCGGCCGCGCGTCCAGCAGCTCCGCGTCGGCGGCCGGCCCGCCGCGCCCACGCAGCACGTCGTCGACGACGACCCGCGTCTCGGCGAGGTGCGGCGAGCAGGTGGCGTATCCCACCACGCCGCCGACCCGCACGGCGCTCAGCGCCTCGCGCAGCAGGGCGCGCTGGAGTGGGGCGAAGCTGTCCAGGTCCTCGGGGCGGCGGCGCCACCGGGCCTCCGGGCGGCGGCGCAGCGCGCCCAGCCCGGTGCAGGGCACGTCGACGAGCACCCGGTCGAAGGAGCCGGGGCGCCACGGCGGGCGTGTGCCGTCGGCGGCGATCACCTGGTACGGGCCGGGGTTGCCGGTCAGCGCGCGGTCCACCAGGCGCGCGCGGTGCGGCTGCTTCTCGGCGGCGAGCAGGCTCGCGCCGCGCCCGGCCGCGAGGGCGCCGAGCAGTGCGGCCTTTCCGCCGGGCCCGGCGCAGCCGTCGAGCCAGCGCTTGTCCGGCCCCTCCAGCGGGGCGTTGGCCAGGGCGATCGCCACGAGCTGGCTGCCCTCGTCCTGCACGCCGGCCCGCCCCTGGCGCACGGCCTCGATCGCACCGGGTTCGCCGCCCTCGGCAAGACGGACGGCGTACGGGGACCAGCGGCCCGGCAGCGCGGAGTCCTCGCCCAGGACGTCGAGCAGTTCACCGGTGGTCGAGCGGCCGGGGCGGGCGACCAGGGTCACCTCGGGCCGCTCGTTGTCCGCCTCCAGCAGGTCCTCGATCCCGGCGCGGCCGCCGCCGAGTGAGTCCCACAGCGCGGAGACGATCCAGCGCGGGTGCGAGTGGACGACGGCGAGGTGGTCCTCGGCGTCCTTGTCGTAGGGCGGAGCGACACGCTCCACCCAGGTGTCCAGGTCGTCCCGCGAGATCTTGCGCAGCACGGCGTTGACGAACTTGGCCCGCCCGTCGCCGAGCACCACCCGCGCGAGCTCCACGCTCGCCGAGACCGCGGCGTGCGTCGGGATCCGCGTCCCCAGCAGCTGATGCGCGCCGAGCGCGAGCACGTCGAGCACCGGCGGGTCCACCTCGCGCAGCGGCCGGTCGATACAGGCCGCGATGATCGCGTCGTACGTGCCCTGGCGGCGCAGCGTGCCGTACACGAGCTCGGTGGCGAGCGCCGCGTCGCGGGCGTCGAAGTCACCCTTGTCGCGCGCCTTCTTCAGCAGGGGCGGCAGGACGAGATTCGCGTACGCGTCCCGCTCGTCGACGGCCCGCAGCGCCTCGAAGGCGAGGATCCGGACCGGATCCTTCTGGGGGCGGCGGTACGGCTTCGGGGGACGGCGACGGGACTGCTCGCTCAAAAGGTGCTCCGCGTTCGATGAGGGTTGAACCCTCTCAGCCTACGTCCGCCGGACCGACCCGCTCGCCGGGGGCGATGCGCACCCCGCGCGCCCAGTCCGCGGCCCGCATCGGCTTCTTGCCCTGCGGCTGGACCCAGAGCAGCTCGACGGCGTGGGACCCGGTGCCCGCGTAGACGTTGTTCTTGCCGACGTCCAGCTCACCTGCCGCCAGGTCCGTACGGTCGGGCAGCAGCGCGAGCTGGATCAGCTTGAGCCGCTCGCCGCGGAAGAGCGTCCATGCGCCGGGGGCGGGCGTGCAGGCGCGGACGACGCGGTCGACGCGCAGGGCTGGGGCGGCGAAGTCGACGTGGGCGTCCTCGACGGTGATCTTCGGGGCCAGGGAGACGCCCTCGGACGGCTGCGGGACCGCCTTCAGGGTGCCGTCCTCGATGCCGTCCATCGTCGCCTCGAGCAGCCCGGAACCGGCGAACGCCAGACGCGTCAGCAGGTCACCGCTGGTGTCGGTGGGCCGCACCGGCTCGGTGACCACGCCGTACACCGGGCCCGAGTCGAGCCCTTCCTCGATCTGGAAGGTGGCGGCACCCGTCATCTCGTCGCCGGCCATGATCGCGTGCTGGACGGGGGCGGCTCCGCGCCAGGCGGGCAGCAGCGAGAAGTGCAGGTTGACCCAGCCGCGGACGGGCACGTCGAGGGCTTCCTTGGGCAGCAGCGCACCATAGGCGACGACCGGACAGCAGTCCGGGGCGATCTCGCGCAGTCGCGTGAGGAAATCCTCGTCGCGCGGCCTGGCCGGCTTGAGCACTTCGATGCCGGCCTCCTCCGCGCGCTGCGCGACGGGACTGGCCACCAGGTGCCTGCCGCGCCCCGCGGGCGCGTCCGGCCGCGTGACCACGGCGACGACCTCGTGCCGTCCTGAGGCGATCAAGGCGTCCAGGGCGGGGACGGCGACCTCGGGGGTACCTGCGAAGACGAGCTTCATCGGTGGCTGACTGCCTCTCGGACGTGTTCCGGTGCGTACGGGTGACGGCAGTTCGCCGTCGGACGAGCAGCTCACCAGTCTATGGCGCGGTGCCGCAGGGGGCGTACGGGAGACCGTGCGCCCCACGCATATACACATACGCCCTGAAGCGTGACCAGATCGGTCGCCGGAGCGTTGGTCAAGAGAGATTGACCAAGCGGGCCGCGCCGGATGCGGCCCGGCCCCTTTTCAACGCCGGTTCGAGAGGCTTGTCAATGGCCGACCACGCAACCCACGACGCCCAAGCCCGGGCAAGTCTGCACCTGTTGGTGCGGGACATCGAGCGGGTCCGCCGGCAGGTGGACGCATTGCGCACGCTCACCGCCCAGCTGGGCAATGTCTACCGCCCGCGCCGCTCCGGCCCGTCCACGGGCTTCGTCGTCTACGGCAGGGCTCCGGCCCCGACCGTCCGTCTCGCGCAGGAGCTGCGCGACAGCGTCGAGACGCTGGTGACCGCGGCCGTGGACTTCGACCGTTCCCTCGGTTTCTCCTGGGACGCGGTGGGCTCGGCGCTCGGTGTCACCAAGCAGGCAGTGCACCGCCGTTACGGCGCCCGCAGGGCGACGCCGCCCCAGCAGGGCGCCGCGGAGCCGGAGGCCACGACGACGCGCACGCTGCCGGCGGTACCGGCTGTACCGGCGGCGCGCTCCATGCCCCCGCAGCCGTCGGACCCGCGGCAGGGGGCGTTCCCGGGCCCGCGCAACGGCTGAGCCTTGGGCGAGTCCGAAGGAGCGGCTTCGTCCCCTGCCGAGGGGAAAGGGACGTGGGGGCCGACGCCCCCACTCCCCCGTCGCGACGGCTCGACGCCGCGGTGACCCGCACCGACTCGGGCGCGCGGGCTTTGCCCGCGACATGCGGCACGCACAACCGCCCCGAGGGGACGCGCCGGTCGCGACCTGCGTCCCCGCGATGCGCTGCACGCACGACCGCGCCGAGGGGACCTCACCTGCCACGCCGCACCCCGACACCGTCGCGGGACACCCACCAGTCGCGGGCCGCGATGCGCACCCGCCGCGCTCACGACCGCCCGACCAGGGGTGACGGCTCCGCCCGCGAAGCACCACACACGATCGCACCGCGCGGACGGGTGGCGGCTCCGCCTCGCCCGTGATGCGCCGCACTCACGACCGCGCCCGGGGACGCCACCGTCACGACGCCGCCTCGTCCCGCGATACGCGGCGAGTACACCCGGGCCTCGCCTCGGCGGGCACGCCGTCAGCCGATGTCCGGGGGGTCGATCCGGATGCGGACCTGGGTCGTACCGCCGCGGGCAAGGCGCGACGCCTGCGCCGACTTGAGCGCCGCCGCCAGCGCCGCCCCCCGGCCCGGCGGCACCCGCAGCAGCGCGCGCTCCCAGCGCTCGCCCACCGGCGGATCGCCTGCCCTGCGGAACCGCGCTGCGTCGGTCACCGGCAGCGGGACCGGCCCCAGGACCTCGGCCTCCTCCGGCAGTTCGACGGCAAGCAGGAACGCGGCGACGTCCTCCGGGCGGCCGACCACCTCCGCCATCCGCGAGACCGGCGGAAATCCCAACTCCGCCCGCTCGGCGAGCTCCCGCAGCGCATGGCCGACCGGATCCCAACGCACCAGTGCCTGGACCGGCCGCAGCGTCGGCTCCGCGACCACGACGACCGTGCCCCCCTCCTCCTGCCCCCGCACCAGCGACGCCGCGGCGATCCAGCGGCGCAGCGCCTCCTCGCCCGCACGGAGGTCGGGCCGGCCGAGCATGGCCCAGCCGTCCAGCAGCAGCGCGGCGGCATATCCGCCGTCGGCCACAGGCTCGGCGCCCGGGGTGGAGACCACCAGCGCGGGGCGTCCGGGCACGGCATCGAGCACATGGTCACGGCCGGAGGTGCGCACCGGCACCGCCGGGAAGGCGCGGCCCAGCTCCTCCGCCGTGCGCCGCGCGCCGACGATCAGGGCCCGCAGGCGCACCGAGCCGCATGCGACACAGTGCCAGTCGGGGGCGCCCTGTCCGCACCACGCGCAGCGCAGCTCGCGCTCGTCCGGCGCCTCCAGCGGCCCGGCACAGTGCCGACAGCGCGCCGGTGTGCGGCAGCGCTCGCAGGCGAGCCGGGGCACGTATCCGCGCCGGGGCACCTGGACGAGCACGGGCCCGGTCCGCAGGCCGTCGCGTACGGCCTGCCAGGCGAGGCTCGGCAGCCGGGCCGCGCGCGCGGCCTCGTCCCGCGCCAGGTCCTGGTCGCCGACCGTACGCACGAGGGGCGCTGCTGCCCGCACGCGCACGCGGTCCGCGACGAGCGGTGTGGCCCAGCCGCTCTCGACGAGCTGGGCGGCCTCGACCGTGCAGGTCGTACCGCCCAGCAGGAAGCCGCAGCCGTCGTGGGCGGCTCGCAGCTCCAAGACCTCACGGACATGGGGGAAGGGCGCGTTGTCGTCGCTGTGGCTGGCGTCTCCGTCGTCCCAGATCACGACGAGCCCGAGCTCCTGCACCGGCGCGAACATCGCGGCCCGCGTCCCCACCACGGCCCGCGCGGAACCCCTGCGCACGGCCAGCCATTCCCGGTAGCGCTTCTCGGGTCCGGACTCGGCGGTCAGCATTGCGTGGCGGCCCTCGCCGAGCAGGGCGGTGAGGGCGGCGTCGACCCGGGCGGCGCGACGCCCGTCGGGCACGACGACGAGGGCGCCCCGCCCGGACGCCAGCGTCGCGGCAACGGCGCGGGCCAGTTCCTCCGGCCAGTACGGGCCGGGCAGCGCGGTCCACACGGCACGCGGGGACCGGCCGGCGGCGAGCGCGTCGATGAATGCGGGCCCCCGCCCGTATCGCTGCCAGGTGCCGGCGCCGGGCGACGCGGGCGGCGGCAACGGCTCGGGCGACGGCTTGGCCTCGGCACGCCCGTTCCTCGGCGGAACGGCGAGCTGCAGCACGTCGGCGAGACTGCCCGCGTACCGGTCGGCGACGGCGCGGGCGAGACCGAGGATCTGCGGACTGAGCACGGGCTCGGGCGAGACGACGTGGGCGAGCGCCGCGAGCGGTCCGGCGTAGTCGGTCCCGGCCAGGCGCTCGATGAGGAAGCCGTCGATGAGCCCGCCGCCTTCACGGCGCCCCTCGCGCACCCGGTGCGCGCCCGCCCCGAACCGCACCCGCACCCTCACCCCGGGTTGGGCGACGGCATCGAGCTCCTCGGGCACGGCGTAGTCGAAGAACTGGTCGAGGTGCAGGACGCCCTTGTTCACGACGACCCGCGCGACGGGCAGCTCCCTGGCGAGCGCGGCCCCGCGCCAGGTGCGCGGCTTGGCCTTGGGCACCTTGGCCTTGCGCACGGTCTCCCGAATGAGCGCAAGCTGCTCGGGCCCGCCTGCCGCGGTCTCCTCCGGCTGCTCGTTGTCGCTGCTCACAGCCCATTCCTACCAGAGCCCACTGACAGGGCCCCGGCCCGCGAACGTCGGCGGCGGCCGTGCCCGGGCACACCTGCGGCTCCCCGTGCCAACGAGTTGGGCATCGGCCCGACCGGGCACGCGCAAGGCTCTTCCCGCAGCCGGCCGAGGCCGCCGAGGCCGCGCCGACGAACGCCCACGGGGATGCGCGCATGCCCGTGACCGCTGTTTGAAAGCCGGGCTCCTCCCGTAAAGGCCAATGTCCCCTCGACCCCGCATGCGGGGTCGACCCTAGGCCGGGCCGCCCGGGGCAAGCACCCCACCCAAGCCCTGCTCTGCCTCGCCCGACGCCGGGCCGATGTCCTCTTCGCCATGCTCCGCGACGGCACCTGCTACGAACCCCAGCCCATCCGGGCCGCAACCCAGACCTAGACCATGGTCAGGAGGTGATCAGTCGGTCCGTAGTCGATCTTCCAGTCGGCATAGACCTGGCAGAATCCGTCCTTGATGCACCGCAACCCCACGGTTACCCAGCGGACCGATCCGCCGTCGCCGAGCGAGAACGCGACCGCAGCCTCGAACTCCTCGCTCCCGCACGGGCAGCCGGCCGCACCAGGTTCATCGTCCTCCCAGGACTCCTCGTTCCAGTACGACTCGCTGTCCGCGATGAACGCGCGGCTCCCGCAGCCAGAACACTCCCGTTCCGCTCCGGATGCATTGACCAGCACGAAGAACGCGCGGCCGCCGCACCCCTCACACACGGAAGGAGCGATCCTTACCGGGCGACCGTCGACCGCACCCCGCAGGAATGCCGCGAGCTCCGCGGGGACACCCTCGCCAACCTGATCATCAGCATGCACGGACACATCGTTCCAGACGCCCCCAACCCCCACCCCACCCAGCTTGACCAAAGAGATAGGGGCCCCTGCCCCGGCAAACGCCGGCTGCACCCCGCCCCGACACGCACAACGGCCCCGGACCTCGACGGTCCGGGGCCCTGGCGTGAGCGGGTGGCTACAGACCCGTCGCCGCGCGCAGTGCGTCCACGCGGTCCGTGCGCTCCCAGGCGAAGTCTGGGAGCTCGCGGCCGAAGTGGCCGTACGCCGCGGTCTGGGCGTAGATCGGCCGGAGCAGGTCGAGGTCACGGATGATCGCCGCCGGGCGCAGGTCGAAGACCTCGGCGATGGCCTGCTCGATCTTGTCGACGTCGACCGTGGCGGTGCCGAAGGTCTCGACGAACAGACCGACGGGCTCCGCCTTGCCGATCGCGTACGCGACCTGGACCTCGCAGCGGGCCGCGAGGCCGGCCGCGACGACGTTCTTCGCGACCCAGCGCATGGCGTACGCCGCCGAGCGGTCCACCTTCGACGGGTCCTTGCCGGAGAACGCGCCGCCGCCGTGGCGGGCCATGCCGCCGTACGTGTCGATGATGATCTTGCGGCCGGTCAGGCCGGCGTCGCCCATCGGGCCGCCGATCTCGAAGCGGCCGGTCGGGTTCACCAGGAGGCGGTAGCCGTCGGTGTCGAGCTTGATGCCGTCCTCGACCAGCTGCTTGAGCACGTGCTCGACGACGAACTCGCGGATGTCGGGCGCGAGCAGCGAGTCCAGGTCGATGTCGGACGCGTGCTGCGAGGAGACCACGACGGTGTCGAGGCGGACGGCCTTGTCTCCGTCGTACTCGATGGTGACCTGGGTCTTGCCGTCGGGACGCAGGTAGGGGATGGTGCCGTTCTTGCGGACCTCGGACAGGCGGCGCGAGAGCCGGTGGGCGAGGTGGATCGGCAGCGGCATCAGCTCGGGCGTCTCGTCGCAGGCGTAACCGAACATCAGCCCCTGGTCGCCGGCGCCCTGCTTGTCGAGCTCGTCCTCGTCGCCCTCGACGCGCTTCTCGTAGGCCGTGTCGACGCCCTGCGCGATGTCGGGCGACTGCGCGCCGATGGACACCGAGACTCCGCAGGAAGCGCCGTCGAAGCCCTTCTTCGAGGAGTCGTAACCGATCTCGAGGATCTTGTTGCGCACGAGCGTGGGGATGTCGGCGTACGCCTTGGTGGTCACCTCACCGGCGACGTGCACGAGGCCGGTGGTGATCAGGGTCTCCACGGCGACCCGGGACGTCGGGTCCTCCCGCAGAAGGGCGTCGAGAATCGTGTCGCTGATCTGGTCGGCGATCTTGTCGGGGTGACCCTCGGTCACGGACTCCGAGGTGAAGAGACGGCGGGACACATCGCTCCCTGGGGTTGCAGCGGCTGCTGGCTGATCATTGACGGACCGGCAGGGGGCTGCGCCCCGCGACGTTCCGCGACCCAGTTTATCGGTCGCGTTCCACCACCGGACACCCCGTCTCGCAGCTTGGGAGCCCCCTGACCTGTGGTCCATGGCCGAGACGCTATGACCATAGCGCCTGTGGCCTGAGCGATTCGCCACATTTCACAGGTTTCTCGCGGCCGGACCGTCGTCGGAAATTCGCCCAGTGTTCGTCACAAGCGTGCCGGGCCCTCAGTCGAGACGGGGGACGACGAGGTCCCAGACCGTGTCGGCGAGCGCTTCCTTGGGGCCGTGGGGAACGGGCGTCTCGGCGCCGTCCGCGGCCAGCACGATCGCCTCGTTCTCCTCGGCGCCGAAGGTCCTGCGCTCCCCCACCTCGTTGACGACGAGCAGGTCACAGCCCTTGCGGCGCAGTTTGTCGCGTCCGTTGGCGAGGACGTCGTCGGTTTCGGCGGCGAAGCCGACGATCACCTGCCCCGGGCGGGCGCGGTCGGCCGAGATCTCGGCCAGGATGTCGGGATTGCGGACCAGTGTCACGGTCGGCGCCCCGGCGCCGTCCTTCTTCTTGATCTTTCCGGTGGCGTACTCGGCGGGCCGGAAGTCGGCGACGGCAGCGGCCATGACCACCGCGTCGGCGTCCGCGGTGGCCTTCAGGACGGCCTCGCGCAGCTGGACCGCCGTACCGACGTGGACGACGTCGACGCCCGCGGGGTCGGGCAGGGAGGTGTTCGCCGCGACGAGCGTGACACGGGCGCCCCGGGCGGCCGCCGTGCCGGCCAGGGCGTAGCCCTGCTTGCCGGAGGAGCGGTTGCCGAGGAAGCGGACCGGGTCCAGGGGCTCACGGGTGCCGCCGGCGCTCACGACGACATGGCGGCCGGCGAGGTCGGGACCGGCCGCACCGCGGGCGAGCACCCGGCGGCACACCTCGAAGATCTCGCCGGGCTCGGGCAGCCGGCCCTTGCCGGTGTCGACGCCGGTGAGACGCCCGACGGCCGGCTCGATGACGACGGCGCCGCGACGCCGCAGCGTGGCGACGTTCTCCTGGGTGGCGGGGTGCTCCCACATCTCGGTGTGCATCGCCGGGGCGAAGACGACGGGACAGCGGGCCGTGAGCAGGGTGTTGGTGAGCAGGTCGTCCGCGAGGCCGTGAGCGGCCTTGGCGAGCAGGTCGGCGGTGGCGGGGGCGACGACGACGAGGTCGGCGTGCTGGCCGATGCGGACGTGCGGGACGTCGTGGACGTCGTTCCAGACCTCGGTCGAGACGGGGTGCCCGGACAGGGCCGACCAGGTCGCCGCGCCGACGAAGTTCAGGGCCGACGCGGTCGGCACGACCTGGACGTCATGGCCGGACTCGGTGAGCCTGCGCAGCAGCTCGCACGCCTTGTACGCGGCGATTCCGCCACTGACCCCCAGGACGACCCTCGGCCTGACACCCGCGTCCACTGCGTCCATTGCGTCCACTGCGCGCCTCCCCGCACTCGGTTGCTTTCCCCATCAGACACCACAGGCCCGGCGGATGCTCCGCCGGGCCTGTGGTGAAGAACGAATCGCGCCTACTGCGCCGGACCCTCGATGGCCTCGGAGGTCAGCAGGCCGGCGTTGATCTCGCGCAGGGCGATCGACAGCGGCTTCTCGTGGACGTGGGTGTCCACCAGCGGACCGACGTACTCGAGCAGGCCCTCACCGAGCTGCGAGTAGTACGCGTTGATCTGGCGCGCGCGCTTGGCCGCGTAGATCACGAGGCTGTACTTCGAGTCGGTGGCCTCGAGCAGCTCGTCGATCGGAGGGTTGATGATGCCCTCGGGCGCGGTGATGGAAGAGGACACGCTATGCCTTCCGAAGAACTTGCAGAAAGATCGGACAAAAGATCAAACAACTGCCATCAAGGCTAGCAGCTCACGCGCCACGTCCTCGACGGAGGTGTTGACCAGGGTCGTATCGAACTCCGACTCGGCGGCGAGCTCGACCTTCGCGACCGCCAGCCGGCGTTCGACGACCTCTGCGGACTCGGTGCCGCGACCGGTGAGGCGGCGGACCAGCTCGTCCCAGCTCGGTGGGGCCAGGAAGACCAGCTGCGACTCCGGCATGGACTCCTTGACCTGCCGCGCACCCTGGAGATCGATCTCCAGCAGCACCGGCTCGCCCGCCTCCAGGCGGTCGAGGACCGCGCGACGGGGCGTGCCGTAGCGGTTGCCCGCGAACTCGGCCCACTCCAGCAGCTCGTCGCCCGCGACCAGCTTGTCGAACTCGTCGTCCGTGACGAAGAAGTACTGGACGCCGTGCTTCTCGCCGGGCCGCGGCTTCCGGGTGGTCGCCGACACCGAGAGCCAGACGTCGGGGTGGACCTTGCGCATATGGGCGACGACCGTGCTCTTGCCGACCCCGGAGGGGCCGGAGAGCACGGTCAGCCGCGGACGTACCTCTGCTGCCATGCAGCGATTATCCAGGTTCCCGGGGGTGCCCGAGAACGTCAGGCGGCGCCGCCGCCGAACTCGCGCTCCAGGGAGGCGATCTGGTTGGAGCCGAGACCACGGACTCGGCGGCTCTCGGAGATGCCGAGCCTCTCCATGATCTGCTTGGCGCGGACCTTGCCCACGCCCGGCAGGGACTCGAGCAGGGCGGAGACCTTCATCTTGCCGATGACGTCGTTCTCCTGACCCTGCTTGATGACCTCGTGGAGGGAGGCGCCGGAGTGCTTGAGTCGATTCTTGACCTCGGCCCGCTCCCGGCGAGCCGCGGCGGCCTTTTCGAGCGCGGCTGCGCGCTGTTCAGGGGTAAGGGGCGGAAGAGCCACGCCTACGTCACCTCGGATGTCGAACTGTCGGATACGGACCGGTGAGGAACCTAGTCGCCCCACACCAGGCGAGCAACGAGCAACGCAGTACGCCTTTGCCGGACGCTGCCTGCACGTTCGCTCTTCGACGGAGACTAGCGGCCATCACCGCTCCAGTCAGCGAGAACAGACGAAAAGTCCTGGTCAGCATCGACCGATCGGGACATTTCAGGCATAACGACTGCCTTTTCGGCCAAGAAGTACAGCAAGAGGCCTGAGCCGCAGGTTCCGGCGGTCACACAGAGCGCGGGCCCGGTACCCGAGAGCGCACACGCCGGGCCCGGCACGCGGTCAGACCTCCGCGGACGCCACCGCTTCGCGCACCTCGTCCGCGAACCGCTCCGCCGCCGAGCGCAGCGAGGCGGCGTCCGGGCCGTGCTTGAGTACGGCCCGGCTGACGCTCGGCACGACGTTGCCGACGGCCGCGCCGAAGACGCCCGGCAGGTCCGCCGGGGTCGCCCCCTGGACGCCGATGCCCGGGGCCAGCAGCGGCCCGTTGATGTCGAGATCCACGCCGGTGACGCCGAGCGTGGCGCCGACGACCGCACCGACGGAGCCGAGCGGCTCGGCGCCCTCGTTCTCGGCGGCCATGTGGTCGAGCATCAGCTGCGCCAGGGACTGCCCGTTCGCGGCCGTGGACCGCTGCACCTCGGCGCCCTCCGGATTGGAGGTCAGGGCGAGCACGAAGACACCGCAGCCGCTCAGCACGGCCTGGTCCAGCGCGGGCCGCAGTGAGCCGAAGCCGAGGTACGGCGAGACGGTGACGGCGTCCGAGAACAGCGGCGAGTCCTTGCGCAGGAACGTCTCCGCGTACGCGCCCATGGTCGAGCCGATGTCGCCGCGCTTGGCGTCCATGAGGACCAGCGCACCGGCGGCCCGGGCCTCCTCGACGGCCTTCTCCAGGATGGCGATGCCGCGCGAGCCGAAGCGCTCGAAGAACGCCGACTGCGGCTTGAGAACGGCGACCCGGTCGGCGAGCGCCTCGACCGTGGTGCGGGTGAACCGCTCCAGGCCGTTCACGTCGTCGTTCAGGCCCCACGCGGTCAGCAGGGAGGCGTGCGGGTCGATGCCGACGCACAGCGGGCCACGGGTGTCCATGGCGCGGCGCAGTCGTGTGCCGAAGGGCTCCAGAGGGCTCATGCGGTGGCTGCCTTTCGCGTCTCGGCGCCGACGGCATCGGCGAGGGTGGTGTACGGACTGGCCGCGAGGCGTGCGGCCAGGCCCTTGTGGATCGCGCGGGCGTAGAACGGGCCCTCGTAGACGAACGCGCTGTAGCCCTGGACGAGCGTGGCGCCCGCCAGGATGCGCTGCCAGGCGTCCTCGGCGTTCTCGATGCCGCCGACGCCGACGAGCGTGATGCGGTCGCCCACGCGCGCGTACAGCCGGCGAAGGACCGCCAGGGAGCGTGCCTTGACCGGCGCGCCGGACAGGCCGCCGGTCTCCGCCACCAGTTCGGCCGGGGACGTGAGGCCGAGGCCCTCGCGGGCGATCGTGGTGTTGGTGGCGATGATGCCGTCGAGGCCGAGCTCGACGGCGAGGTCCGCCACGGCGTCGACGTCCTCGTCCGCGAGGTCGGGCGCGATCTTGACGAGCAGCGGGACGCGGCGGTCGGTGACCGTGCGGTCGGCGGCCTCGCGTACGGCGGTGAGCAGCGGGCGCAGCGACTCGGTGGCCTGGAGGTTGCGCAGGCCGGGGGTGTTGGGCGAGGAGACGTTGACGACGAGGTAGTCGGCGTGGGCCGCCAGGCG
The DNA here is from genome assembly GCF_044390825.1 of Streptomyces sp. NPDC018833. Taxonomy (NCBI): domain Bacteria; kingdom Bacillati; phylum Actinomycetota; class Actinomycetes; order Kitasatosporales; family Streptomycetaceae; genus Streptomyces; species Streptomyces sp. NPDC018833. Next base: position 140,007 of record NZ_JBIRZM010000013.1, on the reverse strand, counting down.
CTCGGTGGAGGTGACGTAGTCGGCGACGGCTTCCGCCTCCGGGACGACCTTCGTCTTGCCGATGTTGACGCCGACGGTCGTACGGAAGATCTCGCGGCGGGCGGCGAGACGGGCGGCGACGGCGGCCGAGCCCTCGTTGTTGAAGCCCATGCGGTTGATCAGCGCGCGGTCCGGGACGAGCCGGAAGAGGCGCTTGACGGGGTTGCCGGGCTGGGGCTGCGCGGTGACCGTGCCGATCTCGACGTGGTCGAAGCCGAGCATGGCCATGCCGTCGATGGCGACGGCGTTCTTGTCGAAGCCGGCGGCGAGCCCGAACGGGCCGTGCATCCGCAGCCCGAACGCCTCGGTGCGCAGCTCCTTGAAGCGCGGCGCGAGGGCGGCGGCCACGAAGGTGCGCAGGACGGGGATGCGGGCCGCGAGCCGGATCCACCGGAAGGCCAGGTGGTGGGCCTTCTCGGGGTCCATGCGGGTGAAGACGAGGCGGAAGAAGAATGTGTACACAGCGGTGTCCTCATGAGGAGGGGGACACCGTTTCCGGTGTCCCCCTCGGGTGACTAGTCGCGGGCCGCGGTCAGGTGTTCCGCGTGTTCCTGAAGCGATCGGACGCCCACGCCTCCGTGGTTGAGGGCGTCGATGCCCTGGACGGCGGCTGCGAGCGCCTGGACCGTCGTGAGGCACGGCACGGAGCGGGCCACCGCCGCCGTGCGGATGTCGTAGCCGTCGAGGCGGCCGCCGGTGCCGTACGGGGTGTTGATGATGAGGTCGACCTCGCCGTCGTGGATGAGCTGGACGATGGTGCGCTCACCGTTCGGCCCGGGGCCCTCGGACTGCTTGCGCACGATGGTGGCGCTGATGCCGTTGCGCTTGAGCACCTCGGCCGTGCCGGACGTGGCGAGCAGCTCGAAGCCGTGCGCGACCAGCTCGCGGGCCGGGAAGATCATCGAGCGCTTGTCGCGGTTGGCGACGGAGACGAAGGCGCGGCCCTTGGTGGGCAGCGGGCCGTAGGCGGCGGCCTGCGACTTGGCGTACGCCGTGCCGAAGACCGAGTCGATGCCCATGACCTCACCGGTGGAGCGCATCTCCGGGCCGAGGATGGTGTCCACGCCGCGGCCGTGCACGTCGCGGAAGCGCGACCAGGGCATGACGGCCTCCTTGACGGAGATCGGCGCGTCCAGCGGCAGGGTGCCGCCGTCGCCGCTCTTCGGCAGCAGGCCCTCCTCGCGCAGCTCGGCGATGGTCGCGCCGAGCGAGATGCGCGCGGCGGCCTTCGCGAGGGGGACCGCGGTCGCCTTCGAGGTGAAGGGGACGGTCCGGGAGGCCCGCGGGTTGGCCTCCAGCACGTAGAGGATGTCGCCGGCCATCGCGAACTGGATGTTGATCAGGCCGCGGACGCCGACACCCTTGGCGATGGCCTCGGTGGAGGCACGCAGGCGCTTGATGTCGAAGCCGCCGAGGGTGATCGGAGGCAGGGCGCAGGCCGAGTCGCCGGAGTGGATGCCGGCCTCCTCGATGTGCTCCATGACGCCGCCGAGGTAGAGCTCATGGCCGTCGTAGAGCGCGTCGACGTCGATCTCGATCGCGTCGTCGAGGAAGCGGTCGACGAGGACCGGGCGGGTCGGGGAGATCTCGGTGGACTCGGCGATGTACGCCTCGAGGCGCGCCTCGTCGTAGACGATCTCCATGCCCCGGCCGCCGAGCACGTACGACGGGCGGACCAGGACCGGGTAGCCGATCTCGTCGGCGATGGCCTTGGCGCCGGCGAAGGTGGTGGCGGTGCCGTGCTTGGGCGCGGGCAGCCCGGCCTCGGCGAGGACCTGGCCGAAGGCGCCGCGGTCCTCGGCGGCGTGGATGGCCTCCGGGGAGGTGCCGACGACCGGGACGCCGTTGTCCTTCAGCGCCTGAGCGAGACCCAGCGGGGTCTGGCCGCCGAGCTGGACGACGACACCGGCGATGGGGCCAGCGAGCGACTCGGCGTGGACGATCTCCAGCACATCCTCGAGCGTGAGCGGCTCGAAGTACAGGCGGTCGGAGGTGTCGTAGTCGGTGGAGACGGTCTCCGGGTTGCAGTTGACCATCACGGTCTCGTACCCGGCGTCGTGCAGCGCGAAGGAGGCGTGGACGCAGGAGTAGTCGAACTCGATGCCCTGGCCGATGCGGTTGGGGCCGGAGCCGAGGATGATCACGGCGGGCCGGGTGCGCGGCGCGACCTCGGACTCCTCGTCGTAGGACGAGTAGAAGTACGGGGTCCGCGCGGCGAACTCGGCGGCGCAGGTGTCGACCGTCTTGTAGACCGGGCGGATGCCGAGCGCATGGCGGACCTCGCGCACGACGTCCTCGCGCAGGCCGCGGATCTCGGCGATCTGGGCGTCGGAGAAGCCGTGGCGCTTGGCCTCGGCGAGCAGCTCGGGGTGGAGCTTCTCGGCGGCGGCGAGCTCGTCCGCGTACTCCTTGATCAGGAACAGCTGGTCGACGAACCAGGGGTCGATCTTCGTCGCCTCGAAGACCTCCTCGGGCGTGGCGCCCGCGCGGATGGCCTGCATGACGGTGTTGATGCGGCCGTCCGTGGGGCGCACGGCCTCACGCAGCAGCTCGTCCTTGTCGCCCACCTCGCCGGTGAAGGAGAACTGGCTGCCCTTCTTCTCCAGGGAGCGCAGGGCCTTCTGGAGCGCCTCGGTGAAGTTGCGGCCGATGGCCATCGCCTCGCCGACCGACTTCATGGTGGTGGTGAGGGTGGAGTCCGCCTGCGGGAACTTCTCGAACGCGAACCGCGGGGCCTTGACGACGACGTAGTCGAGGGTCGGCTCGAAGGAGGCCGGGGTCTTCTCCGTGATGTCGTTCGGGATCTCGTCCAGCGTGTAGCCGACGGCGAGCTTCGCGGCGATCTTGGCGATCGGGAAGCCGGTTGCCTTGGACGCGAGGGCGGAGGACCGGGAGACGCGCGGGTTCATCTCGATGACGATGATCCGGCCGTCGTCGGGGTCGACGGCGAACTGGATGTTGCAGCCGCCGGTGTCGACACCGACCTCGCGGATGATCGCGATGCCGATGTCGCGCAGGCGCTGGTACTCGCGGTCGGTGAGCGTCATTGCCGGGGCGACGGTGATGGAGTCACCGGTGTGGACGCCCATCGGGTCGAAGTTCTCGATGGAGCAGACGACCACGACGTTGTCGTGCTTGTCGCGCATCAGCTCCAGCTCGTACTCCTTCCAGCCGAGGATGGACTCCTCCAGGAGCACCTCGGTGGTCGGGGAGAGCGTGAGGCCCTGACCGGCGATCCGGCGCAGCTCGTCCTCGTTGTGGGCGAAGCCCGAGCCGGCGCCGCCCATGGTGAAGGACGGGCGGACGACGACGGGGTAGCCGCCGAGGGTCTCGACGCCCTTGATGACGTCGTCCATCGAGTGGCAGATGACCGAGCGGGCGGACTCGCCGTGGCCGATCTTCTCCCGGACGGCCTCGACGACCTCCTTGAACAGGTCGCGGTCCTCGCCCTTGTTGATGGCCTCGACGTTGGCGCCGATCAGCTCGACACCGTACTTCTCCAGCACACCCTGCTCGTGCATGGAGATGGCGGTGTTGAGCGCGGTCTGGCCGCCGAGGGTGGGCAGCAGCGCGTCGGGGCGCTCCTTGGCGATGATCTTCTCGACGAACTCCGGGGTGATCGGCTCGACGTAGGTCGCGTCGGCGATCTCCGGGTCGGTCATGATCGTGGCCGGGTTGGAGTTGACCAGGATGACGCGCAGACCCTCGGACTTGAGGACGCGACAGGCCTGGGTGCCGGAGTAGTCGAACTCGGCGGCCTGGCCGATGACGATCGGGCCGGAGCCGATGACCAGGACGGACTGGATATCGGTGCGCTTAGGCACGCTCGGCCTCCATCAGGGCTGTGTTCATCAAAGACATGAAGCGGTCGAAGAGGTACGCGGCGTCGTGCGGGCCCGCGGCCGCCTCGGGGTGGTACTGGACGCTGAAGGCCGGCTGGTCGAGCAGTTGGAGGCCCTCCACCACGTTGTCGTTGAGGCAGACGTGGGAGACCTCGGCGCGGCCGTAGGGGGTGTCGGAGACCTTGTCGAGGGGGGCCTCGACGGCGAATCCGTGGTTGTGCGCGGTGACCTCGACCTTGCCGGTCGTACGGTCCTGCACGGGCTGGTTGATGCCGCGGTGGCCGTACTTCAGCTTGTACGTGCCGAAGCCGAGCGCGCGGCCGAGCAGCTGGTTGCCGAAGCAGATGCCGAACAGCGGGGTCCTGCGCTCCAGGAGCGCCTTGATGACGGTCAGGTCGGCGGTGGCGGGGTCGCCGGGGCCGTTGGAGAGGAAGACGCCGTCGGGGTCCACCGCGTAGACGTCGTCGGCGGTGGCGGTCGCGGGCAGGACGTGCACCTCGATGCCGCGCTCCGCCATGCGCTGCGGGGTCATGCCCTTGATGCCGAGGTCCAGGGCGGCGACGGTGAACTTCTTCTCGCCGATGGCCGGGACGACGTACGCCTCGGTGGTGGTGACCTCGGAGGAGAGGTCGGCGCCCTTCATCTCGGGGGCCTGCTGCACGCGCGCGAGCAGGGTGGCGTCGTCGGCCGGCCCCGCGCCGGAGGCGCTGGTCAACGCAGGGCCGGAGAAGATGCCGACGCGCATAGCGCCGCGCTCGCGCAGGTGGCGGGTGAGCGCGCGGGTGTCGATGCCGCTGATGCCGACGACGCCCTGAGCGGTCAGCTGCTCGTCGAGGGAGCGGCGGGAGCGCCAGCTGGAGGGAATGCGGGCGGGGTCGCGGACGACGTACCCGGCGACCCAGATCCGCTTGGACTCGTCGTCCTCGTCGTTGACGCCGGTGTTGCCGACGTGCGGCGCGGTCATGACCACGACCTGGCGGTGGTACGACGGGTCCGTCAGTGTCTCCTGGTAGCCCGTCATTCCGGTGTTGAACACCGCCTCGCCGAAGGTCTCCCCCACGGCCCCGTAGGCACGGCCGCGGAAGGTGCGGCCGTCCTCCAGGACGAGTACGGCGGGAGCCTTGGCGGCTCCCCGGGTGGAGATCGTCATCGTGCGGTGCCTTCCGTCGTGTTGATCATGTTGGTGAGGGTCTCGACCCATTCGCTCTGCTCTGCCGCGTGGTCGGAGCGGAAGCCGGAGTCGATCAGCCGGTCGCCGTGCGCCCAGGTGACGATCAGCAGACCGCCCTCGGCGAGGACCTTGCCCGCGATGCCCTTGTCGAGCCGGGCCTCGCGCAGTGCGTCCTTCGGTACGAAGAAGTCCGACGCACCGGGACGTACGACGACCAGTCCCGCGTCGGTGAGCGTGAGCTCGACCCGGCTGCGGGTCCCGAGCCCGTGGGCGACGATCCGGTCGAGCCACTGCCCGGCGGTGGTGGAGCCGTGGTAGCGGCCGGTCATCGTCAGTTTCGCCGTGCCGGGCTCCGCGGGCGCCGCGGGCAGCTCGGGCAGGTCCGACTGGAGGCTGCCGCGCCATTTCCAGCCCTGGCGCATCAGCCAGTAGACGAAGGCGATGAACAGCAGCAGTCCGGCGACCCAGCCGAGGCGGGCCGCCCAGTCGGTCACCTCCGCGGACTTCTGCTCCGCCGCCAGGTTGATGAGTGCAGGTGTCACGCCAGCTTCCCGTCCACGAGCGTAGCCCGGCCCCGCAGGAAGGTGTGGGTGACGCGTCCCGGCAGCTCGCGGCCCTCGTAGGGGGTGTTGCGGCTGCGGGAGGCGAAGCCCGCGGGGTCCACCTCACCACGGTATGCCGGATCGACGAGGGTGAGGTTCGCGGGCTCACCAGCCGAGACGGGCCGCCCGTGGCCCATGGCCCGGCCGATCCGCGCGGGCGCGTACGCCATGCGGTCGGCGACGCCGGCCCAGTCGAGCAGGCCGGTCTCGACCATCGTCTGCTGGACGACGGACAGGGCGGTCTCCAGGCCGACCATGCCCATGGCGGCCGCGGCCCACTCGCAGTCCTTGTCCTCGTGCGGGTGGGGGGCGTGGTCGGTGGCGACGATGTCGATCGTGCCGTCGGCGAGCGCCTCGCGCAGGGCCATCACATCGCGCTCGGTGCGCAACGGCGGGTTGACCTTGTAGACCGGGTTGTAGGAGCGGACCAGCTCGTCGGTCAGGAGGAGATGGTGCGGCGTGACCTCGGCGGTGACGTCGATGCCGCGGGACTTGGCCCAGCGGACGATCTCGACGGACCCGGCGGTGGAGAGGTGGCAGATGTGCACGCGGGAGCCGACGTGCTCGGCGAGGAGGACATCGCGGGCGATGATCGACTCCTCGGCGACGGCGGGCCAGCCGCCGAGGCCGAGCTCGGCGGAGACGATGCCCTCGTTCATCTGGGCGCCCTCGGTGAGCCTCGGCTCCTGGGCGTGCTGGGCGACGACGCCACCGAAGGCCTTCACGTACTCCAGCGCGCGGCGCATGATCACGGCGTCGTCGACGCACTTGCCGTCGTCGGAGAAGACGGTGACGCCGGCGGCGGACTCGTGCATGGCGCCGAGCTCGGCGAGCTTCTTGCCCTCCAGGCCGACGGTGACGGCGCCGATGGGCTGCACGTCGCAGTAGCCGGACTCCTTGCCGAGCCGGTAGACCTGCTCGACGACGCCGGCGGTGTCGGCGACCGGGAAGGTGTTGGCCATGGCGAAGACGGCGGTGTAGCCGCCGCTCGCGGCGGCACGCGTGCCGGTCAGGACGGTCTCGGAGTCCTCCCGGCCCGGCTCGCGCAGATGGGTGTGCAGGTCGACGAGCCCGGGCAGGAGGACCTGCCCCCGGGCCTCGATCACCTGGGCGCCCTCGGCGGACAGCCCGGTGCCAACGGCCGCGATGGTCTCGCCGTCGATCAGGACGTCCTGCGCCTCGCCGCCGAGTACCTTCGCACCGCGGATCAGGATCTTGCTCATGGTTCTTACTTCTCCTCGGTACGGGACTGGGGGGCGTCGGATTCGTTGCCGCCGAGCAGCAGGTAGAGCACGGCCATGCGGATGGAGACGCCGTTGGCGACCTGCTCGATCACCGTGCAGCGGTCGGAGTCGGCCACCTCGGCGGTGATCTCCATGCCGCGGACCATCGGCCCGGGATGCATCACGATGGCGTGTTCGGGCATCTTGGCCATGCGGTGGCCGTCCAGGCCGTAGCGGCGGGAGTACTCGCGCTCGGTCGGGAAGAAGGCGGCGTTCATGCGCTCGCGCTGTACGCGGAGCATCATCACGGCGTCGGACTTGGTCAGGGTGCTGTCCAGGTCGTACGAGACCTCGCAGGGCCAGGTCTCGACGCCGACCGGCACAAGGGTGGGCGGCGCGACGAGGGTCACCTGGGCGCCGAGGGTGTGCAGCAGGTCGACATTGGAGCGGGCGACCCGGCTGTGCAGGACGTCCCCGACGATCGTGATCCGCTTGCCGGCCAGGTCCTGGCCGAGGCCCGCGTCCCTGCCGACGAGGCGGCGGCGCATGGTGAAGGCGTCCAGCAGGGCCTGGGTGGGGTGCTGGTGGGTGCCGTCGCCGGCGTTGATGACGGGAGCGTCGATCCAGCCCGAGGTGGCGAGGCGGTAGGGGGCGCCGGAGGCACTGTGCCGTATGACGACGGCGTCGACGCCCATCGCCTCCAGGGTCTGTGCGGTGTCCTTCAGGGACTCGCCCTTGGAGACGCTGGAGCCCTTGGCTGCGAAGTTGATGACGTCGGCGGACAGGCGCTTCTCGGCGGCCTCGAAGGAGATCCGGGTACGGGTGGAGTCCTCGAAGAAGAGGTTGCACACCGTGCGGCCGCGCAGGGCGGGGAGCTTCTTGATCGGCCGGTCGGCCACGCGGGCCATCTCCTCGGCGGTGTCGAGGATCAGAACGGCGTCGTCGCGGGTGAGATCGGCGGCCGAGATGAGGTGGCGCATCATCTGGGTGATTTCTCCAGGTCTGTGGAGGTTCGTGAGACATGCGGGCGCGCAGCAACGCACGCCGTACGGGAAGAAAAGGGCGTACGGAAGCGGTGCTAGCGCTCGCCGGCCGGGGCGGTCTCCCTCAGCCCGAGCAGCACGGTGTCGCGACCGTCCTCCTCGGCGAGCTGGACCTTGACCGTCTCGCGCAGCGACGTGGGGAGGTTCTTGCCGACGTAGTCGGCGCGGATGGGCAGCTCACGGTGGCCGCGGTCGACCAGGACCGCGAGCTGCACGGCCCGGGGGCGGCCGAGGTCGCCGAGGGCGTCGAGGGCGGCGCGGATCGTGCGGCCGGAGAAGAGCACGTCGTCGACGAGGACGACGAGACGACCGTCGACGCCGTCGCCGGGGATCTCGGTGCGCTCGAGCGCACGCGCGGGCTTGAGCCGCAGGTCGTCCCGGTACATGGTGATGTCGAGGGAGCCGACCGGGACCTTCCGGCCGGTGATGCCTTCGAGCTTGTCGGCGAGCCGGCGGGCGAGGACCACACCGCGGGTCGGGATGCCGAGGAGCACCACGTCGTCGGCGCCCTTGGCGCGTTCGACGATCTCGTGGGCGATGCGGGTCAGTACCCGCGCGATGTCGGGCGCCTCGAGGACGGGGCGGGCCGCATCGGAGTTCTGCGTGTCCATATGAAACGGACCTCCTTCTCCGCCTCACGGGACGGACCTTAAAGGACGTCGGAATTGCGCCGCCCACGTTACCAGTGCTTGATGGGTGTACTGGTCCGGGTACGCCGGCCCGTGACCGAAACCGGTCCGGACCGTTCGGCTTGACTCAGCCAAGTCACGCTGCGTAACCTCACAGTGAGTTACCAGTCGCGCGGCGGAGCCGCACGTTGTCACAGCGTCCGGGGAGCTATATGTCCAGCGAATACGCAAAACAGCTCGGGGCCAAGCTCCGCGCCATCCGCACCCAGCAGGGGCTGTCCCTCCACGGCGTGGAAGAGAAGTCCCAGGGCCGCTGGAAGGCCGTCGTGGTCGGCTCGTACGAGCGCGGCGACCGTGCCGTGACCGTACAGCGCCTCGCCGAGCTCGCGGACTTCTACGGCGTCCCGGTGCAGGAGCTGCTGCCGGGCACGACGCCGGGCGGGGCCGCCGAGCCGCCGCCGAAGCTCGTCCTCGACCTGGAGCGCCTGGCCCACGTCCCGCAGGAGAAGGCGGGCCCGCTACAGCGCTACGCGGCGACGATTCAGTCCCAGCGCGGCGACTACAACGGCAAGGTGCTCTCGATCCGCCAGGACGACCTGCGCACGCTGGCCGTGATCTACGACCAGTCGCCCTCGGTCCTGACGGAGCAGCTGATCAGCTGGGGCGTCCTGGACGCGGACGCGCGGCGTGCGGTCGCACACGAAGAGGCCTGACCTCTCCTTTTTGAAAAAACGTCACACCGAAGGGCGGGCCCGGCTGAGACCGGCCCGCCCTTCACCATGGTCGCCCAGCGACGAGGCGAGCGGCGTACCTCTGGGGGCGCCTGAGGGCCTTTGAGGGCGCGGGGGCGCGGGGCAGCTGTCGCCCCCCTTCGTGGGCGCGCCACAGGGCATGACGGGACCGCGTGAGCCCCGGCCGCGGCGGCCGCGGCCCCGCCCCTGCGCGGGCGCCCAGGGCAGCGGGGCCTCACACGAGCCGGCTGGTCAGCCCGACGTAGAGGCCGACAGGGCGCCCCATGCGGGCAGGTCTCGCGCGGCGTACCCAGCCCGGCACAGGGCCCCCGCACAGCGGGCTCGCGGCCCGGGGGCAGACCTGACGCACGCGGGGCCGCTTGACCGGAGCCCGCTGAGGCCGCCGGCGCTGGACAGGGTCCGGTGAGAGGTGTGGGGTGCAGGGGATGAGTCTGCGGCTGGCGGCGTACGCCGTGTGCATCGAGGACGGGCATGTGCTGCTCGCCCGTCACGTACCACCGAAGGGCGGGAGCAACTGGACTCTTCCGGGCGGTCGAGTCGAGCACGGGGAGGATCCGTTCGATGCGGTGATCCGGGAGGTCGCCGAGGAGACCGGCTGCGACGCGGCGGTTGAACGCCTGCTGGGCGTGGACTCGAGAATGATCCCCGCGGCCGCCGCGCGAGCGGGAGTCGAGCACCAGAATGTCGGCATCTTCTACCGGGTCCGTATTGCGGACGGCCGGCTGCGGCCTGAGCCGAACGGCGAAATCGACGAGTCCGTCTGGACTCCGATTCCCGATGTCGCTTGCCTGCGCCGGTCATCGCTGGTCGACATCGGCCTCGCCCTGGCACAGACCGTTCCGGCGACCGGCCACGTCGCTCCCGTCCCGGTCGGCGGCCTGATCCAGCACTGAGGCAAGCTGTTCGTGAGTGGGCCGGAGGGCACGTCTGCGACGTGCCCTCCCAGCGCGCGTCGCCGCGCACCCCGCCCGGGCCCGCACACCGGGCGGGGTGAAGCCTGCCCTGCCGGGCAGGCAACAGGCGCCTCGCAGCCCGCGTGTGCACTGAATCCTCACAGAACCGATCGGTGGCCGAATCCTTTCGGTGCGGGGCACGGAGCAGTCGATGAAGCGCGTGGCCGAAAAGCACCGGGCCCGGGGCAGAAGACGGTCTTCTTCTGCCCCGGGCCCGGTGAAGCCGGCGCGCCGCCGCTCGGTTCAGTCGCGGCGGAGGGTCGGCTTGAGGTCCTTGAAGCGGCCCAGCAGGCCGTTCACGAAGGACGGAGACTCGTCGGTGGAGAACTCCTTGGCGAGCTGCACCGCCTCGTCGATCACGACCGCGTCGGGCGTCTCGTCCATCCACACCAGCTCGAACGCACCGAGCCGCAGGATGTTGCGGTCGACGACCGGCATCCGGTCCAGCGTCCAGCCGACCGCATACGTGGCGATGAGCTCGTCGATACGGGCCGCGTGCTCCGCGTAACCCTCGACGAGGTCCATGGTGTACTCGGCGACCGGCGGCTGACGGTCGTCAGAGCGGGCGTGCCGGACCCAGTCCGCGAGGACCGTCTGCACGGACGCCCCGCGCTGGTCGGCCTCGAAGAGGATCTGGAAGGCACGCTTGCGGGCCTTGTTACGGGCAGCCACGGTTAGCTGTTCACCCGGCCGAGGTAGTCGCCCGAGCGTGTGTCGACCTTGATCTTCTCGCCGGTGGTGATGAACAGCGGGACCTGGATCTCGTAGCCGGTCTCCAGGGTGGCGGGCTTGGAGCCCCCGGTGGAGCGGTCGCCCTGCACGCCCGGCTCGGTGTGCTGGATGGTGAGCTCGACGGCGGCCGGGAGCTCGACGTAGAGCACCTCGCCCTCGTGCTGCGCGACGCTGGCCGTGAAGCCCTCGATGAGGAAGTTCGCGGCGTCGCCGACCTGCTTGCGGTCGATCATCAGCTGGTCGTAGGTCTGCATGTCCATGAAGACGAAGTACTCGCCGTCCATGTACGAGAACTGCATGTCGCGTCGGTCGACGGTGGCCGTCTCGACCTTCACGCCTGCGTTGAAGGTCTTGTCGACGACCTTGCCGGAGAGCACGTTCTTGAGCTTGGTGCGCACGAAGGCCGGGCCCTTGCCGGGCTTGACGTGCTGGAACTCGACGACGGACCAGAGCTGGCCTCCGTCGAGCTTGAGCACCATGCCGTTCTTGAGGTCGTTCGTGGAAGCCACGGTTGCGGAATCTCCTGGACTGACGCTGGTGGACGACCCAGTGGCTGCGGAGGCGCGCATTACAGCGCGAGCAGCTCCTTGGTCGTGATGGTGAGTAGCTCGGGTCCGCCGTCCGCCTCCTGGCGCACGACGAGCGTGTCATCGATCCGGACGCCGCCCCGGCCCGGGAGGTGGACCCCCGGTTCGACGGTGACCGGCACGCAAGCGTCCAGTTTACCCATGGCCGCAGGGGCGAGCTGCGGGTCCTCACCGATTTCGAGCCCGACACCGTGCCCCGTGCGGGGCGCGAGGGCCTCGCCATGGCCCGCCGCGTCCAGGATCTGGCGGGCCGCGTGGTCCACCTCGCGGTAGGCGGCCCCCGGCAGCAGGGCCTCCCGGCCGGCGCGCTGAGCGGCGAACACGAGCTCGTACAGCTCGATCTGCCAGTCCGCCGGAGTCGTGCCGATCACGAACGTGCGGCCGATCTCGCAGCGGTACCCGCGGTAGTTGGCACCCAGGCAGACGGACAGGAAGTCGCCCTCCTCGACGCGGCGGTCGCTGGGGCGGTGGCCGGGCCGTCCGGAATTCGGTCCGGTGGCCACGGAGGTGGGGAAGGCGGGGCCGTCGGCGCCGTGGTCGACGAGACGGCGCTCCAGCTCCAGCGCGAGGTGCCGTTCGGTGCGGCCCACGAGGATCGACTCGAGGAGCTCGCCGAGGGCCTGGTCGGTGATCTCGCCGGCGATGCGCAGACAGGCGATCTCGTCCTCGTCCTTGACGATGCGCTGCTGCTCGACGGCGAGGCCGAGGTCGGTGATGTGCAGGCGCGGTGCGACGGACGTCAGGGCCCGGTGACGCGCGACGGTCAGATGGTGCTCCTCGACGGCGAGGGCTTCGGCGGAGGCACTGCGCGCCAGCTCGGCCGCGGCGACGGCCGGGTCGCCTGCGGACGTGGGCAGTACGGTCAGCCGCAGTTCCTCGTCGGGCCGCCCGTCGGCGGGGTCGCCTGTGGGGGTGCGGGGGCACAGCAGGGCGTCCTCGTCGGGGCCGAGCAGCAGTACGGCGCCGGGCGGGGCGGTGCCCGCGAGATAGCGGACATTGGCGGGGCGGGAGATCAGAACCGCTGCGCTGCCGGCGGCGGCGCACCGGTCGCGCAGCCGACCGCGTCGGGCGCCAAACACCTCGGACATTCTCCGAGCCTACGAGCCCGATGGCGGGTCGGCCTGGTGACGCGGCCGAGCGGGGGCCCTCCCCTGGGGCTCCGTGCCCACGCCGGGCGGCCCTGGTGATCCGGCCGCGCGGCCGGGGCAAGCCCGCACGCGGAGCACGTTCAGGCGCGAACGCCACCGGGCACATCACGCCCCGCTGGGGCCTCCCACGCCCGCCAGGCCGTAGGGGGATCGAGGCGCGGGGCTCGGGGCACGGCCCCGGTCAGGGCGCCCATGCCTGAAGCGCGTCACCAGTTCGGTGGGCTGGCGATCGCGCGCGCCAGGACGTCGTCCAGGACGCGCGCGGTCGTCTCGACGTCGTACTTCGAGTTGTCGATGATCGGCAGGCCCGAGCCGTACCAGCCCGCCATCCGGCCGTGGATGCCCGCGACCTCCTCGTCCGAGAGGCGGCGGTTGCCCGTGCGCTCTGCGTTGCGCTCGAGGACGATCTCCAGGCCCGGCAGGAGCACCACCGGCAGCAGCCCGGGGCCGACGTGGCGCTTCCAGCCGCCGAGACCGACGACCGGGCGGTCGGGGAAGACCGCGTCGTCGAGGATGCAGGAGATGCCGTTGGCCAGGAAGTTGCGCGCGGCGAAGCCGCAGGTGCGGCGGGCGAGGCGGTACTGGGCCTCGGAGTTGTCGTTCCAGCCGTCCTGGGGGTCGGCGAAACCTGAGCACACCCATTCGCGGACGTCGTCGAGGCTGATGTGCGCGGTGGGCACCCGCCGGTGCCTGGCCCAGTGGCGGGCCACCGTCGTCTTGCCCGCGCCGGCCGGGCCGATCAGCAGCACGGCGAGCATGGCCGTCCCCGTGCCGCTGTCGGCGGGAGGCGGGTCGGGCAGGGGAACGGGCTGGCCGGGCGGCAGTTGGATGTGTCCGGTGGTCTCACGGGACGGCGGAACGGACGGATGCTGCGGGACGGTCCCGTTCCACCCCGGCTGCGCGGGGGCGGGCATCGGCGGTCCGGTCATCGGAGGAGGCGGCGGCGGAGCGGGCGGCCCGGCGGGAGGCCCGGGGACCGGCCCCGGATGGTGGGCGCTGGGTGTCCATGCGGCCGATCCCTGCCCCGGGCGGTGGGGCGGCAGCGGAGCCCCCACTGCGTGCTGCATCCGGTGCCACTCCGTCTCGTACGACTGACGCTGATCTCCCGAACGGTACCCTCCCGGAGCCGTTCGGATGTGCGACCGCCCCCGGCCGCTGTCGTCACAACGGCCGGGGGCGGCGAGAAGTGCCCGGTCCGGCGGCGTCAGCCGTCCAGTTCACCGGCCAGCGCGCGCAGCGCGAGCCGGTAGGAGCCGATGCCGAAACCCGCGATGGTCCCGCTGGCGACCGAGGCGACGACGGACGTGTGCCGGAAGGCCTCGCGCGTGTACGGGTTGGAGATGTGCACTTCGATCAACGGGGCGGTCCGCTGCGCTGCCGCGTCGCGCATCGCGTACGAATAGTGCGTGAACGCACCGGGGTTGAGAACGACCGGAATCGATCCGTCGGCGGCCTCGTGGAGCCAGCGGATCATCTCGCCCTCGTCGTTGGTCTCCCGCACCTCGACGTCGAGGCCGAGCTCCTTGCCGAGCGCCTGGCAGGTCTCCACGAGCCCGGCGTACGACGTCGCGCCGTACACGTCGGGCTCGCGGGAGCCGAGGCGGCCGAGGTTGGGGCCGTTGAGCACCAGTGTCCGGCGGCTCATGCGGAGACCTCCCCGTACGCCGCGAGCAGCACCGCCGGGTCGGGGCCCTCGAGGACGGTCGGCTTGGCGAGGCCGTCGAGGACGATGAAGCGCAGCATGTTCCCGCGGGACTTCTTGTCGACCTTCATCGTCTCCAGCAGCTTGGGCCACTGGTCACCGCGGTAGGTCAGCGGGAGCCCGACGGATTGCAGGACGGCGCGGTGCCGGTCGGCGGTGGCGTCGTCCAACCGTCCGGCGAGACGGCCCAGTTCGGCGGCGAAGACCATGCCGACCGAGACGGCCGCGCCGTGCCGCCACTTGTAGCGCTCGTTCTTCTCGATCGCGTGGGCGAGGGTGTGCCCGTAGTTGAGGATCTCGCGCAGGCCGGACTCCTTGAGGTCGCTGGAGACCACGTCGGCCTTGACCCGGATGGAGCGCTCGATGAGTTCGGCGGTGTGCGGGCCCGTGGGCGTGCGCGCTCCCTCGGGGTCGGCCTCGATGAGGTCGAGGATCACCGGGTCGGCGATGAAACCCGCCTTGATGACCTCGGCCATGCCGCTCACGTAGTCGTTGACGGGCAGGGAGTCGAGCGCGGCCAGGTCGCAGATCACGCCCGCCGGCGGGTGGAAGGCGCCGACGAGGTTCTTGCCCTCGGCGGTGTTGATGCCGGTCTTGCCGCCGACGGCCGCGTCCACCATGGCGAGCACGGTCGTGGGCACGGCGATCCAGCGGACGCCGCGCAGCCAGCTGGCCGCGACGAACCCGGCGAGGTCGGTCGTGGCCCCGCCGCCGACGCCGACGATCACATCGGTGCGGGTGAAGCCGGTCTGGCCGAGCGCCTTCCAGCAGTAGGCGGCGACCTCGGCGGTCTTGGCCTCCTCCGCGTTGGGCACCTGGATGGCGACGGCCTCGTAGCCCTGCTCGGCGAGGTCCCCGCGCAGCGCCTCACCGGTCTCGGCGAGCGCTTCGGGATGTATGACGGCCACGCGCTGGGCCTTCGGCCCGATGAGCCCGCCCAGCTCGCCGAGGAGCTGCCGTCCGACCAGCACCTCGTACGGGTCGGTGCCGGCCGTGCCGCCTACCTGGATACGCGTCACTGCGTGGTCAGTCACTTCTTCTCCTGCCGGGGGTCCGGGGTCTTACCCCCGGGAATTACCGTCTTCAGCTCCAGCGCGTCGAGGACCGCGCGGGCGACCTCGTCAGGTGTGCGGTCGTCCGTCGCGACGACGAGGCGCGCCACCTCGGTGTACAAGGGCCGCCGGGCGTCCATGAGTTCACGCCACTGCCGGCGCGGATTGACGGCGAGCAGCGGGCGGGCGGTGTTGAGTCCGACGCGCCGCACCGCCTCCTCCACGTCCATGGACAGGTAGACGACAGGCAGTCCGGCCAGCAGCTCCCTGGTGCCCTCGTCGAGGATCGCGCCGCCGCCGAGGGAAAGGACACCGGTGTGCTCGGCGAGCGCGGCGCGGACGGCCACGCGCTCCAGCTCCCGGAAGTACGCCTCCCCCTCGTCGACGAAGATGTCCGCGATCTCCCGGCCCTGCGCGGCCACGATGTCGGCGTCGGTGTCCCGGAACTCGACATCGAGGGCCGCGGCCAGCAGCTCACCGACCGTGGACTTGCCCGAGCCCATCGGCCCGACGAGGACGATCAGCGGGGCGCTCACCGGATGTGGAGGTTGTCGAGGTACGACTGCACGTTGCGGCGGGTCTCGGCGACGCTGTCGCCGCCGAACTTCTCGGCAACGGCGTCCGCGAGCACCAGCGCGACCATCGCCTCGGCGACGATCCCGGCCGCGGGCACCGCGCACACGTCGGAGCGCTGGTGGTGGGCGGCCGCGGGCTCGCCGGTGGTGACGTCCACGGTCCGCAGGGCGCGCGGCACGGTCGCGATCGGCTTCATCGCGGCCCGGACGCGCAACAGCTCGCCGGTGGACATGCCGCCCTCCGTACCGCCGGAGCGGCCGCTGCTGCGGCGGATACCGTCCTCGGTCGGCAGGATCTCGTCGTGCGCCTGGGAACCGGGCACCCGGGCGAGGTCGAAGCCGTCGCCGACCTCGACGCCCTTGATGGCCTGGATGCCCATGAGCGCGGCGGCGAGCCGGGCGTCGAGCCTGCGGTCCCAGTGGACGTGCGAGCCCAGACCGACGGGCACGCCGTACGCGAGGACCTCCACGACGCCGCCGAGGGTGTCGCCGTCCTTGTGGGCCTGGTCGATCTCGGCGACCATCGCCTTGCTCGCGTCGGCGTCCAGGCAGCGGACCGGGTCCGCGTCCAGGCGCTCCTCGTCGGCGGGGACGGGGACGACGCCGTAGGGAGCCCTGGCGGACGCCAGCTCGACGACGTGGGAGACGATCTCGATGCCCGTCGTCTCCTTGAGGTACGAACGGGCCACCGCGCCCAGCGCGACGCGCGCCGCGGTCTCCCGGGCGCTGGCGCGCTCCAGGATCGGCCGGGCTTCCTCCAGCCCGTACTTCTGCATTCCCGCGAGATCCGCGTGGCCGGGCCGGGGCCGGGTCAGCGGCGCGTTGCGCGCCAGCTGGGCGAGCTCGTCTGGGTCGACGGGGTCCGCCGACATGACCTGCTCCCACTTGGGCCACTCGGTGTTGCCGACCATGACGGCCACCGGGGAGCCCATGGTGAGGCCGTGCCGTACACCGCCGAGGAAGGTGACCTCGTCACGCTCGAACTTCATCCGGGCACCGCGCCCATAGCCGAGGCGCCGCCTGGCAAGGTGGTCCGCCACCATCTCGGTGGTGATCGGCACACCGGCGGGAAGACCCTCCAGCGTCGCCACCAGTGCGGGTCCGTGCGACTCGCCCGCGGTCAGCCAACGCAACCTGCTCAACGGTGCTCCTCATGCTCTCGCCTGGAACTGCGGCGGCGTGGCCTGGGGCACCTCCCGGCGGCCGCCGGGGGAGCGCGGACCTGGCCCGCCTCCCCCGATCCTCCCACGTCCCGGGCCTTCGCCCGGTCGCCGGTCCAGCAGACGGACGCCTGTGGACAGCCCGGGCGGGGCCGTCAGTCGCCGTCGCGGCGCTGCTGCGGCGCATAGGACCCGAGGTAGTCGGCGCCACTGGACTGCGGCGGGGCTGCCTGCGGGGCCTGCGGGGCGTACTGGCCGAGGTAGTCGGCGCCACTCGGCTGCGGCGGGGCTGCCTGCTGCGGGGCCTGCGGGGCCTGCTGGGCGGGCGCGTACGGGCCGAGGTAGTCGGCACCACTCGGCTGCTGCGTCTGCTGGGCCGGTGCATACGGACCCAGGTGGTCGGCGCCACTCCCCTGGCTGTACTGCGGCGCGGCCACGGGCCGTCCCGTCCGCGCGGCCCGCCGCCGGGCGATCTTCTTCCGGATGGAGGAGATCCAGCCGAGGACGATCAGCAGGACGAGCAGGCACAGCAGCGGGATCTGCAGCCAGTCGGGGAGGAACGAGACAATGCCCTCGAAGATGTTCTTGGCTATCGATGCCTGCGGCTGACCGGTTTCCATGGCCGGACTCCCCCTGTGCTATTGACGTGCTCCTGATCGAACGCGGCGATACTAGCGGGCTTCGAGTGCGCGTTCACCGGCAATGCGCATCGCCCGCAGCGGGGCCGGCGAGCGGCCGGTCATCTGCTCGACCTGGAGCACCGCCTGGTGCACCAGCAGGTCGAGGCCGCCGACCACCGCGCCTCCCCTGCCGGACCAGGCGGCCGCCAGCGCCGTGGGCCACGGCTCGTACAGCACGTCGAACAGCGTGCCCGGCCGCTCCGGCACTTCGGCCGCGAGGGCGTCCGTCGTTCCTGCGGGGGTCGTGGCGACGACGAGCGGGGCGCTCAGCGCCTCGGCGGCGGCGGACCAGTCGGCGACGCGGACGTCGACGCCGAGGCGCTCGCCCCAGCCGCGCATCTCGTCGGCGCGGGCGGCGCTGCGCACATACGCCGTGACCGGCCCGGCGCACACCTGCGCCAGGGCGGCGAGCGCCGAGGACGCGGTGGCACCGGCGCCGAGGACAGCGGCGGACTCGACCTTCCGCACACCGCGCTCCCGCAGTGCGGCCACCATTCCCGGGATGTCCGTGTTGTCGCCGAGGCGCCGGCCGTCGTCGGTGAAGACGACCGTGTTGACGGCCTCCACGGCGGCGGCGGTGTCGCTGATCGCGTCGAGCAGCGGAATGATCGCCCGCTTCAGCGGCATGGTCAGCGACAGGCCCGCCCAGGTCGCGTCCAGTCCCTCGACGAAGCCCGGCAGCGCCGCCTCGTCGACCTCGAACCGGTCGTACGACCAGTCGTCGAGGCCGAGTGCGGCGTAGGCGGCGCGATGCAGTACCGGGGACAGGGAGTGCGCGATGGGCGACCCGAGGACGGCCGCTCGGTGCGCCCCGGTCCTAGCTGTCATTGAACTTGTCCTTCAGCCGCAGGAATTCGTCGTGCGTCTTGGCGAACTCCGTCTTGCTCATGCCGTCCGTGGCGACGAAGTACATCCACCCGTCCTTCGTCGGGTTCAGCGCGGCCGCGATCGCCTCGTTGCCCGGGTTGCTGATCGGCCCGGGCGTCAGGCCCTTCTGGGTGTACGTGTTGTACGGGTCCTGGTTGCTGTTGATCTCGTCCTCAGAGATGTCGATCTTGCTCTGACCCTTGAGGTAGTTGAACGCGGAGTCGAACTGGAGCAGTTGGTTCGTCTCGGTGTTGGTCGGCTTGAGGCGGTTGTAGACGACCTCGGACATCTTGCGGAAGTCGTCGTGCGTCTTGCCCTCGACCTGGACCAGGCTGGCGAGCGTGAGCAGTTCCCAGGGGTTCTTGAGACCGAGACCCTTGGCCTTCGCCTCCAGGCCGGCCTTCTCGTACTCCTGGTTGGCACGGGCGACCATCTTCTTGAGGACCGCCTCCGGCTTGGCGCCCTTGGCGACCGGATAGCTGGCCGGGAAGAGGAAGCCTTCGAGCGGGTCCTTGACGTCGGAGTGGTTCCTGGCCCAGTCCGGGAGGCCCAGGTTGCCGGCCTCCTTCTCGGCGATGTCCTGCGTGGTGCCCGGCTTCAGTTCGAGGCGCTTGTCTATGTCCGCGTAGACCTGGACGTTGCGCCTGCCCTCGGCGATGATCAGGTTGTTGCGGCTGGCGGGGCTCAGCATGAGCTCCACGGCACTCGCCGCCGACATCTCCTTCTTCAGGACGTACACGCCGTCCTGGATCGTGTTGCCCTTCGGGTTCTGCTCCTGGGCTGAGACGAAGGCGTCGACGCTCTTGACGACACCCGCCTCCTTGAGGATGTTGCCGATCTCGTAGCCGCCGGCGCCCTTGGGAATCTCCACCTGGACCGAGCCGGTGCCGTCGCCCGCGTAGTCCGCCGCCGGGCCGAACTGTTCCTGCCAGAACTGGTACCCGAAGTAGCCGGCGCCGCCGAGGCCGCCGATCAGGACCGTCGCGACCACCAGGCAGGCCAGACCGTTGCGGCTCTTCTTGTTGCCTTTGCCGCGCCGGTCGCGGCCACCGCCGCCGCGCGGCTCCTCGTCGTACTCGTCATCGCGGTCGTCGTCACCGCGGCCGTCATCACCCGTGAAGAACGGGTGGGTCTCCTCCTTCGCCGCCTCCGCGTCCCAGTCGGTGACCGGCTCGGGCTGCCGGCGGCCGGGAGGCTGCGGCGGGGGGTACGCCTCGGGGGTGCTGTAGTAGTCGGATCCCTGGGGGCTGCCGTAGCCGGCGGGATCGCCGCCGTAGCCGCCCGCCTGATCCGCTCCGTACGGCATGGCCGCCTGCTGACCAGTGTCCCAGCCACCGTTGTACCGCTGCTGCTGGTACGGGTCCTGCGGCTGCTGGTACGGGTCCGGCATCTGCTGTTGGTAGGGGTCCTGCGTCGCGTACTGCTGCTGGTACGGGTCCTGTTGAGCACCATAGTGCTGCGCCTGCGGGTTCTGCTGCGTGCCGTACTGCTGCACCTGCGGATTCTGCTGCGTGCCGTACTGCTGCACCTGCGGATTCTGCTGCGTGCCGTACTGCTGCTGCGCCTGCGGGTACTGCCGCTGCGGCTGACCGCCGTACGGAGCGTGGCCGGCCGCGGCCTCCTGGCCTCCCCATCCCTGGTCCCCGTACAAAGGGTCCTCGGGGTGCCACGGTTCGGAGCCGGGGCTCCGGCCATACTCAGTCATCGATCCCCTAGGGCCGCGAGACGGAGCGGGACGATCCGCCTCTTTTCTGTGCGGCAGCTGTTCGAACACCGCCGCATCGCGCGGCACGTTACCGTATCGCGATCAGACAACCACTTCGACGCCCTCGCCTGGAGCAGTGCCCGACGCCCGTTCGGACTCCAGAGCGTTCTGGAGGATCACCACAGCGGCAGCTTGGTCGATGACGGACCTGCCCTTCTTGGACTTCACGCCCGAGGCGCGCAGCCCCTGGGTGGCCGTGACCGTGGTCATCCTCTCGTCGACCAGTCGTACCGGGACCGGCTTGATGCCCTGGGCGAGCGTCTGGGCGAAGCTGCGGACCTTCTTGGCCGCCGGTCCCTCACCGCCGCTGAGGGATCGGGGCAGGCCGACGACGACCTCGATCGGCTCGTACTCCTCCACGAGTTGGCGCAGCCGCCGGTGGGCGGCCGGGATGTCGCGTCCCGGCACGGTCTCCACCGGCGTGGCCAGCAGCCCGTCGGGGTCGCACGAGGCGACCCCGATCCGGGCGTCCCCGACGTCGACCGCGAGACGACGTCCTCTGCGCATCTGCGTCACGTCCGGTGTCACGCCGTCTCGGCGACGAGACGCTCGACGGCGGCGACGGCGTCACCGATGGCGGCCGGGTTCTGGCCGCCGCCCTGGGCGACGTCCGGCTTGCCACCACCGCCGCCGCCGAGGGTCTTGGCGGCCGTGCGCACCAGGTCGCCGGCCTTGAGGCCGCGCTCGCGGGCGGCCTCGTTGGTGGCGATGACGGTGAGCGGACGCCCATTGGAGGTGGTGAACACGGCGACGACGGCCGGGCGGTCACCAGGGATGCGGCCGCGGACGTCGAGGACCAGCTTGCGCAGGTCGTCGGCGGATGTGCCGTCGGGGACCGTGCCGGTCACCAGGGCGACGCCGCGAACGTCCTTGGCGCCCTCGGCGAGACCGGCGGCGGCGCCGAGCACCTTCTCCGCACGGAACTTCTCGATCTCCTTCTCGGCGTCCTTCAGCTTGCCGAGCATGGCGGCGATCTTCTCCGGCAGTTCCTCGGAGCGGCCCTTGACGAGCTCTTGGAGCTGGGCGACGACCGTGTGCTCCTTGGCGAGGAAGCTGTACGCGTCCACACCCACCAGGGCCTCGACCCGGCGCACGCCGGAGCCGATGGAGGACTCGCCGAGCAGCTTCACAAGGCCCAGCTGGGCGGTGTTGTGGACGTGGGTGCCGCCGCACAGTTCCTTGGAGAAGTCGCCGATGGTCACGACGCGGACCCGCTCGCCGTACTTCTCGCCGAACTCGGCGATGGCGCCCTGCTTCTTGGCCTCGTCGATGCTCATGACCTCGGCGTGGACGTCGAGCTCACGGGCGAGGACCTCGTTGATCTTCTGCTCGACGTCGGTGAGGACCGTGCCGGGGACGGCGTTCGGCGAGCCGAAGTCGAAGCGGAAGCGGCCCGGGGAGTTCTCCGAGCCGGCCTGGGCGGCCGTGGGGCCCAGGGCGTCGCGCAGCGCCTGGTGGGTCAGGTGCGTGGCGCTGTGGGCGCGGGCGATGGCCCGGCGGCGGCGTACGTCGATGGCGGCGTGGGCCGAGGCGCCGACGGTGACCTCGCCGACCTGGACGACGCCCTTGTGGACGCTGACGCCCGGGACGGGCTGCTGGACGTCGCGGACCTCGATGACGGCGCCCGTGTCGATCCTGATCCGGCCCTGGTCGGCGAGCTGGCCTCCGCCCTCGGCGTAGAAGGGGGTGCGGTCGAGGACGACCTCGACCTCGTCGCCCTCGGAGGCGGCCGGGGAGGAGACACCGTCGACGAGCAGACCGACGACGGTCGACTCGCCCTCGGTGGAGGTGTAGCCGGTGAACTCGGTGGTGCCGGAGTTGTCGGCGACCTGGCGGTAGGCGGAGAGGTCGGCGTGGCCGGACTTCTTGGCCTTGGCGTCGGCCTTGGCCCGGTCCCGCTGCTCCTTCATCAGGCGGCGGAAGCCGTCCTCGTCCACGCTCAGGCCCTGCTCGGCGGCCATCTCGAGGGTGAGGTCGATCGGGAAGCCCCAGGTGTCGTGGAGCAGGAAGGCCTTGTCGCCGGGCAGGACGGTGCCGCCCTTGGCCTTGGTCTCCGTGACGGCGGTGTCGAGGATGTTGGTGCCGCCCTTGAGGGCCTTGAGGAAGGCGGCCTCCTCGGCGACGGCGACCGTCTCGATGCGCTTGCGGTCGGTGATCAGCTCCGGGTACTGCTGCCCCATGGTGTCGATCACGACGTCGACGAGGTCCTTGACGACCGGGCCGGTGGCGCCCATCAGGCGCATGTTGCGGATGGCGCGGCGCATGATGCGGCGCAGCACATAGCCGCGGCCCTCGTTGCCGGGGGTGACACCGTCGCCGATGAGCATCGTGGAGGTGCGGATGTGGTCGGCGACCACGCGCAGGGAGACGTCGGAGCCGTGGTCGGCGCCGTAGCGCACGCCGGTGAGCTCGGTGGCCCTGTCCATGACGACGCGCAGGGTGTCGGTCTCGTACATGTTCTGCACGCCTTGCAGGATCATCGCGAGGCGTTCGAGGCCGAGACCGGTGTCGATGTTCTTGCTCGGCAGGTCACCGAGGATGGGGAAGTCCTCCTTGCCCTCGCCGGCGCCGCGCTCGTACTGCATGAAGACCAGGTTCCAGATCTCCACGTAGCGCTCGTCGTTGACGGCCGGGCCGCCCTCCTCGCCGAACTCCGGACCGCGGTCGTAGTTGATCTCGGAGCACGGTCCGCAGGGGCCGGGGACGCCCATCGACCAGAAGTTGTCCTTCTTTCCGAGACGCTGGATGCGCTCGGCGGGCACGCCGATGACATCGCGCCAGATCCGCTCGGCCTCGTCGTCGTCCAGGTAGACCGTGATCCAGAGCTTCTCCGGCTCCAGGCCGTAACCGCCCTTGTCCTGCGGGCTGGTGAGCAGCTCCCAGGCGAGCTTGATGGCGCCTTCCTTGAAGTAGTCGCCGAAGGAGAAGTTGCCGCACATCTGGAAGAACGTGCCGTGCCGCGTCGTCTTGCCGACCTCTTCGATGTCCGGCGTGCGCACGCACTTCTGCACGCTGGTCACGCGCGGAGCCGGCGGCTTGACCTCACCGAGGAAGTACGGCTTGAAGGGGACCATGCCCGCGGGAACCAGCAGCAGAGTCGGGTCGTCCGCGATGAGCGACGCCGAAGGGACGACGGTGTGCCCGCGCTCCTCGAAGAAGCTCAGCCAGCGGCGGCGGATTTCAGCCGACTCCATCAGTGGTCCTCATTCCGGTTGTACGAAGTCTCGGGGCCCGAGCCTTCGGTGGTGTTCTTGTGCTTGCGGTACGTCTCGTGCGCCCTGCTGTGCAGGTAGGTGATCTGCGCGGGCCGGTCGGGCTCGATCGCGGGCCGGCGGCCATTGGCGGGGAGTTCACCGCCGGGGGCCGCGTTCAGTCCCAGGACCTCGCCGAGCTCGGCCTCGCGCTGCAGCATCTGCGCGCGGATGTCCACGGCGATGTCCTTCAGCCGGTGGCCCGCGTCGATCGCCTTGTTCGCCGCCTGCGCGGCAAGGCTCTCGGGAGTGAGCTGCTTGAGCTTGCGGTTGACCTTGGTGGTTGCCCAGACGCCCGCTGCGGCGCCCGCGGTGAACCAGAACGTGCGGCGGAACATGGCGCCTCAGCCCTTCCGCTTCTTGCGTCGTATGGGCGGTACGGACCGGCCGACGACCACGGTGCGCCGCGGCTCGGCGGCCGGGGCCTCCTCGCCCTTGCGGCTCAGGGCACGCCGTACGCCGTAGCCGAAGGCGGCGACCTTGACGAGCGGGCCGCCGAACGTCGACGCGACGGTCGTCGAGAGTGCCGAGGCGTTGGAGGTGACCTCCTGGACGTCGCTCGCGATGGCGTCCACCCGGTCGAGCTGAGCCTGCGCGGAGCGCACGGTCGCGGAGGCGTCGGCCAGCAGGGGCACCGCCTGTTCGGTCACGTCCGCCACGAGTTCGGTGGTCGCTCTGAGCGTCTGCGCCAGCCTCACCAGCACCACGGCGAGGAAGGAGACCAAGATCGCCCAGAAGACGGCCACCAGAATCCCGGCAACCTCTCCACCGGTCACTGCACACCGCTCTCTGCTGTCGTCTGGCACCTGAAAAGTCGTATCCCGACCCTATCGCGCCCGGGGTGGCACCCCATACCGCATAAGCCGTCGCCGAACTGTGGCTGCGACCGCCGGTTACGCGGAGCGCTTACGGGTCGGCACACTGCGTGCCCCACGCGACGACACCCAGCGCCGGCTCCATTTCCGGTGACCGGATGCCTCCCAGGGCGGATTCGCCGCGGAGCCGAACCGGTTCGTGAGCACGGCCTGCGAACTCACCGCCCTCGGCGAGGCGCTGGACGGACCGCGGCTGGCGACGGTGGTCCGCAGAGGGGCGACGGCCCCGGCGGGCGCTCACGTAGCGGCTGTACAGCGCACTGGTGTCGCCGGACGGCGTTTGCGCCGTCAGGACACCTGTGCCGGACCCGGCGCCCGTTCCCTGTGCGGCAGCACGATGCGCGTCCCACGGCCCCGGAAACGCGGGAGCCCGCCGCTCCCCCGCCGGAACGGCGGGGGAGCGGCGGGCTGAAACGCTGGGAGACCGGCCCTGATCAGCGGGCGTAGTACTCGACGACCAGCTGCTCGTCGCAGATGACCGGAACTTCCTTGCGCTGCGGGTCACGGTCCAGGCGGAACGCCAGGGCCTTCAGGTTGACCTGGAGGTAGCGGGGGGTCTCGCCGTCGGCGGCGAAGCCACCCTCACGGGCGACCTGGAACAGGGGCTTCTCGCGGGAGCGCTCGCGGACCATCACGACGTCGTCGGGACGGACGCGGAAGGACGGCTTGTCGACCTTGCCACCGTTGACCTCGATGTGGCCGTGGACGACCATCTGACGGGCCTGGTAGATGGTGCGGGCGATGCCCGAACGCAGGACCAGGGCGTCGAGGCGGCGCTCGAGCTCGATGACGAGCGCGTCACCGGTCTTACCCTCGGCCTTCTTGGCGCGGTCGTAGGCGCGCGCCATCTGGCGCTCGCTGATGTCGTACTGCGCGCGCAGACGCTGCTTCTCGAGCAGACGGACCTTGTAGTCCGAGTTCTGCTTGCGGCCACGGCCATGCTCGCCCGGCGGGTAGGGGCGGGCCTCGAAGTACTTGACGGCCTTCGGCGTCAGCGCAATACCGAGCGCACGGGACTTCTTGACCTTGGGACGCGACTGGTTAGGCACGTTCTCCAGACCTCCGTTGTAGGTTAGGTTAGGCTCACCTTACTCAAGGAGATCGCATGTCTCGCCCTGGGAACACCAAGCGCATCACAGACAACACGAAGAACGCCGACGCTTCTTCGAGCGTCGAGGTGACGGAGGTCCGATCAGCTCATGGTCAGCCGCGTCCCAGCGGGCTTGAAATCACTCGGATGCCGTCAGCAGCCGAGCGCACACGAACTCTCGTACAGAGTACATGCTCCGCGGTGCTGCTCGTTCCGGGAGTGGAGGGGGCCCGGGCCGACCAGCTCAGCCCCACCGCCCGGGCTTTCGGAGCGGACGGCGAGGTGTTCCTCCTCTTCCCTGCCGACTCACCGGTCGTGCGGGCGGCGACCCACGCCCAGGACGACGAACTCGCGGCCGTCCTGGAGATCACCGATGTCGCCCCGGTCGCCGTGCCCAACCGTATTCGCGGCCGCGCCTGGATCTCCGGCTGGCTGACCTGCGCACCGGGGCTCGCCACCGAGCCCGGCTGCATGATGCTGCGCCTGGAGGTCGGCGAGGGATGCGTCGACGACCTGTGGGGCGCGGGCGGCGTCGAGGCGGAGGAACTGGCCGAGGCGTCGGCCGACCCGCTCGTCGCCCACGAGACAGAGCTGCTCCAGCACCTGCACTCCGCCCACAGCGACCAGGTGCAGGAGCTCGTCTCGCTGCTCGGTGACCGGGGCAAGGACGCGGCGGCCGCGGGGCGGCGGGCGGTGCCGCTGGCGCTGGACCGCTTCGGGCTGCGGGTGCGGTTCACCGGCGGGCAGCCGTTCGACGCCCGTTTCGACTTCCCGGCGCCCGTGCGGGACGTCACCGGACTGCGGCGGGCGATGCACACGCTCTTCGAGGCCGCTTCGCAGTGACCGCGCCGCCCGGCGGGCTACTTGGCGTCCCCGCGCAGGCGCTCGCGCACCTTCTCCACCACTTCCGCGTACCGCGCCTCGGCGCCGTAGCGGGTGGGCTCGTAGTAACGGCGGCCGTGGACCGCGTCCGGCGCGTACTGCTGGGCCGCGATGCCGCCGGGGACGTCGTGCGGATAGACATAGCCCTGGGCGTGCCCGAGCTTCGCGGCGCCCTTGTAGTGGCCGTCGCGCAGATGCGGGGGGACGGGGCCGGCGAGGCCGTTGCGGACGTCCTGCTGGGCGGCCTGGACGGCCAGCGTGGCCGCGTTCGACTTCGGGGCCAGTGCCAGGGCGATCGTCGCGTGGCTGAGCGTGAGAGCGGCCTCCGGGAAGCCGATCATGGCGACGGCCTGGGCGGCGGCGACGGCGGTCGGCAGGGCCGTGGGGTCGGCGAGACCGATGTCCTCGCTGGCCGAGATCATCAGCCGACGGGCGATGAACCGCGGGTCCTCCCCCGCCTCGATCATGCGCGCCAGATAGTGCAGCGCCGCATCCACGTCGGAACCGCGGATCGACTTGATGAGCGCGCTGGCGACGTCGTAGTGCTGGTCGCCGTCCCGGTCATACTTCACGGCCGCGCGGTCGACGGTCTCCTCCACGGTCGTGAGCGCGATCTCCTCCTCGCCCTTGTCGATGGCCGCGCCGGCCGCCGCCTCCAGGGCGGTCAGAGCCCGGCGGGCGTCGCCCCCCGCGATGCGCAGCAGGTGCGCCCTGGCGTCCTCGGGGAGGGTGAGCGCCCCTTTGAGACCGCGCTCCTCGGTGAGCGCACGGTCGATGAGGGCGCCGATGTCGTCGTCGGTCAGCGGCTCCAGGGTGAGCAGCAGGGAGCGCGAGAGCAGGGGGGAGATCACGGAGAAGTAAGGGTTCTCCGTGGTGGCGGCGATCAGGGTGACCCAGCGGTTCTCCACGGCGGGGAGCAGGGAGTCCTGCTGGGCCTTGGAGAAGCGGTGGATCTCGTCGAGGAAGAGGACGGTCTCCTTGCCGAAGCCGCCGGCGGCCCGGCGGGCGCCGTCGATGACCGCCCGGACCTCCTTGACGCCCGCGGTGATCGCTGAGAGCTCGACGAAGCGCTTGTTGGTCGCCTTGGAGACGACGTAGGCGAGGGTCGTCTTGCCGGTGCCCGGGGGTCCCCAGAGGATCACGGAGGAGACGCCGGCGGGCCCGCCCCCGCCCTCTCCGACGAGTCGGCGCAGCGGTGATCCGGGCTTCAGCAGATGCTGCTGGCCGACCACCTCGTCGAGGGTGCGCGGGCGCATCCGGACGGCCAGGGGACTGCTGGTCGGGTCCTTCTCCTGGCGTTCTTCGGCTGCGGCGGTAAACAGGTCGGGCTCCACGTCATGAAGCCTATGTCAGACCGCTGACACCGCCGGAGTGCCGGTCAGCCGGTCCAGAAGTCCCACCAGCGGGTCAGGATCAGCATGCCGACGATCCCGATGTGCAGCACCGGCAGGGCCCAGGTGAACTCGCTCAGGAAACCGCGCAGCACGGCCGGCGCCGGCAGGATCCCGTGGCGGACGTTGTGCGAGGTCACGTACCAGAACATGACGATCGTGGCGACCCATGCCAGGCAGCACCACAGGCACAGCGCGTTGATCTCGTACAGCGACTGCTGCATCAGCCACATGCAGAACCCGACACCGAACAGCGTCCCCGCGTTCAGCCCCAGCCAGTACCACCGCCGAAAACGCGCCCCCGCCAGCAGTGCCAGCCCGATCGCGACCACCGCGCCGTACGTGACCAGCCCCAGCATCGGATTCGGGAACCCGAACACCGCCGCCTGCTCGCTCTTCATGATGTTCCCGCACGACACCACGGGGTTGAGACTGCAGCCCGGCGTGAATCCCGGATCCTCCAGCAGCTTGAACTTGTCGATCGTGATCACCCAGGCCGCCAGCAACCCGGCCGCACCCGTGACCACCAGCAGCCACGCGAAGGCACGACCCGCGCCTGTCGTGCCGTGGTCCGCGGACACGTCGTCAACCGCTGCAGTCGTCATATCGCCGTTCCATCGTTCGCCGGTCTGCTGAGCACGGCCATTCTGCCGCACACCTACCGGTCTCCTCCGTTCGATCGGGATAAGGAACCGCGGCGGGCGTGCGCCGCGGACCCGCCCAACGACGAAGGGGCCCGCGGCAGTTGATACCACGAGCCCCCGGTACGTCCTGCCGTCAGACGAGCCTGGCGCGCAGCTCCGTGACCACGGTCTCCAGCGCGACCGGCTGCTGGTCGCCGGACTCCATGTCCTTGAGCTGGACCACGCCCTCGGCCAGGTCACGCTCGCCGGCGACGAGGGCGTACCGTGCGCCCGAGCGGTTGGCGTTCTTCATCGCGCCCTTGAGGCCCTTGCCGCCGTAGCTGAAGTCCGCCGCGACACCCGCCCTGCGCAGCTCGGTCACCACGCCGAACAGCACGCGGCGCGCCTCCTCGCCGAGCGGGACCGCGTAGACGCTGGTGGACTCGGGCAGGTCCAGCTCGACGCCCTCCGCCTGAAGGGCGAGGACCGTGCGGTCGACGCCGAGCGCCCAGCCCACGGACGGCAGCGCCGGGCCGCCGATCATCTCGGACAGGCCGTCGTAGCGGCCGCCGCCGCCCACGGCCGACTGCGAGCCGAGGCCGTCGTGGACGAACTCGAAGGTGGTGCGCGTGTAGTAGTCGAGGCCGCGCACCAGCCTCTCGTCGTCCTCGAAGGAGACACCGGCCGCCGTCAGCAGCGCCCGCACCTCCTCGTGGTACGCCTTGCACGCGTCACACAGGTAGTCGCGCAGCATCGGCGCTCCCACCAGCTGCTTCTGCACCTCGGCGCGCTTGTCGTCGAGGACGCGCAGCGGGTTGATCTCCACCCGGCGGCGGGTGTCCTCGTCCAGGTCGAGGTCGCGCAGGAAGCCCTGGAGCGCCTCGCGGTAGACGGGGCGGCATTCCCTGTCGCCGAGGGAGTTCAGCAGGATGCGGAAGTTCCGCAGGCCGAGCGAGCGGTAGGCCTGGTCGGCCAGGATGATCAGCTCGGCGTCCAGCGCCGGGTCCTCCGCGCCGATCGCCTCGGCGCCGACCTGGGAGAAGTGCCGGTAGCGGCCCTTCTGCGGCTTCTCGTAGCGGTAGTACGAGCCGGAGTACCAGAGCTTCACTGGCAGGTTGCCGGCCTTGTGGAGGTTCGCCTCCAGGGCGGCGCGCAGCACGGACGCGGTGCCTTCGGGGCGCAGCGCGAGCCGGTCGCCGCCCTTGGTCTCGAAGGCGTACATCTCCTTGGTGACGATGTCGGTCGACTCCCCGACGCCGCGGGCGAACAGCTCCACGTTCTCGAAGCCGGGCGTCTCGATGTAGCCGTAGCCGGAGTTCTTCAGCGGTGCGGCGATCGCTTCGCGCACCGCGAGGTACGTCGCGGAGTCCGGCGGGATCAGGTCGTACGTGCCCTTGGGGGCCTGGAAAACACTCACGGAAAGTCTCGTCACATTCCTCGTCGGGGAGCGCCCTGGGTGCTCCCGAGGCCGGCCGCCACCTCGCGCAGATACGGGTTGGTGGCGCGCTCACGGCCGATGGTCGTCTGGGGGCCGTGGCCGGACAGCACCACGGTCGAGTCGTCGAGCGGCAGGCACACCCGGGCCAGCGACTCGAGCATCTCGTCCATGTCGCCGCCGGGCAGGTCCGTGCGTCCGATGGAGCCGGCGAACAGCAGGTCGCCCGAGAAGAAGACGGACGGAACGTCCGCGGACTCGGGCATCCGGAAGGTCACCGACCCCTTGGTATGGCCGGGTGCGTGCGAGACGGAGAAGTCGAGGCCGGCGAGGCTCAGCGCGGCGCCGTCGGTCAGCTCCTTGACGTCGTCGGGCTCCCCCACGGTCAGCTCGCCCATGAGCTGCATGCCGATGGAGCGGCCGAGGGCCTTCTCCGGGTCGCTCATCATGTAGCGGTCTTCCGGGTGGATCCATGCGGGCACGTCATGGGCGCCGCAGACGGGGACGACGGAGGCGACATGGTCGATGTGGCCGTGCGTGAGCACGACGGCGACGGGCTTGAGCCGATGCTTCTTGAGTGTCTCCTCGACCCCTTGGGCGGCCTGGTGGCCCGGGTCGATGATCACGCACTCCTCACCCGCGGCCGGGGCGACCAGGTAACAGTTGGTCCCCCAGGCCCCGGCGGGGAACCCGGCAATAAGCACGATCGTCCTCAGTTCGGTCGTCGAGAGGCATGCGGCGGATCGGCGGGCGGCACTGCCGCCCCGATCACAGCAGTTCAGAGCCTACCGGCGCTGCTCACCGCACAGCTAACCCATATACGGTACGGGGCAAGGTTCGCCGGTCGGCAGCACGCCGTGTGCACGGCACCCTCGACGGACACGACACTTTCGACGTTCACGACCTCACGTTCACGACCCACAAGGAGAAGACCCGGTGGTCAGCAGCGATCAGCGGCGGCGCCAGCTCGCCAGGGAGAAGTTCGAGCGCCAGCAGCAGCGTCGGGAACAGGCGCGGAAGAAGGCGAAGCAGCGCAACGCGATCATCGCGGCGGCCCTGGCCGTCGTGCTCGCCGCCGGCGGCGCCGCCTACGCGGGCGTGACCCTGGGCGGCGGCGACAAGAACGACAGCGCCTCGTCCGAGGCCTCGCCCAGCGCGACCCCGTCGCCGTCCGAGAGCAGCAAGCCCGAGCCCGCCATGTCGATCGACAAGAAGGCGAAGTACTCGTTCGCGCTTGCCACCAACGAGGGCGACATCACGATCGCGATGGACGCTGCGAAGACCCCGCGCACGGTCAACTCGTTCAAGTCGCTGGCGGACAAGGGTTACTTCAACGGCACGAAATGTCACCGTCTCACTACGCAGGGCATCTTCGTGCTCCAGTGCGGCGACCCGAAGGGGGACGGCACGGGCGGTCCCGGCTACACGATCCCGGACGAGAACCTCACGGCACTCGGCAAGGCGGGCGCCGACGGCACGGTGACATACCCGGCGGGCACGGTCGCGATGGCGAACACCGGCCAGCCGAACACGGGCGGCAGCCAGTTCTTCCTCGTGTACAAGGACAGCAAACTCCCGCCCACGTACACGCCGTTCGGCACCATGGACGCCAAGAGCCTGAAGGCCGTCGAGGCCGTGGGCAAGGCGGGTGTGGCGGGCGGCGCGAGCGACGGCGCCCCGAAGAAGGCCGTCACCATTGAGAAGGCCACCGTCCCGAAGGTGTGAGCGGGGCAATTTCGGCCGCGCTGAGTGCGGACAGTCAGGCAGCCGGTCGCCTAGATTGGCGTTGTGCAGCGCGGGCCGGCTTCGCGTTGCTCAGGACGGGCGAGGCCCGTCCCAGGAAACTGTGGACGATGCCCGGGGACGAACTCCCTCGCGGGCATCAGGTTGAGGAGGCGCTGTGAGCAGCGACCCGTGGGGCCGCGTCGACGAGACGGGCACCGTGTACGTGCGTACTGCCGAGGGCGAGAAGGTCGTCGGATCGTGGCAGGCGGGCTCTCCCGAGGAGGCGCTGGCCTACTTCGAGCGCAAGTACGAGGGCCTGGTGGTCGAGATCGGCCTCCTCGAGCGGCGGGTGAAGACCACCGATCTGTCGGCCAAGGACGCCCATGCGGCGATCGGCCATCTGCGTCAGCAGGTGGACGAGCACCACGCCGTGGGCGACCTCGATGCGCTGCGTGTCCGTCTGGACGCTCTCGCGGCGACGGTCGAGAAGCGCCGCGAGGAGCGCAAGGCGCAGCGCGCGAAGCAGAGCGACGAGGCGCGTCACGCCAAGGAGGCCCTGGTCACCGAGGCCGAGGAACTGGCCCAGAGTGAGCAGTGGCGGGCCGCGGGTGAGCGGCTGCGGGCCCTGGTGGACACCTGGAAGGGCCTGCCCCGGCTCGACCGGAAGTCCGACGACGAGCTGTGGCACCGCTTCTCGCACGCCCGCTCGGCGTTCTCCAAGCGGCGCAAGGCGCACTTCGCGTCGCTGGACGCGCAGCGCGAGGAGGCCCGCCGGACCAAGGAGCGCCTGGTGGCCGAGGCCGAGGCGCTGTCGGGCTCGACGGACTGGGGGCCCACCGCAGCCCGGTACCGCGACCTGATGACGCAGTGGAAGGCGGCCGGCCGGGCGCAGCGCGAGGCCGAGGACGACCTGTGGAACCGCTTCCGCGGTGCCCAGGACGTGTTCTTCGCCGCGCGCAGCGGGGTGTTCGCCGAGCGCGACGCCGAGCAGGCGGAGAACCTCAAGCTCAAGGAGGAGCTCGCGGCCGAGGCCGAGAAGCTGGTGCCGGTGACGGACCTCAAGGCGGCACGCGCGGCCTTCCGGGCCATCAACGAGCGCTGGGAGGCCATCGGCCATGTGCCGCGCGACGCCCGGCCGAAGGTCGAGGGCCGGATGCACACGGTGGAGCGGGCCATCCAGGAGTCCGAGGAGAACGAGTGGCGCCGTACGAACCCCGAGGCGCGTGCGCGTGCCGAGGGTCTGACGGGCCAGCTCCAGGCGGCCGTGGACAAGCTGCGTGAGCAGATCGACGCGGCGCGTGCGGCGGGCAACAACGCCAGGGCCGACAAGCTCGCCAGGGAGCTCGAAGGCCGTCAGGCGCTGCTGGACCAGGCGCTGAAGGGCCTGGAGGAGTTCGGCGGCTGATATCCCGTCGTGTCGCATGGTGAAGGGCTCCCCGCCGGTGGCGGGGAGCCCTTCATCCTGTCGGCCCGTGCGCTGCTGCGCCCGTGAGCGGGCCGTGCGCGGGACTGCCGCGCGGAGGGTTCCGGTGGCCTGGCCCGTCAGGGCCGCCGGGCCGAGGTGACGCGGTAGACGTCGTAGACGCCCTCCACGCCCCGTACCGCCTTCAGCACATGGCCGAGGTGCTTGGGGTCGCCCATCTCGAAGGTGAAGCGCGAGGTGGCCACCCGGTCGCGGGAGGTCTGCACGGCCGCCGACAGGATGTTGACGTGCTGGTCGGACAGGACGCGGGTCACGTCGGACAGCAGCCGGGAGCGGTCCAGGGCCTCGACCTGTATGGCGACGAGGAAGACCGACGACTGGGTGGGCGCCCACTCGACGTCGAGGATCCGCTCGGGCTGCTGCGAGAGCGAGTCGACGTTGACGCAGTCGGCGCGGTGCACGGACACCCCGCTGCCGCGGGTCACAAAGCCGATGATCGGGTCGCCGGGGACGGGCGTACAGCAGCGGGCCAGTTTGACCCACACGTCCTCGACGCCCTTGACCACCACGCCCGGGTCCGTGCTCTTGCGGCGCTTGCCGCGGGTGCGCGAGGGCGGAGTGGACTCGGCGATGTCCTCGTTCGCGGCCTCCTCGCCGCCGAGGGCCTGCACCAGCTTCTGCACGACGCCCTGTGCGGCGACATGGCCCTCGCCGATCGCCGCGTACAGCGACGAGATGTCGGGGTAGCGCATCTCGTGCGCGAGGGTGACCAGGGAGTCACCGGTGAGGATCCGCTGGATCGGCAGGTTCTGCTTGCGCATGGCGCGCGCGATGGCGTCCTTGCCCTGCTCGATGGCCTCGTCGCGGCGCTCCTTGGAGAACCAGGCGCGGATCTTGTTGCGTGCCCGCGGCGACTTGACGAAGCCGAGCCAGTCGCGGGAGGGACCGGCGCCTTCGGCCTTGGAGGTGAAGACCTCCACCAGGTCGCCGTTGTCGAGGGTCGACTCCAGCGGTACGAGCCGTCCGTTGACCCGCGCGCCTATGGTGCGGTGACCGACCTCGGTGTGGACGGCGTAGGCGAAGTCGACGGGGGTGGCGCCTGCGGGAAGCGCTATGACGTCGCCTTTGGGCGTGAAGACGAAGACCTCGTTGCGGGACAGGTCGAAGCGCAGCGACTCCAGGAACTCGCTGGGGTCCTCGGTCTCCTTCTGCCAGTCCAGGAGCTGCCGCAGCCAGGCCATGTCGTTGACCGTGTCCTGGCCCGCGGTGCCCTTGCCCGCCCTGGGGACGTCCGTGCGGATCTTGGACGCACCGGCGACGGTCTCCTGCTTGTACTTCCAGTGGGCCGCGATGCCGTACTCGGCGCGGCGGTGCATGTCGAAGGTGCGGATCTGCAGCTCGACGGGCTTGCCGTTGGGGCCGATGACCGTCGTGTGCAGCGACTGGTACATGTTGAACTTCGGCATCGCGATGTAGTCCTTGAACCGGCCGGGAACCGGATTCCATCGCGCGTGCACCGTGCCGAGGGCCGCGTAGCAGTCGCGGACCGTGTCGACGAGGACGCGGATGCCCACCAGGTCGTAGATCTCCGCGAAGTCACGGCCGCGGACGATCATCTTCTGGTAGACGCTGTAGTAGTGCTTGGGGCGGCCGGTGACGGTGGCCTTGATGCGGGCGGCGCGCAGGTCGGACTGGACTTCGTCGGTCACTATGGCGAGGTACTCGTCGCGCTTGGGCGCACGCTCGGCGACCAGGCGCACGATCTCGTCGTACATCTTGGGGTAGAGGATCGCGAAGGCGAGGTCCTCCAGCTCCCACTTGATGGTGTTCATGCCCAGCCGGTGTGCCAGCGGGGCGTAGATCTCCAGCGTCTCGCGGGCCTTCTTCTCCTGCTTCTCCCGCTTGAGGTAGCGCATGGTGCGCATGTTGTGCAGGCGGTCGGCGAGCTTGATGACCAGGACGCGGGGGTCCTTGGCCATGGCGACGACCATCTTGCGCACGGTCTCGGCCTGCGCGGCCTCGCCGAACTTGACCTTGTCCAGCTTGGTGACACCGTCGACGAGCAGGGCGACCTGGTCGCCGAAGTCCCGGCGCAGCTGGTCGAGCCCGTACTCGGTGTCCTCGACGGTGTCGTGCAGCAGGCCCGCCATCAGCGTCGCCGGGTCCATGCCGAGCTCGGCGAGGATGGTGGTGACCGCGAGCGGGTGGGTGATGTACGGGTCGCCGCTCTTGCGCTTCTGGCCGCGGTGCCAGCGCTCGGCGACCTGGTAGGCACGCTCGATCTGGCGGAGCGTGGACGTCTCGATCTTCGGGTCGTTGCTGCGGACGATCCGCAGCAGTGGTTCGAGCACCGGGTTGTACGGCGACGAGCGCTGCACTCCGAGACGGGCGAGGCGGGCGCGCACGCGGTTCGAGGAGCCGCCGGACCGCGGTGTGACGGACGGCACGGGCTTGGGCGCGGAAACGGGCACCGGACTCACGCGCTCGGGCGCGGGGGGCTGCGGCTTCTCGCCCTGCTTCGGCTCGGGCGTGACAGGGGCTGCCGCGGCCTTTTCGGCCTTCTGGTCGGGCTGCGCGGCGGCGGACTGGGCCTCGTCTGGCAAGAGCACTCCTCGTGCGGTTCCGGGTCCCCCGGTCAGGCCCGGAAAGCCCATGGTATCGACCTGACTGTCCCGGTGCGCACGAGGCGGTGGAGAGGCATGTGCCACACGGTGCCCGCGCCGGGGCGATCACGACGCGGGGGGCTTCGCGGCACAGAGGGGACGCGGGAGCGGTCTCGGCACCGGGACACCCGGCGCGGTCACGCGCCGGGAACGGCACCGACGGGCGCGCGACGCGGCGCGGTCACGCGCCGGGACGGCACCGACGCGGTGGCGGCGCAGTGGAAACGGCGCAGGACGCCGGGGCGGTCGCGGCGGCCGGGCCACCCCGAACGGTTACACACCGGGACGGCACCCGCGGACGCGGGAGACCGCGGCACTGACGGACGCCGGGAGCGATCACGCGCCGGGAACGGCACCAGCGAACTGAGCGGTCGCAGCACCAGGGACACCCGGCGCGGTCACACACCGGGACGGCACCCGCGGACGCGGGAGACCGCGGCACCGGCGGACAACGGGCGCGGCGGCGGCGCGGGGGGAACGGCAGCGCCGGACACCTGAGCGGCTGCGGCACCGGGGGCGCGGGAGGAAGCGGCACCAGCGGCGGACACCCGGGGCAGTCACCCGCCGGGAACGGTACCGGCGAACCCGGGGGGATCGCGGCACCCGGCGCGGTCACCTGCCGGGGACGGCAGGACCGGACGCCGGAGCCGTCGCGGTGCCCGGGACGACGGAACGGGTGCCCCGGAGCGATTCCGGGGCACCCGTCGTGTGCCGTCGTCCCGTCTGCGGCTGCAGACCGTCAGAGTGTGATCAGTGCCTCCAGCGGCGCCCCTCGCAGGGCGCCGTCCAGCCGCGAACGGCCGCCGAGGAAGCCGAGCTCCATCAGGACCGAGATGCCGGCGACCTCCGCACCCGCCCGCCGGATGAGCTCCAGCGAGGCCTCGGCGGTCCCGCCGGTGGCCAGGACGTCGTCGATGACCATGACGCGGTCGCCCGCGCTCAGGTCCTCGGCATGCACCTCGATCTCGGCGGTACCGTACTCCAGCTCGTACGCCTGTCCCAGCGTCGCCCCGGGCAGCTTGCCCGCCTTGCGCACCGGGATGAACCCGATGCCGGCGCGGACGGCGACCGGTGCGGCGAGGATGAAGCCGCGCGCCTCCAGTCCGACGATCTTCGTCGCCCCATGGCGGACGCTGAGCTCGCACAGCGCTTCCGTCAGCGCGGTGAAGGCGACCGGGTCCGCGAGCAGGGGAGTGATGTCCTTGAACATCACTCCCGGCTGCGGATAGTCGGCCACGTCACGGATGCGGCTGAGCAGCAGTTCCCGGATGCCGGCGGCGGTCACCGGCGCCTGCTCGAGGGCCGGCGCCCGCGCCCGCGCGGGCCCACGACGGCACCCGCCGGGGCCGCGGCGGGTGCCACGTCATCGGCGCCGTCGGCCTGCTCCGGCGCCGCCGCCTCGCCCGACTCGCCCTTGGCCGCGGCGGCCGCGCGCTTGGCGAGCACCCGCTTCTTCAGGGCCTTCATCTGCGGCTCGCGCTCCTTGAGGTCGGCGACCAGTGGAGTGGCGATGAAGATCGAGGAGTACGCACCGGCGGCGAGACCGACGAACAGGGACAGCGAAATGTCGTTCAGCATGCCGGCGCCGAGGACACCGCCACCGATGAACAGCAGGCCTGCCACCGGCAGCAGCGCGACGACCGTGGTGTTGATCGAACGCACCAGGGTGCTGTTGATGCTGCGGTTGGCGACCTCGCTGTAGGTCCAGCGGGTCTGCTTGGTGATGTCCTTCGACCCCTCCTTGAGGGAGTCGAAGACGACGACCGTGTCGTAGAGCGAGTAACCGAGGATCGTGAGCAGACCGATCACGGTGCCCGGCGTGACCTCGAAACCGACGAGGGCGTAGATGCCGACGGTGATCGTGATGTCGTGGATGAGCGCGACCAGGGCCGCGACGGCCATGCGCCACTCGAAGGCGATCGCGAGGTAGATCACCACGAGGATCATGAAGACCCCGAGACCGGTCCACGCCTTGTTGGCGATCTGCTCGCCCCAACTGGGGCCGACCAGCTCGGCGTTGATCTTGTCGGCGTCGACGTCGAGCGTCTTCGAGAGCTCGGCCGCGACCTTGTCGGCCTGCTGCGTGTCCAGTTCGCTGACCTGGATGCGCATACCGCCGGTGCCGAGCTCCTGGACGATCGCGGGGTGCCCGGAGGCCTCCTCGGCGGCGTCCTGGGCCTGGGCGACCGACACGCTCGTCTTCGGAGTGGTGAAGACGGCGCCGCCCTTGAACTCGATGCCCATGTTGAGGCCCTGGACCACCAGGCCGAGGATCGCCGTGATGGTGATCAGGATCGAGACGCCGTACCAGATCTTGCGCTTGCCGACGAAGTCGTACCCGACTTCGCCCTGGTACAGCCGGGCACCGAGGTTTCCGAGTCGTGACATCTCACGCCTCCTTCGGGTCGGTGGGGGCGGAGACGCGACGGGAGCGGCGCAGCGGGGGCTTGGCGCCGAGCCGCTTCGGGTCCAGTCCGGACCAGGAGTGGCCGTTCGCGAAGAACTTCTTGCGGGCGAGGATCGTCATGATCGGCTTGGTGAAGAGGAAGACGACCACCACGTCGAGCAGGGTCGTCAGACCCAGCGTGAACGCGAAGCCCTGGACCTTGCCGACGGTGACGACGAAGAGCACGGCGGCGGCGAGGAACGACACGAAGTCGGAGACCAGGATGGTGCGCCGCGCGCGCGGCCAGGCACGCTCCACGGCCGGACGCAGGGTGCGGCCCTCGCGGATCTCGTCCCTGATGCGCTCGAAGTAGACGATGAACGAGTCGGCGGTGATACCGATCGCCACGATGGCACCGCAGACAGCGGGCAGGTTCAGCGCGAAGCCGATACCCGGGCCGAGCAGGGCCATGATCGTGTAGGTCAGGAGCGCCGAGGCCATGAGGCTGACGATCGCGATGAGCGACAGACCGCGGTAGTAGACGACCAGGTAGACCACGACGAGCGCGAGGCCGATCGCACCGGCGATCAGACCCGCCCTCAGCTGCTCGCCGCCGAGGGCGGCGGTGACCGTGGTGACGCTCTGCTCCTCGAAGGAGAGCGGCAGCGCACCGTAGGACAGGATGTTGCCCAGTTCCTGGGCGGACTCCTGGGTGAAGTTGCCGGAGATCTCGGCATTGGCGCTCAGCGTCGTGCGGACCGCGGGAGCGGAGACCACTTCGCCGTCGAGCACGATGGCGAACTGGTTCATCGGCGCCTGCTGCGCCGAGAGACGGCTCGTGATCTTCTGGAACTTCTTGGAACCCTTGTCCGTGAACTCCATCTGGACGATCCACTGACCGTTGCGCTGGTCGATGGTGGCGTTGGCGTCGTCGACGTCCTTGCCGTCCACCTCGGCCGGGCCGAGGATGTACTTCTCCCACTCGTTCGCGCTGTTCTTGCCGCAGGCGACCGTGGTGTCGGTCGGCTTGACGTTGTCGCCGAGCCTGCCGCGGGCCTTGTCGTCCGAGCAGTCAAGAGCGGTGAACTGCTTCTCCAGCGCGGCCGAGGCCGGGTCGCTGGACGGCGTCGGCTCGGGGCTGCCCGACGGCTTGGGGCTCTCGGAGGCCTTCGGCTTGTCCGGGGCGGACGGTGTGGGGCTCGCCGCGGGGGCCTTGAGGCCCTCGGTCACGGCGCGGCCCTGCGTGGTCGCACTCGCCGACGGGGTGGCGGAAGGGGAGCCGGACGGCGCGTTGGCTTCCGGCTTGTCCGTCGCCTTGTCGCCCTTGGGCTTGCCGCTGGGCGAAGCGCTCGGGGAGGGGTCGGGGGCGATGGGAGCGCCGGGGGCGACCGTCAGCACGGGCCGGAAGAAGAGCTGGGCGGTGGTGCCGACCTGCTCACGGGCCTGCTCGGAATTCGTCCCCTTGGGGATGTTGACGATGATGTTCCGGTCGCCCTGGGTCTGCACCTCGGCCTCGGAGACACCCAGACCATTGACACGGCGCTCGATGATGCCGACCGCGGTGTTCATGTTGGTCTCGTTGACGGCGCTCTCTTTGCCGGGCTCGCTCTTGGCCTCGAGCGTGATGGTCGTACCGCCCGCCAGGTCGATGCCCAGACGCGGCGTGAGCTGCCCCGCCCAGAACATGCCGCCCGTGAGCGCGACCATGGCGATCAGGATCAGAGCCAGGGCACGCCCCGGCTTGCCCTGAGCCCCCGCGGGCCTTCGGCCCCTGTTCGGTGCTGCCACCTTCTCGTTTCTCCCTGTCCAACCGCCCGCGCCGGGTGTGCGCCGAGGCGGCCACGAAGTGTTGTGGGGACCTGCCCCCGAAGGTCAGTCGGCACAACCGGGGGACCGCCCGGCGCCGCTGGGCGCCGTCGCGGTCCCCGATCGTGACTACTTCGCGTCGGCCTCGCCGTCGGTCTTGCCGTCCTTGCCGTCCGCGTCCTTCGCCTCGGCGTCCTTCGCCTCGACGTCGCCCGCGTCGGCGTCCTTCGCCTCGGTCTTCTTGCCGAGATCGATCTTGTCAGAGTCCGTGGCCTCATCGGCCGCGGCGTCGCCGCTCAGCGAGCCGGCGTCGTCCGGAACGACGGTGGAACCGTCGACCTTGACATCGTCGTCACCGTGGACGATGCGGTTGTACTCGTCGTCGGCGAGGACCGCGCCGATGGCGTTCTTCGCGAACACCAGGTGGACCCCGGGAGCGGCCTCCACGAGGACCGTGTCGTCGTTGACCTCCTTGACGGTCGCGTAGATGCCACCGATGGTCCGCACGCCGGTACCGGGCTGGAGCTGGTCACGCATCTGCGCGGCCTGCTGCTGCTTCTTCTTGGCGGAGCGGGTCATCAGAAACATGGCCCCGATGAGGACGATGAAAGGGAGGAGGGTCAAGATATCCACGGCGGGGAATTCCTTCGCACGACCGCGCTGATGAACGGCCTGGTCTACGGGGGTGGGCACGCCGACCCTGGAAGGGCGGCATCGGCGGAGTCTAAGCGAGTCCGCATCACTGGAACAACGCCCAGCATCCCACCGTGGTTCCTCATGGACGAGTCTCCTCGCCGTCACGCCCCGAACAAGCCCGGTTGTCCACTTGCGCCCTGCCGCGGCGGCACGAGCCCGAGGTGCGCCCAGGCCGCCGGCGTGGCCACCCGTCCCCGGGGCGTCCTGGCCAGCAGACCTTCCCGTACGAGGAAGGGCTCGGCCACCTCCTCCACCGTCTCGCGCTCCTCCCCCACGGCCACAGCCAGCGTGGACAGGCCGACAGGGCCGCCGGCGAACAGCTTCAGCAGCGCCTGCAGCACCGCCCGGTCCAGCCGGTCCAGGCCGCGGCTGTCGACCTCGTACACACCAAGGGCCGCCGCTGCCACCTCCCGGGTGATCAGCCCATCAGCCTTGACCTGGGCGTAGTCGCGCACGCGGCGCAGCAGACGGTTGGCGATACGCGGCGTGCCGCGCGAGCGGCCGGCGATCTCGGCGGCGCCCTCCGCCTCGATGTCGAGGTCGAGCAGCTGTGCGGACCGGTGGATGACGCGCTCCAGCTCGACCGGCTCGTAGAACTCCATGTGCGCGGTGAAGCCGAAGCGGTCGCGCAGCGGCGGCGGCAGCAGACCGGCCCTGGTGGTGGCGCCGACCAGCGTGAAGGGCGGCAGCTCCAGCGGGATGGCGGTGGCTCCCGGGCCCTTGCCGACGATCACGTCGACGCGGAAGTCCTCCATCGCCATGTAGAGCATCTCCTCGGCGGGCCGGGACATGCGGTGGATCTCGTCGAGGAAGAGGACCTCTCCCTCCTGGAGCGAGGAGAGGATGGCGGCGAGGTCGCCCGCGTGTTGGATGGCGGGGCCGGAGGTGATGCGGATCGGAGCGTTCATCTCCGCGGCGATGATCATCGACAGGGTGGTCTTGCCGAGGCCCGGGGCGCCGGAGAGCAGGACGTGGTCGGCGGTGGCGCCGCGGGCGAGGGCCGCCTTGAGCACGAGGTCGAGCTGCTCGCGCACGCGCTCCTGGCCCACGAACTCGTCCAGCGACTTGGGGCGCAGGGCCGCCTCGACGGCCTGGTCCTCGCCGTCGGCGGCTCCGCCGACCAGCCGCGGTTCCGCCTCGGCGGTGGTCTCGTCGTCCCAGTTCACGTGGTGTCTGCCTTCTTGGATGGGTCGGTACGGGTGGTGGTGCGGCGGGGGCGTCGGGCCGGGGCGGGCTCGTTCCGCTACCTGCCCCTACGGCCAGGCCGCAGATGGGGGTGTGGTCCCCCTCGGCCGTCAGGCCGCAGCTGGGGGCACCTCCCGACGGCCGCCATGCCGCGGGTGCGGGAATCTCCCACCCCCACCAAGCCGCAGACCTCCCACGGCCGCCAGGCCACAGGCGAGGGCACCTCCAAGCCCGCCAAGCCCGCCAAGCCGCAGGCGGGGATACCTCCACGCCCGCCAGGCCACATGTGCGCGCACCTCCCACGGCCGCCAGGCCGAAGGGGCGGTCCAGGGGCGGAGCGCCACGGTTACGGGACATGTCACCGCGTGCGGTTCAGGGTCTGGAGCGCTGACCGCAGCAGCGGGCCCACCGTCGGGGACGGGCCCATCGTCTCCGCCTGCGGAGCCACCGCGCCGACCGCCTCGTCCGCCTCGCGCGTGGCGTAGCCGAGGCCGATCAGCGCGGCGTGCAGCTGGTCCCGCCAGGACTGACTGACCGGGGCGCCGACGGCGGGGGCGGAGCCGATCGGCGAGCCGAGGCGGTCCTTCAGCTCAAGAAGCAGCTTCTGTGCGCCCTTCTTTCCGATGCCCGGCACCGCCGTCAGCGCCTTCTCGTCCCCCGTCGAGACGGCGACGCGCAGCGCGTCCGGTGTGTGCACGGCGAGCATCGCCTGGGCCAGACGCGGTCCCACTCCGCTCGCGGTCTGGAGCAGCTCGAAGACCTGGCGCTCGTCGTCGTCGGCGAAGCCGTACAGCGTCAGCGAGTCCTCGCGGACCACCAAGGACGTGGCCAGTCGGGCTTCCTGACCGAGCCTCAGCTCCGACAGGGTGT
The DNA here is from genome assembly GCF_044390825.1 of Streptomyces sp. NPDC018833. Classification (NCBI taxonomy): domain Bacteria; kingdom Bacillati; phylum Actinomycetota; class Actinomycetes; order Kitasatosporales; family Streptomycetaceae; genus Streptomyces; species Streptomyces sp. NPDC018833. The sequence goes on along the minus strand of NZ_JBIRZM010000013.1, from coordinate 97,184 downwards.
TCGGTGTGCACTGCACGGCCATGCCGACGCCGCCGACCTCGATCACGGCCGTGGTCGGGGCGAGGGCGGCCACTGTGCCGCTCACAAAGGCGATCATGCGGTCCGGCCTTTCGTTGCGTGATGGGCGGCGACCGCCTGTTGGAGGCGGCTCCGCGCGGGGGCGCGCCAGATGTGGCAGATGGCAAGGGCGAGCGCGTCGGCCGCGTCGGCCGGCTTCGGCGGTGCGTCGAGTCGCAACAGCCGGGTGACCATCGCCCCCACCTGGGCCTTGTCGGCCCGTCCGCTGCCCGTGACGGCCGCCTTGACCTCGCTGGGCGTATGCAGGGCGACGGGGATACCGCGCCGGGAAGCACAGAGCATGGCGACGGCGCTGGCCTGGGCCGTGCCCATCACCGTACGCACATTGTGCTGGCTGAACACCCGCTCCACCGCGACGAATTCGGGGCAATGCTCGTCGAGCCACTGCTCGATGCCCTGCTCGATCGCGACCAGCCGGTGGCCCAACTCGGCATCCGCCGGCGTCCTGACGACTCCGACGCCGCGCATGGTCAGCGGACGGCCGGCCACGCCCTCCACGACGCCCACACCGCACCGGGTCAGTCCAGGGTCCACGCCGAGAACGCGCACGCGCCCCACCCCTCCTTCGCTCAGCTGTTTGTGCAGGCTATCGGCTGCCACCGACAACGCGACGGGCCGACGGGGATGTGTCCCCGTCGGCCCTGTCTGCCCGTCGTACGAGCGTGGCTCAGGCGTCGACCTTCTCCATGACGTCGTCCGAGACGTCGAAGTTGGCGAAGACGTTCTGCACGTCATCGCTGTCCTCCAGCGCGTCGATCAGCTTGAAGATCTTGCGCGCGCCTTCCTCGTCCAGTTCGACCTGCATGGTCGGGACGAAGTTGGCCTCGGCCGAGTCGTAGTCGATTCCGGCCTCCTGGAGCGCCGTGCGGACGGCGACCAGGTCCGTGGCCTCGCTGAGCACCTCGAAGTTCTCACCGAGGTCGTTGACCTCCTCGGCGCCCGCGTCGAGCACGGCACCCAGGACGTCGTCCTCGGTCAGCTCGCCCTTGGGGACGATGACGACGCCCTTGCGGTTGAACAGGTACGAGACGGAACCCGGGTCGGCCATGGAGCCGCCGTTGCGGGTCATGGCGACGCGCACGTCGGAGGCGGCGCGGTTGCGGTTGTCGGTGAGGCACTCGATGAGCACCGCGACACCGTTCGGGCCGTAGCCCTCGTACATGATCGTCTCGTAGTCGACGCCGCCGGCCTCGAGGCCGCCGCCGCGCTTGATCGCCGAGTCGATGTTCTTGTTCGGAACCGAGCTCTTCTTGGCCTTCTGCACGGCGTCGAAGAGGGTCGGGTTGCCATCCAGGTCGGCGCCGCCGGTACGCGCCGCGACCTCGATGTTCTTGATCAGCTTCGCGAAGAGCTTGCCGCGCTTGGCGTCGATCACGGCCTTCTTGTGCTTCGTCGTAGCCCATTTAGAGTGGCCGGACATCTGCCTGTCTCCTTCGCGTAACCAATTTCTTCAACGAACCCCAGAGATCCTACCGGGATCGTCTCAGCCCACCGTGCGCACCATGTCGACGAACAGGCCATGCACCCGGTGGTCACCGGTCAGTTCGGGATGGAACGAGGTCGCGAGCGCATTGCCCTGCCGCACCGCGACGATGTGGCCGTCGTGTTCGGCGAGCACCTCGACCTGGGCGCCGATGGACTCCACCCACGGAGCGCGGATGAACACGCCCTCGACGGGTCCGACCCCGGACACCTCGACGGTCGCCTCGAACGACTCGTTCTGCCGGCCGAAGGCGTTGCGACGGACGATCATGTCGATGCCGCCGAGCGTCTCCTGGCCCGACCGCGGGTCGATGATCTTGTCGGCGAGCATGATCAGTCCGGCGCAGGTGCCGTAGACGGGCATGCCGGCCGCGATGCGCTCCCGCAGCGGCTCCAGCACGCCGAACAGCGTGGCGAGCTTGGACATGGTCGTGGATTCACCGCCGGGGATCACCAGGGCGTCGACCTCGGCCAGTTCCTCGGCCCGCCGCACCGGCCTGGCCACGGCGTCCGCCGCGGCCAGGGCGATCAGGTGCTCCCGTACGTCGCCCTGGAGGGCCAGGACACCGATCACCGGGGTCGTCATCACCAGCCCCGGTTCGCGTAGCGCTCGGCCTCGGGCAGGGTGTCGCAGTTGATGCCGACCATGGCCTCGCCCAGGTTGCGGGAGGCGTCCGCGATGATCTTCGGGTCGTCGTAGAAGGTCGTGGCCTTCACGATGGCGGCGGCGCGCTTGGCCGGGTCGCCCGACTTGAAGATGCCGGAGCCGACGAAGACGCCCTCGGCGCCGAGCTGGCGCATCAGCGCGGCGTCGGCCGGGGTGGCCACGCCACCGGCGGAGAACAGCACGACCGGCAGCTTGCCGAGCTCGGAGACCTCCTTGACGAGCTCGTACGGGGCGCGCAGCTCCTTGGCGGCGGCGTACAGCTCGTTGTTGTCGAAGCCGCGCAGCTTGGCGATCTCGTTCTTGATCTGGCGCAGGTGGCGGACGGCCTCGACGACGTTGCCCGTGCCGGCCTCGCCCTTGGAGCGGATCATGGCCGCGCCCTCGGCGATACGGCGCAGGGCCTCGCCCAGGTTGGTGGCGCCGCACACGAACGGGGTGGTGAAGGCCCACTTGTCGGAGTGGTTGACCTCGTCGGCCGGGGTCAGGACCTCGGACTCGTCGATGTAGTCGACGCCGAGGGACTGCAGGACCTGGGCCTCGACGAAGTGGCCGATGCGGGACTTGGCCATCACCGGGATGGAGACCGCGTCGATGATCTCCTCGATCATGTTCGGGTCGGACATCCGGGCCACGCCACCGTCCTTGCGGATGTCGGCGGGCACGCGCTCCAGGGCCATGACGGCCACGGCGCCGGCATCCTCGGCGATCTTCGCCTGCTCGGCGTTGACCACGTCCATGATCACGCCGCCCTTGAGCTGCTCGGCCATGCCGCGCTTGACGCGGGCGGTACCGGTCTCGGGGGTCTGCGGGGTGGTGGTGCTGGACACGGATGGACCTCACTCGATGACGACGTTGTGATGCATCATCGATGGAACATCGGGGGACCAGTCCACATCAAGGGCCAATATTCACCCCGTGGATCGTTTTGGGTCGCGGATGATGGGCGCGATCGTCGCCATGGACCGTTCAAGCTCCTGAATCGTTGCTCGCCCATCGTTGCTCGCCCATCGCTGCCGCGCATCGCTGCCGTGGGCCGTTGCCGCGCATCGCTGCCATGCGTCGCGTTGCCGTGCGCCGGTGCCTTGGACCATTGCCGTGGACCGTTGGCGTTGATCGTTCAAGCCGGCCGGTCCGCGAGCGCTGTCGGGGGCTCGTCGTCCATCTCGAAGGCCAGGGGGAACGGGGCGTGGCCCGCGAGCCTGAACCAGCGCACCGTGCGGTGCCGGCGCAGTGCCCGTGCCGCGCGGACGGCGTCGTTGTGGAACCGGCGCGCCATGGGCACCCGGCGTACCGCCTGCGCGAGCTCCCCCGCGGCCTCCTCGCCGCCCGGCACCACGCGCAGCGCCTCCATCTGCTCCGGCTCCCCGAACACGGCCCGCAGGGCGGCGCTGAGCTCGCTCTCGGCGACCTCGCGGTGCTCCTCCTCCGCCTGCCGGGCCTCGTGCGCGGCCTCGTACAGCACGATCGACGCGGCCGGGTCGAGCACCCCGGAGGTCGCGAGCTCCTGTGCGACCGACGCGCGCCGCAGGAGCTGCGCGTCGAGCGCGGCGCGGGCGGCGTCGATCCGCGTGTGGAGCCGGTCGAGTCGCCCGGCGGTCCAGCTGAGGTACATGCCGATGGCCACGAGGGCGACGACGATCCAGATCACGGTGGTCACGGGCGGCAAGGCTACCGGGCCGTCCGCCGGGCACCGGGCACGGTGTTGTGCCGGGGCTGACGCCGGTGCCGGACCCGGGCCGAGGAGAAGAGCCCCGGCCCCCAGCTTTCCTCGGCGGCGTCAGTCCCGGCCCGCCTCGGCGGGGTCAGTCGCGCGCCGCCAGGCCGAATCGGGCGCGCAGGCCGGGGCGGTCGTCAGTCGCCACCGAAGCCGCGCCGTCCGTCACCGTCTCGTACACGGCCAGGATGTCCGCGCCGACCGTCGACCAGTCGAAACGCCGCACATGCGCGCTGCCCCGCTCGTGCAGCTCGCGGCGCCGGTCCGGGTCGCCGAGCAGGCGGATCGCCGCCGCCGCCAGCGCGTCCGCGTCCTCGTTCGCGAACAGCTCCCCCGCCGCGCCCTTGTCCAGCACCTGCGCGAACGCGTCCAGGTCCGAGGCCAGCACCGGCGCACCCGCCGACATCGCCTCGACCAGGATGATGCCGAAGCTCTCGCCGCCCGTGTTGGGCGCCACGTACACGTCCACGCTGCGCAGCAGCCGCGCCTTGTCCTCGTCGCTGACCATGCCGAGGAACTCGACCCTGGTACGCATCTCCTCGGGGAGTGAGGCGACGGCCTCCTCCTCGTCGCCGCGCCCCGCGACCAGCAGCCGCGCGTCCGGGCAGGCCTCGAAGATCGTGGGGAGCGCCTTCATCAGCACCGGCAGGCCCTTGCGGGGCTCGTCGATGCGGCCGATGAACCCGATCGTGCCGTTCTGCCACTCCGCCTTCGGCTCGGCCTTGTCGAAGAAGCCGACATCCACGCCGTTGGGGATGACGACCGCGTCACCGCCGAGGTGCTCGACCAGCGTGCGGCGGGCGTACTCGCTGACGGCGATCCGGGCGCTGATCTTCTCCAGCGCGGGCTGGAGGATCGGGTACGCCGCGATCATGGCACGGGAGCGCGGGTTCGACGTGTGGAACGTGGCGACGATCGGTCCCTGCGCGGCCCAGCAGGAGAGCAGTCCCAGGGACGGCGACGCCGGCTCGTGGATGTGGATGACGTCGAAGGTGCCGTCGTGGAGCCAGCGCCGTACCCGGGCCGCCGACAGGAAGCCGAAGTTGAGCCGGGCGACCGAGCCGTTGTACGGCACGGGCACGGCGCGGCCCGCGGAGACCACGTACGGCGGCAGCGGCGTCTCGTCGTCCGCCGGAGCGAGGACGGAGACGTCGTGCCCGAGCCGGATCAGATGCTCGGCCAGGTCCCTGATGTGGAACTGCACCCCGCCGGGCACATCCCAGGAGTACGGACAGACGATGCCGATCCTCACGCGTGGTCCTTCCGGGCTTCGAGGTCCGAGAGCCACAGGCGCTGCAGCATGTGCCAGTCCTCCGGATGCTCGGCGATGCCTCTGGCGAAGACGTCCGCCAGGGCCTGCGTCATGGAGGACGTCTTCTCGGCGCGCGTGCCTGACTCCGGCACCTCGACCGGCTCATGGATCCGGCCCTTCATCACGGGCGTCTCGTCGTACCAGAGAGTGACCGGGAGCAGCAGCGCCCCGGTCTGCTGGGCGAGGAGCGCGGGCCCCGCGGGCATCCTGGTGGTCTCGCCGAAGAAGGACACCTCGACGCCGGAGGCCGACAGATCACGGTCCGCCACCAGGCAGACGAGGCCCCCGTCCCGCAGCCGCCGGGCCAGCGTGCCGAAGGCCGACCCGCCCGTGTGGGGCAGCACCTCCATGCCGAGGCTTTCGCGGTAGGCGACGAACCGGTCGTACAGCGACTCCGGCTTGAGGCGTTCGGCGACCGTGGTGAACGGGATGCCGAGCGCCCGGGTGACCCAGATCCCGGCCACGTCCCAGTTGGCCAGGTGCGGCAGGGCCAGGACGACGCCCCGGCCGGCGGCGAGAGCTTCGGTGAGGAGGTGGATGCCCTTGGGGTCGAAGCTGTGCTGCGCCCGCTCATGGGTCCAGCTCGGCAGCCGGAAGGATTCCATCCAGTAGCGCATGTACGAGCGCATGCCCGCCTTGGAGAGTTCGGCCAGGCGCTCGGGGCCCGCGTCGGGCACCACGCGTGCGAGGTTGGACTCCAGCCGCAGCACGCCCTTGCCGCGCCGCTTCCAGGCGGCGTCGGCGATGGTGCGGCCCAGAGCGGCGGCCGCCGGCTCTGGCAGCCTCCTGACGGCTCCCCAGCCCAGTCCGTACAGGGCGTCGGTCAGACGGTCGCGCATCACGATGCCCCGGCCTCCCGCTGCCCGGGCTCCGACGGCGCGGTCTCGCCCGGCAGGCCCGTCGCGGCTTCCGCCTCGGCGGACTCCCGCCTGACGGTGACGACCCGCTGCCCCAGCGTCACCAGGCTGCCGATGGCGACGATCCACAGGGCGATCGGCAGCAGGATGTCGATGCCGGACACACCGAAGCCGTGAAGACCGGCGAGGCCGGCGGCCACCAGGGAGATGACGAGCCGCTCGGCGCGCTCGACGAGTCCGTTGACGGCGACGGGCAGTCCGATCGATTCTCCTCGGGCCTTGGTGTACGACACGACCTGACCGCTCGCGAGGCAGAAGATCGCGACGGCGCAGAGCACGTTGTTGTCGCCCTTGCCCGCGTACCAGAGCGCGAAGCCGCCGAAGATCGCGCCGTCGGCGACCCGGTCGAGCGTCGAGTCGAGGAACGCGCCCCAGCGGCTGGAGATCCCCGCCTGCCGGGCCATGTTGCCGTCGACGAGGTCGGAGAAGACGAACAGTGTGATGACGATCGTGCCCCAGAAGAACTCGCCCCTGGGGAAGAAGACCAGCGCTCCCGCCATGACTCCGGCCGTGCCGATGAGGGTGACGGCGTCGGGGCTCACCCCGCGGCGGAGCAGAAATGCGGCGAACGGTGTGAGAACACGCGTGAAGAATGCACGCGCGTACTTGTTCAGCATGGCCTTCCCGAGGGTTCGGTGGGCCGCGTGGCCCCTACGGCCACCGGCTGGCCCATCGTAGCCACGACCGTCGCGGCGTACCGTCGGGACCCGGACAGGTGCTGCGGCGTCCGACGTATGGACGCACCATGACGACAGTGGAAAGCTCGAAAGACCACCGCGGGCATCGCCGGAGCTGCCCCGGACGACGATTCGGGACACCGTCCCGGCTTCCCGCGCCCGCGGACAACCCTCCTCGCCGCGCAATCGATCGGGAGGCACGATCATGGGCGACAAGTCGCATGCACACCCCGGGGCCGCCGGCAGAGCAGTAACGGCCGGCCACCCCGCATCCATACGGAATGTGGTGCTGGTCGGCCACAGCGGGTCGGGCAAGACGACGCTGGCCGAGGCACTGGCACTGACCGCGGGGGCGGTCAACCGGGCCGGCCGGGTCGAGGACGGCGCCACGGTCTCGGACCACGACGAGATCGAGCACCGCCAGCAACGTTCCGTACAGCTGTCCCTCGTTCCCCTCGAATGGGGCGGGTACAAGATCAATCTTCTCGACACACCCGGATACGCCGACTTCGTCGGGGAGCTGAGGGCCGGTCTGCGAGCAGCGGACGCGGCCCTCTTCGTCGTCTCGGCCGCACAGGAGGCCGACGCCGTGGCGGGCGCCACCCGCGCGGTGTGGGAGGAGTGCGCGGCGGTCGGCATGCCGCGCGCCATCGTCGTGACGCATCTGGAGACCGCGCGCACCGGCTTCGAGGAGCTGACCGCTGTCTGCGGGCGGATCTTCGGCGGCGACGACCCCGATGCCGTGCTGCCGCTGTACCTGCCGCAGTACGGGACGCCGCAGCCCGACGGCCACGCACCGGTCACCGGCCTCGTCGGACTGCTGACGCAGAGGGTCTTCGACTACTCGGCGGGCGAACGGAAGGAGCTGCCACCCGACGCCTCGCAGACCTCTCTGATCGATGAGGCCCGCAACCGGCTCATCGAGGGCATCATCGCGGAGAGCGAGGACGAGACCCTGATGGACCGCTACCTCGGCGGTGCGGAGATCGACCTCAAGACCCTCGTCGACGACCTGGAGAAGGCCGTCGCACGCGGCACCTTCCACCCGGTCCTCGCCGCCGCCCCGGCGGCCGACGGCGCCCGGCACGGGCTCGGCACTGTCGAGCTCCTGGACCTGATCACCGGCGGCTTCCCGACCCCGCTCGAGACGGACCCGCCCGACGTCACGACCCCCGAAGGCTCCCCGCGGCCGGCCATCAGCTGCGACCCGGCTGGCCCGCTCGTCGCCGAGGTGGTCAAGACCGCCTCGGACCCGTACGTCGGCCGTGTCTCCCTGGTCCGCGTCTTCTCCGGGACCCTGCGGCCCGACGAGATCGTGCACGTGTCCGGTCACGGCCTCGCCGACCGGGGGCACGAGGACCACGACGTCGACGAACGCATCGGCGCCCTGTCCGCCCCCTTCGGCAAACAGCAGCGACCACTTCCCCATGCCATCGCCGGGGACCTGGCCTGCGTCGCGAAGCTGTCGCGCGCCGAGACCGGCGACACTCTGTCCGCCAAGGACGACCCGCTGCTGATGGCGCCCTGGACGATGCCCGACCCGCTGCTGCCGCTCGCCATCCAGGCGCACAGCAAGGCGGACGAGGACAAGCTGTCCCAGGGGCTGACCCGGCTCGCCGCCGAGGACCCGACGATGCGGCTCGAACAGAACCAGGACACCCACCAGGTGGTGCTGTGGTGCATGGGCGAGGCGCACGCCGACGTCGCCCTGGAACGGCTCCGCACCCGCTACGGGGTCCAGGTCGACGTCGTGCCCCACAGGGTGCAGCTGCGCGAGACGTTCGCCGCGGGCTCCGCGGGGCGTGGCCGCCATGTGAAGCAGTCCGGCGGGCACGGGCAGTACGCGATCTGCGAGATCGACGTCGAGCCGCTGCCTCCGGGCTCCGGGCTCGAGTTCGTCGACAAGGTCGTCGGCGGAGCGGTGCCACGCCAGTTCATCCCGTCCGTGGAGAAGGGTGTGCGCGCCCAGGCCGCGCGCGGTGTCGCCGCGGGCTATCCGCTCGTCGACGTACGGGTCATCCTGCGGGACGGCAAGGCGCACTCGGTGGACTCCTCCGACGCGGCCTTCCAGACCGCGGGCGCCCTCGCCCTGCGCGAGGCGGCTGCCGGGGCGCGGATCAACCTGCTGGAGCCGGTGGCCGAGCTCCAGGTGCTCGTCCCTGACGAGTACGTGGGCCCGGTGATGAGCGACCTGTCGGGCCGGCGCGGCCGGGTGGTCGGCACCGAACAGGCCGGCGGGGGCCGCACGCTGGTGCGGGCGGAGGTGCCGGAGATCGAGATCGGGCGCTACGCGGTCGATCTGCGCTCCATCTCGCACGGCACGGGCCGGTTCGGCCGCACCTACGCACGGCACGAGCCGATGCCGCAGCAGGTCGCCGACCGGATGCGCGAAAAGGCGGCGGAGAAGGTCTGAGCTGCCGGGGGCCGTCCGCCGGCGCACATCGCCGGCGGGCGGCCTTGCGATGTCCCCTGCCGCGGCGGCCCGACCCCGGATACGCTGAGGCGTCCAGGTCACCAGGTGTGCGGGGCACGGTAGTTGGGAACAGGCCGCAGTGCGGACGCTTGCGGCGATGGGGGCGGTAGTGACAGACGGATTCGATTTCACACCCGGGGCCCAGGTCCCGCTCATGGGGTCGGCCGGGCAGACCGCGGCAACCCATGCGCTCGCCTCGGCGGCGTACCGCGACAGTCCGGTCGCCGACATCCTCAAGGCCAACAGCGAGTGGCACAAGTCCAAGGTGACGCCGGGCAAGTTCTCCCTCTTCGAACCGAACCTCGGCGAGGCGTTCTCCCGCGCCGTCCAGGTGCGGATGCTCGGCGGCGCCCGCAACGCGCTGATCCAGTCCTTCGGCACCGAGCCCCAGGCCGTGGTGGAGCACTGCCTGGCCGCCACCCGCATCCGCAAGGAACGGGACGCCAGGCTCACCGCCGTCATGGCCCTGTGCGGACTGCTCTTCCTCCCCGGACTCCTGCTGTGGCTGGGCGTGTTCCAGCTGCGCCGCACCCTCGCCGGTGCCGCGAACAGGCGCGCCGGAGCCCTCGGCACGCTCCTGCTCGTCGGCATCGGCGCCCTCGCCGTGATCCTGTTGCTGCGGCTGCCGTTCAGCGGGTTCTGGGGCTACTACATCCGCGGCATGATCGTCGCCCCCGTCGTCGGCTGGGTGCTCGCCAAGAGGATCTGCGAGGCCACCGCGAAGGACATGCGCGCGCGCTGGGACAATCTCCTCTCCGGAGGCGGCATCGGCGCCAAGATCCCCGAGGCCGTGCCGGGCAACCCCAACGAGACCGCCCGCGAGCAGCTGCGCCAGGGACTGCAGAAGCTCACCGCCGAACAGCACTCCAACGTCGTCTTCTACGCGGGCCCCAAGGGAATACTGGGCATGGGCACCCGCTGGGGCAGCTGGCAGATGGCCGAGGAGCTCGTCTCCGGTGAACCGGGCAAGGAGATCAACCAGTTCCGCAGCTGGGACGTCATAAGGGCCATCCACGACAAGCTCAAACTGCTGGAGCGCGGCCCGCTGAACTCCGGCGGCTTCCCGACCCCGTCCGTCAAACACTGGATCGTCTCCCCGGTCGGCGAGAACGCAGAGGCGGTCGCCAGGCCCGACGGTCAGGACGTGGAGACCTTCCAGGTCAAGGGGCACGAGATACAGCGCATCTGCAACCACCAGCAGTTCGGCGGCGGCAACCGGCACTATCTCGGCGTCCAGTTCACCCTTTGGGACGGCCAGTTGGTCATCACCATGATGATCACGGTGACCGTGCTCCACGAGACCCTGCGTGTGGAGGTCACCGGGCATGCGCTCGGCCCGGTGCACTCCCTGTTCACCACCAAGCCCGAGCCCAAGACCGTCACCGTCAGCAAGACCGTCAGATTCTGGGAGACCGTCGACCGGGTGCTGCCGCTCGTGGACGCACCGGAGGTCGTACGCCTCGCGGTGCGCGCCCCCTTCACCTGGTACCCGCCGCTGCTCGACTTCCTCGGCGGCAAGCTGGTGCTGCCGGAGCCGTTCGGACTGCGGCACGCCTGGGCGGAGAAGCCCTGGCGGCACCGGTTCATGGCGGACGACGCGATGCGCGCCGCCACGCCGGTGCTGCGCGTGGCCCACGCCGCCGCGATGAAGGTCCTCGCCGACAACGGCGTCAGCATCGAGAAGTTCGACAACCGCTCGATGGTCGTCAGCGGATTCGTCCAGGACCCGACTCCGCGCAACGCCGACCTCTACGACGCGTGAGGCGCCGGGTAAGGGCGTGAAGGCCGTGCCTCGTGGGGGCGTGAGGCTCAGACGGGCCAGGCGTCCGCGAGCATCGCGCGGGTGTCGGCCAGCAGCTGCGGCAGCACCTTTGTCGCGCCGATGACGGGCATGAAGTTGGTGTCGCCGCCCCAGCGGGGCACGACGTGCTGGTGCAGATGGGCGGCGATACCGGCGCCCGCGGCGCTGCCCTGATTGAGACCGATGTTGAACCCGTGCGCGCCGGAGGCGGCGCGCAGGGCGGTCATGGCCTGCTTCGTCAGCCGCGCGAGCTCGACGGTCTCGGCCTCGTCCAGCTCGGTGTAGTCGGCCACGTGACGGTAGGGGACGACCATCAGGTGGCCGCCGTTGTAGGGGTACAGGTTGAGCACGGCGTAGACGCTCTCGCCGCGGGCGATGATCAGGCCGTCCTCGTCGGACTTCGCCGGGATCGAGCAGAACGGGCAGCCGTCGTCGGCCCCCGGGCCGGTCGGCTTGTTCTCGCCCTGGATGTACGCCATGCGGTGAGGCGTCCACAGGCGCTGGAACGAGTCAGGCGTGCCGACTCCGATCTGCTGCTCCGGCTCAGTCGTCATGCCAGCCAGCATATTCGCCGCCGGAAGCGCCATGCCGCGAGGGGCGGCCCCTCGCGGGACCACCCCTCGCCACCTCCTTCGAGGTCAGACCTGGACCCGGCGCTCCACCACGTCCACGAGCTTGGCCAGCGCCTCGTCGCGCGGGATGCCGTTCTCCTGGGAGCCGTCGCGGTAGCGGAAGGAGACCGTGCCGGCGTTCATGTCGTCGTCACCGACGATGATCATGAACGGGACCTTCTGCTTCTGCTGGTTGCGGATCTTCTTCTGCATCCGGTCCGAAGACGCGTCGACCTCGACCCGAAGCCCCTTCCTCCTCGCATCGGCGGCGAACTGCTGGAGGTACTCGACGTGCGCGTCGCCGATCGGGATGCCGACGGCCTGCACCGGGGCCAGCCAGGGCGGCATCGCGCCCGCGTAGTGCTCCAGCAGCACCGCGAAGAAGCGCTCGATCGAGCCGAACAGCGCGCGGTGGATCATGACCGGCCGCTGCTTGGTCCCGTCGGGGCCGGTGTACTCCAGGTCGAAGCGCTCCGGCAGGTTGAAGTCGAGCTGTACGGTCGACATCTGCCAGGTGCGGCCGATCGCGTCCTTGGCCTGGACGGAGATCTTCGGGCCGTAGAAGGCGGCGCCGCCCGGGTCCGGGACCAGCGGCAGCCCCTGCTTCTCGGCCACCTGCCGCAGCGTCTCGGTGGCCTCCTGCCAGACCTCGTCGCTGCCCACGAACTTCTCCGGGTCCTTGGTGGACAGCTCCAGGTAGAAGTCGGTCAGACCGTAGTCGCGCAGCAGGTTGAGCACGAAGGTGAGGGTCGAGTCGAGCTCGTCCGCCATCTGCTCCTTGGTGCAGTAGATGTGCGCGTCGTCCTGGGTGAAGCCGCGCGCACGGGTCAGACCGTGCACGACGCCCGACTTCTCGTACCGGTACACGGTGCCGAACTCGAAGAGGCGCAGTGGCAGTTCACGGTACGACCGGCCGCGCGCGTCGAAGATCAGGTTGTGCATCGGGCAGTTCATGGGCTTGAGGTAGTAGTCCACGCCCTCGTCGAGCTGCATGGGCGGGTACATGCCCTCGGCGTACCAGTCGAGGTGGCCCGAGGTCTCGAAGAGCTTCCCCTTGGTGGCGTGCGGGGTGTAGACGAACTCGTAGCCCTCCTCCTCGTGCCGCTTGCGCGAGTAGTCCTCCATGACCCGGCGGATGATGCCGCCCTTGGGGTGGAAGACCGCGAGGCCGGAGCCGATCTGGTCCGGGACGGAGAAGAGGTCCAGCTCGTTGCCCAGCTTGCGGTGGTCGCGCTTCTCGGCCTCGGCGAGGAAGTCCAGGTGCGCCTTCAGTTCGTCCTTGGACGGCCAGGCTGTGCCGTAGATGCGCTGGAGCATCGGGTTCTTCTCGCTGCCGCGCCAGTAAGCGGCGGCGTTGCGCATCAGCTTGAACGCCGGGATGTTGCGGGTGGTGGGCAGGTGGGGACCGCGGCAGAGGTCCTTCCAGCACAGGTCGCCCGTCTTGGCGTCCAGATTGTCGTAGATGGTCAGCTCGCCAGCACCGACCTCCACGTCCGCGCCGTCGTCGCTGGAGGCGGCGCCCTTGATGCCGATGAGCTCCAGCTTGTACGGCTCGTCGGCGAGCTCCTCGCGGGCGGCCTCGTCGGTCACCACACGCCGCGAGAAACGCTGCCCGCGCTTCTGGATCTCCTGCATCTTCTTCTCGATGGCCTTGAGATCCTCGGGGGTGAACGGCCTCTCGACGTCGAAGTCGTAGTAGAAGCCGTCCTTGACCGGCGGTCCGATGCCGAGCTTGGCCTCGGGGAACAGCTCCTGCACGGCCTGGGCCATGACGTGCGCGGTGGAGTGGCGCAGGATGTTCAGGCCGTCCTCGGAGGAGATCTCGACGGGCTCGACCTCCTCGCCGTCCCTGATCTCGTACGCGAGGTCCTTCAGCTCTCCGGCGACGCGGGCGGCGACGACGGTGCGCTCGCCGGCGAAGAGATCGGCGGCCGTAGTGCCCGTCGTCACCACGCGCTCTTCCCGCTCGGAATCGCGTTGGATGATCACACGGACGTCTGACACCGGTCTCTCCTGACTGAAGGTGGATGCGCGGCCTGGTACAGCACGCGCACCCAGAATCGTACCGAGACGGAGGGGCCACTCGCGAAACGGTTACCGGGGCCGCCGTCAGTCCTCCTCGTCGCCCGCTTCCCCGAAGAAGTCCAGGTTCTCCTGGAGCGACTTCATCAGCCGGTCCCGCTCCGCGTCGTCGACCGGCACCGGGGTCACACCGGCGGCGCCGGTCAGCCGCCGGAAACCGCCCCGGCTCTCCAGCCTGCCCACGACCCGGATCGGCAGCCCCATCAGATGGGCCTGACCCGCCGTGCGGTACGCCTCCTCGTCCAGCGCCACCCGTACGTGCGGCACCTCGGCCCCGGCCAGCACCCGCAGCCGTACGGTCCCGGAGCCGCGCGGCCCCGAGCGGCGCAACCGCACCACGGTGCCCGTGATGCGCACCGGGACGGACGGCTCGTCCTGGAGATAGCGCGCGCCCGCCTGCCGCAGCGCGGGCAGGTCCCCGGCCGAGAACTCCACCGGCTCCATCCGGGCGGCGCAGCCCTGCGGCACCCCGGCCGCCGGTGACCACGCCAGCGCGATGCGGGCCCCCTCTGAGCCGCGGACCAGCGCGATCAGGGCCTCGGTCAGTTCCCGGCTGACGCCGGCCCGGATCGCGGTGTCGAACGCCTCCATGCCGCCGGCCGCCCGCTGGTAGTCGATGGCCTCCCGCGCGGCCTGCAGCGCATGGGCCAGCCGCACGGCGACGGCCCGGCCGCTCCGCACGGGAAGGAAGGCGGTCAGCGTGCGGCCGCCGGGAGCGGGGCCGACGAGGACGCCGCCGAGGGATGCCTGTGCCTGTCTGCGGTGGCGCACGCCGTAGTACCCGGCGCGCTCCCGTACGGCGAGGGCACCGGCCAGCAGCATCTGGCGGGCCGCCGAGCGCAGCTGTTCCTGCGCGGTCCAGGAGGCCGTGCCGGACACGCCCTGGGGCACGTCGCGCCACCAGCGGATCTCGTCGCTGGGGACGGTGAGGCCGACGAGGACGTCGCGGGCGGACGGCACGGCGCTGCACGCGAGCGCGGTGAGCGCTTCGCCGAGCAGGTCCTCGTAGTCCGGGAAGGCCCGGCTCTCGGGTACGAGCAGGCTGGGGCCGCCGGCGGTGGGGCCGGGCGGGGTCCAGCGCGTGTAGCGCCCGGCGGCCCCGCCGCGGCGGCGCCAGCCGTGCCGGTCGAGGAGCGCCCCGAGGACGGCCGGGTCGATCCGGGCCGGGTCCGGCTCCGCGGGAGCACCCAAGGGGCCGGGCGGATCGGTCGTCGGATGGGGGCGGCTGCCGGGCTGGAAGGACTGGTGGAGGTGCTCGTCGAAGGGCCGGTGCATCAGGGTCTCCCTCCCGCCCCGACGCGCGCCATGATCTCGCAGAGCGCGCGGTCGTCGAAGATCCTCGTGGTCGGGATCCGCACGGTGGTCCGGCGCCTGCCCGTCACCGGGTGGCCGGCCAGATTGGTCCAGTAGCAGCAGTGCCTCAGGTCGAGCCGGTCGTGACCGGCACGCAGCCATTCGTCCTGTGTCCGGGGGACGAGCATGACGACCAGGATCTTGTGCACCGAGACCGGTGTGCGGGCGAGCTTCACCAGGTGGTCGTTGTCGAGGGTGAAGGAGAACGCGGGCCCCGGTGGGTGCGGCGGAATCTGGTAGGTGCATTTGAGCTGCACCTTGATGGTCACTTCGTCGTCCACCGTGTGGCCGGCGGAGCTGTGGCTGACGTGCCAGTCGATGCCGTTGTCCGGGAACGGCTGGGACAGTGAGCATCCGGCCGCGGCGGCGACCGCGTGCAGGTAGCCCACCTGGAGCGTCTCCATGCAGGCGGTGGTGGCGAGCGCTCCGCGCAGCGGAACGGTCCGCTGGGGCTGGGGGCACCTCCCGCTTGCGGGGGTCAGCCCTCCCGATTCGGGCTGGGCGAGCGCCATGGCAATTTCCTTCCCCGTCACCTGTGTTGTCACCGCGCGGCGTACGGCGCAAACAGCCCGGGTATCACCGATTCGGGCAGGGCACTCGCCCATCCGCCAGGCTTGCGCGAGGAGTTCGGGGATGACGCACTGGTTCGACGGCCCACTGGCCGCATTTGACACGGAGACAACCGGAGTGGACGTCGAGGCGGACCGGATCGTGTCGGCCGCGGTGGTCGTCCAGGACACTCCGGGCGGACGGCCGCGCATCACACGGTGGTTGGTGAATCCGGGGGTGCCGGTGCCGCCGGCCGCCACCGAGGTGCACGGCCTGACGGACGATCACCTCCAGCGCAACGGCCGATGGCCGGCGCCGGTGATGGAGGAGATAGCGAGGTCGCTGGCCGAGCAGTGCGCGGCCTCCCGCCCACTGGTGGTGATGAACGCGCCGTTCGATCTGACGATCCTGGACCGGGAGTTGCGCCGCCACCGGGCCTCGTCTCTGGCGCGCTATCTGGCGAACGTGCCGCTGTGCGTACTGGATCCACGGGTGCTGGACAAGCATCTGGACCGCTACCGCAAGGGCCGGCGCACGCTCACCGATCTGTGCGCGCAGTACGAGGTGACGCTGGACGGCGCGCACGACGCGGCCGCCGACGCGCTCGCGGCGATGGAGGTCGTACGGGCGGTGGGGCGACGTTTCGCGTCCCGGCTCGATCGGTTGTCCGTGGCGGAGCTGCACACCTTGCAGGCGGTGTGGCACGCGGCGCAGGCGCGCGGGTTGCAGGCGTGGTTCGCGCGCAGCGGGGCTCCGGAGCCCGTCGATCCGGCGTGGCCGCTGCGTCCGGAGATGCCCGCCGCCGCGTAGGGACAATGCCCGCACATACGTGTGAGGCCGGTCCGTCTGCTGACGGACCGGCCTCTCCCGGTGGGCGATACTGGGTTCGAACCAGTGACCTCTTCGGTGTGAACGAAGCGCTCTCCCACTGAGCTAATCGCCCGGGAACGCACTGAACCATACAGGGCGTCGCGGCCTTCCTTCAAACCGCTTCCAGGCAGGCGGCGAGACCGCGCCGCCCGCCGCGCATCATCAGGGCGTGGTTGGCCCGGAAGACCGGGCGGCACGGTACCGCCAGCCGTCTCATCAGCGGCTTGCGCACTTCCACCTCCTGCTCGAACAGGGCGCGGGTGCCGTCGCCGGACGCCCGCACGGTCCAGCGCAGCCCGCCGACGAGGTCTCCGTCGAGCGCGATCTCCAGTACGCCGGCGTCCGGCTCGCGGCGCCGGACGTGCGCGGTGACGCGGAGGCCGTACGGGAGGAAGGAGCGGAAGCGTGCGGTGCCGGACTCCTCCCCGGTCGCGGCCACTTCACGCACCTGCGGCCACCACCGCGGATACTCCTCGGCCCGCTCCAGCACCCGGTAGACGGTCTCCGGGGCGGCGGGCAGGTCCCAGACGCTGCGAAAGCGGTAGCGGCACCAGTCCATGGGAGCAGTCTGTCGCCATGGGGCATGGTTCTGGGCGTACTCAGGGCGGATCTGAGTACCCGCGCCCATGGCCGGGTCATGTGGTGCCCGCCACACTTCGGCCATGGAGAACGTCCCGACACCCGCCGACGAGCTGGCGGTCATCGACCGTGAGCTGCGTCAACTGGACGCCCGGCGCGGCCAGTTGCTGGCGCGGCGCACCTGGCTTCTGGCCGCGATGCGGCCGCCCGCCGCCTCCGCGGCACCGCCCTTCCCGCCGCCGGGCACCTGGCCGGCGGGCCAGAGGCCGCAGGCCGAGGCGTCCGCGCCGAGCGTGCAGAACGTGCTGCTGGCGCTCGGGGGCATCCTGCTGGCCGTCGCGGCGATCGCCTTCACGCTGGTCAGCTGGGGCCATATGGGCATCGGCGGCCGCGCCGCGGTGCTGGGCGCGGTGACCCTGGCGGCCCTGGCCACGCCGGTCGCCCTGCTGCGCCGCGGCCTGGTCGCGACGGCCGAGTCGGTGGGCGTGGTGGGCCTGGTACTGCTCGTCCTCGACGCGTATGCGCTGCACCGCGTGGCCGTGGCGGACACGGGCGGCCTGGCGTACACGGCCGGTGCGTCGGCCGCGCTGGCCGGCCTGTGGTCCGTCTACGGCCTGGCCCTGCCGCGGCTGCGCACTCCGCTGCCGGCGGCCGTCGTGGCGGCTCAGCTGCCGCTGCCGCTGTGGGCGCTGGCCGGCGGTGCCGCCGCGCCGTCGATGGAGTGGGCCCTGCTGCTGACCGCGGTGCTGGATGTCGTATCCGCGGTGTGGATCCGGCCGGTGGTGGTCCGCCGGTTCGCCGGGGTGGCCGCCTCGGTCACGGGCGGTCTCGCAGCGCTGACGGGGCTTTGGCAGTCGCTGGCCGCCGGTTCGCCGGCGGGTGCCGCCGAGCCGGCGCTGCTGCTGCTCACGGCGGCGGCGGTGGCCCTGTTCGCGGCGTGGCGTTCGCCGGCCGCCGCGGTGGCCGCGTCGGTGGCCGCCGGCCTGGCGGCGGTCGCGGCCGTCGGCGGTGTGATCCGTACGACGGTGCCGCAGGGCTGGGCGGCGCTGGGTTATCTCCTGTGCGCCACGGCCCTGCTCGCGGCTGTCCGTGCCTCCCTGCCGGGCCGCGTGGTGCGGGGCCTGGCCTGGGCGTCGGTCGCGGTGCAGGTGGCGGCCGCGGTGTCGGCCCTGCCGGTGGTGCTCGTGTCTCTGGCGGGACCCGTGACGCGGCTGACGGACATCTGGTCGGCGGCTCCGTCGGGGGCGCGGGAGGCACTGGACCTGGACATCCCGCTGCCCACCCTCGCGGCGACTCCGTTGGTGCTCGCGGTCCTCGCGGCTACTGCTGCCCTGGTGTCCCGCCGCCTGCCGGCTGGATCGGACGGCATCGGCATGCGGACCGTCCCGGGCCGGGCCACGCCAGGCCCCGAGCATGCGGATGCCGGTCCGCCTCCGGCGGCCGCCGGAGCCCCGGTTCCGCTCCGCACCTGGGTCGGTCCTGCGGCAGCCTGCGGTTCCCTGGTCCTGGCCTGGACCGCGCTGCTGGTCCTGCCCGTGGTCCTCGATCTGCCGTACCACTTCGCGGTGGGCTGGCAGTTGGTCCTCGCCGTGCTGCTGTCGCTGCTCGGCGCCGTACGGACCGCGCCCGGTGCCCTGCGGTACGCCCCGTTCGCGTACACAGCTGTGGCGTGCGGCCTGGCCGCCTCGGTGAGCGTCGCGCTGCTGTCGCTGGCGACGCGTCCGGCGACGTTGGCGGTGCTGGGAGCGCTGCCGGCCCTGCTGACTGCCGCGGCGTTCCGAGCGCGGGGCCCGGTGCAGCAGGTGCTCGCCAGTGCCGCGACGGTGTTCGTCACCGGGTTCGCGGGGGCAGCGGCGGCCGCAGCTGGGCTGCCGCAGCACCGTACGGCCCTCGTGCTGCTGCTCGTCCCCGCGGCGGCCGCGGCGGCGGGTGCGCGCCTCCGCCGCCACCCCGTGGCCCTGCCGGTCGAGGCCGTCTCGGCGGCCGCGGGCCTGGTCGCCGTGGCGCTCGCCGCCGGACACGCGCCGACCCTGGCCATGGTCCTCGCGCTCTGCGGCGTGATCACCGCGGGCACGGCCGTGCGCCCGGAGCGCCGCCCGTCCGCCGGGTACGTGGCCGCGGTGCTGTTCGTGCTCGCCACCTGGGTGCGCCTGTTCGCCTCCGACGTCACCTCGCCCGAGGCGTACACGCTGCCCGTCACCGTCCCCGCGCTCCTGATCGGCGCGCTGCGCCGCCGACGGGACCCGCAGGCGTCGTCGTGGACGGCGTACGGCCCCGGTCTCGCGGCGACCCTGGTGCCGAGCCTGTTCGCGGCCTGGGGCGACGAGCACTGGCTGCGGCCGCTGCTGCTGGGCCTCGCCGCGCTCGTCGTGACCCTCGCCGGAGCCCGGCTGCGGCTCCAGGCTCTGCTGGTGCTGGGTGGCACGGTACTGACCCTGGACACGCTGCACGAGCTGGCCCCGTACGTGGTTCAGGCCGTCGGTGCACTCCCCCGCTGGCTGCCCCCGGCGGCGGCGGGTCTGCTGCTGCTCGCGGTGGGCGCCACCTACGAACAGCGGCTGCGGGACGCGCGCAGGCTCAAGGAGACCCTCGGCCGGATGCACTGAACGCCGAAGGCCCTGGAGACTGATGTCTCCAGGGCCTTCGGTCGGGGTGGGCGATACTGGGTTCGAACCAGTGACCTCTTCGGTGTGAACGAAGCGCTCTCCCACTGAGCTAATCGCCCGGGCGCACCGCAAACATTACCGCATGTCAGCGGGCCCCCATGACCACTTGGCGGTCACTCGTCGATGTTCCAGGGCATCGCGAGCCCGAACTTCCAGAGGTAGATGCCGACGAGTACGGCGATGATCACCAGGCCGACAGTGGTGAGGATGATGTTCCGCCGCCGGACCTTGGGGTCGAGCGCGCGCTGGGCCGCTTCGGTGACCTTGCGCTTGGTCCAGCGCAGCACCAGTTGTGCCCAGACGAATTCGGTCGCCCAGATCGCCATGCCGCCGAAGATGACCACCCAGCCGGGCCCCGGCAGCACGAGCATCGCCACGCCCGCGCCGACGACCGCCAGGCCGACGACGAAGACGCCGACCTGCCAGCTGATGTGCAGCGTTCTCGACCTCTTGATGAAGTGCGGTGCCCGCGAGCCGAGCTCCCGGTCCTCCTTCTCCCCCTCCTGGGGCGGCTGTGCCGCACCCGCCGTCACGTCCCCCGTCGCGGGGCCGGAAACCGTCGCCGCGACGGCCTCGTCCCGCTCGTCACTCTGCGCATTCATGACGCCCAACGTACCGGATTGAACTTCGTCACCGGAATGGCCGTATAACACAACGTAATGCACGTCCGTACGAGCGACGCGAGGCATCACAAAACGGTCAGAGGGGTTTACAACGGCACCGTAGGTGGCATGTCGATTTCGCCGACGTGCGAATCCCCGAGCGCACACTGAGCGAAAGGCCCTGGCGCTTATGAACACCACGGTCAGCTGCGAGCTGCACCTGCGCCTCGTTGTATCGAGCGAGTCATCACTGCCTGTACCCGCGGGCCTGCGGTATGACACGGCCGATCCTTATGCCGTGCACGCCACCTTCCACACCGGAGCCGAGGAGACGGTCGAGTGGGTCTTCGCCCGCGACCTCCTCGCCGAGGGGCTGCACCGCCCCACCGGCACGGGCGACGTACGGGTCTGGCCGTCGCGGAGCCACGGTCAGGGCGTCGTCTGCATCGCCCTGAGCTCCCCGGAGGGCGAAGCCCTGCTCGAGGCCCCGGCGCGGGCCCTGGAGTCGTTCCTCAAGCGGACGGACGCCGCGGTGCCACCGGGCACCGAGCACCGGCATTTCGACCTCGACACCGAGCTCTCGCACATCCTGGCCGAAAGCTGAGCCAGGCGAGAAGCGGCCCGGCGCCGTCCGTCTCGGGGAGACGGCGCCGGGCGGAAAATCCCCTGCGTCCGACACCGGCGCCGCCGTCACGGAAATCCACCGTGACGACGGCGCCGCTGCGTTCTGGGCACGAACCGCTAGAGTCGGCACAAATTCGTCGGGCACCGGCCCGCGGCAGGCCAGGGAGCGAATCGTGCTGATCCCCCACGACACCCGTATCGCCCTCGATACCGTCGTCGATCTGGTGAACACCGCACCGGAGGGCGGCCAGGAGGACGGACTCGCGGACGTCGCGGCGCTCGACGAGTTCGTAAGAGGCCACGACATCAGCGACGTGGCCGAGCTGGGGGAGAAGGACCTCGAAGCGCTGCAGGACGTACGGGCCCGGTTCGCGGAGATCTTCGCCGAGCGGGACAGCCGTACCGCGGCGGAACTGATCAACCGGCTGGTCGCGGCGGCCGGGACGACCCCGCAGCTGACCGATCACGACGGCTACGACTGGCACGTGCACTACTTCGCACCGGGCGCCTCGGTGGCGGAGCACCTCGCGGCCGACTGCGGGATGGCGCTGGCGTTCATCGTCGTCGCGGGGGAACAGGAGCGGCTTCGGCGCTGCGAGGCACCGGACTGCGGGCGCGCCTTCGTCGACCTGTCACGCAACCGCTCACGGCGCTACTGCGACAGCCGGACCTGCGGGAACCGGCTGCATGTCGCGGCCTATCGGGCCCGCCGCCGGGAAGCCGCCGCCGGCTGAGGGGGCTGCGGGGGTGTCACAGCAGGAACAGGTCGTGCACCGCGCCCATCAGCAACAGGACGCCGATCACCCCGAGGAAGATCATCAAGGGTGGCTGGGAGAGCGCGAAGAGGCAGCCGCGCGGCTCCTGGGTCGGTGCGGGGGCCTGGCCCCGGGAGGTATCGAGCATCTCGGGGCCGATCATGACGCAGCGCATCGCGGGGTGATCGACCAACACACCCCGACGGCCGGGTAGTTCATCACATCCCGTGCAGCCGGGCGGTACGGCCCGGCGCCCCTCGAAGGAGCTGTCGGGAAGCTAGATGCCGTGCTTCTTCAGGATCGCCTCGATGTCGCTGAAGTCGTCGGCCGCCGTCGTCTTCGGCCGGGATCGCGGCGCGCCGGCTTCGGGTGCACTGCCGAGGGCTGGCGTGGACGCACCGGACTTCGCGGCAGCCCGCTGCGCCGCGGCGGCCGCCTTGCGCTCCCGTCGGGTGCCTCCGGAACGCCGCTCGATGACACGAGTGGTCATGAACAGCAGCCACGCGGCGCCGAGCAGGCCGAAGCCGAGCCAGGCCGTGGGGCTGAAGGCCGTGTTCACGATCCACTGCACGGCCCCGGCGAGCACCAGGCCGAGGGGAACCAGGGAGTACGCGGCGATACGGGTCGCGGCGAGGAAACGCCTGCGGTAGGCCGTGATCGCGGCGATGCCCAGGCCCGCCGCGGACAACGCGGAACAAATGGTCTCGGCAAGCATCCGGTCCTCCAGGCATCGGCGGGCATGAGGTGTTACGTCCCTTCCATCCTGCACCGTCCCCCTGATCGCGGGCCATGCCCGGGGGCGACCTCAGGGTGATCTGGGGGACGGTCTCCTCCCGAGGTCCCGGTTGGGTGCGACCGCACCAGGCTGGGAGACTGGCCCCATGAGCGACTCCACCACCGTCCGCCCGGTCGTCATCGACGTCTGGTGCGAGCTCCAGTGCCCCGACTGCCACGCCGCCCTGGAGGATCTGCGGGCCCTGCGCGCGCGCTTCGGCGACCGGCTGGACCTGCGGCTGAGGCACTTCCCCCTCGACAAGCACAAGCACGCCTTCGCTGCCGCGCAGGCCGCGGAGGAGGCGGCCGAGCAGGGCAAGGGCTGGCCGTATGTGGAGGCCGTGCTGGAGCGCACCGAGGACCTCGCGGCGAGGGGCGAGCCCGTGCTGCTGGAGGTGGCACGCGAACTGGACCTGGACTCCGAGGAGTTCGACACGGCTCTGATCGACGGCCGGCACATCCTGATCGTCGACGCGGACCAGGCCGAGGGCAAGGCGATCGGCGTGACGGGGACCCCGACGTACGTCATCGGCGGCGAGCGCCTCGACGGCGGCAAGAGCCAGGAGGGGCTGCGCGCCCGGATCGAGGAGATCGCCGACCGGTTGCTCGCGGAGCAGACGGACACACCGTAGGCCCTCCTGCGAGCGGGTCCCTAGAGGAGCTGCTTGACGAAGTTGCGGTGAGTGGTCCGGTAGCCGAGGGAGTCGTACAGGCTCAGCGCCCGCGTGTTGCCCGCGATGACGTGCAGTCCGATCAGTGTGTCGCCCGCGTCGAGGGCGATGCGCTCGGCGAGCAGCATCAGTGCGCGACCGTAGCCCCGGCCGCGGTACTCCTCGGCCACCTCGACGTCGAAGACGTACGCGCCCTGCTCCCCCGGGCGCAGCTCGCGCTGCGCGACCCAGACGTGCCCGACCACTGTCCCCCCGGCGAGCATGCATCGCAGTTCGGCGCCGGGGGTCGCCAGACCGTCCGGAAGGAGATCGCGGTGGAGCGCCTCGGAGCGGGCCAGGGCGTCGTCGCGTGGCACACCCCTGGTGATCCAGTCCTGCACGTACTGCGTGACCGCCCCGGCGCGCCACGCGTCGAACTCGGCCTCGCTCATGGGACGCCCCTGGACTCCGTCGGGCAGCGCGGGCGGTTCGGCCGGCAGCTCCTTGAGCATGTTGCGGCCGCGCTCGGTGTAGCCGAGGGCGGAGGTCAGGCGCAGCGCCGCGGCCGCCTCGATCGGGACGGAGGTGCGGACCTCGGTGCAGCCCCAGCCGCGCAGCACCTCCTCGGCGGCGAGCGCGGCGACCGTGCCGCGGCCGCGCCGGCGCTCCGCCTCGTCGATGCTCAGGGACCGTACGCAGCCGACCGACAGGTCGGCGCCCGGGGCCGTCGCGAGACGTACGGAGCCGACCGGCCGGCCGTTCACACAGACGTCGTACGCCCGAGCCGCGGCGCCGGAGTCGTCGCGCTGGATCGGCCCGGTGGGCCGCAGGGTTGTGGTCATCGGGGACTTTCTACCCGGCCCGGCAGCCCGGCACCAGGTCTTCCGACGGGCCTGCTGCTACAGGGACTTGGGGTCCTGGTCGGCCGTCGCCCGCTCCTCGAAGACGCGCATCGCCTTCGTCGTCACGGGCCCGGGGGTCTCCGCGATGTCGCGGCCGTCGATACGGACCACGGCCTGCACATCCCGCAGGGTGGACGTGAGGAAGACCTCCTCGGCCCGGTCGAGCACGTCCAGCGGCAGGTCGGTCTCCTTCGCGCCCGTCCATTCCACGGTCAGGGCACGGGTGATGCCGGCGAGGCAGCCGGAGGAGACCGGCGGCGTGTGGAGTTCGCCGTCGAGGACGACGAAGACGTTGGAGCCGGTGCCCTCGCAGAGCTGCCCGACGGTGTTGGCGAACAGCGCCTCGGAGGCGCCCTGCTCGTGCGCCCTGGCCAGGGCGACGACGTTCTCGGCGTAGGACGTGGTCTTCAGGCCCGTCAGCGCGCCGCGCTCGTTGCGCGTCCACGAGACGGTGATCACGGCGGTGGTGTCGGGCCGCCGACCCGTCTCCCCCAGGGCGACGACCAGGGTCGGGCCGGCGTCGCCGCGGTCGGAGCCGAGCGGCGAAAGCCCCCCGGTGTAGGTGATGCGCAGGCGGCCGAGCGGCATCGGGTTGGCGTCGAGCACGGCGGCGCAGGCGCGGCGCACCTCGTCGTGGTCGGGCTCGGGGAGGCCGAGGCCCTGCGCCGAGCGCGTGAGCCGCTGCAGATGGCGGGTGAGGGCGAAGGGCTGCCCGTGGACCGCCTTCACGGTCTCGAAGATGCCGTCGCCCACGGTCATGCCGTGGTCGAGGACCGACACCCGGGCGTCCTCGGCGTCCTTGAGCTCGCCGTTGACCCAGAGCTTCATCCAGCTGTCCTTCCGCTTGCCTCGTACGCACCCGACGCTACCGCGAGCAGCCGGGACGCCTTCAGTTCGGTCTCGGCCCACTCGCGGTCGGGGTCCGAGCCCCAGGTGATGCCGGCGCCGGTACCGAAGCGCAGCGCGGGACCGCCCGCCGCCCGGCGGTCGATCCAGAACGTGCGTATGCCGACGGCGAGCTCACCGGTGCCGCGGTCGGCATCGACCCAGCCGATGCCTCCGCAGTACGGGCCGCGGGGGGACGTCTCCAGCGCCTCGATGATCCTCAGTGCGCTGGACTTGGGGGCGCCGGTGACGGACCCGGGCGGGAACGTGGCCGCCAGCAGCTCGCTCCATCCCGCCGCCGCGGCGAGCTCGCCTCGCACGGTGGAGACGAGATGGACCAGGCCGGGGTGCGGCTCGACGGCGCACAGTGCGGGCACGCTCACGCTGCCGGTGGCGCAGACGCGGCCGAGGTCGTTGCGGACGAGGTCCACGATCATCACGTTCTCGGCGTGGTCCTTCTCGAGCAGGTCGGCGGCGGTCCTGCCGGTGCCCTTGATCGGTCCCGACTCGACGGTGCGGCCGGTGCGGCGCAAATACAGCTCGGGCGACGCGGTGGCGATCTCCACCCCGTGCGCGCGGAGCCGGATCGTTCCTGCGTACGGGGCCGGGTTGCCGCGGGCCAGCAGGGCGGTGAGCTCGTCGACGTCGGCACCGTCCGGGTCGGGCAGCGCCGCGGACAGGACCCGGCACAGGTTCGCCTGGTAGACGTCGCCGGCCGCGATGTGCTCGCGGATCCGCCGTACGCCCGCGATGTAGGAGGCGCGGTCCAGCGACGACGTCCACTCCTCGGCGGCCGGCCCCCGCCACCGTCCCGGCACGGGCCCGGGCACCGGCTCCCTGCGGACGTCGCCGAAGCGGGCACAGGTCAGCCGCCCCTCGAAGTCCGCGGCGACGGCCCAGAAGCCGGCGGAGTCCAGAGCCGTGGGGTCGCTGGTGACGTCCCGGAGGTCGGTGGCGACGAGGGGGCCGAAGCGGGCCAGAGGAGCGAGGTCGTGCACGTCTGCGAGTCTATGACCGGTGGGGATCGGGCGGGGAAGAGCGGCCCATCAGCCGCCGGTGCGCTGCCGGTGAGCTGCTGCGACGTGCACACACCTCAGCACGCTGCACAAACGCGTTTTTGTACTGGCCCAGGAATCCGCTAGAGTTCAACACGTCGCCGGGACGCGCAAGCGGAACGGAAACGACAGGCGGACGTGGCTCAGTTGGTAGAGCATCACCTTGCCAAGGTGAGGGTCGCGAGTTCGAATCTCGTCGTCCGCTCGAGAAAGGGGGGTCTTCCCGACCCCCCGCACTCCGGGTGGAGTGGCCGAGAGGCGAGGCAACGGCCTGCAAAGCCGTCTACACGGGTTCAAATCCCGTCTCCACCTCCATGGACGATTAGCTCAGCGGGAGAGCGCTTCCCTGACACGGAAGAGGTCACTGGTTCAATCCCAGTATCGTCCACTGGTCCGCAAGGATCCCCGCGCGATTAGCTCAGCGGGAGAGCGCTTCCCTGACACGGAAGAGGTCACTGGTTCAATCCCAGTATCGCGCACGCAGTAGGCCGCGGCGGCTCGCCGTGGTTCGCACTGTCTCGCAGCGATGCGGGTGACCCGCGCGATTAGCTCAGCGGGAGAGCGCTTCCCTGACACGGAAGAGGTCACTGGTTCAATCCCAGTATCGCGCACCAGCTGAAGCCCCCGGCCGTCTCGACGGCCGGGGGCTTCGTGGTGCATGTGCCAGCCCGGGTGTGCCCGCGCGGGCCCGGGCGTCTCGGTCGGCGCCCCGGCCCGCCCCCGGCCCACGCGGCGGGTCGTGCGGGGCGTTCAGGTCGTTCAGGTCGTGCGGGTCGTTCAGGAGGAGAAGAGCATCCGGCCGAAGCTGCGCTGGCGGTAGTGCCCGCCGTGGTGGCCACCGTGGTGCGGGGCTCCCCACGCCGGAGCCGCGGGAGCCGGAGGGGCGGGGTAGGGGGCGGTCGGGGCCGCCGGCGGCGGGGCCTGCTGCATCCACTGCGACTCCAGCCGGGTCAGTGACTCGAGCTCGCCATAGTCGAGGAATATGCCCCGGCAGCCGCTGCACTGCTCGATCTGGACCCCGTTGCGGTCGTACGTGTGCATCGCCGCATGGCACTTGGGACACTGCATCGTCTGGTCAGCCTTTCGCCGTTCGGTCGACGTCCCCGGATCCATGCCCGGTGACGGTTACTTCACCCTATGACGAAGGTTCGCACTCCAACTCGGGCGGGAGTGTGGCGATTCGGGTACAAGCGTCGATCACCGCACTTTCGACGTCGTCCGGTTGCCGGTCCTCGGCGGCGGACTTCGCCAGGGCAAGCGCGGCGGTCTGCACCGTGAGCGTGCGGGCCGGGACGTCGAGTTCGGGCCACGGGTCGGCGCCCGCTGGGACCGCGGGGCCGAGCGCCGCCGTGTAGGCGCCGAGGAACCGCTGCCAGATCTCCGGCGGCAGAATGCCGGCCGCGTACCAGGCCGCCGGGCGGGCGAGATCCCAGGCAGGGTCGCCGAGACCGAGGTCGTCGATGTCGATCAGCAGCCACGGGCCGTCGGGAGCGGGATGGCGTACGAGCTGTCCGAGATGCAGGTCGCCGTGGCAGAGCGCGCGGGGGTGGTGGTGCGGGGCGCTCGCCTCCGTCCCCCTTGCCCAGGCGGGCAGGCGCTCCCAGGCGCGCCGAACCGTGCTCGCGGCGGGGTGGCCGGCCGCGGAGTCCTCCATGCGCGCCATGGCGGCGGCGGCCTTGGCGGGGCCGCGCATGGGCGGTAGCGGGCCGGGGAGGCCGGCGGTCCCGACCCGGTGCAACCGGGCGAGCAGGACGGCGACTTCTTCCCAGGGGGCGGCGTCGGGGTCGGCGGGGTCGACGGGGACGCCGTAGGGCCAGGCGCTCACGGGACGGCCCAACACTGCCGGGGCCGTACTCGGCAGGGGCGGCAGGAGGATCCCGGCCAGGTCCGGGTGCGCGGCGACGGCGAGGCGGGTGCGATGAGCCTGCCGGTCCGCGTCGGGGGCGTGCGCCTTGGCGACGGCGGGTCCGTGGCGTACGACGGCACCGTCGGGGCGGTCGGCGAGGGTCTCGCGGCCGTCGTACGGATCTTGGCCGGAGACTCCGCCGGCGCTGTGGCCGCAGGCGGGACAGGCGTCGCCGGGCGCGGCGAGGTGGGCGGCGGTGCGCGCGACGTGGGCGAGCGTGCGGAGGAGGGGGGTGGGCACGGGAGGGAGAGTAGCCGGGGTCCTCCGCCGCCCGGCCCTGCCCTGTACGGACCCCCATCCCGTAACCGGGGCTCCGGCGCGCCCCGGACCCCGCGACGGCGACGGACGGACGGCGCGGTCGAGCGGCTGGACGAACCGCCCACCGGCCGGGCCCGGCGATGCCCTGTCGCCGGGGCGTCGCGGTACGGACGCCGGGCCGGTCGCCGGGGTACATGCGGCAGGCACCACGCCCGAACCCTCGCAGGGCGCAGCCCGACCGGTCGCCGGGGTGCATCGGGTGGGCGCCGTCGCCGGGCGGTCGGGCGGCACGCCGCCACCGTCGCGGAGGAGCCCCACCCCCGCCGCGCGGGCCCGCTGCACGCCGGCCCTGACCGCTCGGCACACACGCCGCTCCCCTCACGGCCCCGACCACGATCACCGTGAGGGCATGCTCCGGCCCGGCACCGGGAGGGGACGGCGCGGCCGAACGGTCAGAACGCTCACCGCCCACGCCCGTGCGATGACCGCCCACCAGGCAGTCGCGGTACGGACGCCGGGCCGGTCGCCCGGGTGCATGGAGGGGTCGCCACGGCCGGAACCCACGCGAGGCGCAGTCCGACCGGTCGCCGGGGCGCATGAGTGGCCCCGTCGTCGGGCGGGGTGGCAGGTATGCCGGCCTGGCCAGGGCGGGCCGCCCACCCCGGTAGGTCACGTGGCAAGCCTCATGCATCGCAGGCGGCCAAAGGCGCCAGATGCGCGTCGGCCGGTCAGCTCCCCAGCTGACCGGCCAAACGCTGCCGTCCGCCGCACCCCCGTCCCCACGGGGTTGTTCGGCTGGATGTCCCCGACCCGGACCGCTCTTCCGGGCCCGGGGCGCTGTTCAGCGCCCCAGCATCACGCCCACGGACGACGCCTGTGCGACCACTGCGTCCCAGCCGCCGAAGACGACCACCAGCAGTGCCGCGAGGGGAAGGACCATGGCCGTCGCCACCAGCGGGTGGCGCGTGCCGGAAGGGCGGACGCCGAGCCCGGCGTAAGCCTTGCGCGATGCCGTGTCCGCCATGGTCCCTCTCCTGTCGTGGTTGGCAGCGGCGGGTGTCTGAACCTCGGGGGACGAGTGCTGCACCCGCCGCTTGACACCAACATTAGGGAAACGGCAGGGCCCGGGCGTCATGCCCGCGTACCGATTGCCGGGCCTCCCGGAGGATGAGCCGCCACCCGGTCATGTACTCCCCTGGGTGGAGACGCGGGCGCCGGACTTGGGGTCTTCCCGGAGGGGACGCTCCCGCTCGTCGTCGGCCTCGCGCGGCACCGGCTGCTCGACCAGCGCCAGGACGCGGCCCGCCATGAATCGGGCCGTCCGCACGACCGAGCCCGACCTGGTGACTTCGCTCACTTCCACCACCCCTCTGCGCACCGCGGTCTCCACCCGCCGGCCCGCCCGGCTTGCCACCACTTCATACGTACGTGTGGTGTCTCCCGCGTCCACGACGACTTCCACCCGGTCGCCCTTCACCGATCCAATCCCCCTTCTGCGACTGACCGTTGAGATCACGCACGGGCCCGGGGGGACGGACCCTCCCTCCCCTGACCACTGCTCAATTCTCCCACCGGGCACTGACATCGAACCGGGCGAGAGGGCGCGGCCTATGAGCACACCGGCGCGGCGGTCCGTAAGCTGTGGCACGTCAAACGGACTGACCGGGCAGCGGGGTGGGGCCTCCCACCGTAGGTAGGGGACGGACAATGGCGATGATGCGGCTCCGGCGCGAGGACCCGCGTGTCGTCGGCTCCTTCAGGCTTCACCGGCGGCTCGGCGCGGGCGGCATGGGTGTCGTCTATCTCGGATCCGACCGGCGCGGCCAGCGGGTCGCGCTCAAGGTGATCCGGCCGGATCTCGCGGAGGACCAGGAGTTCCGGTCGCGGTTCGCCCGGGAGGTCTCGGCCGCGCGGCGCATCCGCGGCGGCTGCACCGCCCGGCTGGTGGCCGCGGACCTGGAGGCGGACCGCCCGTGGTTCGCCACGCAGTACGTACCCGGCCCTTCGCTGCACGACAAGGTCGCCGAGGAGGGCCCGCTGCGGGCCGCCGACGTCGCCGCGGTCGGTGCGGCGCTCTCGGAGGGACTCGTCGCGGTCCATGAGGCCGGCGTGGTGCACCGTGACCTGAAGCCGTCGAACATCCTGCTCTCGCCCAAGGGCCCGCGGATCATCGACTTCGGCATCGCCTGGGCCACGGGCGCGAGCACGCTCACGCACGTGGGTACGGCGGTGGGCTCCCCCGGCTTCCTCGCTCCCGAGCAGGTGCGCGGTGCGGTGGTCACCCCGGCCACCGACGTGTTCGCGCTGGGGGCGACGCTGGCGTACGCGGCGATGGGCGACTCGCCCTTCGGGCACGGCAGTTCCGAGGTGATGCTCTACCGCGTGGTGCACGAGGAGCCGCAGCTGCACGGGGTGCCCGATGCGCTGGCACCACTGGTGGCCGCCTGTCTGGAGAAGGACCCCGACGAGCGGCCGAGCACGCTCCAGCTGTCCATGCGCCTCAAGGAGATCGCGGCCCGAGAGGCTCAGGGCCTGCACGACGCGCGGCCGCCGGTGCAGCGGGAGCGGGTCGAGATCGACCGGCCGACCTCGCGCTACACGGAGCGCAACGGCCGGATGGAGCGCCTGGAGCGGACCGAGCGCCTGGAGCGGCGGACGGGCGGCTCGACGACGCCGCGGCCGCAGTCACCGTCGCCGTCGCGCACGGGCGGTGGGTCAAGGCCGCCGCAGGGCCGCACCACGGGCCGCGGCACGGGTCCTACGAGCAGGACCAACAGCAGGACGAACGGTCGTCAGAACGGCACGCGGCCGGGCGGCCGCACGACGGCGACCGGTCGGCGGCCCGCCAATCCACGGCTGCTGCGCCAGCGGATCGTCGTCTTCGTCGTGGTGACGCTCATCGTGGCGCTGGGCATCGCCGCCGCGCAACAGCTGTAGGGCTCAGGCTCCGGGGCGGCCCGTGGCGACCGCGTAGAACGCGACCGCGGCCGCCGCGCCCACGTTGAGGGAGTCGACTCCGTGCGCCATGGGGATGCGTACCCACTCGTCGGCGGCCATCAGGGCCTTGGTGGACAGGCCGTCGCCCTCCGCGCCGAGCATGAGGGCGACCCGCTCCCGCCGGTGCGGGGCGGCCTCGTCGATGGGCGACGCCTTCTCGTCGGGCGTGAGGGCGAGGAGCTCGAAGCCCGCCTCCCGGACCGCTTCGAGGTCTCTCGGCCAGGTGTCGAGGCGGGCGTACGGGACCGAGAAGACCGCACCCATGGAGACCTTCACGGACCGGCGGTAGAGCGGATCCGCGCAGTCCGGGGAGAGGAGCACGGCGTCCATGCCGAGGGCGGCGGCGCTGCGGAAGATCGCGCCGATGTTGGTGTGGTCGTTGACCGACTCCATGACGGCCACCCTGCGGGCCGTGCGGAGCAGTTCCCCGGCCGGCGGCAGGGGTTTGCGCTGCATGGAGGCGAGGGCGCCGCGGTGCACGTGGTAGCCGGTGACGCGTTCGGCGAGGCCGGGGTCGACGGCGTAGACCGGCGCGGGGACCTCGTCGATGACGTCGCGCATGACGTCGACCCACTTGGCGGACAGCAGCATCGACCGCATCTCGTAGCCGGCCTGGCGGGCTCTGCGGATCACCTTCTCGCCCTCGGCGATGAACAGCCCTTCGGCAGGCTCGCGCCTGCGCCGCAGTTCGACGTCGGTCAGGCCGGTGTAGTCGGCCAGGCGCGGGTCGTCGGGGTCGTCGACGGTGATGAGTTCAGCCACGGGGTGATACTGCCTTCTTGGTGGTGCGGTGCCAACGGCTCGCGCGGAGTTCTGTTACCGCGGGTTACTTGATCGGCGGGACGCCGACGCCGACCACATCGCCGATGACGATGACGGCCGGCGGCCGCACCTCGTTCGCCCGTACGGCCTCGGCGACCGTGGCGAGCGTCGCGTCGACGCGGCGCTGGGCGGCGGTCGTGCCCTCCTGCACCAGGGCGACCGGGGTCTCGGGCGCCTTGCCGTGGGTGACGAGCGCCGCGGCGATGGCGCCGATCTTGTCGACGCCCATGAGGATCACGAGGGTGCCGGTCAGCTTGGCCAGGGACTGCCAGTCGACCAGCGAGCGCGGGTCGTCGGGCGCGACATGGCCGCTCACGACGGTGAACTCATGGGCGACGCCCCGGTGCGTGACCGGGATACCCGCCGCCGACGGCACGGAGATCGAGCTGGAGATACCGGGCACGACCGTGCAGGGGATGCCCGCCGCCGCGAGGGCCTGCGCCTCCTCCATGCCGCGGCCGAAGACGAACGGGTCGCCGCCCTTGAGCCGTACGACGGACTTGCCGGCCTTGGCGTGCTCGATCAGCGCGTTGTTGATGGCCTCCTGGGCCATGAAGCGGCCGTAGGGGATCTTGGCCGCGTCGATCACCTCGACGTGCGGCGGCAGTTCGTCGAGCAGGTCGCGCGGCCCGAGGCGGTCGGCGATGACGACGTCGGCCTCGGCGAGCAGACGCCGGCCGCGCACCGTGATCAGGTCCGGATCGCCGGGGCCGCCGCCGACGAGGGCGACGAACGGGGCGCGGGTGCGGCGGTGGGGTGCGGCGATGCTGCCGTCGCGCAGGCCCTCGACGATGGCGTCCCGCACGGCCGCCGAGCGGCGCGGGTCGCGGCCGGTGAGCACGGCCACCGTGACGCCTTCGCTACGGCCGGTCGCGGGGGTCCAGGCCGTGGCGGCCTCGGCGTCGTCGCTGCGTACGCACCAGGTCTTGGTGCGCTCGGCCTCGGCGGAGGCGCGGGCGTTGGCGTCGGGGTCGCTGGTCGCGACGAGGGCGTACCAGGCATCGGCGATGTCGCCGTCCTCGTACCGCCGCCGCGTCCAGGTGATCTCGCCCGACTCGGCCATCGCCTCGACGGACGGGGTCGCGGAGGGCGAGACCAGCGTGACGTCGGCGCCTGCCGCCACGAGCGCCGGGAGGCGGCGCTGGGCGACCTGGCCGCCGCCGATGACGACGACGCGCCGCCCGGTCAGGCGGAGTCCGACAGGGTAGGCGGGGTGCTCGGCGGGCTCGGGCATGGCGGTGCGGCTCCTCGTGCGGATGGTGCGTGTGCGGGGGCCGCTGCGGCGGTGAAGCGGCTGGTGGGGGCGCTGCTGGGACCAGGGTACGGTTCCGGGGCCGCGGGCCTGTGCCGGGACCCGGGGCGCGCGCCGCTGGCGGGTGCTGTCCGGCCGCTGCGGGCCGGACAGCACCCGGTGCTACTTCTCCGTGACGCCGGCCGAGTCGAACGTCGCCACCTCGTGCATGGCGCGCGCCGCGCTCTGCACGATGGGGAGCGCGAGCAGCGCGCCCGTGCCCTCCCCGAGGCGGAGGTCGAGATCGACCAGCGGGCGCAGGCCCAGCTTGTTGAGCGCGGCCACATGGCCGGGCTCGGCGCTGCGGTGGCCCGCGATGCACGCGGCCAGCGCCTCGGGGGCGATGGCCCGGGCGACGAGGGCCGCCGCGCCGGTGCTGACGCCGTCGAGGACGACCGGCGTGCGCAGCGAGGCGCCACCGAGGATCAGGCCGACGAGTGCGCAGTGCTCCAGGCCGCCGACGGCGGAGAGCACCCCGATGGGGTCGGCGGGGTCGGGCTGGTGAAGATCCAGCGCGCGGCGTACGACGTCGACCTTGCGGGCGTGCATCTCGTCGTTGATACCGGTGCCGCGGCCGGTGATCTCCGCCGGGTCGGCGCCCGTGTAGACGGCGATGAGGGCCGCCGACGTGGTGGTGTTGGCGATGCCCATCTCACCCGTCAGCAGGGCCTTGTTCCCGGCGGCCACCAGGTCGCGGGCGGTCTCGATGCCGACCTCGATCGCGGCGAGCACGTCCTCGCGGCTGAGCGCCGGACCGGTGGTGAAGTCCGCCGTGCCGGGCCTGACCTTGCGCGGCAGCAGACCGGGGGTCGCGGGCAGATCGGAGGCCACACCGACGTCGATCACGCAGACCTCGGCGCCGACCTGGCCGGCGAAGGCGTTGCAGACAGCTCCGCCGCCAAGGAAGTTGGCGACCATCTGGCCGGTGACCTCCTGGGGCCAGGCGGTGACGCCTTGGGCGTGCACGCCGTGATCGCCCGCGAAGATCGCGACCGCCGCGGGCTCCGGGATCGGGGGCGGGCACATCCGGGACAGCCCGCTCAGCTGTGCGGAGATGATCTCCAGCATGCCGAGGGCACCGGCCGGCTTGGTCATGCGCTTCTGGCGCTCCCACGCCTCGCCGAGCGCCTTGGCGTCCAGCGGCCGGATGTTGGTGACCGTCTCCTGCAGCAGGTCGTGCGGCTCCTCCCCGGGCAGCGCACGACGGCCATAGGTCTCCTCGTGGACGACCCAGGCCAGCGGGCGGCGCTTGGACCAGCCGGCCTGCATCAGCTCGGGCTCCTCGGGGAATTCGTCGACGTAGCCGACGCAGAGGTAGGCGACCACTTCGAGGTGCTCGGGCAGACCGAGCGTGCGGACCATCTCGCGCTCGTCGAAGAAGGACACCCAGCCGACGCCGAGGCCCTCGGCGCGGGCGGCGAGCCACAGGTTCTCGACGGCGAGGGCAGAGGAGTAGGGCGCCATCTGCGGCTGGGTGTGGCGGCCCAGTGTGTGGCGGCCGCCGCGCGTGGGGTCTGCGGTGACGACGATGTTCACGGGGGTGTCGAGGATGGCCTCGATCTTCAGTTCCTTGAACTGCTTGGCCCGGCCCTTGGGCAGAGACTTGGCGTACGCCTCGCGCTGGCGCTGGGCCAGTTCGTGCATCGTGCGCCGGGTCTCGGCCGAGCGGATGACGACGAAGTCCCAGGGCTGGGAGTGGCCGACGCTCGGCGCGGTGTGCGCGGCTTCGAGGACGCGGAGGAGGACGTCGTGCGGGATGGGGTCGCTGCGGAAGCCATTGCGGATGTCGCGGCGTTCGCGCATGACGCGCAGCACGGCCTCGCGCTCGGCGTCGTCGTAGCCGGGGGCGGGAGCGGTCGGCGGTCCGGTGGGCTCGTCCGCGGGGGCGCCGCTGCCGGTTTCGGCGCCGGCCGCGGGCTCGGCCGCCTCGACGTCCTCCCGCGCGGGGGCCGGCTCGGCCGCCGGCTCCGGCTCGGCCTCGGGGGTCGCCTCGACGACCGGCTCCGGTTCGGCGGCGGGCACAGGCTCGGGGGCGGGCTCAGTGGCGGCAGGCGCCTCGGCCTGGGGTGCGGGCACAGGGCCGGCAGGCACCTCGGCCTGGGGTGCGGGCGCCTCCGCGGCGACCGGTTCGACCTCCGGTGCGTCCGCCACGACGGCGGTCTCGGGCGCAAGGGTTTCGGCGGATTCCGCCACGGGCTCCTCCGACACGTGCTCCTCCGCGACGGGGTGACCCGACGGGACGGTTTCTCCCGACGCCATGGTGTCCGGCGCCGCGTCGGCGGCCTCGGGCGCCACCGGTTCCTCAGTGGTCTCCGCGGTCTGGCGCGGCTCGGAGCCGCCGGTCCGCGGGGCGGGCACGGTGACCTCCTGCGCGGTCGCGTGCACGGCCTCCCCGGTGCTTCCGGGGGCCTCGGCAGCTGCCGCCGGCTGTGCAGGGACCGCCGCCTCGGGGACGACCGTTTCTGCGGGTGCCGTCGGAGCAGGCTGCGCCTGATCCTGTGGCGGCTGCGGGTCCCAGGGCGCGCCCGCCTGGGGCGGGATGTCGCCGAGCTGCGGCCCCGGAAGATCGGCGGCCGGCCCCTCGTGCGGAACGTCGAGGTACTCCACGCCCGTTGCGGCGGGCTGCGCCTGGCCGGGCCGTACGACCATCGGGTGCGGCGGCGTCCCGGCGGGCCCTCGGTCGGCGAGCGAACGCACCACACCGCTGTGCGGCTCGGGCACCGGCGGCCCCATGTGGAGCGGGCGGCGCGTGGGCGGCGGCGTCGGCATGGCGGAGGTGGCGGCGGCGGGCATCCGTACGGCTCCCAGGTCGATGGAACCCGAGTCCCGACCCCCGGCCTCGTGGGCGCCGGCCTCGTGGGCGCCGGTCTCGTGGGCGGCCTGCTGCGCCGCCGCGGCCTCCTCCGGCGCGGGGACGGCCTCGGCAACGGCCTCCGTCGGCGCGGCCGCGACGGCCTCCTCGGCCGGGGCGTCGACCATGACTGCGGCATGCGCTTCGGCCGCAGCGGCGTCGGCGGGCATCGGCGCCGCGTCGGCCGGCGCCACACCGGGCACGACGGACATGGTGCCCTGGACCTGCGCCAACGGCTCCTGTGTCATGGCCTCCTGGGACTCCTGCGGGGTCGGGGCACCGGGCTGCGGCACGGCCTGGGCGTCGACCGCCCGGACATCCTGCGCGTGCGCGGCGTCCTGTGCATGGGCGTCCTGCGGCTGGACGGGCGCGGGCTGTTGTGCCTGCGTCTCCTGGAACGGGGGCTCCTGCGGCAGGGGCGTCTGCGCGTCGTGTTGCCGCGCCTCCTGTGCGTACGCCCCGGCGTCCGCCGCCGCCCGCGTCACCTCGACGAACTGCGGTGCGGGTACGCGCTCGGGTACCGGCTCCTGAGGAAGGGACTGCGCCAGGTCGGCACCGTGCTGCACGGGCGCAGCGGCCTGGTACTCGTGCGTGCCGTACCCCGCCGTCTGGTAGTCCACCTGGTACTCGCCGCTGCCGTGATGCGGCGCGGCGTGCTGAGGGGCCATCGGCTGAACGGAGACGGGTGCCGCCGCGTACTGATCGGCGGCGGACGCTCCCTGCGTGTGCGGTGCCTGCGCCGTCGGCGCCTGCGGAGAGTCGCTCCAGGCGCCCTGCGCCCCCGGCATCAGCAGGAGGTCGTCCTCTTCGGAAGCGTGCTCGGAGGGTTCGAGGTAGGTGTACGCGCCGGGGGCGGGGACGCCCGGCTGCTCCACCATGCCTGCGTTCTCCGGCAGCCCCTCGCCCGGGATCTGGCCGGTGTCGGTCATGCGTTCCCCTCGCCCATCGGTTTGCTCCTTCGCCCATCGCCCGGGACGTCCGACCGGCACACCTGACGCCCGTGAACAACAACGAGCGTGTGCGCCGCGCGGCACGATCGACCCCGGACCCCAAGCATTGTCGCCGTCGTTCGCCACCGTGGCAGCAAGATCCGCCGCGGTCCGCTGTGGGCTGCGCCACGTCGCGCGACCCCCCGGTTCCGACGTACCACAAACAGGAGCCAAAGTGACTCCTTTTTCCGGACATTGACGAAGGAATCGACGAACACCCGGCTGCGGTACAACGATCGGCCAGCCTACCGCGCACCGTCCGCCGCGAAGGGTGTGGGCCTTGCCTCACCGTGCGCGACGGGGCCCCGAGGAGTGTCCGCACCGTACCGTCGTCCGTCCGCAGGGGCGGGGTCCGTGGCGTCCGGTGCCGGAGGCACCTTGCGTACCGGAAGGCCACGAGGGAGATCACCAAGCCGCCGGAAGCGGCGGAGCCGTTCGGGCCTGTGTCCAACGCAACGCGGGGGCACCTCCCGTGCCGAACGCCTGAAGCGCGGCAGTCCCGGCATCCGGCCCCCGGCCTTCGACCAGCGCATCCACAAGCGGCGCAACGTGGTGGAACGGTGCTTCAACCGCCTGAAGCAATGGCGGGGCATCGCCACCCGGTACGACGAGACCGCAGAGTCCTACGAGGCAGCCGTCACCCCGGCATCGCCCCTGATGCGGGAGTGACATTGAGCGACACCTGCCGGCCGAAGCCGGGCCTGGTCATGGCCGAAGCCGGGAGGCCAGACCCTCGAAGTAGCCGCGGTGCACGGCGGTCAGGTCCACCTGCTCGGGGTCCAGCAGCCACAGCAGGTGGACCCCCTCGATGAACGCGGCCGTCTCCGCGGCCAGGATTGCCGGGTCCAGATCGACACGGGCCGAACCGTCGACCGCGGCGCGCGTGAACAGGGAGACGAGATGGGTCCGCAGTGCCCGGCCACGGTCCCGGAACCAGGTGTGGAGCAGGGAACCGGGCTCCAGGTGCTCTGCGGTGAGGGTGGCGTGCAGGGCAGCCAGCTCGCGTTCGGTGGCGGCGGTGTGCTCGGCGTCCCGTACGAACCAGTCGAACGCCTGGTCAAGGGTGGGTTCGGCGCCCCGCGTGATGGACAGCCGTTCCAGGGCGCGCCGGTCGGCCTCCTGCAGGACGGCTTGCACGAGTCCGTCCTTGCTGCCGAAGTGGTGGATGAGGGCGGAGGGGGTGGCGCCGGCGCGCTCCGCGATCGCGGCCACTCCGGTGCCGCGCACCCCCTGCCGTGCGAACAGCTCGATCGCGGCGTCGACCATGGCGCGGCGGCGCTCCACGCCCCGCTTCTGCACCTGTCCCTTGACTCCGGCCATGGGGATCAGGGTGCCCGGCAGGGGCCGCGGCGTCCAACTCACACGTGCCGGGAAACCGGTGCGGGGCCTGCACCAAACCATTATCTTGAATGATCATGCAGGAAAATAAATCTGAGAACGAGTACCTGACCGGCCGCGAGCGGATCGTCTGCGCAGGTGACCTTGAGTTATGGGCAGAGGGCTTCGGCAACCCGGACCACCCGGCGGTGCTGCTGGTGATGGGCGCACAGGCACAGGGCGTCCAGTGGAATGACGGCATCGTCCGTCGCCTGGTCGACGGGGGCCGCCGGGTCATCCGCTACGACCACCGCGACACCGGACGCTCTTCCACGGTCGACTTCGCCGTCCAGCCGTACACGATCGCCGACATGGCCTCCGACGCGCTCGCCGTCCTGGACGCGTTCGGGGCTGAACGAGCCCACCTGGTGGGCGCGTCCCTCGGCGGCATCATCGCCCAGCGGCTGGCCGTCACACACTCGCACCGGGTGCTGACCCTGACAAGCCTCTCGTCCCAACCCCTCGGCACGGACACGGCGGCGGCACTGCAACGCGTCCTGGAGGGGGCGCCTCCGCTCCCTGGCGAACTACCTCCGCCCAAGCCGGAGTTGCTGGCCGCGCTCGCCTCGGCCTTTCCCGAGCCGGAGGCGGGCTGGGAGGAATACCTCGCCGCCCGGCTGCCACTGTGGCGTGTGCTGCATGGCCCGGTGCTGCCGTTCCACGAGGACGAGTACCGCGCAATGGAGCAGCGAGTGTACGAGCGGACGCGCGATCTGCGGGCCGCGCTCAACCACACGTTCGCCGGAGCCGCCGGCACGGGCTCCACGGCGAACCTGGCCTCCGTCGCCGCACCGACGCTGGTACTGCACGGCACCGAGGACCCGATGTTCCCGCCCGCGCACGCCGAAGCCACCGCCGCCGCCGTCCCCGGAGCTCTCCTGGTCATGATCGAGGGCATGGGCCACACCCTGCCCACGGCACTGGACGACCGGCTGGCCGACGAGATCCTGCACCATACGGGGCGCGCATAAGAATCCCGTGACCAGCGTGGGTGCGGCCCGGCCGGACAAGCGGCGGGGCCGGACCACGCCGGGAGAGGCATCACACAAGATCGTTCGACGCAGGGCCTAGCCCCGGGACTCCGCGTGGCGGCCGCAGAGGAGGAAGACGACGGTGCGTTCGCGTTCCGTCCAGTCGGTGGTGTCCAGTTCGACGGCCTGGAGCAGCGCGCATTCGACCTCGTAACCGCCCGCCGCCAGGGCCGCGCCGATGGACTCCGCCTCGTCGCGAGTGGAGGCGTGGGTGACGATGCGCTGCGGCCGGCGGTCGGCGACCGCCGTGACGACGGGCACTCCCCCGCCCCCGATGCGTACGACGTCCGGTTCGGGCAGCCGTTCCAGGACGTGGGGGGCGCGGCCCTGGACGACCTGGAGCTGGACGCCGAGGCGTCGTGCCTCGCTCGCGCTGCGGCGGCAGGCGTCCGGGTCGGCGTCGACCGCGATGACCGCGGCTCCGAAGCGGGCGGCCTCCGCGGCGAGCGCGCCGCCGCCGGAGCCGATGTCCCAGACGAGGTCGCCGATACGGGGGCCGAGGCGAGCCAGTTGGGCGGCGCGCAGTCCGGCGTACTCGCCCTCGCGGGCCGGGGGCGCCTGCGGGTCCGCGGGCGGCAGGGCCCAGCCGCGCAGCTCGGGCGGATAGCCCGGCTCGCGTCCGGCGATCCAGCCGGAGCGGTTGCCGGATGCGGTGGTGAGGCTGCCCACCCCGCCGATGACGATGACGACGTTGGGGTCACGCCAGACGTGGTCGGCGACCTTGTCGGAGGTGAGGACGGTGACCTGTTCGCGGGCGGCGCCCAGCTCCTCGCAGATGACGAAGGTGCGGTGCACCCCGTCGAGGAGGAGCGCGAGCTCTGCCGGTCCGGCGCCCGGGGAGGTGAGGACGGCGACCTTGGTGTGCGCCCGGCACACGTTGACGGCGCGGCGCAGCGTGCGAGGGTGGGCGACGACGATCTGGGCGTCGTCCCAGGGCATGCCCGCCCGGGCGAAGGCGGTGGCGACGGACGAGACGGCGGGGACGACCTCGACCTCCAGGCCGTGTTCCGGCGCCCGCAGGGTGCGTACGACGCCGAAGAAGCCGGGGTCGCCGTCGGCGAGGACGACGGCGCTGCCGCGGTGGCTCGCGATGCGCCGGGCGGCGAGATCGACGCTGCCGAGGCGGATGCGTTCGGCTCGGGGCGGGACTTCGGGCAGGGCCAGGTGGTGGGCGGCGCCGGCGACCAGGGTCGCGGCCGACAGCGCGGACCTGGCCGCCTGGGTGAGCGGCGAACCGTCCCAGCCGATCACCGTGACCCGGTCGGCCATCTCGTCAGTCTCCTGGATTTGTTGCAGTTCGGGGGTGTTTCGCGCGATGCGCGTCGTCTCGTGAGCGTACCCGGAGCGATTCAGGGGGTGAGGGTGTGCCCCGTGACGGTGGGCGGGTGTACCGGGTCCCTGCCGGAGGCGGGAGGTCAGTTCCAGTCGGTGTAGGAGGCGTAGCCGGCCTCCGCCACGCGGTCGGCCTCCAGGTCCTCGGGGAGCAGGCTCCACACGATCAGGTCGGTGCGGATGTCTGTCCAGCCGCCGTCCTCGGTCTGGCTGCGCGCTATCCAGGCGTTGCGCAGGACGCCTTCGCTGATGCAGCCGATCTTCTGGGCGACCTGCTGGGAAGCGGTGTTGTCGGCGGCCGTGCGCAGCTCCAGGCGCTCGAACTTCTGGTTGCGGAACAGCCACTGGGCGACGGCGAGGACGGATTCGGTGGCGTAGCCCTCGCCGCGCGCCCAGGGTGCGGTGACGTAGGCGACCTCGGTGGCGAGCGTGCGCCAGTTGGTGTTCCGCAGGTGGACGGTGCCGACGAGCCGCTGGGTGAGGAACTCGGTGACGGCGAGGACGATGCCGCGGCCCGTCGTGCGCTCCGCAGGAGCGATCCTGCGGACCCAGTCCTCGGCGTCCCGGGTCGTGTAGGGGTACGGCACCGACGTCCAGGCAGTGGTCAGCTCGTCGTTCATCATCTCGGTGAACGACGCGATGTCGGCGTCCTCCAAGGGACGCAGCACCAACCGCTCCGTGCTGATGGACACGTCCGGGAAGGTGTGAGTCATGCACTGCTCCATGCCGGGGACCGTCGAAAGGGTCGTTGCCGTGTGTGCGTCGTAGCCGTAAAGGCACAGCATGCAACATCGGCTGTCGGCTGTGCATGGGCGGGTGCAGGTACGACGCGGCCCCGCGCACCTTGGTGGGTGCCCGGGGCCGGCGTCAAGTTGCCTGCCGCCCCGACTACTTGGCCGCGCCGATGGCGGAGACGACGGAGCCCTGGTACGTGTCCTCGATGAACTTCTTCACCTCGGGCGAGTTCAGGAGCTTCGCGAGCTTCTGTACGCGCGGGTCGTCCTGGTTGCCGTCCTTGACGGCGAGGAAGTTGGCGTACGGGTTGTCCTCGGCCTTCTCCAGCACCAGGGAGTCCGAGGCGGGCTTGAGGTCCGCCTCGATGGCGTAGTTGCCGTTGATGACGGCGGCGTCGACGTCGTTCAGGGCGCGGGGCAGCGTGGCGGCCTCCAGCTCCTTGAACTTCAGGCCCTTGGCGTCCTCGATGTCGGAGAGCTTGGCGTCGGTGCCGGCGCCGTCCTTGAGGGTGATCAGACCGTTGTCGGCGAGCAGCGCCAGCGCGCGGCCCTCGTTGGTCGTGTCGTTGGGGACGGCGACGGTCTGGCCGGCCTTGATGTCCTTGACGTCCTTGGCCTTCTTGGAGTAGAGGCCGAGGGGCTCGATGTGGACGTCGACGACCGGGACGATGGTCGTCTTGTTCTTCTTGTTGAAGTCGTCCAGGTACGGCTTGTGCTGGAAGTAGTTGGCGTCGACCTGGCCCTGCTGGGTCGCGGTGTTCGGCAGGACGTAGTCCGTGAACTCCTTGACCTCCAGCTTCAGGCCCGCCTTGGCCGCCAGGTTGTCCTTGACGTAGTTCAGGATGTCGGCGTGCGGCGTCGGGGATGCGGCGACGACGAGCGCCTTGGACACGTCGCCCTTGGCGCCGGAGTCGTTCTGGGCGCCGGGGTCGGAGGCCGTGCCGCAGGCGGTCAGGCCGAGGGCGAGGGCGGCGGTGGCGGCGGCAGCCGCGGTGAGCTTGATGTTCTTGCGCACGAAGAGTGCCTCTTTCTGATGGGTGGAACAACGCCCGGACAAGGAGTGCGGGCTGTTTGGGGGGCGGGATGTCCGGAGCCGACGGTCCGCGGGTCAGCTCGCGGTGCGTCCGCGGCGGGCCAGCAGCCGTACGGCTCCGTCGCCGACGAGCTGCACGACGGTCACGATCGCGATCAGGATCACGACGGTGATGAGCATGAACTGCGTCTCGAAGCGCTGGAATCCGTAGGTGACGGCCTTGGAGCCGAGTCCTTCGCCACCGACCGCTCCGGCCATCGCCGAGTAACCGACGAGGGCGATCACGGTGGTGGTGACAGCCGAGACGAGCGAGGGAAGGGCCTGCGGGAGCAGCACCTTGCGGACGATGGTGGGGATCGAGC
Organism: Streptomyces sp. NPDC018833; assembly: GCF_044390825.1. Classification (NCBI taxonomy): domain Bacteria; kingdom Bacillati; phylum Actinomycetota; class Actinomycetes; order Kitasatosporales; family Streptomycetaceae; genus Streptomyces; species Streptomyces sp. NPDC018833. The sequence continues at coordinate 54,123 of NZ_JBIRZM010000013.1, read as the reverse complement.
CGCCCATGGACTGGACGGCCTCGACGAGCCCGTGGTCGACCTCACGGATCGCCGTCTCGACGAGCCGGGCGAAGAAGGGGATGGCGCCGACGGCGAGCGGCACGATCATCGCGGTGGGGCCGATGAAGGTGCCGACGACGAGGGTGGTGAAGGGGATCAGCGCGATCAGCAGGATGATGAACGGCAGGGAGCGGCCGATGTTCACGATCACGCCGACGACCTTGTTCACCGCGGTGTTCTGCAGCAGGCCGCCCTTGTCGGTGAGGACGAGGAGCACACCGAGCGGGAGTCCGCCGGCCACGGTGACGAGGGTGGACCACAGCACCATGTAGAGGGTGTCGAGCGTGCCCTGGGTGAGCAGGGGCTGCATCTCGGACCAGGTCACTTCGCGACCTCCTCGACGAGCGGGGCGCTCTGCGCGGGAACGGCGGCGGGGGTGTCGAGCTCGACGACGTCGACCTGGAGGCCCTGCTCGCGCAGGAAGCCGACGGGGACGACGTTCTCCTCATAGCGTCCGGGGAGTTCGATGCGCATGCGGCCGATCTGCCTGCCGCCGACGGTGTCCATCGCGGCGCCCAGAATCGAGATGTCGACGTTGTACGTCCGGGAGAGCTGGGAGATCACCGGCTGCGTCGCCGCCTCGCCGCGGAAGGTGACGTCGACGACGGTGCGGTCGGGGGCGGACGCCTCGCCGCTCACCGGGAACAGTTCCTGGGCGAGCTCGGAGCCAGGGGTCGCGAGCAGTTCGCTCACCGTGCCGGATTCGGTGATCTTCCCCTTCTTCATCAGGGCGGCGGAGTCGCAGATGGTCTTGACGACGTCCATCTCGTGGGTGATGAGCAGGACCGTCAGGCCGAGCTGCTGGTTGAGGTCACGCAGCAGCTGGAGGACCGACCGGGTGGTCTCGGGATCGAGGGCGCTGGTCGCCTCGTCGGACAGCAGCACCTTGGGGTCGCCGGCCAGCGCGCGGGCGATGCCGACGCGCTGCTTCTGTCCGCCGGAGAGCTGGGCGGGGTACGCCTTGGCCTTGTCGGCGAGACCGACGAGGTCGAGGAGTTCGAGCGCCTTGCGGGAGCGCTCGGCGCCGGTGACGCCGAGGATCTCCAGGGGCAGTTCGACGTTGTCCTTGACGGTGCGCGAGGACAGCAGGTTGAAGTGCTGGAAGACCATGCCGATGCGGCTGCGGGCCTCGCGCAGGTCCTTCGACGCGCGCCGGCCGCGGCCGGCGAGTGCGGTGAGGTCCTGGCCGGCGACGGTCACGGTGCCGGAGGTGGGGCGCTCGAGGAGGTTGACGCAGCGGATGAGCGAGGACTTTCCGGCGCCGCTGCGGCCGATGACTCCGTAGACCTCACCCTCGCGGACGTGCAGGTCGACGCCGTCCAAAGCGGTGACTTCGCGGCCTCGCGATGAGTAGACCTTGGTCAGGCCCGTAGTGGTGATCACAGGGTTTCCGTCACTGTCGAGTGCGCGGCGCGGTGTCCGCCGGGCACGGGGCATTCGGTTCAGACAGTCCTCTGCGGCACGGCATCCGCGGCTTGTGGCCGGGGGCAAGGCGTGCGCAGGGCAGGCTCGGTCCGGGAGTTCTCCGTGGCTGCGGGGACGATCGGACGCGGCGCGGCTGTCGGGCTCGCTTCGGGGCGCGAGTCGGCTCAGGCAGGGACCCTCAGAAGGCGCGCATTCGACACATACAACGAGCACCGGGCGTCGTGATCGCCTCGGTCGCAAGGGTGCGGCTGCTCGTCGTGGTCATGGTGGGAAGTAAAGCAGACAGCTCGGTGCACGAATCCGGGCGTCCGCTATACGGACACCCCTGGCACACCATACGGACACTCAGCCGCCAGCGGTGACCGTGAGCCCGAACGCCGTCACCTGTACGGACACGTCCGCCAGGTCGCTGACGACCACATCGGCGCCCAGCTCGCCGGGGTGGTGCGTTGTGGTCAAGGCCACGGTGCGCATGCCGGCGGCGCGTCCGGAGGCCAGCCCGGCAGGGGCGTCCTCGAAGACGACGCAGCGCGCGGGGTCCACGCCGAGGAGGCGGGCCGCGAGCAGGTACGGCTCGGGGTCCGGCTTGCCCCGGGTGATGTCGTCGGCGGCGACGGTCGTCTTGGGCCGGATGCCCACCTCTTCCAGCCGGGCCTCGGCGAGCCGCCGGGTGGCCGAGGTGACCAAGGCCCACCGCTCGGGCGGCAGCTGGGCGAGGAGCGCCTGTGTGCCGGGCAGCGCCACCACGGACCCGGCGACGTCCTCGACCTCCAGGGTCTCGATGCGGGCGACCGCCTCGGGCACCACATCGGCGGGCAGCAGATCGGCGGCTATCTCGGCTGCGGGCCGGCCGTGCAGCTCGACGCGGGCGAAGTCCTCCGCCGTGATTCCGTACTCGCGCGCCCACTTCGCCCAGCAGCGGTCGACCGACTCCAGGGAGGAGACGAGGGTCCCGTCGTTGTCGAACAGCAGGGCTTCGGCGTGGATCTCCATGGCGACGACCCTAAGCGCCGATCGCAACGCACTCGGAGCGGGGTCGAGCGCATCGCGCCCCTGGGGCCGTAATACGCTCGAGCCCATGCTCGACGCCCTGACGGTCGCGGTCGCCGTGACCGCGCTCGCCCTCGCCTCATGGTGCGGCTTCGCCGCGTACCGCGATCAGCCGACCAAGGACTGGCACTTCATCGGCATGGCCGTGGTGTCGGTACTGGCGCTGGCCCAGCTGGTCGTCGGGATCGTGCAGCTGGCGCGGGGCGAGAAGGCCGACGAGGGCACGGCGATCTTCCTGGCGTATCTGATCGGCTCCGCGCTCGCGGTGCCCGCCGCCGGGTTCCTGTCGCTGGCTGAGCGCACCCGCTGGGGCTCGGCGACCGTGGCGGCAGGGGCCGTCGTGCTAGCGGTCCTCGAAGTACGGCTCCACGACATCTGGGGAGGCTGACGATGGCCGGGCCCACGACGGGAACGGGACCGAGGACGGGGCGGACCCGGCTGGTGCAGGGTCCGGGGCTGCTCCTGGTCTGGCTGTACGGGGTGATGTCGGTCGGCGCCGTGTCGCGCTCCGTCTACCAGATCCTCACCGACTTCGGCAGTGCCCCGCTCGCCCATGTGCTCTCCGCCGTGGCCGCCGTGGTGTACGCGTTCATCACTTACACCCTGGTCCGCGGGGGCGAGACGGCCCGCAGGGCGGCGCTGGTGTGCTGCGCCGCCGAGCTCGCCGGCGTACTGATCGTGGGCACCTGGACGCTGGTGGAGCCGTCCGCCTTCCCCGACTCGACGGTGTGGTCGGAATACGGAATGGGCTACCTCTTCATCCCGGTGCTGCTGCCGGTGACCGGAATGCTCTGGCTGCGCCGCGCGCGCGGCCGGGACGCGACCGCCTAGGCGCTCACGGCGCAGGCCCGGGGTCAGGCGCTCGCCGCGTAGGTCCGCGGCACCGGTTCTTTCTCCAGGGTGACCAGCGTCAGGCGCGGGCCTACCTGCTCGCTGGAGACCGGCACGTATCCCCGGCTGCGGTAGAGGCGGAGATTGCTCTCGCTGCGGTGACCGGTGAAGAGCTGGAACCGCTTTATGTGAGGGTCCCCGGAGAAGCGGGCCTCGATCGCGTCGAGCAGCCGGCCGCCGAGGCCGTGACGCTGCATCCGCGGGTGCACGATGAGCTTCGCGATCCTGGCGGTGCCGCTCGCGTCGACCCGGCCGCGCACGGAGGCGACCACCTCGTCGCCGAGCCTCGCCACCAGCGCGTGGCCCTGGGAGATCTCCTCCGAGAGGTCGGCCAGGGTCTGCGTCAGGGGCTCGATCCCGTAGTCGCCGTAGAGCCCGGCCTCGGTCTGGTAGCACAGGTACTGCAGTTTGAGGATGTGTTCCGCATCGTCCTCGGCCGCCGCTGAGATGGTCACACTCATGCCCATGTGCGCATGCCTCCCGCTCACCTGTCCGCCGGTTGTCTACCGCTCCTTTCCCCGATGTTCAGGAGCTGCAACCTCTGCCGCGAGCATTCTGCGCAGACATCCCAGGCACCGGGAACGCATCGGTCCCAGACTGCCCTGTGAGATACCCAACGTCCCTGCGATTTCCCGGTAGGTGGGGTCCTTCGGGGACAACATCGCAGCCAGCAGCCGGGGACATCGGCCCGGGGTGCGGGCGACGGCGGCGCGCAGCACGCGGCGGCGTTCGGACCGCAGGGCGGCGCACTCGGGACCGCCGGAGGTATCGGCGGCGGTGCCGTCGGCGGGCTCGTGACGGTACGGCAGTTCCCGGGCAGCCGTACGGCGGGCACGGCGCGCCTCCGCGCGTACCGCCGCCTTGACCCAGCGTGCGGCGTCCGGCGGCGGGCCGTCGTCGTCGAGCCGCTCCAGCAGCCGTACCCAGACGGCCTGTTCGAGATCGCCGGCCTCCAGAGCGGTGCCGGGTGCCTCCGCGGTGGCCTCGGCGCTGACCAGCGGGCCGAGGACGCTGACGACATGGGCGGGAGTTTCGTCGAGAACGGTCATGCCCCGCCTGACGTACGGCCGCGGGCCTGCGGTTTCGTGTGGCGGGCGGCATCACCCGTACGAGGTGGCCCTGCGCGGCCGAAGCCGCCCGTGACGGGGGCGGGGCGTCAACCGGGCGAGGCGGTCGTTCAGCGGTTCCGGCCGGGCCGGCGCTCGTCCGGGGCGGCCGGGTCGCGGTGGCAAGCCGCTCGTCCGGGGCGGCCGGGTCGGCGGGGGCCGGGCGTGGCATGGCCCGGGCCCCGCCGCGGGCGCGTCCGGGCGTCAGGCGCGGACGTCCGCCACCGCGAGCAGGCCCGTGTCCGGGTTGTCGGTGAAGATGCCGTCGATCCCGGTCGCCAGGTACGCCTTGTACGCGCCGAAGACGTCCCCGTAGGCGTGCGGGTCGGTGCCACGGCGGAAGTCGGCGGGCAGGAAGCTGTTCTCGTTGCGCATCGTGTACGGGTGGACGACCAGGCCCTTGGCGTGGGCGTCGCGCACCAGCGTCGTGGCCGTCGTGAGGCGGCCGTCGGCGTCCTTGGGGATGACCAGGTCGAGCAACGGGCCGATGCCCTGCGCGAATCCGGCTATCCAGGCCAGTCCCTCGGGCGTGACCAGGTCGGCGACGGTGCGCGGGTCGCCGGACTCGCGGAAGTCCCACGGGCGGTCGTCGGGCGTCCACAGCAGGACGACGCGCGGCGTGCCGACGAGGCGCGCCATGCGCTCCATGCTGGTCGGCTCGAAGGACTGCAGGAACGTCGGCGAGTCCGCGCGGTGGCGCCCGTAGCGCCGTAGCAGCTTGGCCAGCCGCTCCTCCAGGCCGAGTCCGATGCTCCGGAAGTAGGTGGGGTGCTTGGTCTCTGCATGCAGCCACACCGGGCGGCCGCGGCGGCGGCCCTCGTCCTCGGCCCAGCGCAGTACCTCCTCGAACGTGGGCACGGCCCAGCGGCCGTCGTAGAGGGTGTTCTCCTGACGGGTGCCGGGAATGCGCTCCTTGGCGCGCAGCGTCTTCAGTTCGGCGAGCGTGAAGTCCTCGGTGAACCAGCCGGTGATGCTGACGCCGTCGACGGACTTGGTGGCCTTGCGTGAGGCGAACTCGGGGTGCTCGGCGACATCCGTGGTGCCGGTGATGTCGTTCTCGTGACGGCATACGAGATGGCCGTCCTTGGTGGGCACCAGGTCCTGCTCGATGACGTGCGCGCCCATGTCGAGTGCCAACTGGTACGCCCCGAGGGTGTGCTCGGGCCGGTAGCCGCTGGCGCCCCGGTGCGCGATCACGGCGGGCACGGGCAGCCCCTTGTACGACGGGCCGCCGCCGCGGCGCCCGCCCGCCTGGGCTACCCCCGCGCCCGCGCCGACGCCGAGAGCGGCCGTACCCAGAACAGCGGCCCCCAGCAAGGTCCGGCGCGCCGGACTGCTGCTCGCACCCTGTGTCATGAAACGTTCCTCCATGTGATGTCCCGCACCTGTCGAGCGTCGCCCGATGGTAGGCAGCAACGTCTTAACCGCGGCAGACCCTGGGCGAACACAGTGAAAACACGTGTCAACACTGTGTATCTCCTCCGTGAACCCGATGTGCGATGCGGCCGGACGCGCGAGTATGGTCCTCACCTGCACAGACTCACGCACCACAGACACACACAGACAGACCACGGACAGACTGCGCCGACCATCACCGTCCCGTCCCACGACACCGGAGGACCCGTTGTCCCGCTTGACGCTCATCAAGGCAGTGCTCGGGCCGTTCCTGCGCCTGATGTTCCGCCCCCGTGTGGAAGGCGCCGAGAACATCCCCGGGACGGGGCCGGTGATCCTCGCAGGGAACCACCTCACGTTCATCGACTCGATGGTCCTCCCGCTGGTGACCGACCGCCCGGTGTTCTTCATCGGAAAGGACGAGTACGTCACGGGCAAGGGTCTCAAGGGCCGTGCGATGGCGTGGTTCTTCACCGGCGTCGGCATGATCCCGGTCGACCGCGACGGCGCCAACGGCGGTGTGGCCGCGCTGATGACGGGCCGCCGGGTGCTGGAGGAGGGCAAGGTCTTCGGCATCTACCCCGAGGGCACCCGCTCCCCCGACGGCCGTCTGTACCGGGGGCGTACGGGCATCGCGCGTCTGACGCTGATGACCGGCGCGCCGGTCGTCCCCTTCGCGATGATCGGCACGGACAAGCTCCAGCCCGGCGGCGCGGGCCTGCCGCGCCCGGGCCGGGTGACGGTCCGTTTCGGCGAGCCCATGGAGTTCTCCCGGTACGAGGGCATGGACCGCGACCGCTATGTGCTGCGGGCCGTCACCGACTCGGTGATGACGGAGGTCATGCGGCTGTCTGGCCAGGAGTACGTGGACATGTACGCCACGAAGGCGAAGGCGGCGTAAGCCCGCCCGGCGCGTGGGCGTGGCGCCTGCGGCGGGCTTTCCTCCCCTCCCCGCCCTTCCCGGACCGGGGGCTCCGCCCCCGGACTCCGCGCCTCAATCGCCGACTGCCTCCTGCTTTGCAGCCAGTCCGGCGCTTGAGGACACCACGCGAAGCGCGGTACCGGTCCGGGCGGAGTCCGGTTACGGGATGGGGGTACCGTCCGCGGCCGCCATGCCGCAGGGGGAGGGCGGGGTGGGAAACGGCCGCCCTGCGACCCCGTGCGTCAGTGCTCCACGCCGTCCGCCAGTCTCTGGCCCCGTAGCAGGAACCACGCCGCGACTGCCGTCGCCAGCAGCACCGCCGCGCCCACACCCGCCGCTAGGCGCAGGCCGTCGACGAATGCCTCCTGCGCCGCGCCGAGCAGCGCCGTCGCCTGCCCGTGGGGGAACCCCGCCGCCGCTTCCACGGCGCCGCCGAGCGACTCGTGCGCTGCCGATGCCGTGTCCGCCGGCACTCCGGCCGGCGTGGTGAAGCCGCGGTATACGCCGGTCACGATGGAGCCCAGCAGCGCGATACCGAGGGCCGCGCCCAGTTCGTACGCGGTCTCGGAAACCGCGGAGGCGGCACCCGCCTGTTCCTTGGGAACGCTGGAGAGGATCACGTCTGCGGTGACGGTGAACGAGAAGCCCGCGCCGACACCGACCACCAGCAGCGCCGCGCCGAGGAGCGGATAGCCGGTGGACCGGCCGAGCAGCGTCAGCGTGGCCAGCGCCAGACCGACGGCGGCCAGACCGCCCGCGACGACGGCCCGTACGGAGTAGCGCCGCGCCACCGTGCCCGCGACGAGTCCGGTGGCCACCGCGCCGATTGCGGCGGGCAGTTCCGCGAGTCCGGCCTCGAACGGCGGCCTGCCCTGGACCAGTTGCAGGAACTGGGACAGGAAGAACACCAGACCGGACAGGCCGAGAATGGTCAGCAGGTCGGCGAGGACGGCGGCGGAGAAACCCCGGTGCCGGAACAGCCGCATGTCGAGCAGCGGTGCGGGCAGCGTGAGCTGCCTGCGCACGAATCCGTACAGCGCGGCGATGCCGATCAGCGCGGCGGCAGCGGCGCCCGGGCCGGGCCCGTGGCTCGCCGCCTCCTTGATCGCGTAGACGACGCCGACCACGCCGATGAGCGACAGGGCGACACTGACCAGGTCCCACGGGCCGGCCACCGCGTTCTTGGACTCCGGCAGCAGCTTGACGCCGACGAGGACCAGGACGGCCATGACGGGCAGGTTGATCAGGAAGACCGACCCCCACCAGAAGTGCTCCAGCAGGAAGCCGCCGACGACGGGCCCGACGGCTGCGCCGGCGGAGGCCATGGCGCCCCAGATGCCGATGGCGAGGCTGCGCTCCCTGGGGTCATGGAAGATGTTGCGGATCAGGGCCAGCGTGGACGGCATCAGCGTGGCGCCCGCGACACCGAGCAGGGCCCGGGCGAGGATCATCGTCTCGGGGCTGGTTGCGTACGCGTTGAGCACGGACACCGCGCCGAACGCGACGGCGCCGCCGAGGAGCAGCTTCTTGCGGCCGATGCGGTCGCCGAGGCTGCCCATGGAGACGAGCAGCCCGGCGATGACGAACGAGTAGACGTCGCCGATCCACAGCAACTGGTTGCCGGTCGGTTCGAGGTCCTCGCTCAGGAACGGGGTCGCGAGGCCGAGGACGGTCGCGTCGACCGCCACCAGCAGAACGGCCAGCACCAGGACGGCGAGCGCCAGCCACCGCCCGGGGCGGTACACGGTCTCGTCCGCCCTGGTCGTGGGCCGGATGGTGCTGCTCATGTCCTCACACTCCGTCGAGCCCCGCCGAGCAGGAGCTCGGCGGTCATGTACTGGAAGTCCTTCTTGGCGACGCGGCCGTCCATGACCGCCCACGCGCAGGAGCCGATCAGCGCGTACAGCGCCTCGGTCAGCCATGCGGGCGTGAGGTCGATGCGGAACTCGCCCCGCTCCTGACCGCGCCGGAAGAGCGCCGAGACCCTGGCGTCGAGCCGGGACCAGCCCTCGTTGACCTGGTCGCCCTCGAACAGCTGGTTCTCGGTGACCAGGAAGGCCAGCAGATCGGCGGCCGGCTCCATCTCGGCGATCAGCCGTCGCAGCCCGTCGCTCGCGTCGCCCTCGTCGAGCCGGGCCCGGTCGAGGGCGGCCTCGAACTCCTGGATGCCGAACGCCTCGAGCGCCCTGACGAGCGCGTCGCGGCCCGCGAAGTGACGGTGCAGCGTGGCGCGCCCGATACCGGCGGCCCGGGCGACCTCATCCATGGTGGCGGTCGATTTCCGGGACAGCAGGGCGGCAGCGGTACGGAGCACCTGTTCACGATCCATGGCCATGAGACAAGCATAGCCCACATGAGACGTTCATGTCTCATTCAGTACGCGGACGTCTCGATATCGCAGGTGGCGAGGCTGCACCATCTGCGCCGCCCGCTCTCGTTGGGGAGCAGTGGCCGCAGCCCGCACCGGGGCGCGCGGGGTTGAACGCTGCGGGTCGGCCGGCAGCTCGGCGGCGCTGCGCGCCACGGCGAGAACGGGCAGCCGCAGACCGGCGGACGGGGAGCCGCCAGCGCAGGCAGTCGCCGCCTCGGATGAACGCCGACACCTTCGCGGCGTCCTCCACTACATCGGCCACCGCCTTGAAGGCCCTCGGGTCGTCGGGTTCGGTCAGGCAGGCGTACAACTGCCTGCGGAACTCCCGCGCCCTCCAGAGCGGCCGCGGCCTCCTCGGGGCACTGCCGCGCCCGCTTGAGGAGCCCCGTCACCAGCCAGTCCTCCGCGAGGTCGCCGCGACCACGCTCATGGGCGCGGCACCCGGGTCCGCAGCCGGGTCCGCAGGGTCCGAGCTCGGCTGGGAGCCGGCACCGTCCGCGCCGTGCGACGTCGCGGCGGGCCTGCGCTGCGGCCTCCCCGTCCACGTCGAGAGCCGGTCATGGACGAGGTGGTGCGGCGCGTGCTGAACACTCACCCCTACGGATCGCAGAAGCGGGTCGCGTGCAAGACCGACCTGATCGTGCGGGTCTCCAACCAGGAGACGGGCGACTCCTACGACGCGGACGTCAGCGGCACCGCGGTCGTCGACCGCACCGACGGCTCCCGGTTCAGGTGGGTGCTCGGCCCCGGACTGGTCCGGGGGCGGGAGAGGGCGCCGGCAATCTCGACCGGGGCCTGTACGTCGTCTACGGCGTCTGCACCATGGACATCAGCTCGTCCGGCTACAGGACAGTGACCATGGCTCATGGCTCATAGCCCATGGCTCGACGACCGACCCCTGCGAGCAGATCGATCGAGCCGCTGTTCAGAACGACGACTGCGTGGAGCAGAACGTCGCCGCCGCCCCGTTGCCGCACATCGACGAACGGGTCGGGCCGGCCCGGCCCGACTTCGACACACTCGCGGACCGGGCGGCGGCGCTGTGGGTCAGGGCGTCACCGCTTGGCCGTGGCCCAGGCGTGCTGTACCACCAGATCGGCCTTGATCTCGTTGAGCTGGACGGCGACCGCCGAAGGGGCCGTGCCGCCCCTGCCGTTGCGGGACGCGAGCGCGCCGGGGACGTTCAGGACCGTGCGGACCTCGGGCGTGAGGTGCTCGGAGATCTTCGCGAACTGCTCGTCGGTGAGCTGGTCCAGCTCGATGCCCTGCTGCTCGCACACCTTGACGCACTCGCCGGCGACCTCGTGCGCCACCCGGAACGGCACGCCCTGCTTGACCAGCCACTCTGCGATGTCGGTGGCGAGCGAGAAGCCGGCCGGGGCGAGCTCCTCCATGCGCTCCCGGTTGACGGTGAGCGTCGCCATCATGCCCGTGAACGCCGGGAGCAGGACCTCCAGCTGGTCGCAGGAGTCGAAGACCGGCTCCTTGTCCTCCTGGAGGTCGCGGTTGTACGCCAGCGGCAGCGCCTTGAGCGTGGCGAGCAGGCCCGTGAGGTTGCCGATGAGGCGGCCGGACTTGCCGCGGGCGAGCTCCGCGATGTCGGGGTTCTTCTTCTGCGGCATGATCGACGACCCGGTCGAGAAGGCATCGTGCAGGGTTACGAAGGAGAACTCCTTCGTGTTCCAGATGATGACCTCCTCGGCGATCCGGGAGAGGTTCACACCGATCATCGCGGTGATGAAGGCGAATTCGGCGACGAAGTCGCGCGAGGCGGTGCCGTCGATCGAGTTGCCCGCGGAACCGCGCTCGAAGCCGAGGTCCTTGGCCACGGCCTCCGGATCGAGACCGAGCGAGGAGCCGGCCAGCGCGCCGGAGCCGTAGGGCGAGACGGCGGTACGGGTGTCCCACTGACGCAGCCGCTCCGCGTCCCGGGACAGGGACTGCACATGAGCGAGCACGTGGTGGGCGAACAGGACCGGCTGGGCGTGCTGGAGGTGCGTACGGCCCGGCATGGCGACGTCCGGGTGGGCCTCGGCGAGGCCGACGAGGGCGTCCTGGAGGTCGGCGATCAGACCGCCGATGATGCGGGCGTGGTCGCGCAGATACATCCGGAAAAGGGTGGCGACCTGGTCGTTCCGGGACCGGCCGGCACGCAGCTTGCCGCCGAGGTCGGGACCGAGCCGCTCCAGCAGGCCCCGTTCGAGGGCGGTGTGGACGTCCTCGTCGGCGATGGTGCCGGTGAAGGCTCCGGACGCGACGTCCGCCTCCAGCTGGTCGAGGCCGGCGAGCATGCGCGTCAGCTCGTCCTCGGTGAGCAGGCCCGCCTTGTGCAGCACACGCGCGTGGGCTCGGGAACCGGCGATGTCGTACGGCGCGAGACGCCAGTCGAAATGCACCGACGCGGACAGCCTCGCCAGCGCCTCGGCCGGGCCGTCGGCGAAGCGGCCGCCCCAGAGCCGGACGTCACCGTTGTTGCTGCTCACAGCTGTTGCTCCTTGGGAGAAGTGTGAAGACGCCTTCCCGCCGCGAGAGAAGGGGAGGCGCTGTGTTCAACGCGTGCGGATTACGCGAGGTCCGTCTGGCTACGCCCGCAGATGACGCCGCGCCGCGATCTTCTGCGACAGGCCGAAAATCTCGATGAAGCCCTGCGCCTTGGACTGGTCGAACGTGTCGCCCGAGTCGTAGGTGGCGAGGTTGAAGTCGTACAGCGACTCGTCGGACTTCCGGCCGGTGACGACGGCCCGGCCGCCGTGCAGCGTCATCCGGATGTCGCCACTGACGTGCTGGTTGGCCTCGTTGATGAAGCCGTCCAGGGCCCGCTTGAGCGGGGAGAACCACAGGCCGTCGTAGACCAGCTCGCCCCAGCGCTGTTCGACCTGCCGCTTGTACCGGGCGAGCTCGCGCTCGACCGTGACGTTCTCCAGCTCCTGGTGGGCGGTGATCAGCGCGATGGCGCCCGGGGCCTCGTAGACCTCGCGGGACTTGATGCCGACAAGCCGGTCCTCGACCATGTCGATGCGGCCGATGCCCTGGGCGCCGGCCCGCTCGTTGAGCTGCTGGATGGCCTGCAGGACGGTGACGGGTTTGCCGTCGACGGCGACCGGGACGCCTTCCTTGAAGGTGATGACGACCTCGTCGGCCTCCTGCGGCTCCGCCGGGTTCGAGGTGTACTCGTAGATGTCCTCGATCGGCGCGTTCCAGATGTCCTCCAGGAAGCCGGTCTCGACGGCCCGTCCGAAGACGTTCTGGTCGATGGAGTACGGCGACTTCTTGGTGGTGGCGATCGGGAGCTGCTTCTCCTCGCAGAAGGCGATCGCCTTGTCCCGGGTCATCGCGTAGTCACGGACCGGGGCGATGCACTTGAGCTCGGGGGCGAGGGCGACGATGCCGGCCTCGAACCGCACCTGGTCGTTGCCCTTGCCGGTGCAGCCGTGGGCGACGGTGGTGGCCCCGTGCTTCTTGGCGGCGGCGACGAGGTGCTTGACGATCGTCGGCCGGGAGAGCGCGGAGACCAGCGGATAGCGGTCCATGTAGAGGGCGTTCGCCTTGATGGCGGGGAGGCAGTACTCCTCGGCGAATTCGTCCTTGGCGTCGGCGACCTCGGCCTCCACGGCACCGCAGGCGAGCGCGCGCTTGCGGATGACGTCCAGGTCCTCGCCGCCCTGGCCGACGTCCACGGCAACGGCGATGACCTCGGCGCCCGTCTCCTCGGCGATCCAGCCGATGGCGACGGAGGTGTCAAGGCCGCCCGAGTAGGCGAGTACGACGCGCTCGGCCACGAGTTTCTCCTTACAGTGCAAACGCTGATGGGTATAACTATGCAGTGCTCCGTATGTTTTGTCAATTGACGAGAAAATGGCTGGTCACACTGGGTGCCCCACTTCTAGAGTCGGCGGACCGACAGCCGAGGGGGACACGGTGCGCGCAGGAAGACGCTGGGACATGAGGGCCGGACTGGAAGCGGCGCAACACCTGGCCGACGGCCTGCCGGCGAGCCGGGTCCTCAGTTTCGAGGACCCCGCCTGCTGGGCCGCGCTCGACCACGGGGTCCGGCATTCCGCCTGGTACGACCCCATGGCCGCCGCCCGGCTGAGCGCCTGCCCTGAGACCGCCCTGTGCCACCCCGACGGCCGGGTCCGGGAAGCCGCCCTCCGCGCAGGGCTCGACGCACCGGCCTTCTGGTACCTGGTCGTCGTGCGGTGCGCGGACTGGGCCGAGGCCGTGCGCGAGTGCGCTCGCCGGCTCCTGGATGAGCGGCTGACAGCCGCCACGGAGGACACCCTGCGAACGCTCACCCCGCTGGTGCTGCGCGTCGGGCGCCGCGAGCAGGGCACGTGGGCACGCAACCGGTTCGAAGCCGCCCTGCGCACTCCCCCGTATCCCGCACTCGCGGGACTCCGCGACAGCCGGGACACGGCCACACGACGGCTCGCGGCCCGCATCACCCTGGACGAGGGCTTGCTCGGCGTCCGGGAACTGGCGCGGCGGGCCGCCGACGACCTGGACCCCGTGTCGGCCCGCTGGTGGTCGGACGCCGCGCTCGCCGCACTGGCGAACGGCGCGGAGTGCGGGGAGAGTGTCGACATCCTGCTGAGCGCCCGGGCTCCCCTCGTACGCTCCGCCGGAGTCACCGCGCTGCGGCGGGCGGGCCGGGCGGCGGAGGCGGCCGCCCACCTGCTCGACCGCTCGCCCCTGGTGCGTGCCTGCGCCCGCTGGCTGGTGAGTCAGGGCGGCGGTGACCCGCACGCCCGCTACCTCGAACTGTGCGCCGACCCGACCGGGATCGCGCCGTATGCGATGACCGGACTCGCCGAGTGCGGCAGGCGCGAGGACGCCGGCCTGCTGCGCACCTTTCTGACGCACCCCGTCGCCGCCGTGCGCGCCCAGGCCACCGCCGGTCTGCGACTGCTCGACGCGGTGCCGGCGGATCGCGTACTGCCACTGGTGGACGACCCTTCGGCGGCCGTCGTGCGGGAAGCGACGCGGGCGCTCCTGCCGCTGGCCCGCCGGTTTCCGGCGGACCCGCTGTTTGAGCGGCTCGCGCCAGAACGGCCGGTCCACACGCGCCGTGCGGCGTTCCGGCTGCTGAAGGAACACGGCGGGCTCACCGAACTCCGCGCGGCGGTCGCCGCGTTGACCGACCCGGATCCGGCGCTGCGGCAGAACGGGGCGGCCTGCGTGCAGGAGCGGCGCTGGGTGGACACACTTCAGCCCGTCGACCCCGGCGTACGGGCGGAGCTGGAGGCGATGCTGCACCAGTGCACGCCTCTGTTCAGCGACTTCGTCATGACCGGGCTGCGGGGCCGCCTCGGTCTCAGGAGCTGAAATACCTGGGCCGGGCGACACTGGCCACGGCACAATCGCCCCATGGGAAAGACGTATGAGCGCATAGACGGAAGACTCCGCGCCTTCATCGAGGCCCAACCGCTCTTCTTCACGGCCACCGCGCCGCTCGACGGGGAGGGAACGGTCAACCTCTCCCCCAAGGGCCTGAAGGGCTCCTTCGCCGTCATCGACGAACAGACCGTCGCCTACCTGGACTTCGCCGGCAGCAACGCCGAGACGATCGCCCATCTGCGCGAGAACGGGCGCATCACGCTCATGTGGTGCGCCTTCCAGGGGCCGCCCGACATCGTGCGTGTGCACGGCCGCGGGGAGCCGGTCTTCCGGGACGACGAGCGCTGGGCGGAGCTGCTCGCGCACTTCCCCGGCATCGACCCCGTGCCGCACGGGCTGCGCGCCGTCATCGTGGTGAGGGCCGAACTGATCCGGGACACCTGTGGGTACGGGGTGCCCTTCATGACGTACGACGAGGACCGCGACCTGCACCGGAAGCGTTTCGCGCGCGAGGATGACGCCTCGCTGGACGCCTACTTCGCCAAGAAGGAGCACATCGCGGCGAGCATCGACGGCCTGCCGGGGCTTCCGCTCCCGCTGCCTCCCCTGCCCTCGGCCGCGCCCGCCGAATAGCACCTCATGACCCCGCCCCCAGGGGCGGGGCCATGGCGTATCGGTTCAGCGCTCCTTCTGGGCCAGCCGCAGGAGATGGTCCGCGAGCGCCTGGCCGCCGGCCGGGTCGCGGCTGATCAGCATCAGGGTGTCGTCACCCGCGATCGTGCCGAGGATGTCGTGCAGTTCGGCCTGGTCGATGGCCGAGGCCAGGAACTGGGCCGCGCCCGGCGGCGTCCGCAGCACCACGAGGTTCGCCGACGCCTCCGCGGAGATCAGCAGCTCGGCGGAGAGGCGCCGCATGCGCTCCTCCTTCGCGGATTCGCCCAGCGGCGCCTGCGGGGTGCGGAAGCCGCCCTCGCTGGGCACCGCGTAGATCAGCTCACCCCCGGTGTTGCGAATCTTCACCGCGCCCAGCTCGTCGAGGTCGCGGGAGAGCGTCGCCTGCGTGACGCTCAGACCGTTGTCCGCGAGGAGCTTTGCCAGTTGGCTCTGGGAGCGCACCGGCTGACGGTTGAGGATGTCCACGATCCGGCGGTGGCGGGCCGTGCGGGTCTGCGGTACGGCGGGGCCGCCGTGCTCAGCGCTTTCGGGGTACCGGGCCTGTGTCATCGTCGTCTCATTCTCCGGCTTGTCCTTCCCCGTTGCTCGCGTCGAGGATGCCGGGCAGGGCCCGGAGGAACGCGTCCACCTCGACGTCACCGATGATCAGGGCCGGCATGAGCCGTACGACATCGGGCGCGGGGGCGTTCACCAGGAAACCCGCATCCTGGGCCGCCTGCTGCACCTTCGGTGCGAGCGGTCCGGTGAGCACGATACCCAGCAGCAGGCCGCTGCCACGGACATGGGAGACGACCGGGTGCCCGAGACCCTCGATTCCGTCGCGCAGTTTCTCGCCGAGCCGCTTGACCGAGTCGAGCACGCCGTCGGCCGCGAGCGTGTCGAGAACGGCGAGTCCGGCGGCGCAGGCGACGGGGTTGCCGCCGAACGTCGTCCCGTGCTGACCCGGCTTCAGCAGGTCCGCCGCCGCGCCGAAGACGACGGTCGCACCGATCGGCAGTCCGCCGCCGAGGCCCTTGGCCAGCGTGACGATGTCGGGCTCGACGCCCTGGTGCGCCTGGTACTCGAACCAGTGCCCGGTCCGGCCGATGCCGGTCTGGACCTCGTCGAGGACCAGCAGCGCGCCGGTGGCCCGGGTGATCTCCCGGGCGGCCTCCAGATACCCCTTGGGCGGTACGACCACGCCGTTCTCGCCCTGGATGGGTTCGATGATCACCAGGGCGGTGTCCTCGGTGACGGCCGCTCGCAGCGCCTCGGCGTCGCCGTAGGGGACATGGGTGACGTCCGGGGGCAGCGGCAGGAACGGCTGCTGCTTGGCGGGCTGTCCGGTCAGCGCGAGGGCGCCCATGGTCCGGCCGTGGAACCCGCCGGTCGTCGCGACCATGTGCCGGCGGCCGGTGAGCCGGCCGATCTTGAAGGCGGCCTCGTTGGCCTCGGCGCCGGAGTTCGCGAAGTAGACGCGCCCCTGGCGGCCGAAGAGCTGGATCAGCCGCTCGGCGAGCGCGACGGGCGGCTCGGCGACGAAGAGGTTGGAGACATGGCCGAGGGAGGCGATCTGGCGGGAGACGGCCTCCACGATCGCCGGGTGGGCGTGGCCCAGCGCGTTGACCGCGATGCCGCCGACGAAGTCGGTGTACTCGGTGCCGTCGGCGTCCCAGACCTTGGTGCCTTCGCCGCGGACCAGCGACAGCTTCGGCGTGCCGTAGTTGTCCGTCATCACGCCCTGCCACCGGTGCGTGAGCTCCTGGTTGCCCATGTCAGTCCCCCTGTCCGTCCGGCACGACCATCGTGCCGATGCCCTCGTCGGTGAAGATCTCCAGCAGGATCGAGTGCTGGACCCGGCCGTCGATCACCCGGGCCGTGTTGACCCCGTTGCGCACGGCGTGCAGGCAGCCCTCCATCTTGGGGACCATGCCGCTGGAGAGGTCGGGCAGGAGCTTCTCCAGCTGGGTGGCGGTGAGGCGGCTGATCACCTCGTCGCTGTGGGGCCAGTCCTCGTACAGGCCCTCGACGTCGGTGAGGACCATCAGCGTCTCGGCGCCCAGCGCCGCGGCGAGTGCCGCAGCCGCCGTATCAGCATTGACGTTGTAGACATGTCCGTCGTCCTCGGAACGGGCGATCGAGGAGATCACCGGGATGCGTCCATCGGCGAGCAGCGCCTCGATGGCCCCGGTGTCGATGTCGGTGATCTCGCCGACCCGGCCGATGTCGACGAGTTCCCCGTCGATGGTCGGCTGATGCCTGGTGGCGGTGATGGTGTGGGCGTCCTCGCCGGTGAGGCCGACGGCGAGCGGCCCGTGCTGGTTGAGCAGGCCTACCAGCTCGCGCTGGACCTGCCCGGCGAGCACCATCCGTACGACGTCCATGGCCTCGGGCGTGGTGACCCGCAGGCCGGCCTTGAACTCGCTGACCAGCCCGTGCCGGTCGAGCGCCGCGGAAATCTGCGGACCGCCGCCGTGCACCACGACGGGCTTGAGCCCCGCGTGCCGCAGGAAGACGACGTCCTGGGCGAAGGCGGCCTTGAGCTCCTCGTCGACCATGGCGTTGCCGCCGAACTTGATGACGACGATCTTGCCGTTGTGACGGGTCAGCCAGGGCAGCGCCTCGATGAGGATCTGCGCCTTGGGCAGTGCGGTGTGCTTCCTCGTCGTGCTCATGAGCTGTACGCGCTGTTCTCGTGGACGTAGTCGGCCGTCAGGTCGTTGGCCCAGATGACGGCGGACTCGGTGCCCGCGGCCAGGTCGGCGGTGATGCGCACCTCGCGGTAGCGCATGTCGACCAGGTCGCGGTCCTCGCCGACGGAGCCGTATCTGCAGACCCAGACGCCGTTGATGGCGACGCCCAGCTGGTCGGGCTCGAAGACCGCGGTGGTGGTGCCGATGGCGGAGAGCACCCGGCCCCAGTTGGGGTCCTCGCCGTGGATGGCGCACTTGAGGAGGTTGTTGCGGGCGATGGAGCGGCCGACCTCGACGGCGTCGTCCTCGGTCGCCGCGTTGATCACCTCGATGCGGATGTCCTTGGACGCGCCCTCCGCGTCGCCGATCAGCTGCCGGGCGAGGTCGTCGCACACCGTGCGTACGGCCTCGGCGAACTCCTCGTGCGCGGGCTTCGCGCCGGACGCGCCGGAGGCGAGCAGCAGCACGGTGTCGTTGGTCGACATGCAGCCGTCGGAGTCGACCCGGTCGAAGGTCTGCCGGGTCGCGTCGCGCAGCGCCCTGTCCAGGGTGGCGGCGTCCAGGTCGGCGTCGGTGGTGAGGACGACGAGCATGGTGGCGAGTCCGGGGGCGAGCATGCCGGCGCCCTTGGCCATGCCGCCGACCGTCCAGGCGTCCTTGGTGACGACGGCGGTCTTGTGGACCGTGTCGGTGGTCTTGATGGCGATGGCGGCCTTCTCGCCGCCGTGTTCGCTGAGCTGGGCCGCGGCCTGCTCGATGCCGGGCAGGAGCTTGTCCATGGGGAGCAGGACGCCGATCAGGCCGGTGGAGGCGACGGCGATCTCGCCCGCGCCGATACCGAGGACGTCGGCCGCCTTCTCGGCGGTGGTGTGGGTGTCCTGGAATCCCTTGGGGCCCGTACAGGCGTTGGCACCGCCGGAGTTGAGCACCACGGCCGTGACCTCGCCGCCCTTGAGGACCTGCTCGGACCACAGGACCGGCGCGGCCTTGACGCGGTTGGAGGTGAAGACGCCCGCGGCGGCGCGGCGCGGCCCGTTGTTGACCACGAGAGCGAGGTCCGGGTTGCCGTTCTGCTTGATTCCGGCGGCGATGCCCGCTGCCGTGAATCCCTTCGCTGCGGTCACGCTCACGGCGCAACTCCAATCGTGGAAAGACCGGTTCCCTCGGCGAACCCGAGGGCGATGTTCATACTCTGCACCGCGCCGCCTGCGGTGCCCTTGGTGAGGTTGTCGATGGCGCTGATGGCGATGATGCGGCCGGCCGCCTCGTCGTACGCCACCTGGATCTGAGCGGCGTTGGACCCGTACACCGACGCTGTCGCGGGCCACTGGCCCTCGGGCAGCAGGTGCGCGAACGGCTCGTCGGCGAGGGCCTTTTCGTAGGCGGCGCGCACGTCCTGCGCGGCGGTGCCCGGCACGGCCTTGGCGGAGCAGGTGGCGAGGATGCCGCGGGGCATCGGCGCGAGCGTGGGTGTGAAGGAGACGGTGACCCGCTCGCCTGCCGCCGCGCTGAGGTTCTGGATCATCTCAGGGGTGTGGCGGTGGCCGCCGCCGACCCCGTACGGGCTCATGGAGCCCATCACCTCTGAGCCGAGGAGGTGGGGCTTGAGTGCCTTGCCCGCGCCGGAGGTGCCGCTCGCGGCGGTGATCACGGCCTCGGGCTCGGCGAGGCCCGCCGCGTACGCCGGGAAGAGCGCGAGCGAGACGGCGGTGGGGTAGCAACCGGGTACCGCGATGCGCTTGGCCCCCTCCAGCGCGGCGCGGGCACCCGGCAGTTCGGGCAGGCCGTACGGCCAGGTCCCGGCGTGCTCGGAGCCGTAGAACCTCTCCCAGTCGGCGGCGTCCCGGAGCCGGAAGTCGGCTCCCATGTCGACGACGAGGACGTCCTCACCGAGCTGCTCGGCGACGGCGGCGGACTGACCGTGCGGGAGGGCGAGGAAGACGACGTCGTGGCCCGCGAGAGCGTCGGCGGCCGTCGGCCGGAGCACCCGGCCGGCGAGCGGCAGCAGATGCGGCTGCAGTGCGCCGAGGGGCCGGCCGGCGTTGGAGTTGGCGGTGAGAGTGCCGATCTCCACCTCGGGGTGGGCCAGCAGCAGTCGGAGCAGTTCACCGCCCGCGTACCCGCTCGCCCCTGCCACTGCTGCTCGAACCGTCATCGGAAATCCTCCTCATCGATGGCATGACTATACGCAGCAATGCAGATGTATGCAATCACCTTGGATCACATAGCTGCATGCACCATCAAGGGAGTGTCCGAACCTTACAGAATCGTACTCCGGCACCCGGTTGATCACCGCACCCGATCTTCGACCACTGGCTGGGCAGGGGTGGTCCCCGCGGCACAGTGCCCATCGGAGATGATCGGGCCGGAAGTTGTCACTCCACCACAAAGGGGCTTCGCTTCGGCGCGTACAGGCCCGCCACCTGGACCGCTGCGAGCAGACCGAACTCATCGGGGACGGAAAACCTGGGCGGACGCCGGCTGCTCCGACGTCGCCCTGGAGCCCACCCCGCGTGAGGCCATCGTGCGGGCCGTCGGGTGCGGGTCCCCCGCGCTCGGCAGGGGCGAGGGCATCGGACCCGGCTCGGGCGACGAAACCGGGACGACCTCGCGCGACGGGCGGAAAATTGTCTGCGGGGCGTGTCGAGAACGGGCCGGCCCGTTCGTGTAGAGGGTGAGAGCGCGGCATGCCCGCCGCGCCCGCACCGAGGAGGTCACCATGCAGCAGTACCTGCTCAGCATCTACCAGCCCGACGGGAACCCCCCGCCGCCCGAGATCCTTCAACCGATCATGCGCGACGTCGAGGCCGTCAACGCCGAGCTCAGGGAGGCCGGTGCCTGGGTGTTCTCGGGCGGCCTGCACCCGCCGTCCACCGCCACCGTCCTCAGGCTCAAGGACGACGAGGTGCTCACCACCGACGGTCCGTACGCCGAGGGGAAGGAGCATCTGGGCGGCTTTGCCGTCATCCAGGCGCCCGACCTCGACGCGGCCCTCGCATGGGGCCGCAAGCTGGCCCGCGCGGTCACCCTTCCGATCGAGGTGAGGCCGCTCGCTCACGTCAGCCGCGGATGATGTCCGCCACCGACGCGGCAGGGCGCGCGCCCGCTGTGACGGCGGAGGCGACCGAGCGCGTGTTCCGCGAGGAGTACGGCCGCGCAGTCGCCGTCCTCGTCCGGGTCTTCGGCGACATCGACATCGCCGAGGAGGCGGTCCAGGACGCGTTCACCACGGCGCTGGAGCGGTGGCCCGCGACCGGGCTGCCGCCCAGCCCGGCGGGGTGGATCATCACCACCGGCCGCAACCGGGCGATCGACCGTCTGCGGCGGGAGGCCTCCCGGGCGAGCCGGCACGCCGAAGCCGCGCTGCTGCAGGCGCGCGCGAGCCCCGTCGAGGAGGATCCCGTGCACGACGACCGGCTACGCCTGATCTTCACCTGCTGCCATCCGGCACTCGCCCCGGCCGCACGCGTCGCTCTGACCCTGCGGCTGCTCGGCGGGCTGAGCACGGCGCAGGTCGCCCGCGCGTTCCTGGTGGCGGAGCCGACCATGGCGCAGCGCCTCGTCCGCGCCAAGGGCAAGATCCGCGATGCGCGGATCCCCTACCGCGTCCCGGGCCAGGCCGAGCTGCCCGACCGGCTGCCCGCCGTGCTGTCGGTCGTCTATCTGATCCTCAACGAGGGCTACACCGCCGCCTCGGGCGACCGCCTGGTGCGCGAGGACCTGTGCGCGGAGGCGGTGCGCCTCGGCCGGCTGCTGGCTCGCCTGATGCCCGACGAGCCCGAGGTCCTCGGCCTCCTGGCGCTGATGCTGCTGACGGAGTCCCGGCGCCCGGCACGCACCGGGCCGGACGGCGAAATGGTGGTGCTGGCCGAGCAGGACCGGACCTTGTGGGACCGCGACCTGATCGCCGAGGGGCAGGCGCTGGTGCGGCAGTGTCTGCATCGCGGCAGGCCGGGGCCGTACCAGATCCAGGCGGCGATCAGCGCGGTCCACAGCGACGCGGCGGACGCTGCCGCGACCGACTGGGACCAGATCCTTCGTCTGTACGACCGGTTGACGGCGATCGCGCCGACTCCGGTGGTCGCGCTCAACCGGGCGGTCGCCGTGGCCGAGGTGCAGGGGCCCGGACCGGCGCTCGGCCTGGTGGACGCGCTCGCCCCGGCACTGGACCAGTTCCGTGTGCTGCACGCCGTGCGGGCCGATCTGCTGCGACGGCTGGGACGCGGGGCCGAGGCGGCGTCTGCCTACGAAGCGGCGATCGCGAGCCCCGGGAACGCGGCGGAGACGGCGTTCCTGCGGCGCAGGCTCCGCGAGCTCCCGTCGCTGTGAGAGGCGCGGTGCCCGGCAACTGCCATGGCCCGTACCGCCGTTACCCTCTGACCATGCCGATGTCTCTGAGCGACTCCGCCCGCCTGATTTTCGATGCGCCGAATCCCGCGGTGCTCGCCACCGTCCTGCCCGACGGCAGCCCGCAGACCTCGGTCGTCTGGGTGGGCCGCGAGGGCGACGAGCTCGTCGTCTCCTCGCAGGCCGGCCGCCGCAAGGACCGCAACATCGCCCGCGAGCCGCGCGTCTCACTCACCGTGTACGACCGCGAGGACCCGCTGCGCTACGTGGAGGTACGCGGAACCGCCACGGTCGCGGAGGACGAGGGACGCGAGCTCGCGATGCGGCTGGCGGAGGAGTACGAAGGCCCGGGCGCGGGCCAGGAGTATCTGGACCTGCCGCCGGAGGCCGTACGCGTCGTCATCCGGATCACGCCCGAGCGGGTGGTGGGAACGGCGAAGTAGCCGGTTCCGGCAGCGCGGCCCGCACGGCACGGGCACAGCGGCCCGGCCGGTTCAGGCGGCGGCCTCCAGGCAAAGGTTCCAGCGACCCGGCCGACCGGTGAGGGTGACCGTCGACAGCGGGCGGACGTCGACGTTCCAGTACATCGCCGGGTGGGCGCGCAGGGCGTACACGAAGGCCGCCCGTACGACGGCGGGCTCGGCCACGGCGACGATCGAACCGCAGTCGTTCGCGGGCCGGGTGTCGAGCCAGCCGCCTATCCGCGAGATGAAGGCGAGCAGCGGCTCGCCGCCGTGGGGTGCGCTGCGCGGGTCGGCGAGCCAGGCGTCGACCGCGGCGGGCTCGCGCGCGGTCACCTCGGCGAGCGTGTAGCCGCGCCAGCGGCCCATGTCGCAGTCGCGCAGGGCCGGCTGGGCGAGCGGCGCGAAGCCGAGTGCCTCGCCGGTCGCGCGACTGCGGGTGGTCGGCGAGCAATAGCGCAGCTCGGCCGCGCTCAGCGGCACGAGCGCGTGCGCGGCGAGCTGCACCTCGTGCCAGCCGGCCTGATCGAGCGGCCGGTCGTCGTCGAACCGCTCGGTGAGCAGCGAGGAGCTGCGCGCCGCGGCGACCAGGGTGACCCGGACAGTCATGGCGTGATGGTGATGGGGAAAGCCTTGCAGGTCAAGGGGGTCACTCGAACATCAGGTTGAGCCAGTTGCCGGGGACGTCGAGCTCCTTGAAGCCGAGCTTCTCGTACAGGCCGTGGGCGTCGTCGGTGGCGAGCAGGATCCGGCGCGGCCCGAGGGGGGCGAAGTGGTCGCGGACGGCGGCGACCAGCGCGCTGCCCAGCCCGTTGCCGCGGGCGGACCGGTCGACGTAGACGTCGCAGAGCCAGGCGAAGGTGGCATGGTCGGTGACGATGCGCGCGTAGCCGGCCATCTACCCCGAAGTGGTCTCGTACGCACCGAAGTTGACCGATCCGGCGACAGCCCGGTCCTGCTTCTCGCGGCTGCGGCCGAGCGCCCAGTACGCGTCGGTGGAGAGCCACCGGTGGATCCTGTCCGGGTCCAGCCGGGCGGGGTCGGTGGAAATCGTGTACGCGCCATGGATCTTCTCGGTCATGGCGGGAGACTCGCACAGCGGCGCGAGGACTGTCATCGGGCATTCCGGGCACTTCCGGTCACCGCGAAAACTCTTGCCAGGCGTCGCGCAGCCGTCGTACGCCTTCCGTGATCTCGGCGGCGCCCGCGACGCCGGCGAAGCTCAGGCGGATGTGACCTGCGGGCGGTTCGGCACAGAAGTACGGGCGGCCGGGGGCCACGGCGACGTCGGCCCGCAGTGCCGCGGCGACGAATACGCCCTCCTCAGCGGTGTCGGGCAGGCGGAGCCATAGATGGTAGCCGCCGGATGGGATGTGCGGCAGCGCGAGTTCCGGCAGGTGGACCCGCAGGGCCGCGGTCATGGTGTCGCGGCGTGCCTTCAACTCCGTGGCCACGCTGCGCAGATGACGGTTCCACGCGGGCGCGCCGACGAGTTCGAGTGCGGCTTCCTGGAGGGGGCGGGGGACGAAGAAGGTGTCGACGACATGGATGGCGCGGAGCCGTTCGAGCACCGGTCCGCGCGCGGCGAGCATGCCGACCCGCAGGCTGGGCGAGGTGGCCTTGGTGAGCGAGCTGACGTGGACGACGACGCCGTCGCGGTCGTCCGCGGCGAGGGGTCCGGGCAGCGCGCCGGCGTCCTCGTGGACGAGGCGCCGCGCGAAGTCGTCCTCGACGACGAAGGCGCCCGCCTCGCGGGCGATGCGCAGGACGTCGGGGCGGCGTTCGGGGGCGAGGACCGCGCCGGTCGGGTTCTGGAAGAGCGGTTGGCAGACGAAGACGCGGGCCCCGGTGGCCTGGAAGGCGGCGGCGAGGAGTTCGGGCCGCACCCCATCGGCGTCCACGGGGACAGGGACCGGCCGCAGCCCGGCGGCCCGGGCGATGGCGAGCATTCCGGGGTAGGTGGGCGATTCGACGAGGACGGGCGAGCCGGGCGGGGCGAGCGCGCGCAGGGCGGTGGTCAGCGCGGACTGCCCGCCCGCGGTGATCAGGACGTCCGCCGGGCCGACGGTATCGCCGATGGAGCGGGCGAACCATTCGCGCAGTTCGGGCAGACCATCGATGGGCGGCCTGCTCCAGGCGCCGGGCCGGCGGCCCGCCCGGGCGAGAGCCGCGGCCATGGCCCGTTCGGGCTGGAGCGAGGGGTTCAGATAGCCGCCGTTGAACTCGATCACCCCGGCCGGCGGCGCGGCCAGGGTGACGAGCACGCCGGAGGCGTCGACGGCGCGGGGCACGACCTCAACGGCGGCGTCGGCGCTGAGCGTGACCTCCTGCCAGGAGGTGTCACCGCTCGGCGGGGTGGCGGTGCGCGGGTGGGCGCGGAAGGCACCGGCGCCGGGACGGGTGACGACGAGCCCCTCGGCGACGAGCTGGGCGAGCGCGCGGGAGACGGTCACCGGGGAGACGCGGTAGCGCTCGACCAAAGCCCTGCTCGACGGGAGCTTTCCACCCGGGGAGTAGCGGTCAAGCTCCTGCTTCAGGGAGTTCGCCAGTTCCGCCACACTGCTACGCTCTTGCATGACAGCACAGGATAGCGCTACTCGCACCACCTCGATAGCGGTCAGCAGCGGCACCCTCCTCGCGGCGTTGGGCGTCGTCGCCTTCTCGCTGACCTTCCCCTCCACCGTCTGGGGCCTGGAGAGCTTCGGCCCCTGGTCCCTGGTCACCGCCCGCAGTGTCCTCGCGGCGCTCGTCGCGGGCGGGTTTCTTCTCGCGCTGCGCGTCCCCGTCCCCGAGCGCCGCCACTGGGCCGGTCTCGCGGTGGTCGGCGGCGGGGTCGTGCTGGGCTTCCCGCTGCTGACGACCCTCGCCCTGCGGACCTCCACCTCCTCGCACGCGGCAGTGGTGGTCGGTCTCCTGCCGCTGACCACGGCGGTCCTCGCGGCGGTGCGCACGGGCCGCAGGCCGTCGCGCACGTTCTGGGCCGCGGCGCTCGCGGGAGCCGTGGTGGTGATCGCCTTCACCGTGCAGCAGAGCGGCGGGACACTGCACTCCGGCGATCTGTACCTCTTCGGAGCGCTCCTGGTCTGCGCCGCCGGGTACACCGAGGGCGGCAGGCTCGCCGCGGTGATGCCCGGCTGGCACGTCATCGGCTGGGCCCTGATCCTGTGCCTGCCGCTGAGCGTGGCGGGATCCTTCGTGGCGCTGTCCTTCGAGCCGGTGCACCTCACCGCGCGGGGCGTGACCGGGCTCCTCTGGGTCGCGGCCGGGTCGACGTTCTTCGGGCTGTACGTCTGGTACCGGGGCATGGCGGAGATCGGGATCGCCCGCGCCAGCCAGCTCCAGCTCGCGCAACCGCTGCTCACCCTGGTCTGGTCGGTGGCTCTGCTCGGTGAGCACCTCTCGCCCGCGGCCCCGGTCGCCGCCGTCGGCGTCCTGGTGTGCATCGCAGTCACGCAGCGGGCCCGAGCCTGAGCCGCGCCCGGGCGGGTGCGGCCGCGGGCCCCGCGCCCGAGCCCTGTCCGCGGCCGTTTTCGCGGCCGTTTTCGCGGCCGTCTCCGCAGCCATTTCCGCAGCCATTTCCGCAGCCATTTCTGCGGCCGTCTCCGCGGCCGTCTCCGCGGCCGGGGATGCGCGGCGCACCCTCGGCCGTAGACTCGAAACGACCCCACAACGGACCGGCTATCGAGGAGGTCACTCCCGATGCAAGCAAACGAGGGCGACACGCTGCTGGTGCACGGCAGGACCGTGGGCCAGCACGACAAGCACGCCGAAGTCCTCGAGGTGTTGGGGCCCGACGGCACTCCCCCGTTCCGTGTCCGTTTCGACGACGGGCACGAAGCGGTCCTGTCCCCCGGACCCGACTGCGTGGTGCAGCACCACGAGAAGACCTGATCACGCTCCCCATGCCCGGTGCGCGGGCACCGGGCTCAGCCCGCCGTCCGCACCCGGGTCGGGTAGTGGTCCGCCACCACCCGCGACATGGCCCCGAGCGGATCGGCCCCGACCTCCAGCGCCGAGAAGAAGCAGTGGCCCCCCACCTGGGGGTACCGCGAGGCGTACGTGAGGTGGCGGGAAAGCTCCTCCGGTTCGTGCCACGCCGTGGGCTGCCCCGGCATTCCCACCTTGTACAGCGCCTCGCCGATGTACAGGTCCACTCCCGTGCCGTCGGCGACCCCGGACCACCAGGGCACGAGCGTGGCGTAGTCGGCGGCGGCGAAACCCATGTGCCAGTAGACCTGCGGGACGACGTAGTCGATCCAGCCCTGGCGGACCCAGGTGCGGGTGTCGGCGTGGAGGTCGTCGTACGTCTGCACGCCCGCCCTGGTACGTGATCCCCTGGGGTCCGTGGAGTCGTTGCGCCAGACGCCGAAGGGGCTGATTCCGAAGCGCAGGTGCTTCTTCTCGTCCTTGATCCGCCCGCACATCTCCCGCACCAGCCGGTTGATGTTGGCCCGGCGCCAGGCGGCCCTGTTCGCGTACCCCGCGCCGTAGCGGGACCAGGCCGCGTCGTCGTCGAAGACCTCGCCCGCGACGGGGTACGGGTAGAAGTAGTCGTCGAAGTGCACGGCGTCGATGTCGTAGCGGCGGACGGCGTCCATCATCGCGTCCTGGACGAAGGCCCGGACCGCTGGGATGCCCGGGTTGTAGTAGAGCTTCCCGCCGTACGGGACGACCCACTCAGGGTGCACTCTCGCCGGATGCCCGGGCACCAACCGTGACGGGTCCGCATGGATCGCCACCCGGTAGGGGTTGAACCAGGCGTGCAGCTCCAGACCACGTCGGTGCGCCTCCTTCACCGCGGTGCCCAGCGGGTCCCACCCAGGGTCGCGTCCCTGTACACCGGTGAGGTACTGGCTCCACGGCTCGTACGGCGACGGCCACAGCGCATCGGCCGACGGCCGCACCTGGAAGACCACCGCGTTCAGCCGGCGCTCCACCGCGGTGTCGAGGTGGGCCAACAGCTCGGCGCGCTGTCGGGCGGCTGTCAGGCCCGGCCTGGACGGCCAGTCGCGGTTGGCGACCGACGCCAACCACATCCCGCGGAACTCCCGTGTCGCGCGCTTTCCCCGCGCGGCCGTGCCCATCGGCTCACCCTCCCCCGCACTCGCCGCCTGCGCCCCGCCCCCGGACCGGACGGAGGCCGCCGTGTCCCCGGCCGTCGCGAGCGCGGCCGCTGCCCCGGCCGTCGTGACCACGAAAGCCCTTCTCCCCATACGCCCCATATGTCAGCCCTTGTCGTTGTCGGTAGCGATTGCCGTACTCCGGGAGAGCATGCCCGCCCCTGACGCCCGCTGACCCACACATCCGGAGTAACGTCGGGGGGTCGGCGGGCGCCGGAACCATACGGGGGACCCGCCGAGCGAAAGAACAGCGAAAGGCATGAGGTGACGGACTCAATGGCCGACATTGCACGCGTCGGAGTGGTGGGCTGCGGCCAGATGGGCGCAGGCATCGCGGAGGTGTGCGCCCGCAGCGGCCTCGAGGTGATGGTGGCCGAGACCACGGGTGAGGCGCTGGAGATCGGCCGCACCCGGCTGTACAACTCCCTGACCAAGGCGGCCGAGCGCGGCAAGATCACCGAGGAGGAGCGCGACGCCACCCTGGAGCGCCTCTCCTTCACGACCGACCTCGGGGAGTTCGCCGACCGCGACCTCGTCATCGAGGCCGTGGTGGAGAACGAGCAGGTCAAGACCGAGATCTTCCAGGTGCTGGATCAGGTGGTGACCCGCCAGGACGCGATCCTCGCCTCCAACACCTCCTCGATCCCGCTGGTGAAACTGGCCGTCGCGACCTCGCGGCCCGATCAGGTCATCGGCATCCACTTCTTCAACCCCGCCCCGGTGCAGAAGCTGGTGGAGCTGATTCCTGCGCTGACCACCTCGGAGGAGACGATCAAGCGCTCCGAGGCCGTGGTGCAGCAGGTGCTGGACAAGCACCCGATCCGGGCCCAGGACCGCTCGGGCTTCGTGGTGAACGCCCTGCTCATCCCGTATCTGCTGTCCGCGATCCGGATGTTCGAGTCGGGCATCGCCAGCCGCGAGGACATCGACAACGGCATGGAGATGGGCTGCGCCCATCCGATGGGCCCGCTGAAGCTGTCGGACCTGATCGGCCTGGACACGGTCGCCTCCGTCGCGGACTCGATGTACGCGGAGTTCAAGGAGCCGTTGTACGCCGCTCCCCCGCTGCTCCAGCGGATGGTCGACGCGGGCCGGCTCGGCCGGAAGACGGGCTCCGGCTTCTACACCTACTCCTGACGCACGATTACTCCTGACGCACGATCGCCAGGGAAATTCGAACAAGAATTCACACGGGGTGCGCGGGACGTGCTCGCATATGCCATGCGCGCACGCTCCCGCCCTGTGATCAGGGCCAGTTGACTCGATCCCGCTCAGTAAGGGACCGCGCACACCTACCCGAACAGGAGAAGCATCCGTGTCCACCGACCCTGATCATTTAGTGGTCGTCGAGGAATTCGCCGAACTGCGCCGCAGCATCGATGTGGGACTGGCCCGTATCGACGGCCACCTGGCACTGCTCGCCCAGCGGAGCGACCAGACCGACCGGGAACTGACCGATCTGGCCGCTCGTGTGACGGCGCTCGAACACGCCCGCTGGCCCCTGCCCGCCGTCGCGGCGCTCACCGCGCTTGGGGCGCTGGCGGTCGCGGTGTGGCAGGCGGTGAGCCCCTAGGGAATTCCCAGGGGCCGTCACTCCATGCGCAGATGGTGGAGCATCAGGAGTCCGGCCGCCATGTTGGCGGCCGGGACCTCACCGCGGGCGATCATGTCGGGCACCTGCTTGAGCGGGACCCACTCGCGGCGTGAGGACTCGAAGTCGTCCTCGGGCTGGCCGATGTAGGTGGCGTCTTCGGCCCAGTACAGATGGTGCCGGGCATCGGTGAGGCCGTTGGACGGTTCGACCGTGAGCAGATGCCGGAGGGGGCCGGGACGCCAGCCGGTCTCTTCCTCCATCTCACGCGCCGCCGCACCGACGATACTCTCACCGTCCTCGACGACGCCCGCGGCAAGCTCCCAACCCCAGCTGTCGGTGATGAACCGGTGCCGCCAGAGCATCAGCACCTCGTTGGCCTCGTTGACCGCGGTCGCGACGGCGACCGGGCGGAGCCGGATCAGGAAGTGGTCCAGGTGGCGGCCGTCGGGGAGAGCGACATCCGCCAGATTGACCCTGAACCACCGGTTCTCATATACGGTTTGTTCGCTTAAGTTCGTCCACTGCACGCTTCTGCCACCTTCCGACAAGTCGATGGCAATATGGCAGCAGTACCCGGCTCAGAGGGGAACGCGCAGCGCCCCGTCGATGAGACGGGCCGCCTCGGTGGCATCGGCACAGCCGCTCGTCACCAGGTGCTCGCGCACGACCCGCAGCCGGTCCCGCAGCCGCTGCGACTCCATTCCCCGTGCCCGCTCCACCATCCGTACCGCCGTCAGCGCCGCGCGGTCCGCCTCACCCCTGCGCAGCTCGATCTGGCTGAGCATCGCCAGCCGGTGCACCCGGCCGCGGTCGTGGGCGGGCGTGTCCACCGCCGCTGCCGCGTTCTCGTGGGCCGCCGTCACATCGCCCAGGCGGAGCAGCGCCTCCGCCACCTGCACGTTGACCAGTCCGGGCTGGACGTAACCCGTCTCGTCGGGCTCGTGTCCCGGGCGGATCCGCTGCGCCTCCGACTCGGCCCGGCGGATGCACGACAGCGCGCTCGTGGCATCGCCGAGGTGGGCGTACGCCTTCGCCTGCATCGCGTGCAGGTCTGCGGCGAGCGCGGGAGTGATCTGGCCGCCGGCCGCCCTCAGCGCGGCCTCCGCGAAGGCCACGGCCTGCCGGTGCTCGGACATGTACAGCGACTGGTTGACCAGCAGCGCGATCACATACGCGCCGAGTCCCCGGTCTCCGCTGGCCTTTGCCAGCCGGAGCGCCTGGTGGAAGTAGCGCTGGGCGAGGCCGTGGGCGTCGGAGTCGTACGCGCAGATACCGGCGACGGCGACCAGTCCGCCGGTGGCGCGGTGCAGTTGGCGGCCGAGGGTGTCGTTGTACGCGCCGCGCAGCAGCGGGGCGGTCTCGGCGTTGAGGAAGCCGACGACGCGGAAGCGGGTGGCGATCCCGCCGGCCTTGCGGTACATCAACTCGTAGTGTGCTCGGGCCAACTTGAGCATCTCTATGTCGGCCATGCCGACCCGTGTCCGGCCCTCGCGGGAGACATCCGCGTCCTCGGGAGGGTTCTCCCACTCCCAGACCGGCATCACGGCCGGTGTGCCGGTGACCGCGGCCGCCTCGATGATGTGCGGCCGCTGCTGCTCGTCGGAGCGCCACAGGGCCGTGGCGCGCTCCACGAATCCCGACAGCGACGATCCCTGCGGCGGCGCGGGCTCGCCCGGTACACCGAGGCCGATGTCGTCGAGAGTGACGACCCGGCGCAGCCGGGCGGCGAAGACCTCACAGATCAGGTCGGGCACCTGCCCTCGCGGCCGCTGGCCCTTCAACCACCGGGCGACCGCCGTGTGTTCGTAGCGCAGCGACAGTCCTCTGGCCCGGCCGACCTGGTTGACGCGCGCCGCGAGACCGGCGTGGGAGATGCCCGCTTCGTCGAGCAGGGCGTCGAGCAGGGTGTTGGGCTGCATGGGGCCCTCCGGTGCCTCGGTCCGCCTCAGCCTAGTAGAGGACGATTCGCACGGGGTGTGAAACAAGTGCCCTGTTCCGCAGGGTGCGTGCTCTCCCGCCGTGTACCGGGGGCCGGTTGACTGAACTGCCTCTCACAGAGGCGGCCGGGCCGCCGGCTCCCCCTCGTACAGTGCGGCGGCCCCTCGCGTCGTCTGCCCTGCTGATCTGCCCGACACTCCGCGGCAGGGCGGGCGGCGCCGGCCGGACTCCGTGCCAACGCCCCTGCTGTCGGATAGCGTCATGCTCACGGTGAAGGGGGGCGTGATCATGGCAGAACGTGTGGTTCCGCCTCGGGTGGTGGCCGCGGAGCGTGTCGCCTCCGAGGCGGGATTCAAGAAGAGCTGCATCCCGGAAGTGGGCAGGTTACTCAGGCTGGCCGCCGCTGCGAAACCCCACGGAGTCATTGCCGAGAGCGGCACCGGCTCGGGAGTGGGCACCGCCTGGCTGCACAGCGGCCTTGGCGCCGGTGCACGCCTGGTCACCGTGGAGCACGACGAGGAGCTGGCCCGTCGAGCGGCCGGTGTCTTCGCGGACGACAACCGCGTCAGCGTTCTCACTGGGGACTGGCGGCTGCTCGAGCAGCACGCCCCCTTCGACGTCTTCTTCTGCGACGGCGGAGGCAAGCGTGACGACCCCCAGGGGGTCGTCGAGCAGCTTGCTCCCGGCGGCCTGCTCATCCTGGACGACTTCACCCCGTCGCCCGATTGGCCGCCTCGTTTCGGCGGCGAAGTGGATGAGCTCCGCCTGTTCTACCTCACTCATCCAGACCTGGACACCACTGAAATACTCACAACACCAGCCAGTTCAGTGGTTGTTGCGGCACGCCGCCTCTAGCCGAGAAGGCTTGCGGGGTTCCTGATCAAGCCGCGACGGCCGGTCTGCCGCCCCAGCGGATGCCCGCAACGCCCTGGGCCGCGTTGAGCCCGGTCGGCGCACGAGGCGTCGGGCTCGGCCCAAAGCGCCCGACGAGGGCCGCGGCGGGTCGTGCCCGGGCCCGGACACATGTGTGGGGCGCGCCCGGTCCCGATCGGGCGCGCCCCACAGCACGCGTCACGCGCCGCGCAGCACCGCTCCCGTGCGCTCCGACGCCAGCGCCACCGCCGCGTCCCGGGCCGCCGACGCCTCGTCGACCGTCAGGGTGCGGTCCGCCGCGCGGAACCGGAGCGCATACGCCAGGGACTTGCGTCCCCCGCCGATCTGCTCGCCGGTGAAGACGTCGAACAGCCGGATGGACTCCAGCAGTTCGCCGGCCCCCTCGCGCAGCGCTGCCTCCACGTCGGCCGCCGGCACGTCGGCCGCGACGACCAGTGCGACGTCCTGCGTGGCCACCGGGAAGGTGGAGATGCTCGGGGCCTTGACGACGCCCTCGGACGCCCGCTCCAGGAGGTCGAGCTCGATCTCCATGGCGCAGGTCCGGTCCGGCAGGTGCAGCGCCTTGAGCACACGCGGGTGCAGCTCACCGGCGTGCCCGACGAGGGTCTCATCGCCGTCGACCGTCGCGTAGAACGCGGCGCAGCGGCCGGGGTGCCACGGCGCGTGCCGATCGGCGCGGACCGTCAGCTCGACACCGGCCTCGCGGCCGAGCAGCCGGGCCGCCTCCACGGCGTCCGCCCAGTCGGCCGGGCGACCCTTGCCCCACCAGCCGGCCTGCTCGCGGGCGCCCGCGAGAACGACGGCGGCGCGGCGCGGCTGACGCGGCAGGGCCGCGTTCAGCGTGGCGATCTCCTCGTCGGTGGGACGGCGGTCGACGGGCAGCCGGACCGCGCGGGTCTCCTCGCCGGTCGGCCGGAAGACCAGGCCGGTCTCGAAGAGCGCGAGGTCGTGGCTGCCGCGCCCGTCGTTGCGCCGCAAGGCGGCGAGCAGCCCGGGCAGCAGCGTGGTGCGCAGCGCCGGCTCCTCGTCGGAGAGCGGATTGACGAGCCTCACCACGCGACGGCGGGCGTCGTCCGCGTCGAGGCCGAGCTGGTCGAAGATCTGCTCGGAGACGAACGGGTAGTTCGGCGCCTCGACGTACCCGGCGCCGGCGAGCGCGCGCCCGACGCGGCGGTGCAGGCGCTGGCGGGCGGTGAGGCCGCGGCCGGACGGCGGGGTGGGCAGCGTGGAGGGCAGGTTCTCGTAGCCCTCCAGCCGGATGACCTCTTCGGCGAGGTCGTTCGGCTCGGCGAGGTCGGGCCGCCACGACGGCACGGTGACGACCAGCTCGTCCTGCCCATAGACGTCGCAGCCGACCTCCTGGAGGCGGCGTACGACGGTCTCGCGGCCGTACGTGACGCCCGCCACGCGGTCGGGGTGGTCCGCCGGCATCGTGACGGTGCGCGGCGCGGTGGGCGCGACGATCTGCGTGACGCCCGCTTCGGCGGTACCGCCCGCGAGCAGCACCAGCAGGTCGACGGTCCGCTGCGCGGCGGCAGCCGCGGCCTCGGGGTCGACGCCGCGTTCGAAGCGCTTGGACGCCTCGGAGGACAGCTTGTGCCGACGCGCGGTGCGGGCGACGGAGACCGGGTCGAAGTGCGCGGCCTCGATGACGACCTCGGTGGTGCCGGTGATCCGGCCGGTCTCCGGGTCGGGAAGCGCGTCGGCGATCTCGGTGTTGGCACCGCCCATGACGCCCGCGAGGCCGATCGGCCCGCGGTTGTCGGTGATGACCAGGTCCTCGGCATCCAGCACGCGCTTGGCGCCGTCGAGGGTGGTGAGCTTCTCGCCGGGCTCGGCGCGGCGCACCCCGATCGGCCCGTCGAGACGGGAGCGGTCGTAGGCGTGCAGCGGCTGGCCGAGCTCGAGCATCACGTAGTTGGTGATGTCGACGGCGAGCGAGATGGGGCGCATCCCGGCCTTCTGCAGGCGGCGCTTCAGCCAGATCGGGGAGCGGGCCTCGGGCTCGAGTCCGACGACGGTGCGCGCGGTGAAGCGGTCGCAGCCGATGGGGTCGGAGACCTTGACGACGTAGCCGTAGGAGTTCGGTCCGGGCACGTCGAGCAGCGCCGGGTCGCGCAGCGGGAGGCGGTAGGCGATGGCCGCCTCACGGGCGACGCCGCGCATCGACAGGGCGTAGCCGCGGTCGGGGGTGACGGCGATGTCGAGGACCTCGTCGACGAGCTCCAGGAGCTCGATCGCGTCGGTGCCGACCTCGTGCTCGGGCGGGAGCACGATGATGCCGCCTCCTCCGGCCTCCGTCCGGGAGGCCCCCCAGCCGTCGTCGCCCATGCCGAGCTCGGCGCCCGAGCAGATCATGCCGTGGGACGTCCTGCCGTACGTCTTGCGGGCGGAGATCGCGAAGTCACCGGGCAGCACGGCGCCGGGGAGGACCACGACGACCTTGTCACCGACGGAGAAGTTGCGGGCGCCGCAGACGATCTCCTGCGGCTCGCCGGTGCCGTTGGCCGAGCCGACGTCGACGGTGCAGAAGCGGATGGGCTTCTTGAACTCCGTCAGCTCCTCGATGGTCAGCACCTGGCCGACGACGAGGGGGCCCTTGAGCCCGGCGCCGAGCTGCTCGACGGTCTCGACCTCGAGGCCGGCGGCGATGAGCTTGGCCTGGACGTCACGGCCGGTCTCCGTCGCCGGCAGGTCGACGTACTCCCGCAGCCAAGAAAGCGGGACCCGCATCAGATCTCCATCCCGAACGGCCGGGTGAACCGGACGTCACCCTCGACCATGTCTCGCATGTCTTCGACGTTGTGGCGGAACATCAGCATCCGCTCGATGCCGAACCCGAAGGCGAATCCGCTGTACCTGGTGGCGTCGACGCCGCAGGCGGTGAGCACCTTGGGGTTGACCATGCCGCAACCGCCGAGCTCGATCCAGCCCTCGCTGGAGCAGGTGCGGCAGGGCCGGTCCGGGTTGCCGACGGACTCGCCGCGGCACACGTAGCACACCATGTCCATCTCGGCGGACGGCTCGGTGAAGGGGAAGAAGTTCGGCCGCAGCCGGGTCTTCATGCCCTCGCCGAACAGCGCCTGGACCATGTGGTCGAGGGTGCCCTTGAGGTCGGCCATGGTCAGACCCTCGTCGACCGCGAGCAGCTCGACCTGGTGGAACACCGGGGTGTGCGTGGCGTCCAGCTCGTCGGTGCGGTAGACGCGGCCGGGGCAGATCACGTAGACCGGCGGCTCGCGGTCCAGCATCGACCGGACCTGGACGGGCGACGTGTGCGTGCGCAGCACGACGCCGGAGTCCGACTTCCCGTCGCCGTCGGCGACGAAGAAGGTGTCGTGCTCTCCGCGGGCGGGATGGTCGACGGCGATGTTGAGCGCGTCGAAATTGAGCCACTCGGTCTCGACCTCGGGACCTTCGGCGACCTCGTAGCCCATGGCCACGAAGACGTCCTCGATGCGCTCGGAGAGCGTGGTGAGCGGGTGGCGGGCACCGGCGGGGACGCGGTCGTAGGGCAGTGTGACGTCGACGGATTCCTCGACGAGCACCCGGGCGTCACGCTCGGCCTCCAGCTCGGCCTGGCGTGCGGCCAGCGCCTTGCTGACGGCGCCACGGGCCTGGCCCACGCGCTTGCCGGCCTCGGCCTTGGCCTGCGGCGGCAGCGCGCCGATCTCGCGGTTGGCGAGGGAGAGCGGCGAGGTGCCACCGGCGTGCGCGGTCTTCGCGTGCGCGAGCGCGTCGAGGTCTGCCGCGGCGGCGAAGGCGGCGAGCGCCTCGTCCCGCATGCGCTCGATCTCTTCCGGTTTCAGTGCCTCGACCTCAACAGGGTCGTACGACTTATTGGGTGCGGACATCTCTTCCCGTACTTCCGAATGGGCTGGCTGGGGACCCCGCACGTCGACCAGGGACGACCGAGGACGCAAAGGTGCCAAAGGTCGAGTCTAACGGGGTGTGGGGATGCGGATGAGCCCGTGGGCTGCCCGGCGGCCTCTACAGGAGGTGGGCCGGAGTGCCGACGGGCAGGATAAATCGGAACTCGGCGCCGCCGCGGGGTCCCCGGCCGACGGTGATCGTGCCGCCGTGTGCCTCGACGATGCCCTTGACGATGTAGAGGCCGAGTCCGGTGCCACCGCGCTTGCTCCCCCGCCAGAAGCGGGTGAAGACACGACCCATCGACTCCTCGGGGATGCCGGGGCCTTCGTCGCTCACGGTGACCGCCGTGCCCTTCTCGTCGTCCTTCGCCGGTGCCGGCGCCACCTCGATGGTGACGGTTCCCTCGCCGTGGCGCACCGCATTTTCCAGCAGGTTTCCGAGGACCTGGTCGATCTTGTCAGGGTCGGCCCACAGGTCCGGGAGCCCCGGCCGGATGCGGATGAGGAACCGGTCGGGCTCATGGCCGGCGGCTATGTGCGCCTGGACGTGGCGGACGACGGCGGCGGAGATGTCGACGGGCTGGCGGCGTATCTCGAGCCGGCCGGAGTCGATGCGGGAGATGTCGAGGAGTTCGGCGATGAGCCGGGTGACCCGGCCCGCGTCGGCGTCGACGGTCTCCAGCATCAGCCGCTTCTGGTCGTCGGTGAACCTCTCCCATTTGGCGAGGAGCGTCGCGGTGAAGCCCTTGACGGAGGTCAGGGGGGAGCGCAGCTCGTGGGCGACGGTCGCGATCAGCTCGGCGTGGCTGCGTTCGGTACGGCGCCGGGCCTCGGTGCCGCGGAGGCTGACGACCAGCCTGCGCAGCGGGCCTGTGGGCACGTCGCGCACGAAACGGGCGGACACGAGGACCTCTCGGCCGCCGGGGAGCAGCAGATTGCGCTCGGGCTGGCCGACGCGGGTGGCGAGCCCGCCGTAGGGGTCGGTCAGGGTCCACCAGCGGCGGCCCTTGAGGTCCTCCAGCGGCAGGGCGCGCTCCAGCGGCGCGCCGATGGCCTCGGCCTTGGGAAGGGCGGTGATGCGCACGGCGGCCTCGTTGAAGCACACGACGCGGCCGGTTTCGTCGGCGACGACCAGCCCGTCGGGGAGGTCGTCGGGGTCGATCGCGGACACGGCCCCGGACGCCTCGGGACCGCCGTTTCGGCGCGGGAGGGCCTCCGGCGTGCGGTTCGGCCTGCTGGTCCCGACGGTCATCTCCCCGTATCCCACCTCTCTGCTGCCGAGTGGGCCCGAGTTCGTCACCCTACTAGCTGAACGTGACGTGGCGGACCCCCTGAGCGAGTAGTCGCTCAGCGGGCGGCGTCCCGGGCCCGGGCCCGCTGGGCGCGCGCCGAGGCATACAGACATACGGCGGCGGCGGTTGCCAGGTTCAGACTCTCCGCCTTGCCGTGGATGGGGACGCGTACGACGGCGTCGGCGAGCGCGCGGGTCTCGGCCGGCAGGCCCCACGCCTCGTTGCCGAAGATCCACGCGGTGGGTCCGCCCATGGTCCCCGCGTCGAGCTCGTCGTCGAGGTCGTCGTCGCCCGCGCCGTCGGCGGCGAGTACGCGTACGCCCGCCTCCTTCAGGCCCCGGACGGCCTGTTCGACGGGGACGCCCACGGCGACCGGCAGATGGAAGTGGGAACCGACCGAGGCCCGCACGGACTTGGGGTTGTACAGGTCCACGGAGGCGTCGGTGAGGACGACGGCGTCGGCGCCCGCGGCGTCGGCGCAGCGCAGGACGGTGCCCGCGTTGCCGGGGTCGCGCACGTGGGCGAGGACGGCGACGAGCTTGGGGCGCGCGGCGAGGATGTCCTCGAAGGGCGAGTCCAGGAACCGGCAGACGCCGACGAGCCCCTGCGGGGTGACCGTCTGGGAGACCTCGGCGAGCACGGTGTCGGCGGCGTGGTGCACGCGGGCGCCCGCGGCGCGGGCGGCGTCGACGATGTCGGCGTACCGCTCGGCGGCCTCGACGGTGGTGAACAGCTCGACGAGGGTGGGTTCGCCGCCGGGCCCTCGGTGCGCGACGGCCTCACGGACGGCCTGCGGCCCCTCGGCGATGAACAGCCGGTCCTTCCCCCGGAAGTTCCGCTTGGCGAGCCGCCGCGCGGCGGCGACACGCGGGGAACGCGGGGAGATGAGCTCGGGGGTGGGCATGGGTGCCTGTGGCTCTCTGACTCGGTCCGGATGGGAAGGCGGGGCCCGACGGGCGCTCGATGCGGGAGCGGGGGCGGGGTCGCTCGTGGGGCACTCGACCGTGGTGCCGGGCGGCCGGGGCCGGCCCCGTGGGCGCTGCCGGGGCCGGCCGGCGGAGGTGCCGGGCCGGGCGGGCGGGCCCGCTGCCCGGCGCGCTCGGCGCCGGTGCGGGGCCGGCCGCTCAAGGCTCCCCGGCGGGGCCTCGGCTCGGCGTCCGGGAGATCTGCCGAACACATCGGACCCGCAGGCCGGGGGCCTGCGGGTCCGATCGACTTCATACGACCCTCAGGGCCGCAGACGCAGCTCTCAGGCAGCCTTGGGCGCGTTGACGTCGCTCGGCAGCGCCTTCTGGGCGACCTCGACGAGCGCCGCGAACGCACCTGCGTCGTTGACCGCGAGCTCGGCCAGGATCTTGCGGTCCACCTCGACGTTGGCGGCCTTCAGACCCTGGATGAAGCGGTTGTAGGTGATGCCGTTGGCGCGGGCAGCGGCGTTGATGCGCTGGATCCACAGCTGACGGAAGTCGCCCTTGCGCTTCTTGCGGTCGTTGTAGTTGTAGACCAGAGAGTGGGTGACCTGCTCCTTGGCCTTGCGGTACAGGCGCGAACGCTGGCCGCGGTAACCGCTGGCCTGCTCGAGGATCGCCCGGCGCTTCTTGTGGGCGTTGACTGCCCGCTTGACGCGTGCCACTTGTTAACTCCTTGTAGCGGGGCCGTGGTCAGTGATCACACGGCCCGGAAACGAATAGGTCCCGGTCCCGGCGTCCCGTCCCCTGCGCGGGGGACGAGGAACGTCACTTGCCGAGAAGCTTCTTGATCTTCGCGGCGTCGCCCGGGGCCATCTCGGCGTTGCCGGTGAGGCGGCGCGTCAGACGGGACGACTTGTGCTCGAGCAGGTGGCGCTTGCCGGCGCGCTCACGGAGCACCTTGCCGGAGCCGGTGATCTTGAAGCGCTTCTTGGAACCGCTGTGCGTCTTGTTCTTCGGCATCGCGCCGTATCTCCTCATCAGTGGCGCTCCCCCGGTGCGGGCACCGGACTGCGGGAGCGTCAGATCTTCGTTGTGGATTCCGGGCGGGACCCGGGGCCGCCTGTCCGGCAGGCCCCGCGGGTCACCCCTCGGAGGATGTGTCGGCCGAAACGTCGTCGGAGCCCTGGTCCTGCGAGCCCTGGCGCTCCGCCTTGCGCGCGGCCTGAGCCTCACGCGCCTCGGCCATGGCCTCGGTCTTCTTCTTGTGCGGGCCGAGAACCATGATCATGTTCCGGCCGTCCTGCTTCGGGTTCGACTCGATGAAGCCGAGGTCCTCGACGTCCGCCGCGAGACGCTGCAGAAGTCGGAAGCCAAGTTCGGGGCGGGACTGCTCACGACCGCGGAACATGATCGTGATCTTGACCTTGTCGCCCTGCTTGAGGAACCGGACGACGTGACCCTTCTTGGTGTCGTAGTCGTGCGGGTCGATCTTCGGCCGGAGCTTCATCTCCTTGATGACCGTGTGCGCCTGGTTCTTGCGCGCCTCACGGGCCTTCATGGCCGACTCGTACTTGAACTTCCCGTAGTCCATGAGCTTGCACACGGGCGGACGGGCGTTCGCCGCGACCTCGACCAGGTCGAGGTCGTACTCCTGCGCAAGCTCCAGGGCCTTGGCAAGCGGAACAATCCCGACCTGCTCGCCGCTGGGACCGACAAGTCGCACCTCGGGAACGCGAATCCGGTCGTTGATGCGGGGCTCGGCGCTGATGGATCCTCCTAAGTAGCACCACACGACCGCCTGGCAGACAGCCGCGTAACGTCTGTTTCGTCAGACCAACCGCGCCGGAACACGAAAAATGCCCCGGACGGGACACAGGCGGCTGCTCCAATGAATACCGGAGCACCGCCGCGGTGACCGCGGGGCGCACATCGGGCGACCTCCATCGTCCGTACGGAACGATGGGCGCCGCCTGACCGGTGACCCGCCGCCTTGAGGGCGGCCAGGTGGGAGATCGGAGCCTCCACTTGTGGGCCGGACACTCAGATGTCCAGCCGGTCGTCACACAAGGCTAACAGCTCCCGGGGGATGCGGCTAACCGGTGGCCGCGGCGGTGAGCTGGACGGCGGGGCATATCGTGTGGGTCATGAGTGACGCGACCTCCCCCCAAGAGCCCTCTCCCGCAGAGGCCCCCGACTTCGACGCCATGACCCGCGACATCGCCGAGGTCCCCGCGGTCGAGGTGATCGTCACGGTCGCCGTCAACCTGATGAGCGCCGCCGCCGTCAAGCTCGGTCTGACCGAGGACGCGGAAGACCACAAGGACCTCGACGAGGCCCGCAAGCTGGTGCACGCGCTGGCCGGTCTGCTCGACGCGAGCACGACAGAGATCAGTTCCTTCCACGCGGCCCCGCTGCGGGACGGGCTGAAGTCGCTCCAGCTCGCGTTCCGCGAGGCCTCGCTGGTGCCGGACGACCCGGGCCAGGGTCCGGGTGAGAAGTACACCGGCCCGGTCTACGGCTGAGCCACTCCTCGCCGAGCTACTCCTTGACGTGGTGCTCCTTGACGAGGTGCTCCTTGACGCAGCGGAGCCGCTCGATGCAGCGGAGCTACTCCTTGATGTAGAAGGGCCCGCCCCGAGGGGTGGCCCCGGCCGGCAGCAGTGCCAGGTCGAGGCCCCGCACCAGGCGGGCCCTCAGTACGTCGTGGGCCGCCAGCGCCTCGGCGACCCGGCGCCCCGCCTCGGCCGGGACCGCGTCCGGCACAAGCACCAGCGCGAGCATGCCGTCCGCGTCGCGGCCGGGCCCCAGGTGGGCGCGGAGCACGGCCGGCTCGGCCGCCAGCGTGTCGCGTACGGCGGCGGTGACGGCCGGGTCGGCGAGCGGATCGGTGCTGGTGCGTCCCTCGGCGAGGGCGAGCAGGGCATGTCCGGTCACCTGGTACGGGACCGGGCCCGCCAGGTCGACGACGAGCGTGTCCGCCTTCTCGTGGGCTGCCGCCTGCAGGGCCTGGTGCAGCGGGACGGCGACGGGGCGGGCCTCGGGGTCCCAGCGGGCGAGCGAGGCGATCGAGGTGAACGCGGGCAGGGCGCGGCGGTCACCCGCCGTCAGCGTGGGGACGGCCATGTCGCTGGTCTTCTCGCGGCGCAGGCCGTTCTCGTCCTCCTCCACCTCGCCGAGCACGGCGACGATGGGGACGAGGAGCCGGGCGCCCTTGAGCGCCTCCAGCACGGGCTGTTCGGCGGTGCGGTCCTCGGCCCAGGCGGCGAGCGCCGCTTCGAGGGCGGGGTCGGCGGTGCCGTCGTCGTCGGAGAAGCCGGGGTCCGGAATGTTCTTGAGCGCCACGCGTCGAGCCTAACCTCCTGCTCATCGCCGTCGGCGGGCACGTCCCGGTCAGCGACCACCGCCCTGGCCGCGCCGGCCGCCGCTCCACAGCACGACGGCCGCGGCCAGGGTCAGCACGCCCAGTCCACCGGCCACGGGGGCGAGCCAGCTCGCCGGTTCGCCGTCGTCGCCTTCCGGGTCGGGGCCGCGGCCGAAGTACGGCTTGTCGTAGCCCGATGTCGCCGCTTTCAGGTCGGCGGGGCGCAGGCGCCTGCCTGCGCTGATCGCCGCTGCCGGGTCGACGAGGCCGTACCCGCGGGAGTCGTCGCGGCCGCCCTTGGGCGCGTTGCGGGCCGTTTCGCGCAGCAGCTTCTTGATCTGGGCGGGGGTGAGGGCGGGGTGGGCGGCCCGGACGAGGGCGACGGCGCCGGAGACGAAGGCGGCCGCGGCGCTGGTGCCCCAGCCCTGGTAGTACTTGCGGTCCGGGTCGGCGAGCACGACGTCGACGCCCGGTGCGCTGACCGTGGCGTACCAGCGGCGCGTGGAGAAGGCGGCGTGCGTCCCGAAGCGGTCGACGGCGGTCACCGCGATCACGCCGGGATACGCGGCCGGGTAGGAGATGTGGTCCCCCTTCTCGCCGCCGTTGCCCGCGGAGGCGACCACGACGGCGCCCTTGGAGAGTGCGTACTGGACGGCGGCGTCCTCACCGGCCTCGGGATGGGCGGACTTGCTGTCGTCGCCGAGGGAGAGGTTGATGACGTCCGCGCCCTGGTCGACTGCCCAGCGGATGCCCTGGGCGAGGGCGGTGCCGCGCGATTTGCGGGCCCGGTCGCGTGCCTTGTCGCTGCCCTCCAGGATGACGCGGACCGGGAGGATCTTCGCCTCCGGGGCGATGCCGAGGACACCTGACTCCTGGCCGAGGCCGTGCCCATGGGCGGCGATGATCCCCGCCATCGCGGTGCCGTGGCGGGCCCAGGCGCGGTCGCCGCGCTGGGCGCCGAAGCCGATGAAGTCCTTGCCGGGCAGGACGGAACCGGCGAGGTCGGGATGCTGGTCGTCCACGCCCGTGTCCAGGACGGCGACCGTGATGCCCTTCCCCTTGGTCGTCTGCCAGGCCTGCTCGGTGTGGAGGGCGTCGAGGCCCCACTGCTGGGCGCGAATGGCGTCGGCGTGCGCGGACGTCGCGGCGGGCAGGACGGTGAAGGCAGCGGCCACGAGTGCCGCGACGAGGCGGTGGCGGCGCACAGGCAGGCGGCGCGCAGGGAGGCGGCGCAGGGGGTGGCTCATTCCGTCTTCTCCGTGGCCCGGCCGACGGCGATGCGCAGGCCCCGTTCGATGCGGTCGGCGATGCCGGCGGTGTCGTGGCCGAGCCCGGACTGGGCGGGTGCCGTCGTCGCCCCGTCCGCCTTCGCCTCGTCGGCGGGCTGCGGGTCGGTGACTGGCCTGCCGTCGGCGAACCCGGAGACGGCGTAGACGACGACGGGCGCCTCGGTCACGACGTCGACGGTCCAGCTGGCGCGCTGTTCCTCGCCGAAACCGGCCGCGACGGTGCCCCTGGCCGGCAGGGTCCGGGGCATCAGGTCCGTGCGCTCGCCGAGCCCTTCGGTGGCGAACCGGTTGTGCAGCGCGAGCATGTCGTCCCGTTCGGCCTCGGTGAAGACCAGACCGACGGTGGTGACGCTGCTGGAAGTGGCGTCGGTGTACGTGGCGCGCAGCACGCGGGCGCAGCCGACCGGCTCCAGGGTCTTGACGAGCAACGGGTCGAGCGCGGGTGCGCAGCCGCTGTCGGGTGCGACGGCGATCCGCGTCCAGACCCGATCGGCGCCGCCGGGTCCGGCGCCGTCTCCCTTGAGAGTGCGCGGGAACAGCGTGTCCACGGGGACGTTGTGCCAGATCGTGTGCACCTTGGCGTACGTGTCCTGCTCGGCTGTGTCGGCGCTGGAGTCGTCGGTGAGCCACAGCCCGGTCACGGCGCCGCCGATGAGTCCGAGCCCGAGGACGGCACAGGCCACGGCGGCGGCGGTCCGCGCGGGGTGCCGGGTCCGCACGGGCCGCAGCCGCGTGGTCATTTCGGCGGGCGCCTCAGGCGGGGCCCAGTGGTGGGCGGGCGGCCGGGGCGCACCGGGCCGCGGCGTCATGTCGACGTGCCCGACGGGCCGCCGCCGGGGTGCCGGCGGCACGAGGGGCGCGGCGGGCGCGACTGGAGACGCGGGGGCAGGGGGCGCGACTTGGGACGCGGGTGCGGGGGCGGGGGGCGCGGCTTGGCGCGCCTGCGCCGGGGCAGGGGGAATGGGACGCAGGCGGGTGGTGGTCTCGACGTCGCGGATGCTCCCGTCACGACCGCTCTCGGGCGCTGCCGAAGGAGCGTTCGCGGGCGGCAGCGGCACCCTCGCCGCGGCAGCGCGGTCGCCGCCCGCGGGCGGCGCGGTGATCCGCGGGGTGGGGGACGTGGTCTGCTGCGGGGCGGGCGTTGCCGGTGCGGGCGGCACGGCCTTCTGCGGGGGCACGGCCGACCGGGACGCACCCCCCTGTCCGCCC
Source organism: Streptomyces sp. NPDC018833 (assembly GCF_044390825.1). NCBI lineage: Bacteria > Bacillati > Actinomycetota > Actinomycetes > Kitasatosporales > Streptomycetaceae > Streptomyces > Streptomyces sp. NPDC018833. The sequence goes on along the minus strand of NZ_JBIRZM010000013.1, from coordinate 9,931 downwards.
GGGGCCGGCAGCGCGGTGCGCTGCAGAGAGACCGTCGGACGGGACGCAGCCGGGCCGCCGGTGGCGGGCGCGGGCTGTGCCGGGTGCTCCGGCGACGCATCGGGCCGGTCCATGGCCGGCGACGCCGGCGGGGCGGGCGGGAGGAGCGCTTCTGTGATACGGGAGCGAGGCGGGGGCTGTGCGCCGGAAGGGCGTTGCGCCTCCGTGCTCATTCCGCCCCCCGTTGCTCGCCACGTACCACCGACCGGATAACCGTTCGGGGCAGGCCTGTTCGCCACCTCGTGCAGGCCACTGTGCCTGTCACTCTAACGGGCTGCGCTCGGCCCGACCTCCATGCGCCCGGCGGTCCGGGGGATCTGCCCAGAACATCCCCTACCTCGGAGTAATCGAGTCTGGCAAGCTCGGGCCATGACTCCCCGTGCCGCAGACCGGGCCCGCTACGACAAGGCCACCGCGCATCTGGACGCACCCGTCGCGATCATCGATCTCGGGGCCTTCGACGCCAATGCCGACGACCTCGTCCGCCGGGCCGGGGGCAAGCCCATCCGGGTGGCGAGCAAGTCGGTGCGGTGCCGGACCCTGTTGGAGCGTGTACTGGCCCGCGACGGCTTCGCCGGGATCATGTCGTTCACCCTTGACGAGTCGCTGTGGCTGGCGCGGGCCGGATTCGACGACGTGCTGCTCGCGTATCCGTCCGTGGACCGGGCCGGCTTCGCGGAGCTCGCGGCAGATCCCAAACTGGCGGGGGCCGTGACGGTGATGGTCGACGACCTCGCCCAGCTGGAACTCATCGATCGGTCCCGCGCGGGCGGGAAGGAGGAGATCCGGGTCTGTCTGGAGCTGGACACGGCCCTGCATCTGCTGGGCGGGCGGATACGGGTCGGTGCGCGGCGGTCGCCGCTGCGCGAGCCCGCCCAACTGGCCGAGGTCGCCCGGTCGATCACCCGGCGGCCGGGTTTCCGGCTGGTCGGGCTCATGGCGTACGAGGGGCACATCGCGGGGGTGGGTGACTCCGTCGCCGGTTCGCCGCTGCGCTCCCGGGCCGTGCGGCTGATGCAGCGTGCCGCCCGGACCGAGCTCGCCGCCCGGCGGGCCGCCGTGGTGCGCGCGGTGCGGGCGGTGTCGCCCGATCTGGAGTTCGTGAACGGTGGCGGGACCGGGAGCGTCCAGCACACGGCGGCCGAGGACGCGGTCACGGAGATCGCTGCCGGTTCGGGTCTGTATGTCCCGCGGTTGTTCGACAACTACACCTCCTTCATCGGCCGTCCGGCCGCGCTGTTCGCTCAGCCCGTCGTCCGTCGGCCGGGGGTGGGCGTGGTGGCCGTGCTCGGTGGGGGCTATCCCGCCTCCGGTGCGGCGGGGGCCGATCGGCTGCCCGTGCCCTTTCTCCCGGAGGGCCTGCGCTACGACCCTCAGGAGGGGGCGGGTGAGGTGCAGACACCGCTGATCGGCCACGCGGCCGACGATCTGCTGATCGGCGACAAGGTGTGGTTCCGCCATGCGAAGGCCGGGGAGCTGTGCGAGCGCTTCGACACGCTGCACCTGGTGGAAGGCGACCGGGTGTCGAGCACCGCGCCGACCTACCGGGGCGAGGGCCGCACCTTCCTGTAGGCCAACCCCTCCTGCCGGCTGGTCAGTACGCCACGGTGAACCGGGTCCGCCGGTGCCGGGGACGCTCGGCCTCGTCCAGCAGCGCCACCGCGAAGTCCTCCATGGATATGAAGGACCGGCCGTCGCTGTCGACGAGCAGTTCGTCGCCGCCGAGGCGGTAGTCACCGGTGCGCTCACCGGGCTCCAGAAGCGCCGGCGGACTGAGATACGTCCAGTCCGCGCCCGCTGCGGCAGCCCGGCAGACATCGAGCTGCGCGGTACAGGCGGTGGCGATCGGACCCAACTCGGCGGGAAAGTCCGGGCCTTCGGCCAGGGTGAGCGGCCCCTTGCCGGGGAGCGTGAGCGACGCGGCGCCGCCGACGACGAGAAGCCGGACGCCGGTGCGGGCGACCCCCGCGAGCAGCGCTTCTACGGTCACCACCAGCTCGCGCTCCCGACCAGGTGCCGGTCTTGTCGCACTGATCACCACGTCCTGCCCGGCACTCGCCCTGGCGACGGCGTCCGGGTCATCGGCATCAGCCACGAGCGGGCGGGCCCGGTGGGGCAGTTCCGTGCAGCGGGCCGGATCCCTGACGACGGCGGTGACGTCATGCCCCCGGGACAGCGCCTCGGCCACCGTCCTTCGTCCGACATTCCCCACTGCTCCGAAGACGGTCATACGCACGGCCGGGCTCCTTGCTGTTGTGATCGGTGACCGGCGGATGCCGGGGTGGTGCCGGGAACGGAGGGCGGGACGGCGGAGGAGGCTGTGTCCTCGGCGGGTGCCGCGCGAGGTGTCCCCTTCTGCCGCTGCGCCGCCATGAGTGCGGCGATGACGACGACTGCGCCGACGGCCTGGAGTCCGTTGAGCCGCTCGCCCGCGACGATCAGGCCGAGCAAGGTCGCGACCAGCGGACTGAGCAGCCCGAGGAAGGAGACGGCGGCCGGAGGCAGCGCCCGGATACCCCGGAACCACAGCGCGTGCGCGACGGCCGCGCCCACGAGCGACAGGTAGGCGTATCCCAGGAGGTTCTGCACGGTCAGGGCGGCCGGCGGCGGGCCTTCGACGAGCAGGGCCACCGGGAGCAGCAGCAGTCCGCCCGCGAGCAGCTGCCACCCGGTCGTGGCGAGTAGCGGCGCGGGAGAGGTCCACCGCTTGGCGAGGACCACGCCTGTGGCCATCACCAGCGCGCCGCCGAGGGCGGCGGCGACGCCGAGCGCGTCCAGCCGGGCATCGGCCCGCAGGACGAGCAGACTGACACCGGCGATCCCCGCGAAGCCCGCGAGCGCGGTGCGCACGGTGAGGCGGTCACCGAGGAGCGCGGCCGACAGTCCTGCGGCGAGCAGGGGCTGCACGGCGCCGACGGTGGCGGCGACTCCGCCCGGCAGGCGGTAGGCGGCAACGAAGAGGAGCGCGAAGAACACACCTATGTTCAGCGCGCCGAGGACGAGCGCACGCCACCACCAGATGCCCTGCGGGAGTCGCCGGGTGACGGCGACGAGCAGCAGGCCGGCGGGCAGCGCACGGATCACCGCGGCGAGCAGCGGCCGCCCGGGAGGCAGCATCTCCGTCGTGACGAGGTAGGTGGTGCCCCAGATGACGGGCGCCAGCGCGGTCAGCACCACGACCGCGAGTCGGTTGCTTCTCAATAAATTACTTAGCACTAAGACAAAGTAACTCATCACTAAGACATTTGGCTAGACTGCTTTCATGGCAGACCACGTGGATCTCGTACTGCGGCAGTGGGGCGCACGGCGCCCCGACCTGGACGTGTCACCCATGGCCGTGATCGGACGCCTGTCGCGCCTCTCCCGGCTCATCGGCTCGGAGCTCTCACAGACGTTCGCCGCGCACGGCCTGGACCGGGCCTCCTTCGACGTCCTCGCGACCCTGCGGCGCAGCGGACCGGAGCACCGCCTCACCCCGGCGGCGCTGATGCGGTCGGCGATGGTCACGTCGGGCGCCGTCACCCAGCGACTCGACCGGTTACAGGCACGCGGCCTGGTCACGCGCACGCCGAGCGAGTCGGACGGGCGCGTCGTCCACGTCTCACTCACCCGGGAGGGTCTAGAACTCGTCGACCGGGTACTCCCCGACCACCTCGCCACCGAGGACCGGGTGCTGGGAGCGCTGGACGAGGCCGGCCGCCGGACCCTCGCCGGCCTGCTGCGCGACCTGCTGGAGTCCCTCGGCGACACACTCCCCGTCCAGTCAGCCGGATACGCGGGCCCCCTGAGTTATGAGAATGAGTTCTGCGAAAAACCGTCGCAGGACTTCTCGTGCGGGCCATTGCACATCGAGTACGCGGGGCACGGCGCCGCACAGACGCGGCGAGGCGGCGGACGCCCGAAAGTGATCGACGACGACATGCTCGCCACGGCCCGTGCACTGCGCGACCAGGGTGTGCCGGTCTCCGAGATCGCCGGACGGCTCACCATCAAGGCGGGGAAGAACGCGGGCAGGCACCCCTCGGTCGCCTCGCTCTACCGTGCACTCGCCGAGTGAGTGCCGCTCGGGAGCCCTGCCCCGGCCGCTCGCGGGCGGGCGGCCCTGGCCTGCGCCCGCTCAGGAGCCGGCGGCTCACCCGGCCGCGGGCCAGACCCGGCCGCAGCCCGTCGTGGTCTGTCGCGGCTCGGCAGGAACCCCGGACCACAGGCTCGGGTCATCCTGGTCAAGAACTCGAGCGCCGGGCCACGAGCTGGGGACTCCGGGCGACGAGCTCGGATCACCCCGGTCACGGCGACGTGCGTCGTTCAGGCCACGGCGACGTGGAGTCAGCCGGGCCCGATGCTGCTGCCGACGCCGCCGCTCGTGGCGTCGCCGATCGGGCGGATGCTGGACGCGATCCTGTCCATGTCAGCGAGCGGGGGGCCGTCGGGGCCGGCGTCGAAGGCGAAGCGCACGACCACCAGTGCCTCGGTCCCGATGGGGGACGGGAAGACGAGCGACTGCACATATCCGCCGGGGCCCGCCCCGGTGACGACGCGCCAGCGGACGAGGTATCCAGAGCGTCCTGCGACGGCGAAGTTCTGCGACTTCACGACGGTGTGCGACGTGATGCCGTCGTGGATGCGGGTGCCGAGCGCGTCCTCGTCGTACGCCTCCTCGGCCGCCTTCTCGACGTCCTGCTCGGCCACACCCTTCGGTGTGCTCGCACCGCCGGACGCGGCCGCCGTCATGGAGGTCACCTGGCCGTGGCGACAGATCGAAGAACCGCCACCGGGACAGTCGTAGGTCTCGTCGGTGTACATCGTCGTGCCGGAGCCGAGAGCGCTGCTGGATTTCTCCCAGCCCTCCGGGATGGGCATGGTGATGCCGTTGAGCTGGTCGACGAGCTCCCCGGACTCGTCGGCGGTGGCGGTGGGCGATGCGCTCTGCTCAGGGCCGGACGTCGCCGGAGCGGAGGTGGCGGACGTGGCCGGCGCCCCGGGCGTGCCCGGGTCGTCGTCGTTGCCGAGCAGTACGGCTGTGATGGCCACTGCCGCGACGAGCACGGCACCGGCGGCGGCCAGCGCGAGGACGGGGCGCCTGCCCCCGCCCGGCCCGCCGGTCGCGGGAGGCTGCATGGGCACGGTGTGCGGCCCGAACCCGCCGGACGGCACGGAGGCGGCCCCGGCGCCCTGCACGGGACCAGGACCAGGACCGTACGCCGCCTGCCCCGGCCCGTACGGCTGCGCCCCGGTGTCCCGGGGTGCCTGGGCCGCGCGCGAGTGCGCGGACCAGGCCGAGCCGTCCCACCACCGCTCGGTTCCGTGCGCCTGCGGGTCCGGATACCAGCCTGGGGGTCCACCCGCGCCGCCAGGCGTAGGGGGAGGGGTCGTCATGCTCATCGGGACACCCTATGCGGGGCCACCAACAGGACTACACAGGGGTGACATACGCTCCGGAGATGCCGCCGTCGACCAGGAAGTCGGTGGCGTTGACGAACGAGGAGTCGTCGCTGGCGAGGAACGCGACCGCGGCAGCGATCTCCTCGGCCTCCGCGAAGCGCCCGACCGGGATGTGCACGAGGCGGCGGGCCGCCCGCTCCGGGTCCTTGGCGAACAGTTCCTGGAGCAGCGGGGTGTTGACCGGTCCCGGGCACAGCGCGTTCACGCGGATGCCCTCGCGGGCGAACTGCACGCCCAGCTCGCGCGACATCGCCAGCACGCCCCCCTTGGAGGCCGTGTACGAGATCTGCGAGGTCGCGGCGCCCATGCGCGCCACGAAGGAGGCCGTGTTGATGATCGAGCCCTTCCCCTGCTGCCGCATGTAGGGGATGGCCGCCTTGCAGCAGAGGTAGACCGAGGTCAGGTTGACCTCCTGCACGCGCTTCCACGCCTCCAGGCCGGTCTCGAGGATCGAGTCGTCGTCGGGCGGCGAGATGCCCGCGTTGTTGAACGCGACGTCGACGCTGCCATAGGTGTCGTACGCCGTCCTGAACAGCGCCTCGACCTGCTCGGCGTCGGTGACGTCGACGCGTACGAACGTCCCGGCGACCTCGTCGGCCGCCGCCTTGCCGGCGGTCTCGTCGATGTCGCCGCAGACCACGTTCGCGCCCTCGGCGGCCAGCCGGCGCGCGGCGGCGAGGCCGATGCCGCTGCCGGCGCCGGTGATGACTGCGGTGCGGCCCACGAGGCGGCGGCAGATGGGGGTGTCAACGGTCATGGGTGTTCAGGCCTCCGTGCTGATGAAGACGTTCTTGGTCTCGGTGAAAGCGGCGAGGGCGTCGGGGCCGAGTTCGCGGCCGAGGCCGGACTGCTTGTAGCCCCCGAACGGGGTCCAGTAGCGGACGCTGGAGTGGGAGTTGACGGACAGGTTGCCCGCCTGGACAGCTCGCGAGACGCGCAGTGCGCGGCCCACGTCACGGGTCCAGATAGAGCCGGACAGTCCGTACTCGGTGGCGTTGGCGAGCCGTACGGCGTCCTCCTCGTCCTCGAACGGGAGCACGACGGCCACGGGTCCGAAGACTTCTTCCCTGGCGGCGGGCGCGTCGGGCGCGATGTCGGTGAGGACCGTCGGCGGGAACCAGAAGCCGGGCCCCTCGGGGGCCGAGCCGCGGATCGCCTTCACGTCGTCGGGGACGTACGACCGCACCCGGTCCAGCTGGGCACCGGAGATCAGGGGCCCCATCTGTGTCTTCTCGTCCGCAGGATCGCCCACGACGACGGCTTCGACCGCGGGGGCGAGCAGGTCGAGGAAGCGGTCGTACACCGAGCGCTGCACAAGGATGCGGGTGCGGGCGCAGCAGTCCTGCCCGGAGTTGTCGAGGAAGGACATCGGAGTGGCGGCCACCGCGGCGTCGAGATCACAGTCGGCGAAGACGATGTTCGGGCTCTTGCCGCCGAGTTCGAGCGTGACCCGCTTCACGCGGTCCGCGCACGTGGCCATGATCTGCTTGCCGACCCGGGTGGATCCGGTGAAGACGATCTTGGCGACGCCCAGGTGCTCGACCAGGGCGTTGCCCGCGACGTCACCGGCTCCCGGCAGCACCTGGAACAGATGCTCGGGAAGGCCCGCCACGAGGGCGAGTTCGGCCAGCCGCAGCGCGGTGAGCGGGGTGGTCTCGGCGGGCTTGAGCAGCACCGCGTTGCCGGCGGCGAGCGCCGGTGCAGTGCCCCAGGCGGCGATCGGCAGGGGGAAGTTCCACGGCGCGATGACGCCGACGACTCCCAGCGGTTCGAGGACGGTGATGTCGAGGCCGCCGGGCACGGGGATCTGGCGGCCGGTCAGGCGCTCCACTCCCCCGGCCGCGTAGTCGAGGAGGTCGCGGGCGTTGCCCGCTTCCCAGCGGGCGTTGCCGATGGTGTGCCCGGCTTCCAGGACTTCGAGACGGGCCAGCTCCTCGACGTGGTCGTCGACGACCGCGGCGAAGCGCCGCAGCAGCCTGGCCCGGTCGGCGGGGGCGGCCGCCGCCCACTGCCGCTGGGCCGCGGCGGCGCGGCCGACGGCGGCGTCGACCTCGGCGGGCGTGGTCGCCGGGACGGTGCGCACGAGCTCTTCGGTGGCGGGGTTCAGTACGTGGTGCTCGACGGTCAAGGAAGGCCTCACATGCGTTCGAAGGAGCGGCGGAGCTCCCAGTCGGTGACCGCCGCGTCGAAGGCTTCGAGCTCGACGCGTGCCATGTTCCGGTAGTGCGCGACGACTTCGTCGCCGAAGGCTGCCTTGGCGATGGGGCTGTTCTCCCACAGCTCGGCGGCCTCGCGCAGGGTGGTCGGGACGTGTTCGTAGTCGGCGCTGTAGGCGTTGCCCGCGCAGGCTTCGGGCAGTTCGAGCTGCTGCTCGATGCCGTGGAGACCGGCGGCGACGAGACCGGCGACGGCGAGATGCGGGTTGACGTCGCCGCCGGGCAGCCGGTTCTCGAACCGCATCGAGCGGCCGTGGCCGACGACGCGGAGCGCGCAGGTGCGGTTGTCGTAGCCCCAGGCGACCGCTGTCGGGGCGAACGAGCCGGGCTGGAAGCGCTTGTAGGAGTTGATGTTCGGCGCGTACAGCAGGGAGAAGTCGCGCAGGGCGGCGAGCTGGCCGGCGAGGAAGTGGCGCATCACCGGCGACATGCCGCCGGGCCCGTCGCCCGCCATGACGTTGGTGCCGTGGGCGTCCTGCAGCGAGAGGTGGATGTGGCAGGAGTTGCCCTCGCGCTCGTTGTACTTGGCCATGAAGGTGAGCGAGACGCCCTCCTGCGCGGCGATCTCCTTGGCACCCGTCTTGTAGACGGCGTGCTGGTCGCAGGTGACCAGCGCCTCGTCGTACTTGAAGGCGATCTCGTGCTGGCCGGGGTTGCACTCCCCCTTGGCCGACTCCACGGTCAGTCCGGCCGCCGCCATCTCGTTGCGGATGCGGCGCAGCAGCGGCTCGATGCGGCCGGTGCCGAGGACGGAGTAGTCGATGTTGTACTGGTTGGCCGGGGTGAGGCCGTGGTAGCCGCGGTCCCAGGCCTGTTCGTACGTGTCCTTGAAGACGATGAACTCCAGCTCCGTGCCCACGTGCGCGGTGTAGCCGTACTCGGCCAGGCGCTCCAGCTGCCGGCGGAGGATCTGGCGAGGCGCGGCGACGACGGGCGAGCCGTCGTTCCAGGCGAGGTCGGCGACGAGCAGAGCGGTGCCCTCGTTCCACGGGACACGGCGCAGCGTGGTGAGATCGGGGTGCATGGCGAAGTCGCCGTACCCCCGCTCCCAGGAGGACATCTCGTAGCCGTCGACGGTGTTCATCTCGGTGTCGACGGCAAGGAGGTAGTTGCAGCCCTCCGTTCCGTGTTCGACGACCTCGTCGAGGAAGAAAGGTGCGGCGAACCGCTTGCCCTGGAGCCGTCCCTGCATATCGGGGAAGGCCAGGACGACTGTGTCGATCTCGCCGCTCGCGACGAGGGCGCGCAGCTCCTCGAGTGCCAGCGGTGGTGTGCGGTCTGCCACGGGGTTACGCCTCCTTGGATCAGCCGGAAGTCATAAGGTATTGCTGAAGACCATTGCTTGGGAAGGGGAAACGGCGAGGTGGCGAAGACAGACGCGAAGACGGGCGGGCCGAGCGACCGGCTCACCCCCGTGCTGCGCCCCGTGCACGCGGGCAACGGCTTCGAAGAGGCCCTGGAGCAGATCCTCCAGCTGCTGCGGCTCGGCCTGGTCCCCGGCGGCGAGCGGCTGCCCGCCGAGCGGGAGCTGGCCGAGCGGATGGGGATCAGCCGGGTCACGCTGCGCGAGGTGCTCAAGGTGCTGACGGACCAGGGCCTGGTGGAGAGCAGGCGCGGCCGCTACGGCGGAACGTTTGTGCTGCACCGGCCGGACACCCACGGCGAGGACGAGCTGCGCCGGCGGCTGGCCGGCGTGGACGTGGACGACACCCTGCGTTTCCGCGAGGTGCTCGAAGTGGGCGCGGCCGGGCTCTGCGCGGCGCACGGGCTGACCGACGAGGGCGCCGAGCGGCTGCGCACGGCGCTGGCGGCGACGCACGACGCCCCGCTGTCCGAGTACCGCAGGCAGGACACGCTGCTGCATCTGACCCTGGCCGAGCTGTCGGGCTCGCCGACGCTGACCGCCCAGTACGCCGCGGTCCGCGCCAGGCTGAACGATCTGCTCGACTGCATCCCGCTGCTCGTGCGCAATCTGGAGCACTCGCAGCACCAGCACGCCGCGCTCGTCGAGGCGGTCCTGGACGGCGACGCGGACGCGGCGCGCGAGGTGATGCGGGAGCACTGCGAGGGGACGGCGGCGCTGCTGCGCGGTTTCCTGCCCTAGATGATCGATTCCAAGGGGTCAGTGATCATAGGCGCTCAGTGAGCGCAGGATGGGCTGCCCGGTGTGGTCGTTGTGCCAGATCGCGGCGGTCAGCGCGAGGATCCGCTGCATGACACGGGCGATGACACCG